>JAXHUH010000075.1:0-4979 GCA_034211175.1 Actinomycetota bacterium
GCCGCAACCCGGCCACACCGGCCACACCGGCGTCGCCGGCGTCGCCGGGGTGGCCGGGGGGGCCGGGTTGCGGCCCAGCCCCGTGGTGCTGCCACCCGCCGGCGGGGCCGGCTCGGCCGGGGTCGCCGGTTCCGTGGGTGTCGCCGGTGCGGCCGGCGGGGGCGAGAGGAGCTCGTCGCACACCGCCGCAGCCGTCATGTCCAGCTCACAGCGCTCGAGGCAACCCTGCTCGGCCGACGACATGTCCACCGCGGAACCCGTATAGCCGTAGGCCACGCATTCGGGCGGTGTACACGGCTCGAAACCCGTGTTCTTCGCGCTGATCAGCACGTTGTGCTCGCCGTTGAGGATCCCGTAATAGGAGCCCTCGGGGCCGACCACGGCGAGTGCAGGACCGAGGTGCGCATCGAGCTGATAGCAGCTCATGGCCTCGGGCACACCCACGGTCAGCGAGAGCGTGTTCTCCACCTGCGAGCACGGCTGAATGCCCGTACCACACGAGACCGAATCGAGGCCGTACTGGTTGGACGAGGGATCGAACGCACCGCTCGTCGCCGCCTTGAGCGACAGCGACACGACCGCGTCCTCACAACCCGGCGCCAACGAGTCCCAGGTCATCGTGACCAGGTCGCCGGCGCTCACGTTGAGCGACCGCATGTCGTCGACCGCCGTGCCACCGTTGACCGAGAACTGCTCGCCGACGAGGATGTCCGAGCCCTGCGCCTCGCAACCCGCCGGCACGATGCCCAGTCCGAGGGGATAGCTCTCGTAGCCCTCGGACACCGGAGGAAGTGGCACCCCGACGTCAGCCGAGGCAACGCCCCCCATCCCGACACTCAGGATCCCGAAGCCCACGAGAGCGACACACACGCCGATGAGGCGCATCATTTGCTTCCACATACTCCGCCCGCCTGTCCTGCTGTTCGGGTGAATCTACAGACGACCGTCAGAGAAACGGTGCGTCATCGGCAGATCTCCAGCCGGCCAGCAAGAATGGAATCCGATGGTCGAATCGAGCGCCTTGTCCACCCTGATCCGCCAGTGGCCGGTCGAGCACGCGTCCGCCGTCGTGGTCTCGTCCGCCGGCATCGAGGCTACCGTCGGACCAACTGACCAACGCTTCGAACTGGCATCGGTCACGAAGCTCTTGTCGGCGTTCACGTGCCTCGTCGCCATCGAGGAGGAGACGATCGCGTCGGACGATCCGGTCCCGGTCGAGCTCGGCGCACCCGAGGGGGCCACGGTGGCCCACCTCCTCGCCCACGCCTCCGGCCTCGACCCCGACCGTCGTGAGACCGTCGCCGAGGTCGGGACCCGCCGGATCTACTCGAACGCCGGGTTCGAGATCCTCGGCGAGCTCGTCGCCGCCCGGGCCGGCATCGCGTTCGACACCTACCTGCGCGAGGCGGTCACCGGGCCGCTCGCCATGACCGCCACCACGCTCGACGGCTCACCCGCCCACGGCGCCCACTCGTGCGTCGACGACCTGGCCCGGTTCGCGGTCGAGCTCCTCGAGCCGACGCTCGTCGCACCGGCGACGCTCGAGATGGCCACGACGGCGTTCCTGCCCGACCTCGCCGGGGTCCTCCCCGGCTTCGGGCGCCAGGAACCGAACCCGTGGGGGCTCGGCCTCGAGATCCGCGGCGACAAGCACCCGCACTGGACGGGCAGCCGGAACTCAGCGCGGACGTTCGGTCACTTCGGACGAGCCGGCACGTTCCTCTGGGTCGACCCCGTCGCCGGACTCGCCGCCGTCGTCCTCACCGACCGCACCTTCGGCCCCTGGGCCGCCGAGGTCTGGCCCACCTGGAGCGACACCGTCCTCGGTAGCGGGTGATCCGTCCCCGCCCGGGACCGGCTCGTCGTCCGCCACGACGGCCGCGTCGTCGGCGGGCGAGGACGCGGTCTCGTCGACAGCGGTGCTCTCCGCAACGGACGAGCCGTCGCCGCCGTCCCACACGGCGCCTGCGGACGCGCGCCCTTCGCCTCCGGTCCGCTCGGCCGGCGCCGGGTCGACCGTCGTGACGTCGACCGACGCGTCGGCGTCCGCAGTGCCGTCCTCCGCCGTGCCGTCGCCGGCGTCGGCATCGTCGCCCGGCGATGCGGCGACCGGCTCGTCACCCCGGCGGAGGCCGGTGGCCACGAAGAACCCGCCGATCAGCAGTGCGGCGCCCGCGGTCCAGATGTTGACCCGGACGCCGAGGACGAGGCTCGCCGGGTCGATGCGGACGCTCTCGATGATCAGGCGGCCGAGCCCGTAGCCGGCCACGTACAGGGCGAAGAGGCGCCCGGGGCGCAGCCAACCCCGGCGGTCCACCCAGAGCAGCACCCCGACGAGCCCGAGGTTCCACAGGCTCTCGTAGAGGAACGTCGGGTGGAACGTGCCCGCCTCCTGGCCGGCGACCGCGGCGTGCGCCGCGTCGATCTCGACCGCCCACGGCAGATCGGTCGGCCCGCCGAAGATCTCCTGGTTCCACCAGTTCCCCCAGCGGCCGATCGCCTGAGCCAGCGGCAGCGCGGGCGCCACGGCGTCGAGCAGCTGACCGAGGGGCATCTGCTCGCGCCGGGCGTACCAGATGCCGACCGCGACCCCGAGGGCCATGCCGCCGGGGATGCCGAGGCCGCCCTCCCAGATCTTCACCACGTCGAACCACTCGCCGCGGAAGCGCTGCCAGTCGGTGATGACGTGGTAGAGGCGGGCGCCGACCAGGCCGGCCGGCACCGCCCACAGCGCGAGCGAGGAGATCTCCTCGGGGTCGCGGCCCCGCTGGGCCCACCGCTTGCGGGCGAGCCACACCGCGGCGATCACGCCCAGCGCGATCATCAGGCCGTAGGCCGTGAGGCGGAGTGGGCCGATCTCGATGCTGCCCGACGAGGGGCTGGGGATCGAGGACAAGATCACGTGGGAGCCAACCCTGTTCGTCGTCGTGGGCATTCCGGGTGCTCGGATCGCGACCCGGCGGCCCACCGGGGTGTGGGCCGGAGCGGTTCCGGTCGGTCAGAGCTGCTCGGGCGTGAGGGCGAAGAGGTCCGAGGCGCCGCTGGTCGCCGCGGAGGCCAACGCCCGGACCTCGGGCAGCAGGCGGGTGGCGTGGAAGCGGGCCGTCACGATCTTCGCACGGTTGAACGATGCGTCCCCGCGGCCGTCGCCGAGGCGCTTCGACGCGGCCAGCGCCGAACGGGCCAGCATCGAGCCGCACAACGTCAGCCCGAACATCCGCAGGTACGGGGCGGACCCGGCGAGCGCGGCGTTCGGGTCCTCCGCGCCGTGCGCCAACATCCAGTCGGTCGCCGAACCGAGCGCCTCGACCGCGTCGGCGAGCCCGGCCCGGATGGCGGCCAGGTCGTCGCCGGCGGCGGCGAGGTCCGTGTCCAGGCCGGCGATCTCGGCCAGCAGCTCCTTCACCGCGGCGCCGCCGCGCAGCGCGAGCTTGCGCCCCACGAGGTCGGCGGCCTGGATGCCGTTGGTGCCCTCGTAGATCGGGGCGATGCGGATGTCGCGGTAGTACTGGGCGACGCCGGTCTCCTCGACGTAGCCCATCCCCCCGTGGACCTGCATCGCCGTCGACGCGACCTCCACGCCGAGGTCGGTGCCGAACGCCTTCGACACCGGGGTGTAGATGGCGGCGAGCTCGTCGTTGCGCTCACGCACCGCCGGGTCGGGGTGGTTGGCCGCGAGGTCGATGGCCGCGGCGTTGGCGTAGATGAGGCAGCGCAGCCCCTCGACCTGGGCCTTCATCGTCATCAACATGCGCCGGACGTCGGCGTGGTCGATGATCGGCGAGGAGGTGCCCGCCGGTGCGCCGACCGCGCGGCCCTGCTGGCGCTCCTGCGCGAACTCGGCGGCCTGGCGGAACGCCCGCTCGCCGATGGCCAGGCCGGACAGGCCCACGGACAGGCGGGCGTTGTTCATCATCGTGAACATGCAACGCATGCCCTGGTTCTCCTCGCCGACCAGGTAGCCGACCGCGCCCTCGCCGCCGTCGCCGAAGGACAGCACACACGTCGGGCTGCCATGGATGCCGAGCTTGTGCTCGATCGACACACAGGTGACGTCGTTGCGCTCGCCCGGCTCACCGTCCTCGTCGAGCAGGAACTTGGGCACGACGAACAGGCTGATCCCCCGGGTCCCCGGAGGGGCATCGGGGAGGCGGGCGAGGACGAGGTGCACGATCTGGGGCGTGAGGTCGTGCTCGCCGAAGGTGATGTAGATCTTCTGGCCGGTGATCCGGTAGGAGCCGTCGTCGCGGCGCTCGGCCCGGGTGGTGAGCGCCCCCACGTCGGAGCCGGCCTCGGGCTCGGTCAGGTTCATGGTCCCCGACCACTCCCCCGTCGTCATCCGGGGCAGGTACAGCTCGCGCTGGGCCTCGGTGCCGTGGTGGAGGAGGGCGTCGATCGCGCCCTGGGTCAGCAGCGGGCACAACGAGAAGGCCATGTTGGCCGACGTGAGCATCTCCTGGAGGGCGATGCCCACAGCCCACGGGAACCCGCCGCCCCCGTAGGAGGGCGGGAAGGCGACCGCGCCCCAGCCCGCCTCGACGTAGCGGCCGTAGGCGTCGGCGAAGGACGCGGGCAGGCCGACGGTGCCGTCGTCGTTGCGCGTCGCGCCCTGCCGGTCCCCGTCGACGTTGGTCGGGGCGACCACCTCCGCCATGAACCTCCCCGCCTCCTCGAGCACACCCGAGACGGTGTCGAGATCGGCGTGGGAGAACGTGTCGAGCCCGGCGAGTCGGCCGTAGTCGGTGACCTCGTCGAGCACGAAGCGGATGTCGTCGAGCGGCGGGCGGTAGTCGGTCACGGGGCGAGCGTACCCCTGCGCCCGAGGCTCCTCCCGGACGCGGCGACCACCCGTTCAGCGGGCCCCGTCGCCGGCCTCGGGGCCCGTGCGCTCGGGGTGGGGGCCGACCTCCTCGAGCTCCGCGTCCCCGGCCCGATCGGCCCCGCCGTCGGTGGGGTAGGGGTCGGAGCCGCTCGCGCCG
>JAXHUH010000076.1:0-59229 GCA_034211175.1 Actinomycetota bacterium
GCAAGACCAACAAAGACGCCATGCGCATCATCAAACGCGCCATCGCCCGCGACGTCTACCAAGCCATCAAGACCGACCTCAACACCACCCACCAACCCACTTGACGCCCATAGGAGCATCCTCCCCCGCCCCACCAACCCGTTCTGGCCTACACGCCCCGCCGAGAAGGCCCAGGTCACGAACCGACCCATGTAGACCAGAACGGGTTGCGGGTCAGGAGGAGTCGGCGTCGGCGCGGTTGCGGAAGAGGAACGAGATCCAGCTGCGGAACGGGCGCCAACGCTCCGCGATGCGCGCCAGCCCGGCTGCGTCGGTGGCGTCGATCCCGTAGGCGGCGACCATCGCCCGGCGGAGGCGGGGCTCGTGGGCGGGAAAGACGTCGGGGTGGCCGGCGCCCCGCACCAGGATCAGCTCCGCCGAGAACGGCCCGATGCCGGGAATCGACATCAGCTGCGCCAGCCCCTCGTCGGGGTCCATCGCCCGCAGCGCCGCCGGGTCGAGCGCACCGTCGAGCGCGGCGTTCGCCACCTCCCGCAGTCGCTGCGGCTTCGTTCCCCCGCCGACGCCGACACCGGCGAGGTCGTCGGCACCGGCCAGGACCCCGGGCGCCGGGAACGCGGCCACGGTCACCCCGGCCACGTCGTGGCTGGTGCCGAGCGCGCGGGCCAGGCGGGTACGGGCCGCGGCGGCCTGGGTCCGGCGTGAGCGCTGGCTGAGCACGGCCCAGCAGGCGGCTTCGTACGGCGAGTTGAAGCACACCGGTCGCAGGCCGGCGAAGCGGGACACGAGCCCGGCAGCCTCGGCGTCGCCGGCGACGGCGTCGGCGAACCCGGAGGCGTCGACGTCGAGGGACAGGATCCTCGCGGCGTGGGCGCGGATGCGGTCGGGATCGACGGCCTCGGCGTGAACGGCTTCGGCCACGATCGCCCCGTCCCAGTCCTCGCGGACCGCGATGCCGACGGCCGGGCAGGTGTCCTCGTCGTCGACGAGTGGGAGCGCCAGCCGCAGGACCGGCGCGTCGTCGGTGGCATCGGCGGCGCCGTTGCGGCCGTAGTCGGCGGGCGTGAACCCGGTGAGGAACCCGACCGCGGCGGCGAGGGAGTACGGCCCCTCGGGCACGATCCGCAGCTTCGTCTCTGTCGTGGCGGTCACGGTTCGCGTCCCACCTCTCGGGGGTCCTTGTCGGTGCGCTGGCCCAGGTAGCTCGGGTGGCGCAAGCGGTTGTCGGGGGTCCACTCCCCGTAGGCGATCTCGACCACGACCTCGGGCCGCACCCACCGCACGTCCTTGGTGAACCGGGACGGCGGCCGCTCGGCGAACGGGCACTCGTCGATCCCCAGCGGTTCGAGGACACCGCCGAGGCGGTCGAGCTCGGCGTCGGTGAACCCGGTGCCGACCCGGCCCGAGAAGTGAAGGGCACCGTCGGCGTCGAACCAGCCGAGGAGCAGGCCCCCGAGCGTGCGGGCCCGTCGACCCTCGCCGGGTGCCCAGCCGCCGACCACCATCTCCTGGTGGCGCCGCACCTTGACCTTGCGCCACGCGGACGAGCGGGCGCCGGGCTGGTAGCGGCTGTCGACCCGCTTGGCGAGGATGCCCTCGAGGCCCTGCCGGTCGACCGCAGCGAGCAGGTCCGCCCCTCCGCCGAGGTGGTGGGCGGGAACGTGCCACGTGCCGGTGTCGTCGATCACCTGGCGGAGCAGCCGGCGGCGGTCGAGGTAGCCGAGCTCGACGGCGTCGTTGCCGTCGTAGGACAGCAGGTCGAACACGGCGTAGCTGATCGGCTGCTCCGACGCCCGGATCGCCGCGGTGCGGGCATCGCCGATGTGCATGCGGTGCTGGAGCGCACTGAACGACGGGACGCCGCGCTCGTCGAGGGCGATCACCTCGCCGTCGAGCACCACACGCCGGCCGTCGAACACCTCGGCCAGGGCGGCGAGCTCGGGGTAGGAGATCGTCACGTCGCGCAGGTTCGTGCTCTGGAGGCGGACCGAGCCGTCGGCGACCCAGGCGACGATGCGCATGCCGTCCCACTTGACCTCGTACGCCCACCCCTCGTCGGGAACGGGCAGCTCACCGGCCACCGCCTTCATCGGCTTCACCGGGTAGGACAGCACGCCGCCGACGGTACCGGTCCGGTCGCGCCGCGGACGGGAGCATCCCCGCCGGGCACTACTTGGCAGTGCAAGAGAGCACGGCTACCATGCAGTGCATGAGTGCGGGAAGGAACGCCGGACCGCCGGCTCCCGCCGAACGACGCAGCCAGGTGCTGAAGGGTGCGCTCGACCTGTGCGTGATGGCCGTCCTGAACGAACGACCGATGTACGGCTACGGGCTCGTGGCCGCACTCACCGAGCGGGGCCTCGGGCTCGTCGCCGAGGGCTCCGTGTACCCGCTGCTCACCCGGCTGGAGAAGCGGGGCCTGCTCCGCAGCTACCGGGCACCATCACCCGGCGGACCGGCCCGCAAGTACTACGAGCTGACCGACGACGGCCGCAAGGCCCTCACCGAGGGCGCCGCGGCGTGGCGGTCGGTCGCCCTCGACGTCGCCGCCGTACTCGACGGGGTGTGACCTGATGCCGAGGACCCCCGCCGGCTGGACCGTCACCCACGAGAACGACGTCGATGACCTGCTCGCCGCCATCCGCCATCACTGGGTGTTCGCCCGGGGGCTGCGCCCGTCCGCGGCCGACGAGATGCACGAGGAGCTGCGCGACCACCTGGCCGACGCCCGGGCCGACGGTCGCACGATCGACGACGTCGTCGGCGACGACCTGCTCGCCTTCGCCGACGACTGGGCCGACCAGCGAGGCGACACACCCCGATGGCGCCGCCCCCTGGAGATCGCCGGCGTGCTCGCGCTGTGGCCGTTCGTCTGGACCGGGGCGATGGCCCAGGCCGAAGGGACGCTCCAGCCGTCCGTGTCGCTGCTCGAGCTGGCGGGGTTCGCCGTCATCTTCCTGGTGTGGGTCGCGTTCACCTGCAGCCGCATCACCTCGCCGCTGCGACCGGCGGTGCGGCGGGCGTTCACGTACTCGAACTACTACCGGGCGACCGGCCTGACCCTCATCGGCGCCGCGATCGTCTGGTTCGCGACCCTGGCGCTCCTGCCGATCGACGGCTGGGCCATCACCGTCCCGACCGCGTTCGGCCTCACGAGCGCCGCCGTCTACGCCGGCGGCCTCGCCGCACTGGTCGTCCGCGGCCTCCGCCGCCGATCCCGAGCGAGGAGCACCCGATGACCCGCGCCGCCTCCGACGCCGGGGTGACCGGATCGACCGACGCGCGCTACGACGTCGACATCGACGGGTTGCTCGACGCGATGCGGCATCACTGGATCGCGGTGCACGACCTGCCGTTCCGGGCGGCAACGGACATGCGCGACGAGCTGGCGGACGACCTCGCCGATGCCCGGGCCGACGGGCACACGACCGCCGCCGTGCTCGGCGACGACCTGGTCGGCTTCGCCGACGCCTGGGCGCAGGCGCGGGGCCCGGCGGTCCCGTGGTGGCGCCGACCGCTGCAGGTCGCCGGCGCCTTCGTCGTGAGCTTCCCCCTCTGGTGCAACGCGTTCGCGCTCGATCAGGACACCTGGAAGCCGGACGTGTCACTCGTCGCCTTCGGGCTGCTCTCGCTGCCGGTGATCGTCTTTGCGACCGTCGAGATGCGCGGGTGGGCGTCCCCGCTGCGACCGGCGATGCGCAACGCGTTCACCGCCACCAACCACGCCCGGGCGAGCGCCGCGCTGCTGCTCGTCTCGGCCGTGGCCGTGCTCGGCCTCATCGAGATCTTCGACATCGACGGCTGGGCGATCACGGCCCCGGCCCCGATCACCATCGTCGGGCGGGCGATGCTCCTCGCCGCCTTCGGGTGGGGCTGGGCGACCCGCCTGCGGCGGTGGCACCGGAAGCGGGCCGGGCGATGAGCCCGCGGCCATCGGGGCGACGCGCTCGGCGGGTGGTGCCGAACTGCCCGGTCGAGGTCGCGGAGCTGGCCGACGACATCCACCGGTACTGGGTCGACGTGCGCATGCTCGACGAGCGGACGGCCGCGGAGATGCGCGACGAGCTGCGTGACCACCTCTGCGACGCCGCCGCGGCCGGGCACCACCCCGACGAGGTCATGGGCGACGACCCGAGGGCGTTCGCCGACGAGTGGGCCGACCAGCGCGACGACGGCGCCAACCGTCGCCGTCTGCTCTGGGCCCTGGGCATCGGCCTCGGCCCGTTCCTGTTCCTGGCCGGGCTCGGCGCGCCCGCGCCGCCGTACCTGCGGGCAACGGTGTCGCTGCGCGACGCGCTGGCGTACACGGTCGGGTTCGCCGTGCTGCTGCTGCCGTGGATGACGGGGGTGCGCTGGCGCCTGCACGGCGGGGCCCGCGAGCGCATCGCCCACCGGGTCGAGCCGTACTGGGTGCTCGTCGGCGTCGCCGTGCTCTTCGTCCCCGAGATCGCCGCGTGGAGCAGGCTGCCCCCGTGGAACGTGGACGTCGGACCGTGGCTGACCGTCCCGGCCGCGGTCGCGATGTGGGCGGTCGTGTGCTGGTTCGGGTTCTTCCGCGGCGGACAGGCCCTCTACCGCCGCTGGCGCGAGCGGTGACATCGACCGGTCCCGCCGCGGTACCGGGGGCTCGGACAACCGCGGTGGGCGGTCGTTCGCGAAGATGCACCCCCATGGACGCTCGTGACGATCGGGTCTCGGTCTGCTTCGTGTGCCTCGGCAACATCTGCCGATCACCGACGGCCGAGGCGGTGATGCGACACCTCGTCGCCGACGCCGGCCTCGGCGACCGGTTCGAGATCGACAGCGCCGGCACCGGGGGCTGGCACGTCGGCGAGCCGTCGGATGCCCGCGCCGCCGAGGAGGCCGCCCGCCGCGGCATCACGATGGACGGCCGGGCCCGCCAGCTCGAGGTCGACGACTTCTCCCGGTTCGACCTGCTCGTCGCCATGGACGGCCAGAACCGCCGCAACATGCTGGCGATGGCGCCCGACGAGGAGGCGGCGTCACGGGTCCGCATGCTGCGCGAGTTCGACCCGGCCGCCGCGCCCGGTGCCGAGGTGCCCGACCCGTACTACGGCGGCGACCGGGGCTTCGTCGACGTGTTCGACATGGTGGACGCCGCCTGCCGAGGGCTGCTGGCGGAGCTGTCCGACCGACTCGAGACGTGAGCGCGGCGCTCCCCCCTGGCCTCGCCGGCGAGCTCGGCGCCGAGGCCGTCTCGGCACGGGTGGTCTCGGGCGGCGACATCGCCGCCGCGCGACGAGTGGACCTGGCCGACGGCCGGACGGTCTTCGTGAAGACGCTGGAGGGCGCACCGGCGGACTTCTTCGCCGCCGAGGCCGCGGGGCTGGCGTGGCTCGCGGAGCCCGGCGCGATCGCCGTCGCCGAGGTCGTCGCCGTCGCCGCCGACGGCCTGGCGCTCACCTTCGTCCACGGCGGCCCTCCCGCCCCCGACCACGACGAGCGGCTCGGGCGCGGCCTCGCCGCGCTCCACCGGGCGGGTGCCGCGGCGTTCGGCTGGGACCGGCCCGGCTTCATCGGCTCGCTGCCGCTCGACAACACCCCCGCCGACGAGTGGGGGCCGTGGTGGGTCGAGCGGCGGCTGCGCCCCTACGCCCGCCTCGGCGTCGAGCGCGGGGCCTGCGACGGGTCCGTCCTCGATCGGCTCGACCGGCTCGAGAAGGTGATCGACGACCGGGCCGGACCGCCGGAGCCCCCGGCGCGGATCCACGGCGACCTGTGGGCCGGCAACCGGATGGTCGCCGACGACGGTGCGCCGATGCTGATCGACCCGGCCGCCCACGGTGGGCACCGGGAGACCGACCTGGCCATGATGGCGCTCTTCGGCGGGTACGGGCCCCGGGTGTTCTCGGCCTACGAGGAGGCGTGGCCGCTGGCCGACGGTGCCGAGGGCCGGGTGCCGCTCCACCAGCTCCACCCGCTGCTCGTCCACGTCGCGCTGTTCGGCGCGTCGTACGCCGTCGGGGTCGATCGGGCGTTGGGCGACCTCGGCTGCTGACGCCGTCCGCGCCCGCCGGGGTACCGGTGGGCGCGCGGCCTCAGGGGCCGAACGGCGGGTCGGGCCGGTTGCCCCCCGGTGGGGCGACGTCCTGGGCCAGTTCCATGGCCGATGCCGTGAGCCGTTCCAGGTGATCGGCCGCGGCACGGGCCAGGTGGAGGGTCGCCCGGGCCCGGTTGGGCTCGTCGGCGAAACCGGGGTGGGCGAGCTCGGCGTCGACCAGGTCGAGGAACAGGCGCAGCTCGCCCTCGTCGCGGCGCAGTGCGGCAACGCGACGGGCGAAGTACGGCGCCTGGCGCTCGGCGCGCTCGTAGAGGCCGTCGGGCGCGGAGGCTCCCTCGATGTGGTCCCGCACGGTCGCCCGGACGATGGCCACCTGGCCGCTGAGCCAGCCCCGCAGCCACGTGCCGACCGGGACCTCGCCCTCACCAATCCGGTCGCGGTCCGTGGGATCTCCGAGGCGCACGGTCGCGGCCCGCACCCGGTGCACGCTGTCTGACATCTCGTCATCGCCCACGGGTGGTCACTCCTTCTCCACGCCGACCCGTTCCGCCGGTCGGCTCGAACGCACCGGGGCAGGAGCACCCTGCCATCCGCACCTACGACCGGCGGGCGGTCCCGGCTGTAGGCCGACGTTGGGGGAATCGGCGGCGGGCGGTCAGCCCTCGACGAACGGCGTCACGTCGACCCCGAAGTGGGACGAGAACTCCTTGGCGTAGGTGGCGTCGTCGGTGATCGCACCGAGCGCTACCCACTCCTCGTCGCTCATCCGCTCCCGACCTTCGGGGATCGTGTCGCCGCCCCACGCACAGGTGTAGCGCAGCCGGGGCGTCGGGTCGGTGATGGCCTCGTGGATCGTCCGGGCGACGACATCGGGCTGCACGTTGGCCGCGATCCCGGCCGCGTAGAACGAGAAGAGTCGCCGGTACGCCATGTCGTAGGCGCTGTCGCCGGGGCTGTCGGAGTTCTTCGGGAGGATGGCGGTGCGGGTCACGCCGGGCTCGATGATCGACACCCGGATCCCGAACGGCGCCAGCTCCTGGGCCAGCGCCTCGCTCGCGCACTCCGCCGCCCACTTGGAGGAGGAGTACGCCGTCTGGGCCAGCGCGGCGATCTTCCCCGTGATGGACGTGACGTTCACGATGTGGCCCGAACCGCGCTCCCGCATCTGCGGCAGGACCGCCTGCGCACAACGGATGAGACCGAAGAAGTTGACCTCGAACACCTCGCGGGTCCGATCGAGGTCGAGGTCCTCCGTCACGGCGTTGTAGCCGACGCCGGCGTTGTTGACGAGCACGTCGATCGAGCCAGCCCTCTCCAGGACCGAGGCGACCCCGTCCCGGACACTGGCGTCGTCGCTGACGTCGAGCTGCACGACCTCCACGCGCACCCCGGCCGCCGAGGCCAGCTCCAACAACTTGGCCGCCTTGTCGGTGTTGCGCATCGAGGCGAAGACGTCGTGGCCCTGCCCGGCCAACTCGAGCGCCGTCGCCCGTCCGATCCCCGAGTTCGCGCCGGTGACGAGCGTGGTGGTCATGGACGCGGACCCTAGATCGTGGAGGACACGCCCGGCAGGGTGACACATCGCCAACGAGTTGGGTCCCGATCGACGGTGCCGAACTACGTTGGCCGTGGGGACAGCTCGAACCGGGGGGATCCGACCGTGCCGTACGCCACCGGACGCGTCTATCACGACGCCGACTCACACATCATGGAGACCGCGGACTGGCTGCGGGACCGCCTGGAGGCCCGCTTCCGGGACCGGGTCAGCCCGTTCCGGACCGGCGGGTCGATCGGCGAGGACGGCGAGCGCACCGACTGGGCCAGCGCCACGTGCCCGCTCCACCTCGACCCGGACTACCGCGCCGCGGAGGACCAGGTCACCCTGCGCAAGAACTACTACGCCGTCGGCTCGTTCGAGCGCGACCACCGCTCCGAGGCGCTCGACCAGCTCGGCTTCGCCAGCCAGCTCGTGTTCAACACGTTCAGCTCATCGCTGCTGGAGTCGGCCGAGCACGGCGACGACCTCGACCTCGCCTACGCCCTCGCCGACGCGCACAACCGGGGCATGACCGAGTTCTGCGAGGTCGACCCCCGGCTGCTGGCCGTCGGCTACGTGGCGCTGGCCGACTTCGACCGGGCCGCCGACCAGGCCGGACGAGCGATCGAGATGGGCTGCCAGGCCCTGCTCGTGGCGTCGTCGTGCCCGGCGAACCACTCGCCCAGCCACGTCGGCCTCGACCGGGTGTGGGCGCAGGCGGCCGAGGCGCGGGTACCGGTCGTGTTCCACGTCGGCGGCGGCGGCCGACTGCTCGACCCGATGTACTTCCGCAACGGCCTGCCCGCCGTGCCCGACTTCCACGGCGGCGCCGAGAACTTCCGCTCGGTCGACTACCTGGCCATCCCGTACCCGGTGATGCAGACGGTCGGCACGATGATCCTCGACGGCGTGCTCGACCGGCACCCGGGCCTGCGCATCGGCATCATCGAGCAGGGCGCGTCGTGGGTGCCGGGCTGGATGCGCTACCTCGACTCGTCGTACCGGGCGTTCATGCGCAACGAGGAACGGCTGCAGAACCTGTCGGCCGCGCCGAGCGAGATCGTCCGCCGCCAGGTGCGGGTCACGCCCTACCCCCACGAGGACACCGGCTGGATCATCGCCAACACCGGGCCCGAGGTGTGCCTGTTCTCCTCCGACTACCCCCACGTGGAGGGCGGCCGGAACCCGCTGAAGCGGTTCGACGACGCCCTGATCGGACGGTCCGACGACGAGATCGACCGCTTCTACGCCCGCAACATGGCCGACCTCATGGGCCCGCACATCCCCGAGGCCGTCCCCGCCGGCTGATCTTCTCGTGACCGCTGGCGCCACGGAGCCACCACCGAGCGGCTCGCGCTGACGGCTCAGCCGTCGTGCGACCGCCGACCGGATCTTGCGGGATCCCGCCGAACCGGCCGTGTCCCGCCAGGCAACATCCGAGGCGCCGGTCGCACGCCGTCCGATCGCCGAGCGCAGCGAGGCCTGATCGGACGGAACAGAAAGGTCGAGCGAAGCGAGAGCCAGACGCCGCAGGCGGACCACGCCCTCCGCCCGAGCTCGTCAGAGCTCGGCGATGACGTCGTCGTCGGAGAGGGTCGTGCGCACGTCGACGTCGACGACGGCGGGGACGTCGGGGCACAGGTCCTCGAACGCACCGGCCATGACGCTGCGGAGCACGGCACCGACCCGGTGGGCGTCGGCCCGGTCGCACTCGACGACGAGCGAGTCGTGGACCGTCTGCACCGGCCAGATCGACTCGTCGGCGGCGATCTCGCCCCACAGGCGGCCGTAGGCGGCGAGCATGGCGTCGGCGACGCCGCCCTGGATCGGCGCGTTCCGGTGGGCGTTGACCATGGCCGCGAGCCGGTCGTCGAGAGCGCGGTCGAGCAGCCGGTCGACCGCGGACGGGCCCATCGTCTCGCGCAGGTGGGTGATCCACGCCCGCCGCAGCGACCGGTCCTCGAAGATGCGCTGCAGGCGGGGCTCCGCGAGCGGACCGCCGCCGTCGGCGGCGAGGGTGAGCTGGTGGGCCCGGGCGAACGCGGCCCGCTGACGGGTCGGCTCGGGCTTCGTGGACGCCGCCGCCCGCACCGCGGCGACCCCGAGCACACCGTCGGCCCGGACGTCGAAGATGCGCCGGCGGCCGGCGATCGTGCGGGCCGTCCAGCTGAGCGGCCGGTCCCCGTCGAGGAGCACCACCGCGTCCTCGTAGCGCTGCACCCAGCGGATCCGCTCGACGAGCGCGTCCACGCCGCGGCCCGACCCGCCCGCCCCGCCGCCGTCGGCGCCACCGCCGGAGACGCGGTACAGCCCCGACGGGCCGTCGCCGGTCGCCTCGGCGCGGAGGTGCTCGGCGATCTCCTCCGCCGTGGGCCACCGCTCGCGGTCGTCGCGGAACCCGCGGCGGGCCGCCTGCACGGCCGGGTGGGCGGCCGCCAGCTCGAGGGTCCTCTCCCAGGCCACGGGCTCGTGGTCCGCTCGCACCGCGTCGACGATCGCGTCCTGGCGCTCGAGCCAGTCGGCCACACCGGGGTACGCGCCCAGGTACGACGCGAGCAACGACTGCGCCTCCTCGACGGTGGTGGCGATGTCGGCCTGCGTGAGCCCCCGCGCCAGCGCCCGGGCGCCGAGGCCGTACACGATCCCGAAGTTGATCGTCTTGGCCCGCGACCGCAGCGACGACCACTCCGCCCGGGCCGACGGCTCGGCGGGCGCGGCGCCGAGACGCACGCCGAACATCCGCTCGGCCGTGGCGACGTGGATGTCCTGGCCGGCGGCGAACGCGGCCCGCATGGCGTCGTCGCCCGACACCTGGGCGAGCCAGCGCAGCTCGGCCTGGGAGAGGTCGGCGTGCACGAACACCCGCTCGGTGGACCGGGGGCGGATGTGCGAGCCGAGCTGGGGGGCGAGGTTCTGGGCGTTCGGGCGGCGCGACGCCAACCGGCCCGTGTTGGCCCCCACGACCTGCACGTACTGGGGGTGGAAGCGGTCGTCGGGCCCGAGGAGCTCGAGCAGGTTCTCCCCGTAGGTGCCGACGAGCTTGGCGTGGTTCCGGTAGTCGAGGAGCCCCTCGGCGACCGGCCCGCCGATGGCGGCCAACGTCGCGTGATCGAGCCGGTCGGTGTCGTCGAGCAGGCGCGCCGCGCCCAGCTCGCGGGCCGCCCATGCCCGCACCTCGTCGGGTGAGAACCGGTTGAGCGCGTCCTTCGCCTGGGTCTCCGACGCCGGGTTCCACGACGGTTCGACGGCGTCGTCGAACAGGTTCGCCTGCCCGCCACCGGTGAGGTCGGCCAGGCGGGCGACCGCCCCGTCCCGCGCCGCCACCTGCTCGTCGAGGTAACGGCGGAACCCGTCGACGTCGAGGGGGAGGCCGTGGCGCTCCATGTGGTCGAGCAGCGGTCGCGCCCCCATCTCGAGCGCCGCGGCCCGCTCGAGGCCGGCCTCCGCGAGGCGGTGGCGCAGCTCGTCGGCCACCCACAGCGTCTCGACGGCGTCGGCGGCCGCGTAGGCGACCTGGACGTCGGTCAGGTCGGCGTCGGGGCCGAACGACGTCTGGGTCGTGCCCTTCCCCTCGGCGTGGACCCCCAGGTACCGCTCGGTCGCCCAGGCCAGCCCGTGGTACCAGCCGAACCCGGCCTTGCCCGAGTGGAGCAGCGCATCGGCGAGCTGGGCGTCCCACCAACGGATGCCGGCCGCCCGACCGGCACCGACCGGGGCGAAGACCGCCGTGTCGGTGACGCGGGCGTCGAAGTCGGCGTTCCACGCGTCGGCGAGGACCCCGTCGAGGACGGGGGCGAGCAGGCGGGCATCGAGGTCGCGCACGTCGACCACCCAGGCGGACTCCGCGCCCGACGCGTCGCGCGCCGCGGCCGACAGGACCCGCATCGGCCCGATGGTCCCGTCGGTGCGCATGCACGTCTCGGTGTCGATCGCCAGGCGGGCCGCGCCGCGCAGCGCGGCGGCGAACGGGTCGAGGTCGGCCTGCTCGCGCACGACCCGCACCCGGACGTCGGCCGGGTGGCGCACCGACCGGCCCGGCGTGGCGCCGCCGGCGGTCACGGCAGGACCTCGGCCGCGACGACCCCCTCGGCCCCGTCGGTCGCGGAGGGCGCGCGGCGGGCGCTCCGGTTGCCGGGTCGCCGCGCTGCCATGGCCGGAGCGTACCGGGCGCCGGTGACAGCCCAGGACCGGGGACGACCCTCGGGTGAACGAACGTTGTGACGGAGGCGACAGAAAGACGCGGGACGGGAGCCACCCCGATCTCTGACAGGCCGTAGAATCGGCGGAAGGGAAGGCGGCACGTGGTGCCCCACCGTGGCCGGCCGCGCGGGCGGCAGGCCCGCAACCAGCGGTTCCGCCCCATCGCGGCGCCTCCGACGTCCACGCTCCGCGGTTGGTCCGAACCTCCGCAATGGTTCCTCACCAACTCTTGGCATACTGTTTCCGGTGCTGCGTTGCGGTAGGGGACGTAGCCTGACGGCGAAGTAGACCTGCGGGCGGCGGCTTGCAGCGCAGGTCTCGTCTGTGCGCTACGGGAGGCGCTTCGGTGCTGCGGCGGGTAACCCTTCGAAGCAAGCTCATGGCGCTGGTCGCCGTGCCACTGATCGCGTTGTTGGTCGGTGCGGCGGTCGGTGTGATCTATGCGCAACGGGAGGCGGCGGCGGCATCGTCCGGCCGGTCCGCCGCCATCGACGTCCTCGAGGGACTGACGGTGGTGGACGCCGTCCAGAACGAGCGCAACCTGCTCTTCGAGCAGGGCGCCACCGAGGCCGAGCTCGAGTCGGCCCGCGGGCTCACCGACCAGTTCCTGAACGCGTACCTGGAGACCCGGGCCGACGCCAACCTGGCGGACGAGCTCCGGGCCGGCCTCGCCAGCGCCCGAGTCGCGGCCGGCCGCAACCTCCAGCGCATCGGCCTGTCGCAGAACCAGTTCAACTCCTTCCTCGCGGACGAGGAGGCCTTCGGCGTCGCCGATCAGGACGACCTGCGGCTCCTCAGCGAGACACCCGCCGGCGAGTCGGTCGCCACCTACGCCGCGCTCGAGAACGCGCTCCTCACGCTCACCTTCCCGGACGCGGCCGACATCGACGACGCCGACCTGCTCAGCCAGCTGCGCGAGGCCCACGCCGTCCGCCAGCACGGCTCCAACCTCGCCCGTGAGTACGTGGCGGTGGTCGACATGGCGGTCGGCTTCGTCTTCTTCGACAGGATCGGAGAGGACTACGAGCCGCCGAGCAACCAGGTGCAGGTCTTCTCCGAGGCCGTGGCCGACACGGCCGTGAGCCGCACCCAGCTGCAACGGTTCACCCTGGGCGACCAGGAGTCGCTCGCCGCCCAGATCGCCGACACGGAGTTCGCGGCCGCCGTCTCGCTGGCCAGCCAGCGCACCACCTCGGTGGTGGTCGCCGCCGGCCTCCGCCGCCAGACCACCGAGGCGCTCGCCGAGGAGTCCGATCCGACCGACGAGCAGGTGGAGGACGCCCAGGACGCCCGGGAGGACTACGAGCTCGCCCTCGCCGCGCTCGGCCAGTTCGACATCGCCGACGACATCCAGAGGCCGTACGTCGAGCTCCAGGAGCTGTACGACCAGTTCGCGCGCTTCCTCCTCACTGATGCCCAGGACAGCGCGGAGGCATCGGCCAACGCGGCCCGACGCAACCAGCTCATCTTCCTGACCGCGGCCGCGGCCATCGCCGCCGCCGCCATCGTGTCCGGTGTCTACCTGTACTCGAGCGTCCGGCGTCCGCTCAGTGCGCTCACCGACGCCACCCGCCGCATCGCCACCGAGGACCTGCCCAACACGGTGCAGCGCCTGCAGACGGTCGACGAGGACAACCCCGAGGTCGAGGTCATCACGACCCCCGACCCGATCGCGGCCGACACCGACGACGAGGTCGGGCAGCTGGTCGAGGCGTTCAACCTGATGCACTCGACGGCGCTGCGCCTCGCCGGCGAGGAGGCCCAGGCCCGAGGGCGACTGTCCGAGACGTTCGTCAACCTCGGTCGCCGCAACCAGACCCTCCTCGACCGCCAGCTCAACGTGATCTCCGACCTGGAGCGGGACGAGCAGGACCCGGACACGCTCGCCGGTCTCTACCGCCTCGACCACCTCGCCACCCGCATGAGGCGAAACGCCGAGTCCCTCCTCGTCCTCGCCGGCGCCATCACCCCGCGCCGCTGGGACGAGCCGGTGCCGATCGGCGACGTCGTCCGTGCCGCCCTGGCGGAGGTCGAGGAGTTCGAGCGGGTCGAGATCTGGACCCCGCAGGAGGTGGCCGTCCGAGGCGACGTGGCCGCCGACCTCATCCACCTCGTGGCCGAGCTCGTGGAGAACGCGCTCCGGTTCTCGCCCCCGACCGCTCCGGTCGAGGTCGTGGCCCGCGAGAGCCACGAGGGCTTCATGATCGTCATCACCGACCACGGCGTCGGCATGGACGACGAGCAGCTCGCCGAGGCCAACCGACGCATCACCGGTACGGTCCGCCTCACCGACGCCCCGACCCGGTACCTCGGCCTCTACGTGGTCGGTTCGCTCGCGGCCCGCCACCAGGTCCAGGTCGGCCTGTTCGAGAGCGTCTACGGCG
The DNA here is from genome assembly GCA_034211175.1 of Actinomycetota bacterium. Classification (GTDB taxonomy): domain Bacteria; phylum Actinomycetota; class Acidimicrobiia; order Acidimicrobiales; family CAIXPF01; genus JAXHUH01. The sequence continues at coordinate 14,144 of JAXHUH010000076.1, forward strand.
GCATCACCGCCAAGATCACCTTCCCGCCCGGGATCCTCGTCGGCGGCGAGGTCGAGTCCGGGACGGCCCCGGCCATCCGCTTCGGCGACCGGCCGGCCGCCGGAGCCCTCGACGCCGGCGGCAACGGCGTCACCGGCAACGACATCGACTACGTCGACCGCTCCGCGGATGACGCCTACCTCGAGCCGGCGGCCGAGCTGCCGGCCGGTGCCTCCAACGGCGAACCGGGCGAGATCGAGGTCACGGCCCTGGCGGACGAGGACCTGTACGAGCCGGCGCCCGACGCCTACTCGGCCCAGGGCCCGTCCAACGGGTACAACGAGCACCAGCCGTCGACCCATCGCACCGATGCGTCCGACGCGCCGTTCGAGCGCGAGCGCCGGCCGGCCGAGCCCGACCCCTACGGCGACTCGGCCGACCCGTACGCACCCGACCAGTACGCGGCGCCCGACCACTACGCCCCGGCGGACCACCGCGGCGCCCCGGACCAGTACCCGGCACCGGACCCGTACGCGGCCCCCGACCCCTACGCCGCTCCCGAGCCGGTCGCCCGGCACGACGCGCCGACCAACGGCATGGACGACCGCTGGGCGGAACCGCCGGCACGCGGCGCCGAGCAGTGGGCACCGGAGGGCTACGACCACAACGGGATGCCGGCTCGCGAGGCCCAGCCGGTCGCCCACCACGACCCCTACGACATCCACGAGCAGGCACCCGCCCGGCTGCCACGCCGGCCGGTCACACCGCTCGAGAACGGCAACGGTGCCGGCGGCCACCACGGCGATCCCCGTGAGGCCGCACCGATGCCGCAGCGCCGTCGCTCCGAGCGCCCCGCGGCGCAGCCGGTGGCCAACGGCCACGACGGCCAGCGGGAGGCCCGTCCGGCCGTCCCCGAGCGCGATCCGCACGCACGAGGGCACCGCCGCTACGGCTCGGGCCTCGGCGGCCGCGACTCGGTGTCGCCCGCCCGGGCGCCGGTCCCGGACGCGATGTCGCACCAGCCCGGCCCGGAGGCACTTCCCCGCCGGTCAGCGGCCCAGCCCGCCCACGAGCCACAGGGTGCCCCCATGCAGCGCGACACGACGCCGTCCGAGGCGGACGCCCAGCCGATCACCGCTGCGGGCTTCCCGAAGAGAACCCCCAAGCCGCGCAGCGGCGAGCGGTCGGGCGAGCCCAAGGGCTCACCCGACTGGACGCCCCCCACGCAGTCCCCAGAAGAGGTCCGGTCTGCCCTCGGCAGCTTCCAGGCCGGGGTCGCGAGGGCGGGCGGGCATTGGTCCGACGGAGGTGAGGAGAACCACCGATGAGCAACGTGCAACCCGCCGCCGATGTCGAATGGCTGCTTCGGCGATTCGCGGCGGAGACCCCAGGTGTGGCCCACGTGCTCGCCGTCTCCTCGGACGGACTGCACCTGGCCTCGAGCGACGGCGTCGACCGGGTCACCGGCGAGCGGTTCTCGGCCATCACGGCCGGGCTCGCCTCCCTCACGCTGGGCGCGGCCGAGTGCTTCAACATGGAGCCGGTCATCCGCCAGGTCGTGGAGATGCGCGGCGGCTACCTGCTGGTCGCCCGCATCAACGAGCGGGCGACGCTCGCCCTGGTGACGGCCAGGGGCGCTGACCTCGGCCAGGTCGGCTACGAGATGACGCTCTTCATCGAGCGCGTCGGCCAGGTCCTGTCCCCCGAGCTGATCGACCAGCTCAAGAACGCCGTCACCGCATGAGCGAAACGGGCGACGAGCAGCGGCGACAGGAGGTGGTCCGGCCGTTCGTCGTCACGCGTGGGCGTACCCGCTCCCGGGGTGAGGAGCTCCCACCCGAGACGCTGGTCGCCACCCCGGAACGGATGCCGGTCGCGGGCAAGCTGGCGTTCGAGCAGCAGCGGATCGTCGAGCTGTGCACGGACGACCCCTTGTCGATCGCCGAGCTCGCAGCAGAGCTCAGGCTGCCGACACGAGCCGTCCAAGTGCTCGTCGGTGACATGGTCGCCGACGGACTCATCGAACCCCAGGAGGTCGTCGCGGAGATCGACCTCGACCTGCTCGATCGTATTCGGAGAGCTGTGGCAGAGCTATGAGCGACCACTATTCCTCCTACCCGGGCCGGGCGCCACGAGCCGCGCCCGTCGCGCCGGCACCGAGGGCCGCACCGAACCCGGGGCGACCCACGACCAGCGCGAGGTCGGCCAAGATCCTCGTGGCCGGCGGGTTCGGGGTCGGCAAGACGACCTTCGTCGGCGCCGTCTCCGAGATCCCGCCGCTGCGCACCGAGGAGCACCTGACGTCGGCGTCGATCGGCATCGACGACACGACCAACGTGGCGACGAAGTCGGGCACGACGGTGGCCATGGACTTCGGCCGCATCACGATCGACGAGTCGCTCGTGCTGTACCTGTTCGGCACACCGGGCCAGGACCGCTTCCGCTTCCTGTGGGAGGACCTGGCCGAGGGCGCGCTCGGCGCCATCGTGCTGATCGACACGCGGCGCATCGCGGACTCGTTCTCGGCGATCGACTTCTTCGAGGAACGGGACATCCCGTTCGTCACGTTCGTGAACCACTTCGACGGGTCGGTTGCCCACGACCTGTCCGACATCCGCGAGGCCCTGTCGCTCGACGAGCGGATCCCGATGATGGCGGGCGACGCCCGCCATCGCGAGTCGGTCCGCGACGGGCTGCGTGCCCTGATCGATCTGCTCACCAGCCTGGTGACCGCGGCCGGCGGACGCCGGCGGCTACGCCGGGCATCTCTCGGGCGCTGAGCCCGGGCACCTGAACCGACCGCTGCGGGCGGTCGCACCCTCCAGGCCCCCCACAACCGAACCGGCAGGTCCCCGAGGCTCCCCTCGACCTTCCCTCCGCGTTCCTCCTCGCGGCTTCGTCCTCGTCACGCGCGCCGGGCGCGTCGTCGATCCGGGCACCGGACGGACGGCATGCGAGACTTGGTGCTCCACAGCGCCGAGCCGATCGTCGAGCGAGGAACACCGATGAGCGTCGCGTCCGCGGGAATCGAGCCCGAGCTCCTGACCGCATGGGTGGCGCGCCTCGTCGCGATCCCCAGCGTCAACCCTCTCCAGGCGGGCCCGCGGGCCGGCACGCCGGGGGAGGGTGCGCTCGCCCGTGCCACCGCCGCGTGGTGCGCGGACCTGGGCGCCGACGAGACCCACCTCGACGAGGGGCCAACCGGCCGGCTCAACGTGTACGCGATCTGGCGCAACGAGGCGTCGGACCGCTGGATCGGCTTCGACGCCCACCTCGACACGGTCGGCGTCGAGCACTGCGACGGCGACCCGTTCGACGCCCACGTCACGAACGGCCGGGTCCACGGGCGCGGCTCGGTCGACACCAAGGGCGGGCTGGCCACGTTGCTCGCGGTCGTTGACGACCTGCGCCGGCGGGGCCTGCGACCCGCCCACAACCTGCTGGTGGCCGGGACGATCGCCGAGGAGGCCGGCGGGATGTTGGGCGCGACGATGCTGCGCGAGTGGCTCGACGCCCGCGACCTGCGGATCGACGAGCTGATCGTGGCCGAGCCGACCGACTGCGCACCGGTCCACGGCCACAAGGGCGGCGTGCTCCTGCGGGTCACGGTGCTCGGCGAGGCCGCCCACACCGCGAAGCCCGAGCTCGGCCGCAACGCCGTCGTCGGCGCGGCGCGCATCGCGCTCGCCTACGAGGCGGAGCACGAGCGCCTGCTGACCGTGCCGCCGGCGACCGAGGTCGGTGGCGGCACGTTGACGGTCACCGCCATCGAGGGTGGCTCGGGAAGCAACATCGTGCCCGACCGCTGCACCCTCGAGGTCGGTCGGCGGGTCGCGCCCGGCGAGGACGCCGAGGAGGTCGCCGCGGGCCTCGAGGCGATCGCCCGCGACGCGTGCCCGTTGCCGGTCGAGATCGAGCGGGTCGGCGTGGCCGACGCGTTCTACCGACCACCGGACTCGCCGTTGGCGTCGATGCTCGCGTCGTGGACCGGTGAGGCGGCCCGGCCGGCCCCCTACGGCACCAATGCGCTCCGCTACCTGGGCACCGACCGCATCGACGACATGGTCGTGATGGGACCGGGGTCGATCGACATCGCCCACAAGGCGGTCGAGTGGGTCGAGCTCACCGAGCTGGTCCGGATGGCGTCGGCCCTCGAGCGCTGGCTGACCACCGAACGCTGAACGAGGGCCGCGGGTCCTGACGGCCAAGAGCGGGGATCCGCTTGCGGCCCGGTCGGTGCGGCGACGGGCGCTCCCTATGCTCGGTCGGGTGGCATCGACCGCACCTACCCTCGTGATCATGGCTGCCGGGCTCGGCTCCCGCTTCGGCGGGACCAAGCAGCTGGCGACCGTCGGCCCCGACGGCGAGGCCATCTTCGACTACACGATCCGTGACGCCCGCCGCAGCGGCTTCGGGCGCATCGTGATGATCGTCCGCAGCGAGATCCGCGACGAGGTCGTCGACCACGTGACGAGGATCCACGGCACCGCCATCGACCTGACCACGGTGTGCCAGGACCACCACGGCCCGCCCCGGGCCAAGCCGTGGGGTACGGCGCACGCCGTCCTCGCCGCGGCCGACGTCGTCGCCGAGCCGTTCGCGGTGGCGAACGCCGACGACCTCTACGGTCCCGAGACCTTTGACGGCCTGGCCGCCGCGTTCGCCGACGACGATCGCGACCGGGGTGGCTACCACCTGATGGCGTTCGAGCTCGAGCGCACGCTCTCGCCCCGCGGGTCGGTGTCACGGGGCGTGTGCGAGGTGGCGGCCGACGGCACCCTCGCCAACGTCACCGAGCACCTGGCGATCGAACGGCGCGACGACGGCACGATCGCCGATGCCGACGGCAGTGTGTTCGCGGCCGACGCGCTCGTGTCGATGAACCTGTGGGGCCTCCAGCCCGACCTGTTCGAGCACCTGGCGCCCCGGTTCGAGCGCTTCGTCGCCGACCATGCGGAGGACGCGAAGGCCGAGTTCCTGCTGCCGGTCGAGATCGCCTCGGTGGTCGAGGCCGGCGCGGCGTCGGTCCGGGTCCACCGCACGACGGCCGATTGGTACGGCGTGACCTACCCCGGCGACCTCGAGGACGTCCGGGCCTACGTGGCCGACGGCCGGGTCGAGGCCTGACAGCGCGGCACCGCCGACGGTAGCGTCGCGGCGTGCTCTTACAGTCACTACGAGCGCTAACGTCGGGGTGTCGACCGTGCTGATCGTCGATGCCATGAACGTGATCGGCACGCGGGCCGACGGTTGGTGGCGGGACCGGGTCGGCGCGGTCGAGCGCCTCGTCGCCCGACTCGAGGCGTTGCACGAGCCCTTGCTGGTCGTGGTCGACGGCCGCCCGACGGCACGGGTGCCCGAGGGTGCCCACGGACCGGTCGAGGTCGTCTACGCCCCCGGGGGGCCGAACGCCGCCGATCGTCGCATCGTCGAGATCGTCCGGGAGTCGGCGGAGCCGGCGTCGGCCACGGTGATCACGTCCGATCGCGACCTGGCCCGACGGGTCCGGGCCCTCGGCGCGGTCGTCGTCGGCTCCGGGACGTTCCTCGAGCGCCTCGACCGGGCCCGACCCGAGGGCGCGTGACCCGCCCCGCCTCCCCCTGAGACGTGAGCCACAGCCAGTGACGGCGTTAGCCGCCGCATGCGGCATCGATGACGGCTAGCGTCCTCGTACGTGGTCGATCGAAAGCTCATCGCCGCCGTCGAGCTCTTCTCCGTGCTCGGACCGGCGGACATCGATCAGCTCTGGGCGGCCGGCGACGATCGCATGATCGCAGCGGGCGAGGAGCTGTTCGCCTACGGCTCCGATGCCGAGGAGCTGTACATCATCTCCAGCGGTCGGTTCGCCATCTCCGCGCCGGCGCCGGGCTCCGGTCCCGGCGGCGAGGAGGCCGTCCTCGCCGAGGTCGGCCGTGGCGAGGTGCTCGGCGAGATGCCGTTGTTCGACGGTCTGGGCCGCTCCGCCGGCGCCACGGCCCTCGAGGACAGCGAGGTCATCGCCCTCCCGTTCAACCGGGTGAAGCGCCTGTTCCTGGCCCACCCCGATGCGCTGTGGGAGGTCCTCGCCCTGGTCGTGCGCCGCATGCGCGCCCTCGACGAGGCCACCGCCGAGCGCCTGCTCGCTCCGACGAAGGCCGACTGACCGGGCCCGCTGCTCACCCGCCGTGCACCACCACCCCGGCGAGCGACCCTCAAGCCTGCCCGGCGACCTCGTCGCGGTCGAGCTCGTCGACCAGCATCACGGCCGAGGCGCGCAGGTGGCGGCGCAGGGCCTCGGGGCCGTCGGACTCGAGCTCGTCGATCAACTCGGTGTGCTCCCGGGCCAGGCGCTCACCGGTGACGAGCGGGCGGACGTGGAGCAGGAACAGCCGGGTCTCGGCGTCGAGGCGGCGGTGGGCATCCTCGATGCGCGGTGCCCGCGCCGCGGCGACGATCGACGAGTGCACCCCGGCGTGGGCCTCCGCCACCGCCGGCCAGTGCGACCCGGCGTCGCGGCACACCTGGGCGAGCCGGGCCGCTGCCTCTCGACAGGCATCCGGTAGCCGCCCCTCGTACCGCTCGAGAGCCAGCCGCGCCGCCTCGCCCTCGAGCGCGGAGCGCAACTGGTAGAGCGCGAGCACGCCGTCGACCGTGGGAGCCGCCACCCGCGCCCCGCGGTGGGGCTCGATGACCACGAGGCGCTCCTCCGCCAGCGCCCGCAACGCCGTGCGAACGGTGTGGCGGGCGACGCCGGAGCCCGCGGCCAACGCCTCCTCGGGCAGCCGCTCGCCGGGGCCGAGCCCACCGTCGAGGATCCTCGACCGCAAGCCGTCGGTCACCACGCCTGCGGCCGACGCCGAGTCACTCGCAGCCCGTCGCACCATCACCTCGATCATGGCCCATCCGGGCGCCACCACCGCACGCGCCCGGCCCGCGGAGGCGGATCACCGACGGGCCAGGACGACCAGCCCGGTCAGGATCGCCACGACGCCGGCGATCGCGAGCGGCGGCGGGCGCTCGCCCAGGACGGCGACGCCGAGCAGCGCCGCGGTGACCGGCTCGGCCAGGGTGAGGGTGGCCACCTCCTCGGCCGGCAACGACCGGAGCCCGCGGGCGAACAGCACGTACGCGAGCGCGGTCGGCACCGCACCGAGCCACAGCGCGGTCGCGACGCCGGACGGGGTCGCCAACCAGCCCGAACCGCCGAGGACCAGGACGGGCGACAGGAGCACCGCCCCCAGCCCGAACGCCCGGCTCATGACCACCGTCGGGCTGGCACCGCCCGTCAGCACCTGCTTCGACGCCACCGTGAACAGCGCGTACGCGGCCCCCGCACCGGCCGACAGCGCCACGCCGGTCGGCGACGCGGGCCCGGCGCCGTCGGTCCGGGCGACGGTGAGCAGCCCCACCCCGAGCATGCTGATCACGGTCGCCGCCAGCCACGCACCGGTCGGGCGCACGCGGTCGACCAGCCACACGAGCACACCGGCGAACACCGGCGCCGAGCCGAGCGCCACGACCGTCCCCACCGCGACCCCGGCCGATCGGACGCCGGCGAAGAAGCAGAGCTGGTAGCAGGCCACGCCGACACCGGCCACGACCACGGCCGCCCGGGGCGAGAGCCCCGACCGTCCGCCGGCGCTGCGTCGGGCGCCGATCGGGCCGGTGCGCTCGCCATCCGCCCGCTCGACAGCCACCCGCTCGACAGCGACGAGGAGCAACGCGCCGACCGCGATCCGGGCCGCGCCGACGGTCGCCGACGAGGCGTCCGGTCCGAGCGCCTGCGCGGTACCCGTCGTGGCGAAGCACACGGCGGCGACGAGGACGAGCACCCGCGCCCGCCGCATCGTCGGTCCACGCGTGGGCCCGCGGCGGCCCTCGTCGCCCGCACCGACCCGTCCCGGACGGGTTGACGACACGTGAGGGGCTGGACGGCCGGCGGGGTCGACGTACATGTTGTTCAACGTACACGAGTGATTGTTGAACAATCTGCCGTTTTCGGGGTCCGGAGCGGGCGCACGGCGCACATCCGTCCGCCTGACAGTCTCGACACCAGAACCTTGAAACCAGAGTCCGGTCCGAGGTCAGGTCGGCCCCCCGTGCCCGTTACCATCGAATGAGTGCTGCACGTTGAACGCGCGGCGGCTTCGGGGGGCGAGGTCCACACATGACGGCACAGATTTCGATCCAGAGCAGCCAGACACTCTGCAGTGGCGACGACACGCTCGATGCGCTCGTCGGCACCGGTCTACCGAGGAACCTGGTCACGGTCGTGTGCGGCCCGCCAGGGTCGGGCAAGACCGTGTTCTGCGAGCAGTTCCTGTTCGCCAACGCCACGCCCGAACGCCCGGGCGTCTACTTCAGCACCCTGGCCGAGCCGACCGACAAGCTCCTGCGGTTCGCCCAGTCGTTCGACTTCTTCGACGCCGAGGCGATCGGGTCGGCCATCCTCTACGAGGACCTCTACCCGGCACTCGACCGTGGCGACATCGACGGGGCGATCGCCCAGATCACCGACTGCGTCGCCCGGCAGAACCCGTCGCTCATCGTGGTCGATTCGCTGGATGCCTCGCTCGATCAGTGGTCGCGTGGCGCCATCGGCCGCCTCCTGGCCCGGATCTCCGCGGTCTCGAGCCAGGTCGAGCTGTCGTCGTTCTGGATCGCCGAGTCGTCCACCGACGAGCTGGCATCAGCGGCGCTGATCGGCCTCGCGGACGCCGTGGTGCGGCTCTCCTCGCCGGCGACCGACCCGGACGGCCTGTCGACGATCGAGATCGTGAAGCTGCGGGGCCACTCCCACGTCAGCGGCCGGCACCCGATGTCGATCGATCATCGCGGGCTGCGCGTCGCCGCTGCACCCGGCTGACCCGCCCGGTCCGACCACCCGGCGCCGAAAGCCCGGCAGGGCGCGGCCGGCACCTTCACCGACGAGCAACCTCGCGCGACGACCCGTCCGCCGGTAGGCGGCGTGTGTCAGCGAGCGGCTTTGAGGGCGCGCACGTCGGCGAGCAGGCCGTGGAGGTCGAACGGCTTGCGCACGAACAGGTCGGCGCCCGCCTTGTCGGCCGGCGCCTCGAGCGGGAGGCTCGAGAGGACGATCACCCTCCCGTCGCGCGCCTCCTTCAGGCTCTCGACGAGCGCGACCCCGTCCGAGCCGAGCGGGAGGTCGACGATGGCCGTCTCGGCGTCGAGCTCGACCCAGGTCGACAGCGCCGAGCGGGCCGACCCGACCGAGACCAGGTCGAAGCCCGACCCGGCGAACAGGCTCTCCAGCAGGCCGCGCAGCACACCGGAAGCGGTTGCGAGGACGAGCGTCGAACGGGGCTCGTCACGCCCACCGGCCGCCCCGCCCTCGCGCATGCGCGACAGGCGGCGATGGGCGTCGGCCGCCGTCATCCCGCTGCTGATCATCGCGTCGATCTGGCGGAGGTCGTCGACCTGCGTCGCGGAGTAGAGGCGGCGCCCGTTGGCCGTGCGGTGGGGTACGACGACGCCGTACCGCTCCTCCCACGAGCGCAACGTGCCGGGGGCGACGTTGACCATGCGGGCCACGGCGCCGATGCCGAACTCCGGATGCGACGACGCCGCGACGTGGACGCGGTTCGCTGGCCCGGCCTCGAGTGGTGGAGCGCTCCCGTTCATGCCGTTTCCCCCGGCCACCTCTCGTCCGTGGTGGTCCTGCGTGTTCATCGTTGCTCCGACCTCGCCGAGCTGACCAGGTCGTCGACGCCCGACCGCTCGAGCGTCATCCCGGCCCGGGCGAGCTCGAAGCCGAGCCGTTCGATGTCGGCCGTGTGGTCGACTGCCACGGCGACCACGGCGGACGAGGACACCGCCCGGTAGGCGAGGAAGGCGTCACCGAGCTCGATGAGCACCTGCTCGAACGTGCCCAGCTGCTCGGCGGTCACGGGGGTGTGGAGGAGGCCGATCATCGCGGCTGCGATCGCTCCGAACCGTGGCGCGGCGGGTGTGGATGGCTGGGCGGCGAGGAGCACGCCGTCGACGGTGACGACCACCGCCTCGACGAGGCCTGACACCGATGCACCGAGCTCGCCGAGAACGGCATCGATCTCCCCCGGCTCCGTGGTCCCCTTCGCGTTCATACCCACCCAGCCAGCTGCCCCACGACCACGACTCGATCCGCTGCCGTTGCCCGAACCGCGCCCGCGCCCCGAACGGTAGCGCGACTTCGCGCTTCCGCGCCCCTTCGGGACTGCAGCCTTTCTGCCGAGCAACTGAACCGACTCACATCAACATTACGTCCTGCGCTCACATGGTTACCGAGCGTGATACTAGTGAGGATCCTCCGAATGGTGGAGCGCCCCATCGCCCGAATTCCGGTCAATCTTACGAGATCGCGCCACCAGCAACTACCTGTCACTAACGCTACCTCCGACGGAAACACCAGGTCAGAGGCAAGGTCCGATGGCCTGACCAGGGCCGGAGCACAGAAGAACTCTGCCGCTCGACTGAACGGGCCCCAGGAAATCGCGCCCGGCCGGGGACGGGGAAACCGAACGCAATTCACACCACGACGGTCGATATCCGCGGCGGCGGACGTCATCCGTGTGGTCGGGGTGCGGCGGCCTTGCGGAGCCGATCGACGACCGCTGCGCCGATGCCCTCGGACGCGGGCGGGGTGATCACGACCACGTCCGCGCCCGCGTCGTCCGCGTCGCGCAGGATCCGGTACAGGCGCCGGGCCAGGTCGTCGGGGCCCGCGTGGTGCACCACCGTGACCAGCGGATCCGTCGAGGGCGGCCGGTCCCGGGGGCCGACCACGGCGATCACGCGGCGCCCCTCGGCGGCCAGCGTGGCGACCCGCTCGCCCCGGGTGGCGTCGTCCACCAGCTCGACCGCCGCACCGGGCGCGTAGTGCGAGGCCAACATCCCCGGGGCACGCGACGGGCCACCGCCCGCCCCCAGCGGCACGCCCAGCACGGCCTCGATCGACTCGGCGGCGACGCCTCCCGGGCGCAGCAGCCGGGGTTCCGGCCCGACGAGCTCGACGATCGTGGACTCCACCCCGACCCGGCACGGCCCCCCGTCGACGATCGCGTCGACGGCGTCGCCCAGCTCCCGGCGGACGTCGTCCGCCGTGGTCGGGCTGACCCGGCCGAACCGGTTCGCCGACGGAGCGGCCAGCGCGGTCCCGCAGGCGTCGAGCAGCGCGAGCGCGACGTCGTGCGCCGGCACCCGCAGCCCGACCGTGTCGCGGCCACCGGTCACCACCGGCGACACCCGCCCGCCCCGGTGGAGGATCATCGTGAGCGGCCCCGGCCAGAACGCGTCGGCCAGGGCCCGGGCGCGCTCGTCCACCCCGTCGGCCCACCGACCGAGCTCGTCGGGCGCGGCGAGGTGGACGATGAGCGGATGGGTCGGGGGCCGGCCCTTCACCGCGAAGATCCGGGCGACGGCCTCGCCGTTCGCCGCGTCGGCGCCGAGCCCGTACACGGTCTCCGTGGGGAACGCGACGAGCCCGCCGCCGCGGACGACCGCCGCGGCCCGTTCGATCTCGGTTGCGTCGGGGCGCTCGGTCACGACGCTCGGGTGCACACGGGGTGGTCCACGGGGACGTCACGATACGTGGCCGCCGCGACCCACCCGGGACGGGCCGGGCAACCGGCCCTCAGGGCAGGATCACCGCACGCCCGGTCAGGGTGCCGCGGCGGATCTCGTCGTAGGCGTCGAGCGCGTCGTCGAGCGTGAACCGCTGGGCGTGCACCTTCAGGTGACCGGCGGCCGCGAGGTCGACGACCTCCTGGAGCTCGGGCAGGCTGCCCCAGTAGGTCGTGGCGACCGACAGCTCGTAGGGCACGCCGAGGAAGCTCACCGGCACGGTCCCCCCGCCGATGCCGACGATGGTCAGGTGACCCAGTGTCCGACTGACGGCCACGGCGAGCTGCAGCGTCTCCTGCGACCCGACGAAGTCCAGCGCGACGTCGACCCCGCGGCCCTTGGTGAGCTCCCGGATCTGGTCGGCCGCGCCGGGACCGGACTCGACGCCCGCGCTCGCGCCGGAGCGGCGGGCCACGTCGAGGGCCGCGGGGAGCCGGTCGATGGCGATCACCTTCGCCGGCGTCATGGCCGCCAGGATCTGCACGGCGAGGTGCCCGAGCCCGCCGGCGCCGATGACCGCGACCGACGAGCCCGGCCGCAGCAACGGCAGGGACCGCTTGATGGCGTGGTACGGGGTGAGGCCGGCGTCCGTGAGCGGTGCCGCCTCGATCGGGTCGAGGTCGCCGAGGGGCACGAGCCAACGGGAGCTCGGTACCAACATGAGCGGCGCCATGCCGCCGTCGCGCCCCAGCCCGCCGCCCACGGGCCGTGAGGTCTCGCAGTAGTTCTCGAAGCCCTGGCGGCACGTGTGGCATCGACCGCAGCCCCACGGGCCGTAGACCGCCACCGGCTGGCCGATCTCGAAGCCGTCGACCCCGACGCCGACGGCCTCGACCCAGCCCGCGTTCTCGTGGCCGAGCGTGAACGGCGGCTCGAACGGGACGAGGCCGGTGTCGAACTCGTCGATCAGATGGACATCGGAGTGGCACGCACCCGCGGCGGCCACGCGGATCAGGACCTGGCCCGGACCGGGCTCGGGCTCGGGGACGTCGACCAGCTCGGGCTGCTGCTTCCAACCGACCATCTGCAGGGCGCGCATGACCACTCCGTGCTCGATACGGGGACCTCACGACGATCACACGTCGGCGGTCCCAACCCAAGGGCCGTTCGGCGGATATCGTCCCGCCGATCGGTGATCCCGGCTCCGACGACCTCGACGAACACCGATGCCGGCACGTCGGCCGTTCCCGCCGGTGGCGTCGGCCGGGCCGTGAGGTCACCCGGACTGCGGCGTCACCCGATCTGTGGCGTCACCCGATCTGTGGCGTCGGGCCCGTCGGGTTCGGGCCCCGTCTCCGCGCCGCCGAGATGGCGGGCCCACCACTCGTGGACGATGGCGAAGCGCTCGACACGATGGCTCGGGCGGCCGGAGCAGGTCAGCTCGTGGTTCTGGCCGGGGAACCGGACGAGCTCGGTCTCGACCCCCAGCATCCGGAGCGCGACGAACAGCTGCTCGGCCTGCTCCGGCGGGCAGCGCCAGTCCTCGTCGCTGTGCACGATCAACGTCGGCGTGGTGATCGAGCCGGCGTGGGCCATCGGCGACTGGGCGCGCAGGGTGGCGACGTCGTCCAGGGTCGTCGCGCCGGTGTAGTGGCGCCCGAACCACGGGCCGATGTCGCTCGTGCCCTGGAACGTCTCCCAGTTCGTGACCGCCCGCTCGACGAGCGCGGCGCGGTAGCGGTCGGTGTGGGAGATGGCCCACGACGTCATGAACCCGCCGTAGGAGCCACCGCCGATGCCGATGCGGTCCGCGTCGACGTCGTCGAGGGAGGCGAGATGGTCGGTCACCGCCGTGACGTCGTCCCAGTCGCGCCCGCCGAGCGCCCCGACGATCGCCGTCGCGTGCGCCGAGCCGTAGCCGTCGGACCCGGCCGGGTTGGCGGCGATGACCACGTAGCCGCACGCCGCGGCGATCTGGAACTCGTCGAACAGGCCGACCCCGTACTGGGCGAGGGGGCCGCCGTGGACGTACACGAGCCCGGGCCGTGTGCCGGCGTCGGCCGCCGGGACCACCTCGGGCGGGCGGACGACGAACGCGTGGACCGACCGGCCCTCCGTGCTCGGGACCTCGACCTCCTCGACGGGTGAGAACGCGACCTCGGCACACAGCTCGTCGTTCCAGCCGGTCACCCGGCGAGCGCCGCCTGCCTCACCCGGCCCGTCGCCGGTGGTGGTCAGCACGTGGAGCTCGGCCGGTGTCGTCGGCGTCGACGCGGCGAACCACGTCGGCCCGTCGGGTGCGACCCGGTCGAACGCGCCGACGACCAGATCGCCGCCGATGTGCTCGGCGCGTGCGCCGCTGTCGAGCGCGTAGACGTCCACCCCGACCCGGCCCCGGCGCACGCCGGAGGCATAGAGCTCGTCGCCCACCACCGTCGGCACGCCGCCCGACAGCAGCGACATGGCGCCGACCTCACCGTCACCGAGCAGACGGGTCGCGCCGGTCGCCGGGTCGAGCACGTGCGGCAGGTGCAACGAGACGTCGCGGCCGGGTGAGCCGATCACCACGACGCGACCGTCGGCTGCGGGCCGGGGGGCGCGCCAGGAGCCGGCGCCGTCGGTCAGCCGCTCGGCGTCACCGCCGGCGAGCGGCACCCGCCAGACGTCGGAGCCGCCCTCGAGCTCGCGGCGATCGTGGCGGGCCGACACGAACAGCACGCACGCCGCGTCGGCGTCGACCACCGCCTCGGTGTCGTCCCACGGCCCGTCCGTCAGTCGGACGCCACCGCCGGGTGCCGGAGCCTCCCCGGACGCCGGCGGCAGGGCCGTGTCGAACCGGTGGACGTGGATTCGCCGGTCGTGGATCCAGCCGCGGCCGTTGAACCGGTAGCCGGTGCTGGTGATGCGGCGGGGCCGGCGGGCGAGCTCCTCGTCGTCGACGCCCTCCTGGTCCTCGGGGCGCACGACGGCGCCGACGACGACGGCGGAACCGTCGGGGGCCCAGCTCGGCCGCCCGACCACACCGTCGGCGATGTCCGACACCGGCCACGGCGCCCCGCCCCCGAGCGGGAGCAACCACAGCTGGGGCCGGTCCTTCGGCCGGTCGGCGGCGACGTAGGCCAACCAACGGCCGTCCGGCGACGGCACCGGGTCGGTGGCCCGGTGGTGGGTGGTGAGGAGGCGATCGTCGCCGTCGAGGTCGATCGCCCGCAGCACCGAGCGGTTGGCGTCGCTCTCCCGGTCGGCCCAGCTGAGCGCGTACACCGCGCCGCTCCCCCCGGCCACGGCGGCGACCGCGGCCACCGTCCGGATGCGGTAGAGGTCGGTCGGGTGCATCGGTCTCACGGGGCGGCTCCCAGGGCGAGGGCGTGGAGGGGGTCGAGGTCGGCCGCCAGCTCGACCGTGCCGGTCAGCCCCGGACGACCGGCCCAGAGCTTCGTGCCCCCGGTCCAGAACAGCCAATCGCCGTCGACCGACCAGCTCGAGGCGATCGGCGCCGCGGCGCCCCCCTGGCCGGGCTCGGCGGCCAGCGATCCGGTCACCCACGAGGTCGGGCCACGGACGGACGCCTCCTCGACGACCCCGTCCCCCGGTGTCGTCGGGCCGTCACCCCCGCCGACGCCACCGGCGTCGGCGCGGCCTCCGTCGGGGTCGCCGGCGAGCGGCACGTCGACCACGACCGACCGGCCGTCGCTCAGGTCGACTGCGAGCAGGGCGGTGCGATGACCGCGTCGACGTCCGGGGTCGTGGACCTCGACGGGTAGGGAGAGCTGCTCGCCGGTCGGCGAGATCGACGCACCGGCACCCCAGAGCCCGACGACCTCCGCAGGCACGGGTACGGATCGGCCGTCGGTCTCCCCGTCGCTGTCGGTGAGGTCGGGCACCGGCCCGGACAGCCACAGCTCGCAGCCGCTGTCGGTGCACGAGCCCCGCAGCGTGTGGTCCCGCGACACCGCGACCAGCGACGCGGGCTCCGGTACGACCCGGGTGGTGCCCGAGGGCTCGACCACCGACGCCTCGTCGCCGTTGCGCACGACGAGCCCGTCCGCCGTGGCACCGAGGGCCCGGGCCCCGACACCGAGGCGGACCGTGGGCCCGGCCCGCTCGCCGTCGAGGTCGACGAGGCGTGCGGTGGCCGCGCCGGTGGTCCCGGCGTCGAGCAGCCACACCTCCCCCGCCGACCCGCCGGCGAGGATCTCGTCGGCCTCGCCGAGGGCGCGGCCCGACGGGTGCACCGTGACCACACCGTCGGCGTCGAGTACGACGGACTCGGCGCCGCGGACGACGAGGTCGACGACGGCCCCGGGCTCGGCACCGGCGGGACCGGGGACGTCCAGCGTGACCCCGTCGTCCGTCACGGCGAGCGTCACGACGTCGCCGGACGGCTCGAGGGCCAGCTCGACGGGCGACGGGACCGGCGCAGTGCCCGAGTCGGCGTCGACCGGCTCCCCCGGGGTCACCGGTGGCTCCTCGGTGCCGGGCCCCGTCTCCTCGGCGACGGTCGTGGACGTCGGGGACGGGTCGCCGCCGAGGAGGCGCCCGTAGTCGACGCCGGCGAGGAGGCTGATCGACACGACGGCGGTCAGTGCCACGAGCACCCGACCGACCCGGCGCTCCTCCGAGGACGGCGGCTCGTCGGGCGGCGTCGGCGGCTCCGGCGCGTCGACCGCCGCGGGCTCCGGCCCGCCGAGCGTCTCGAGCTCGACGACGTGGGGCTGCTCACCGCCTCGTTCCACCGGGAGAGCGTACCGGCCGGTTGAACTTCGCTCGCCCCCACCACCCGCGAATCTCCGCCCCCCGCTCCAGCCCCACCATCGTTCTGGACCGCGCCAAGTGCCACCGGTGGCACCCCGAGGGGACCAGTTCGAGAACCCCACGTTCTGGACCGCGCCAAGTGCCACCGGTGGCACCCCAAGGGGACCAGTTCGGTGTTCATGGCGGCGCGGGGTCTGTCAGGACGTCGCAGCGCCACGACCGCGCTCGATCGCTCGGCCGGGACTGCACGGAGGTCGCCCTGCGACCGAGCTGAGCAAGGTCGGCCTGCGACCGAGCCGACGAAGGTCGCCCTGCGACCGCAGCTCGGCCGAAGCCGACAAAGGTCGCCCTGCGACCGCAGCTCGGCCGAAGCCGACAAAGGTCGCCCTGCGACCGCAGCTCGGCCGAAGCCGACAAAGGTCGCCCTGCGACCGCAGCTCGGCCGCTCAGCCGAAGCCGTGGCGGGCGGCCCAGGCGGCGGCCTCCGTGCGGTTGGCGAGGCCGAGCTTGGCGAGGATGTTCGAGACGTGGACACCGGCGGTCTTCCGGGAGATGAACAGCCGCTCGGCGATCTCCACGTTGGTCAGGCCGGCGGCGACGAGCGCGATGACCTCCCGCTCGCGTGGCGTCAGCGACGGCGCGCCGTCGTCGTCCGGTGTGGCGAGACGCTCCCGCAGCTCCGCGAGGTCGTCGACCCGGATGCCGCGCCAGCGCGCCAGCAACGGCGCCGCTGCGTCGAGGTGGGCCCGGGCTGCGTCGAGCCGGCCCGAACGCAGGGCACACCGCCCGGCGCCGATGTGAGCCGACGCGACGATCGGTCCGGTGCGGGAGACGGTGATCGGCCCGATCGCCCGCCGGTACCAGGCACTCGCACCGTCGATGTCGCCGTTCGCCTCGGCCACCGACGCGGCGACGACCGCGCGCGGCGCGTGCTCCGGCCGCGTCGGGCCCTCACCGTGCTCGACGGTGCCTCCGCCGGCCAACTCGGTGAGCTCGGCGACGTCGACACCCGCGCGCAGCGCCGAGCGGACGGCCACCTCGACGAACCGCTCGCTGTGCTCCGGAGGTCGGGAGACGGCTCGGAACACGCGGTGGTCCAGCCGCCCGCACACCGCGAGGAGGCGACGGACGCCGGTGAGATCGCCGCGGCGTGCCGTCACCGCGATCTCGGTCACCAGCCGGAGCGCGTCGGTCTCGTCGAGCGGATCGGCGTCGGCGATGCGCGCCAACCTGGTCTCGAGGATCTGTCCAGCCCGGTCGACCTCGCCCAGCTCGGCCAGGAGTCGGGCCGTTCTCGCCGCGACGAACCGCATCTCCTTTGCGGTGCCCCACTCGTCGCCGGACCGGTCGAGGGCGTCGAGGAGTGCAGCGGCGTCGCCCGACGCCTCGTGGACCATGCTCACCTCGAACCAGTATCCGCCTCCGGCGAGGTAGCCGAAGCCGGCCGCCTCGGCGGAGGTCGCCATCCGGTCGAGCAGCTCGTGGGCCTGCGCCGGCGTGTGGTTCGCCTCCAGCGCGGTGTTGCCGTAGGCGCGGGCCGCGACCACGTGGTGACCGGCCGCCGCCGCCTCCGCGCCGACGGCCTGGAGCAGGTCGTCGCCCTCGCGCTCGCGGCGCAGGAACAGCAGCGCCGAGCCCTTCTCGACCAACGCGGCCAGTCGCACCTCGTCGAGCCCCGCCTCGCCCGCCTCCGCTGCGGCGCGCTCGGCCCAGCCCACGGCCTCGGCGAACGCCTCGTCGTCGAGCATCAACAGCTGCGCGACCGCGGCGACCGCACGGGCACGGCCCGGCCCGGCAGGCAGCTGCGGGAGCAGCGCCCGGAGCTCGTCCCGATGTGCCCGCATGTCGTGCTTGTCGCCTCGGTCCCGCTCGATGCGCGCGAGCGATGTCAGCGCCTCGGCCTCAGCCTCGGGGTCGCCGCGGCGCCGGACCATCCGGAGCCGGTGCCCGGCGTGGCGCACCGCCTCGTCGAGCTGCGCGTTCATCCACGCCGAGGAGGCGGCCTCGCCGAGCAGCGCGACGTCGTCGGGCGACGCCTCGAGCCCGAGCTCGGCGATCCACAGTGCGCGGCGTGTCGCGCCCCGACGGCGGAACTCGGCCGCGCCCTGACGGGCGGCGCGCACGAGGGCCTCGTCGTCGCCCGCGCCGGCGGCGTGCACCGCGACGGCGGCCGGGTCGGGGTCGGGGCGGTCGAGGAGCGCGTCGAGGGCGGAGCGGTGGACGGCCCGCCGTTCGCGGGCGAGCAGCTCACCGGCGATCGTCTCGGCGGTGAGGGCGTGGCGGAAGTCGAACGTGTCGGGCGACGTCTCCTCGATCAGGTCGGCGTCGACCAGCTCGCGGAGCGCGTCGATCAGCTCGGGCTCCGGGCGGCCGGTGACCGCGGCGAGGATCTCGAAGTCGGGGGCGCCCCGGCCGACGAGCACGGCGAGGACCGCGGCCACCCGACGGGCGCCGGCATCGATGCCGTCGAGCCGCTGGCGCACCAGCTCGGCCAGGTTCCACGGCAGCGGCGCGTCGGCGACGGCGTCGACGTCCTCGCCGACCGAGCGCAGCAGCTCCTCCGCGAAGTAGGGGTTGCCGCCGGTGCGGGCATGGAGGGTCTCGATGACACCGGGGCGAGGCGCCGTGCCCGCGGCGAGCGTCACCAGCTCGGCGAGCTCGGGCTCGGAGAGACGATCGACGGTGAGCTGCTCGACGTCGCGTCGCCGCTCGAGGCGCAGGACGACCTCGGTCGCCGGCACCCGACGAGTGAGGCCCTCGGGCCGTGCGGTGCCGACGAGGAGCAGCGGCGCACCGCCGAGGCCGAGCCGCTCGAAGACGGCGCACGACTCGGCGTCCGCCCAGTGCAGGTCCTCGAACACGACGACACCGCCGGGGCCGGCGAGCGTGGCGATCGTGTCGGCGGCCCGTTCGACGAGCTCGTCGACCCGGCGCCGGGCCAGCTGCTGCTCCGGGCCGGGCCGCAGCTCGGTCAGCTCGTCGATCAGCGAGCGCAGCTCCCCGTCGTCCGCGGTGGTGGAGCGCTCGGCTGCGGTGTGCAGCAGGTCGAGCACCTGGTCGAACGGGCGGCCGAACGCAGCGAGGTCGCCGTGGCCGACCAGGACGTCCTTGCCGGCCCGTCGGGCCTCGTCGACCAGCTCCTGGGTCAGTCGGGTCTTGCCCACGCCGGCTTCGCCGATCACCAGGGCGACCGCGGCCCGTGCTTCGAGCATCAACGATCGCAGCCGTTCGAGCTGGGCCCGGCGCCCGACCATCGTCGGGCTCAGCCCACGTCGGCCGAGCTGCATCAGCGCTCGGGCGACGGCGACGCGCCGACGCCGGTGCGGTCCCGCGTCGAGCGGCACCGGAGTCGGGGTCTGCTCAACCGAGGCCGTTGCGCACGGCCCATGCCGCGACCTCCGATCGGTTGGCGACCCCGAGCTTGGCGAGGATGTTCGAGACGTGGACCCCGGCCGTCTTCCGCGAGATGTACAGCTTCTCGGCGATCTCCACGTTCGTCATGCCCGCAGCCACGAGGGCGACGACCTCGTGCTCACGCCGGGTCAGCGCAGGCCCGTCGTCGCTGGTGGCCCGCTCGAGACGCCGGCGCGCCGCGGCGAGCTGGTGGACGCGCACGCCCCGCCAGCGCTCGAGCAACGGCGTCGCCGCGTCGAGGTGGCCCGCCGCCTCCTCGAGCCGCCCGGTCGCGATCCGGCATCGGGCCGACGCCACGTGGGCCGTCGCCACGAGCGGGCCTCCCCGGCTCACGGTGATCGGGCCGATCGCGGCCTCGAACCACCCGAGCGCCTCGTCCGTGCTGCCCTCGGCCTCCGCCACCAGCCCGCGGGCGACGTCGAGGGCGGCCATCCGCGACGACCGCGACGTCGACGCCGTCGGCTCGCCCACCGCGTCGACGAGCCGGCGCAGCTCCTGGGCCTCGACCCCGGCTCGCACGGCACAGAGCACCGCCAGCTCGATGCCCTGGGCGTGGCGATGGCCGGTCGCCGGGTCGGCGGCCGACCGTCGGGCCAGCTCCGATGCGGCGGCGCCCAGGTGGTCCCGGGCGGCCCGCAGGTCCTGGTGCGCGGCGGCGAGCGCCGCGTCGACGAGCCGACGGCCCGGGTCGACGGGGCCGGGCGCCCCGAGGACGCGGTCGGCGCCGAGCTCGTCGAGGATCGCGTCGGCTCGCTCGACGTCGCCGAGGTCGATCAACAGGCGCACCCGGTGGAGGATCGTCTTCGTCGGCGCCCGACTGCTCGACTGGTCGCCGAGCGGGTCGTCACCGAGCGCGTCGAGCACCGCCTCGGCGTCACCCTCTGCGGCGGAGGCGAACAGGACGACGTGGTGGTGCGCGGCGCCGCCCGAACCGGCGTCGCCACCGCCCTCGAGCAGGTCGAAGCCCGCGGTGCGGGCGGAGGCGGCCATGCGCTCCACGAACGCCCGCGCCCGCTGGGGTGAGTGGTCGGCGAGCGAGGCGACGTTGTTGAACGCACGGGCGGCGAGGACGTGGTGGCCGGCGGCGGAGGCCTCGTCGCCCGTGCAGCGGAGCAGCTCCGCGCCCTGCGCCTCCATACCCGCGATGTCGAGCATGGCCGAGCCCTTCTCCACCAGGGCGGCGAGGCGGGCCTCGTCGAGACCGACCGCCGCGGCCTCCCCGGCGGCCCGGTCGGCCCAGGCCACGGCCTCGACGGCGCGGTGGTCGAGCATCAGGAGCTGGGCCACCGCCGCGACCGCCCGGGCCCGCTCCTCGCTCGGGCCGAGCTGGGCCACCAGCTCGCACAGCTCCTCGCGGCGGCGCCGGGAGGTCTCCCGATCGCCGAGGTCGTGGGCGATCCGGGCGGCGGACACGAGCGCGGCGACGGCGTCCTCCGGCCGCTCCGAGCGCCGGGCGGCAGCCAACCAGCGGGCGGCGTGGTCGGCGGCGTCGTCGAGGCGCACGCTCATCCACGCGGCCGTGGCGGCCTCGGCGAGGAGCACGAGGTCCTCGGGCGCGGACTCGAGGCCGAGCTCGGCGATCCACAGCGCCCGCCGGCACACGCCGCGCTGGCGGTACTCGACCGCGCCCCGTCGCGCCGCGTCGACCACGGCGTCGGTGTCGCCGGCTCCCGCGGCGTGGACGGCCAGCGCGGCGGGATCGGCGTCGCCGCGAGCGGTGAGCAGCTCGAGCGCGTCACGGTGCACGCGCCGGCGCTCCCGGGACAGCAGCTCGCCGGCGATGCACTCGGCGGTCAGGGCATGGCGGAACACGAAGACGTCGGGCGAGGTCTCCTCGACGAGGTCGGCGGCGACGAGACGACGCAACGACTCGACGACATCGGCCTCCGAGTGGCCGCTCACCGCCACGAGCACGTCGAAGTCCGGTTCGCTGCGGCCCGACAGCACGGCGAGCACGGCGGCGACCTGCCGCGTCCGCTCGTCGAGGCCCGTGAGCCGCAGCCGCACGAGCTCGGCCAGGTTCCACGGCAGCGGGGCCGTGGCTGCGGCGCTCACGTCATCGCCGACTGCCCGCAGCAGCTCCTCCACGACGTAGGGGTTGCCGCCGGTGCGGGCGTGGAGGGCCTCGACCACCGGCCGGGCCGGTCGCACACCCGAGACGGCCGTGACCAGCTGGGCGAGCTCGGTCTCGGACAGCCGATCGAGGGTCACGTGCTCGACGTCGCGGCGCCGTTCGAGCCGGAGGAGCATCTCCGCCGCCGGGGCCCGATGGGTGAGCGAGTCGGGCCGGGCCGTGCCGACGAGGACGACGCCGCTGGCGTGGCCGATGCGCTCGAAGACGGCGCACGACTCCGCGTCCATCCAGTGGAGGTCCTCGAAGACGACGATGCCGCCGTCGCCGACCAGGGAGACGATCAGGTCGGCGGCCCGCTCCACGAGACCGTCGATGCGCCGCCGGGCGGCCTGGGCGGGCAGCTCCGGGTCGAGCTGCGCGAGCTCCGATCGGAGCGCGCCGAGCCGATCGGGGACCTGGCCGGTGGCGGCGTCGGCGGTCGCGTCGAGCCGGTCGAGCAGGTCGAGGATGGCGTCGAACGAGCGGCCGAAGGCGGAGAGGTCGGACTGGCCGACGACGTAGCGACGGGGCGTCGCCCCGAGCAGCTCCTGGGTGAGCCGGGTCTTGCCGACGCCGGCCTCGCCGACGACGAGCACGACCGCCGACTCGCCCCGTTCCGTGAGCTCGCGCAGGCGCTGGAGGTGGGCGCGGCGGCCGACCATGACGGGGCTCAGACCCCGGCGGCCCAGCTGCATCGGAGCGAGCGTAGTGCCGGCCCGGAGGCGGTCCGGTCGGCTTTCGGTCGCCACGGCTGCCGACCGATCGGGCGAGGGTCCGTCGACGACAGCCATGAGGACGGTCTAGGCGAGGACGTGGACCATCGAAAGGGCCACTTGTGGCGCGTGGCCCCGGCCGCGCCCCCGAACGCGGCCGAGGGCCCGGCGGTCGGGAGATCCGCCGGGCCCACGGCCGGGACGCGTCGTCGAGGTCGGCGCGGCCACCCGTCCCGGGGTCAGGCCGCGGTGTCGAGGTCGGTGGCGTCGAGCGCCGGCCGGCGCCGCACGCGGTGCACGAGTGCCGTGGGTGGGCTCTCCGCGCCGCTGCGACGGTTCTGGCGGCGCCACGGGGCGGCGGCGCGCATCAGCTCGGCGCGGCGTCCGGCGACGGCGGCGCTGGTCGAGGTGGGGAAGGTCGGCTCCATCGGAGGCTCCTGTGGGCATCGGGTCGGGTGGTGACGCTGACATGATCCGCGCCTGAGCCGACCGCCCGCATCGGGAACCTGCCGTGTTCTCACCGCCCCGACGGCTCAGACATGTGACGTCCGCAACGGCTCAGGCCCTGAGCCGCTGCGTTCCCGCCTGAGCCGCTGCGTTCCCACCTGCGCCGATCGGGCCCGCGCCCTTGACCGACGGGGGATCAGCGGCGAACGGTGAAGGTCCGCTCGCCGGTGGGCGGCCGGGTCGCGACCTCGACCCCGGTGACCCGGGCCGCCGGGGGCCCCTCGTGGGTCCACGCCACGACCTCGTCGACCGCGGCGGCCGGCCCCTCGACCTCGGCCTCGACGCGACCGTCGGCCAGGTTTCGGGCCCATCCGCCGAGCCCGCGTGCCGTGGCCTGGTCGCGCAGCGATGCCCGGTAGAACACGCCCTGCACGCGGCCCGAGATCAGCAGGTGGCAGCGCACCGTCCCGTCACCGTCGACCGATGTGCCGGTCATGGGGTCACGAGCACGGGTCGACGGTCGCGGTGCGGGCGTCGACCACACACGTCAGGCCGGCCGGGTGGCAGGCGGGCGCGACCACGTCGGCGACGCCGGCGAGGCGCAGCACCGCGGCGACGTCGCAGATCGGCAGACCGACCACGTTGGCCCGACAGCCGATCACCTCGGTGATGACCGCCGGGTCGGTGTGCTGCACGGCGAGCCCGCCGGCCTTGTCCTCCCACACACCGGAGTCCAGGTAGGCGGCCAGCTCGGCCTCCGACAGCTCGGCGATCACGCAGGTGCTGCGGCTCAGCCGGTCGATCCGGCCGCCGTCGCCACCCTGCGCGACCGACACCGCGGTGAGCACCTCGACGGTGAGGCCGGCCATCTGGCGCAGCGTCATCTCGACCTCGGCCCGGTCGCGGGGCTTGCCGAGGGCGCGGAGGCCGGCGAGGACGATGGTGTCGGAGCCGATGACGAGGTCGTCGGGCGAGGCGGTGGCGGCGACGGCCTCGGCCTTGGCCGCGGCCGTGTCGTACACGTAGCGCTCGGCGCCGACGCCGGGCGGCTCACCCTCGTCGACATCGGCCGGTCGCACGTCGAACTCGACACCGAGCGTGGTCAACAGCTGGCGACGACGGGGGGAGGCGGAGGCGAGGATCAGCATCGGCCGCCACCCGGGCGGGGGTGCGGGCTCACGACCCGGCGACCCGCTGACCTGGCCTGATCACTGCCACCGGACCATGGTCCCACGATTCGCCGTCGATGGGACACATGGCCCACGTTGACTTCACCGCGCGGGTGTATGGCCACCCAGCGCGGTTGGTTCAACGTTCGTCCTGCCGGAGCGCACCGCTCCCAGCAGCACCGCCCCGGCGAGTTCCCACCGCACGAACCCCGTGAACCCGAGGAGTCCTTCGATGAACGCAGCCATGACTCGCCTGTACGTCGCCATCGTCAACGTCCGCGACGAGGAGCACGGGGCGTCCGCTGCCGAGTACGGGATGATGGTCGCCCTCATCGCCGCCCTGATCGTCGGCCTCGTGGCCACCCTCGGCGGTCACGTCGTCGACTTCTTCAACGACACCAACACGGCGCTCGAGGGCGTCTGAGCCCAGCGCTCGACGGATCGACGCATCGACGTCACGACACGAACGCCGGTCGGCGGCCCTGCTCCACCGGGCCGCCACCGGCGTTCGGCGCGATCCGGCGGCGGTTGATCCATCGCCCCGTCCCCGGCACCCCAGTTCTCCCGAAAGGAACGTCATGCCCCGCAGAGCTCTCCTCCTCGGCGCCGCCGGTCTCTGCGCCGTCCTCGCCCTCGCCGTCATCGTGTTCGGCGGCGGCAACGACGATGCGGCCGCGGCGGCGCCCGAAGGGTCGACGGACGTCCTCGTCGCCTCGGCCGACCTCGCCGCCGGCACCCTGGTCGACCGCATCGGCGGCGATGTCGAGGTGATCACCGTCTCGGCCGAGGGCCTGCCCGCCGGGGTGCTCACCGACGCCGGGGCGCTCGACACCTACGGCGGGCAGGTGCTCGTCACCGACATCGACGCCGGGACACCCGTGCTCCCGTCCGCGTTCGGCACCCCCGACGACCTCCGCAACGAGACGGCCGCCGTCCCCGTGCCCGAGGGCATGGTCGAGGTGAGCGTGACCCTCGAGCCCCAGCGAGTCGTGGGTGGTCGTCTGCGACCCGGCGACACGGTCGCCGTCGTCGGCTCGTTCGACGGCGAGACGCAGCGCACGAAGATCCTCGTCCGCCAGGCCGTCGTGACCGCCGTGCAGACCGAGTCGCTCCCCGAGTCCGACGTCGGCGACGGCGCCGTCGAGGCCGCCCCGACCGCCAACTTCATCGTCGGCGTCGCGGTGAGCCCGGCCGACCTCGAGCGGGTCGTCTACACCCAGGAGTGGGGCAACGTCTACCTCGCCGTCGATCCGACATCGACGTCGCTCGCGCCGACCACGGGCCAGACCGGTGCCTCGGTCACCAACGACCTCGCAGCGGTGGCGTCGTGATCGGCTGGAACCGGAACCGGGCCGCCGACGGCGCGGACGCCGACTGGGACGCCGGGGCCGACGCCGTCGCCGTCGCCCGGGCCCAGGCGGAGGCCTACGCCCGTGAGCTGGCCGAGGCCCGTGGCGCCGGGGCCGACGACGAGCCGGGCTCGTCCCGACCGACCGGCGACCACCGCGGGGGCGACACCGCCGACGAGCGCCGGTCGACGCACCTCCCGGTGCCGGCCGGCGACGACCGCCTCGACGCCGACGACCTCTACGCCATCCTGATCGCCGATGTGCGCGACGAGCTGTTCGACCGGCTCGGCTCGCGCCTCTACGACCGCAGCCTGAGCGACGAGTACCTCGAGCGCTTCGTGGTCGAGACGATCGGCGAGGTGCTGCGCGAACGGCGCACCGACCTCGACCCCGAGCTCGCCCAGCTGCTCGTCGAGGAGATCTGCGACGACGTCCTGCGCCACGGCCCGATCGAGCCGCTGCTGCGCGACGAGACCGTCACCGAGATCATGGTGTCGGGCACCGAGCCGATCTTCGTCGAGCGCAACGGCGTCGTCGTGGAGACGACCGTGCGGTTCAGCACCGACGACCAGCTCCGCCGGGTCATCGACCGCATCGTGAGCCGGGTCGGGCGCCGCATCGACGAGTCCTCCCCGATGGTCGACGCCCGCCTCCCCGACGGGTCCCGGGTCAACGCGGTCATCCCCCCGCTGGTCGTGGACGGGTCGGCGCTCACCATCCGCAAGTTCGCGGCCCGGGCGTTCGAGCCCGCCGACCTGGTGCGCAATCGGACCCTGACCGCCGAGGTCGGCCAGCTCCTCGAGGCCGGGGTCCGGGGCAAGCTGAACGTCCTCGTCTCCGGGGGCACCGGCGCCGGCAAGACCACGCTCCTCAACGTCCTGTCCCGGTTCATTCCGGCCCGGGAGCGGATCGTGACCGTCGAGGACTCGGTCGAGCTCCGCCTCCACCAGCGCCACGTGATCCGCCTCGAGGCCCGCCCGGCCAACGTCGAGGGCGTCGGGGAGGTCACGATCCGCGACCTGGTGCGCAACTCGCTGCGCATGCGGCCCGACCGGATCGTCGTCGGCGAGGTCCGCGGCGGCGAGGCCCTCGACATGCTCCAGGCCATGAACACGGGCCACGAGGGCTCGATGTCGACGCTGCACGCCAACAGCCCCCGCGACGCCGTCGCCCGCCTCGAGACGATGGTCCTCATGGCCGGCCTCGACCTCCCGGCCCGGGCCGTGCGCGACCAGATCGCGGCGGCCGTCGACGTCATCGTGCAGATCAACCGCACGGCCGACGGCGCCCGCCGGATCACCCGCGTCACCGAGGTCGTCGGCATGGAGGGCGATGTCGTCACCCTCGCCGACCTCTTCGTGTTCGACCACACGCTCGGACGACTGCGGCCCACCGGCCTGCGCCCGATGTTCGCCGACAAGCTGACCGAGCACGGCGAGACGCTGGCGCCGCAGCTGTTCTTCGACGCCGGCCCGACCGAGCTCGGCCCGATGCACGTCGGGAACCACCGATGACCGCCCTCGTCGCGTTGCTCGCCCTCGTGGCGCTCGCGCTGACGGTCGCCGCGTTCGTCGGGGGCGATCAGGCCGACGCAGCCCCGGCGGCTGCGTCCTCCACGGCGGCTGCGTCCTCCCCGGCGGCGACGGGCGCGCCCGGGCCGATCGACGGCGTCGACCGGCTCGGGCAGGTCCACGCCTCGGTCGTGGGTTACACCGAGCGGCGGCTGCGCAGCAGCGGTCGGAACCGCTCGCTCGGCCGGCGCCTCGAGCGGGCCGGCAGTCGGTTCCGCCCGGCGGAGTGGGTCGTGCTCGTCGCCGGTCTCACCGTCACCGGGGCCATCGTCGGTGGCGTCCTCCTCGGGCCCGGCGGCGTCGTGCTCGGTGTCGTCGCGGTCGTCTTCGGAAACCACCTGTGGACGGGGCGGGCGACGTCGCGCCGCCAGCAGGCGTTCGCCCGCCAGCTCCCCGACATGCTCGGGCTGCTGTCGTCGGGCATGCGGGCCGGCCAGGGCCTGGTCGCAGCGCTCGACAACGTGGCCGACGAGGCCGAGGCACCGATGAGCGAGGAGCTCACCCGGGTCCTCGCCGAGCACCGCCTCGGCCGCGACCTCACCGAGGCGCTCCGGGCGATGGCGGAGCGGGTCGGCGGTCGCGACATCGCCTGGGTCGTGGGTGCGATGGAGATCAACCGCGAGGTCGGCGGCGACCTCAGTGGCGTCCTCGACCAGGTCGCCGACACCATCCGCGACCGGGAGCGGGTTCGCGGCCAGATCAAGGCGCTGAGCGCCGAGGGGCGGCTCTCCGCCTACATCCTCTGCGCCCTCCCCCCGCTCGTCCTCGTCCTCTTCCGGCTGATCAACCCCGGCTACGTGAGCGAGCTGACCGGCACCTTCGTCGGTTGGGCGCTGCTCGGCCTCGCCACCTTCCTCCTCGTCGTCGGCACCGCGTGGCTCCGTCGGCTGGTCCGGTTCTCGTACTGAACAGGGGCGCATGACATGACCTCCCAGCTCCTCCTCGGCGGCCTCCTCCTCGCCGGCGCCGCTGGCCTCACCTGGCGGGCGATGCGGCCGGGCACGGCGGCGAACGCCGCGGTCGACGCACCGGCGGCGACCGATCTGCGGGACCTGCAGATGGCGGCCCCGGCGACCGAGCGGCTCCTGCGCCCCGGCGCCGACGCGATCGTCCGCCGTCTGCACCGCCTCGCCCCCGCGTCGGCCCGGGCCGGGCTGGCCACGAAGATCGCGACCTCCGGGCTGACCGGGCGGGTCGACGTCGATCAGCTCGTCGGCCTCAAGATCATCGGCACGGTCCTCGGCACGGCGCTCGGCGTGCTCTTCTTCGCCAGCGTCGGCGGCCTGCTCGGCCTGGTGCTCGCCGCGGTGTTCGTCGCCGGCGGCTGGAAGGGCGTCGACCTCGTGCTGGCGCACCGCACCGATGCCCGTCGGGAGGCGATCGCCGACGACCTGCCCGACGTCCTCGACCAGCTGGCGATCGCGGTCGGCGCCGGGCTCGGCCTCGAGGCGGCCATGCTGCGGGTGAGCCGGACCCACGACGGCCCCCTCGCCGACGACATCGGACGCGCCATCCAGGACGTCCGCCTCGGATCGTCGCGCCGCGAAGCGCTCGACCGCCTCGCCGAGCGGGGCGGCCACCGCGACGTCCGCCGGTTCGTCCGGGCGCTGCGCCAGGCCGAGACGACCGGTGCGCCGCTGACGAAGGTGCTGAAGACCCAGGCCGCGGAGCATCGCGAGAAGCGCCGCCAGCGAGCCGAGGAGCGGGCGATGGGCCTGCCGGTGAAGATGATCTTCCCGCTCGTCGCCACGATCCTGCCCGCGCTGTTCATCGTGATCCTCGGCCCGGCGGTGCTCCGCCTCGCCGAGGCCGGACTGGCGTGAGGTCCCCGACGATGCTGCGACGCCTCCATCACCTGCTCCGGCGCCGGGCCCGCGACGAGCGCGGCGCCACCGCCGTCGAGACGGCGCTCGTGCTGCCGATCCTGCTGATCCTGTGCTTCGGGATCATCGAGGGCGGCCTGCTGTTCCGCAACGCCCACACGATCACCGCGTCGGTCCGCTCCGGCGCCCGCACCGCGGTGGCGCTTCCCCGCCACGACGGCTACCAGGAGGCCGCGGCCAACGCCGCGGCCGCCGCACTCGGCTCCATTCCCGCCGACGCGGTCGACACCCTCACGATCTACCGGGCCGACCCCGGCACCGGGCGGCCGGTCAGCGGCGGGTTCGAGACCTGCACCACGAGCTGCTGGCGGTTCACGTGGGACGAGGGCTCCCGCTCGTTCGTGCCGGTGCTCGGGACCGCCTGGCCGGCTGCCGATCAATCGGCATGCGGCGACGAGGCCCACACCGACTACCTGGGCGTCTACGTCCGGGGCCACTACGACTGGGTCACCGGCTTCTTCGGCGACGCCCGAGACATCACCGCCAACACCGTGATGCGCCTCGAGCCGCTGCCGCTGTCGGTCGCGTGCCACTCGTGAGCGCCACGGCCCGCCCGAGCGCGGCGGCGCCGGCAACCCGTTGCGGCTCCGACGCCGGCGTCGCGCTCGTGTGGGTGGCGTTGCTCATCGGTGTGCTGCTGTCGATGGCCGGCTTCGCCATCGACGTCGGCCGCTGGTACCTCGAGTCGGGCCGCATCCAGAACGCCGCCGACGCCGCCGCGCTCGGCGGGGTCGTGTTCATGCCCGGCGACCCGGCCGAGGCGTCCGCGGTCGCCCACCGGATCGCGTCGGACCACGGGTACGACGGCGGCGAGGTCGCCGTGGAGGAGGGGTCGTCCCCGGGCCAGCTCCGGGTCACGATCGACCACGAGGTCTCGAACTGGTTCGCGGCGCTCGTCGGCGTCGACACGACGACGATCACGGAGACCGCGGTCGCCGAGTACGTCGGGCCGGTCCCGATGGGCAGCCCCGACAACGAGCTCGGCAACGACCCCGAGCGCGACGGCGACCAACCCGACCTGTTCGTCGGCATCGCCGGGCCCGAGAACTCCAAGCGCAACGGCGACCGCTACCAGACGACGCGCTGCAGCTCCGGGGACACCCGGTGCTCGGGCGGCGCCAACACCGAGTACACCCAGGCCGGCTACACCTACGCCGTGCGGGTGTCGTCGGTGAGCAGTGAGCCGCTGCGCATCCAGGTCTACGACCCCGCGTGGGTCGAGCTCGGCAACAACTGCGACCGTGGCATGCCGTCGTCCACGCAGCGGGCCGCGCTCGCCGCCCTCGACGAGGCCGCGCACGGGCTGCCCGACGGCTGGTTCGACGACGCCGAGGAGCGCTACCGGCCGGGCCGGACGTTCTGGTGCACCGGCGACAACATGGCCGGCTCGACCGACCAGCGGACGTCCTACGTCGTCCGGGCGCCCGACGAGACCCCGTGGCGCGACGACGACAACCCGATCATCGACACCGCCACCTGCCGGCCGACGACCATGCCGTCGTGGCGTCTGTCGGACTCGACCGCCCACGACATGCTCCACCCGACGGCGGGGCCGGCGGACGGGCAGTGGGTCGTCGACCCCGACGACGACGAGTGGACCTTCGCCGAGGTCTTCCGCCGTTGGGTGACCGTGTGCGAGGTCCCGGCGTCGCAGGTCCACCTCGGCGACTACCTCGTCCAGATCCGCACCAACGCGTCACCGGGTTCACCGACCGCGTACGACGCCTCGGTGCGGACGTCGGGGCAGAACTTCTTCTCCCTGCGGGCCGGCATGGCCTCGGGCGAAGGCGTCACCGGCGACGGCGTGGCGCTGTTCGGGCGGGGACGGATGGCCATCTACGCCAACGTGCCCGGCGCCGACACCAGCTTCACCCTGGCCCGGGTCCTGCCCGCGCCCCGCGACCGGACCCTGATCGTCGAGATGTTCGACGTCGGCGACGCCGCGGCCAACGGCTCCATCCGGGTGCTGCCGCCGGCGGACGCCAACCTCGGCTCGTTCAGCGACTGCAACTTCGAGCGTGACGGGGGCGGGAGCCTCACCGTGAACGCCGACACGTGCACGCTGTCGAACGTGCGGGCGTCCAACGGGTACAACGGCCGGACCGTCACCGTCGAGGTCCCGATCCCGGCGGGCTACGACTGCGCCGAGACGAGCCCGACCGGCTGCTGGGTCACGCTCCTCGCCGACTTCCCGTCCGAGATCACCGACTTCACGACCTGGAGCGCGTCGATCGACGGCGACCCGGTCCGCCTGGTCGAGTAGGCGAGCGGCCGCGGCCGCCGGTTCAGGCCGCGGTGAGGGCCTCGAGGCGCTCGGTCAGCTCGCCGGCGTCGTACGACGCCGTGATGACCTCGATCTCGCCGCTGTCGTCGATGAACGCGAAGGTCGGCTGGGACACGACCTCGAAGCGCTCCCAGATCGAGCCGTCGACGTCGGCCAGGTGCTCGAAGCCGCCGGTGCCGGTCTCCTCCACGAACGCCTCCATGTCCTCGAGCGGCCCCCGGCTGGCCACCCCGATGAACGGGACCTCGCCCTCGAACGCCTCGACGACCTCGACCACATCGGGCGCCTCGGCCCGACAGATCGTGCACCACGGCGCCCAGAACCACAGGACGGCGTCGCGACCGGACAGGTCGGCGCCCGAGAACGACCCACCGCTGAGGAGCTCGCCGTCGAACGCCAGCAGCTCGTTGGCCACGCCGTCCGGGGCGTCGTCGGCGGCGCCGGCGTCGCCGTCCGCAGCGTCCCCGTCCTCGCTCGCCGCGGTTGCCTCGTCGGCGTCGGAACCGTCGTCCCCGTCGGTGCCGGTCACCTCGCCGGTGTCGGCGGTTGCCGCATCGTCGGCCCCGGTGGCCTCCGCGGCCGGATCGTCATCGTCCCCGCACGCAGCGAGGGTGGACAGGAGCAACGCCGCCGCGACGGCGCCGAGCACTCGGCTTCGCATGACCCCCGAACCCGGCGGCCGCACACACCATTCCCACTCGGTGGCCCGGGCTCGATGCGCCGGTCGACGACATCATGAGGAAGCGGTGGCCCGACTCGTCGTGTCTTGATCTTCGCTTGATCCTGAACCGACCGCTAACACCGTTGCTTCCCCCACCCGGGTGAGGTCATGGGCGAAATGACTCCCCGGTGCTCCCCCGTTCAGGGGTAGGAAGGATCAAGGTGCCGGGCGACAGTTGATCCAACGCAGAACACACCCCCGCTCTGCCGCACGATCAGGAGACCCCACCGATGCGCAACCTCCTCGCCTCCATCATCGAGACCGTCCTCCGCTCCGAGCAGGGCTCGGCCACGGCGACCTACGGCATGGTCGTCGCCATCGCCGGCGCCGTCCTCATGACCCTCGTGACCCTCCTCGGCGCCCAGATGTCCGAGGTCGTCGCCACCCTCTCGCTCGGCGCCTGAACCGCCGGCCGACCACTCCGCCGCACCGGCGGAACGGCCCCCTCAGCCCTCGCCGGGATCGACCGTGAGCGTCTCCCGGGCCCGGATGTCCCGAGAGGACACGCCGACGAGGATCTCGAACTCCCCCGGCTCCAGCCACCAACGTGACCCGGCCGGGTCCCAGGCGGAGAAGGCCCTCGGCCCCAACCGCACCGTCACCCGCTCGGACGCCGCGGGTTCCAGTTCGACCTTCACGAAGCCGCCGAGCTCCTTCACCGGCCGCTGCAGGGTCGACTCGACGTCCGCCACGTAGACCTGGACGACCTCCCGGCCCCGGCGCCCGCCGGTGTTGGTGACGGTCACCGACACGTCGAACGTCGCCGCCGCCACCTCGCTCACCTCGAGACCACCGAGCTCGAAGCTCGTGGTGCTCAGCCCGTGACCGAAGCAGAACAGCGGCGCCACGTCCTTGGCGTCGTAGTAGCGGTACCCGATGTGGACCCCCTCGCCGTAGAGGATCCGATGGTTCTCCCCCGGCCACCCGGGGAACGTCGGAGCATCCTCCGGCCGCACCGGGAAGGTCGTCGGCAACCGCCCGCCCGGGTCGACGTCCCCACACAGCACGTCGGCCAGCGCTTCTCCGAGCTCCTGGCCCGGGTACCACGCCATCAGCACCGCGTCGACCTGGTCGACCCAGTCCATGCGGACCGGGCTGCCGGCGTTCACGACGACGATCGTGCGGTCCGACACCGCGGCGACCCGCTCGATCAGCTCGTCCTGGGGGTGGGGCAGCGAGAGCGACACCCGGTCGGAGCCCTCGGTCTCCCAGTCGGGGTCGAGCCCGACGACCACGATCGCCAGGTCGGCCTCGTGCGCGGCCCCGACCGCCCGGTCGAGGAGGTCGGTGGGCCCCGGCGGGGCGAGCCCGACCCGCAGCCCCATCAGCGAGGCCCGCTCGACCTGTTGCTCGACGACGAGGTGGCGGGCCTCCCCGGCCTCCAGGTCGACGGTGCCGCGCACCTCGGTCGTGCCGTTGGAGAAGAAGGTCGGCCCCGGCACCGGTGCCGACCAGTTGTCGCACACCAGCTCCCCGTCGACGAAGAGGCGGCTCGGCCCGACCGAGGCCAGCCCCACGGTGTGGCGACCGTCGACGTCGGCCACGACCATCGCCTCGGACCGGACCGACACCTCGCGGTCACCGGCCCCGTCGCCGTCGCCGTCATCGTGGTCACCGCGGGCCGCGAGAGCGTCGATCACCTTCGTCGGGACCCGGTGGGCGGTGAACGACAGCCGGGGGCCCCGCTCGACGGTCACCGGCTCGCCGGTCGGCTCCGCACCGAGGTACCAGCCGCGGGTCACCGCGTCACCCGGGCTGAGGTTGCCGGGCAGCGGGCGCAGCTGGCGGGAGCGGAGGTGGGGCACGTACCGGCGGGCATCGCAGCCGGGTTCGTGGAACACGACGACGTCGTCGCCGAAGCGGGCGGTGAGCGCGTCGAGCGGTGAGGAGATCCGGTGGGGGAACACGGCGGAGCTCCCGCCGCCCTGGATCTGGCCCCGCTCGGCGTTCGGCCCGATGATCGCCACCTTCGAGATGGTCGCGACGTCGACGGGCACGAGGGCGTCGGTGTTCTTCAGCAGCACCATCGACGACGACGCCGCCTCCCGGGCCAGCGCCCGGTGCCCGGGGTCGTCGACCGCGACCGCCGTGCGCCGCTCGGTCTCGTCGATGGCCCCGGTCCGCACCGCGAGGCGCAGCAGCCGCCGCACCTTGTCGTCGATCGTCGTCTCGTCGACCGCACCGGAGCGCACCGCGTCGAGGAGCTTCGGCCCCCAGTGCTGCGGCGGTCCCGGCATCTCCAGGTCGAGCCCCGCGCGCGCGGGGCCGACCGTGTCGTAGGTGCCGTGCCAGTCGCTCATGACCAGGCCATCGAAGCCCCACTCGTCCTTGAGCAGATCGGTCAGGAGCCACCGGCTCGACGCCGCGTGGGTCCCGTTGATCCGGTTGTACGCGGACATGACCGTCCACACACCGGCGTCGACCGCGGGCTCGAACGGGCGGAGGTAGAGCTCGCGCAACGGCCGGTCCTCGACGTCCGACGACGCCTCGTGGCGCTCGAACTCGGCGTCGTTGCACACGAGGTGCTTGGCGCAGGCGGCCACCCCCTCGGCCTGCACGCCGGCGACGTACGCGACGGCCAGCCGGGCGGCGAGCTCGGGGTCCTCGGAGAAGCACTCGAAGTTGCGGCCCGCGAGCGGCGAGCGGTGCAGGTTGAGCGTGGGCCCGAGGAGCACGTGGGCGCCCTTGGTGCGGGCCTCCTCGGCGATGGCGCCCGCGACCCGACCCACGAGGTCGACGTCCCAGGTGGCGCCCAGCGCGGTGCCCACCGGGAACGACGCGGCGGTCGTGCGGGCCGCGAGGTCACCGCCGCGGGCGCCGTTGGGCCCATCGGTGGTCACGACCGACCCGATCCCGAGCCGGGGCACGGGCGCGCTGGCCCACGTGTCCACGCCCGAGCAGAGCATCACCTTCTCCTCGAGCGTGAGCCCTTCGACCAGCGCCTCGATCCGCTCCTCCATGGGAGTGTTCTAGTCGCCGACGACCGACGGGCCGGCCCACGACGACCACCACCCCCCGACGACGCGCGTTCAGTACCCAGGAGCGCGCGCTGCGGAGCAATTCGGTGCACGGAATCCGGTTCTCCGCGTCGGCTCCGCAAGTGTTCTTCCGGACGGCGGGCGTTCGGCCACGCCGAGCGCTAGTATCTCGGTGACCGATCGGGCAGCCCACATCGGGACGCCCGATCAGGATCGAGTTTTCCGACCGGGCGGCTTCGGGGGTGGCCGCCCGGTCGGATCTCACCTCCCGGCGCCGCACCTCCCGGTTCGTTCCGACCGACCGCTGCAGCCCGACCGCACGGTACGGGCGCCGGGCCGGCGCCCGGCCCGCTCAGCCCTCGTCGGAGCGGCGCATCCGCAGGACGAGCACGAGCACCAGCGCGGCGACGACCGCCGCGGCGATCGCCTCGTTGCGGTGCTCGTCGAACCACCCGGGCGGCACCTCGGCCACCGGCGCGTCGCTCGGCAACTTCACCGGCGGTGGCGTGACCGCGGGGGCCTCGACCGTCCGGGGCGCCGCGTCGTCGTCGGTGTCGTCCGCACCGCCGAGGATGGCGTCGACGGGCGCGGCCCCGTCCGGCGACGGGCCGGGGCGGGGACGGGAGCGCTTCGGGTCGTACGTCATGACTCGCTCGGACCTCCGATCACAGAGCACAGGAGCTGGTCGAACTCGGAGCTCGCCTCGGGCGCACCCCGACGGGCGCCGAGCCCGTGGATCGGCAGCGACTGCGCCGACGCCTCGGTCACGGCCGCCCGCTGGTTGACCGTACCGAGGACGAGCCCGCCGTAGGTCTCGTCGAGCTGATCGGACCAGTAGCGGCTGTCGCGGGTGCGGGCGACGCGGTTCTTGACGATGCCACCGACGGCGGGAACCCCGCCGCGGCGCTCGCTGATGCGACGTACCGTGCGCAGGATCTGCTCGACACCGTCGACCGCCCACGCGGCCGGCTCGGTGACCACCAGCGCCCTGGTCGCCGCGAACAGGCCGTTCACGGTGAGCAGTCCCAGGCTCGGCGGGCAGTCGACCAGGACGAGGTCGAAGCGGTCGCGCACGCCGTCGAGCGCGAGCGCCAGGCGGTCCTGGGCGCCGACCGGGTCGGCGGCGAGGCGGGGTTCCAGGGCGGCGAGCGACGGCGTCGACGGTGCGACCTGCACGACGGGGGCACTGGCGCCGTCGACGGAGTCCCACCCGGAGGGGACGAGGACGTCGGCGAGCGAGCCGGCGCGCTCCTGGACGAGGGCGGCCTCGATCGACGAGGGGCTCTCCCACACGCCGAGGCCGGTGGTCGCGTTCGCCTGGGGATCGATGTCGACGACCAGGACGCTGCGACCCGAGCGCTGCGCAGCGGACGCGAGCCCGAGCGCAACGGTGGTCTTGCCAACTCCGCCCTTCTGGTTGACGAGGGCGATGACGCCGATCGGTGCTGCCATCCCCCTCCGACGGTAGCCGCTCGGGACACGGCGACGTCCGTTCGGCCTGGGTGAACGGTGTGCGAACCGATCGGCCGCCGCGCCCGCCACCCCGGCGCGAGGCGGGTCCGATGATGAGACAATCGACCCATGAGCATCCTCGGCAACGCCGTGCTCCGCCGCGAGGACCCCCGCTTCCTCACCGGTGAGGCCACCTACGTCGGTGACGTCCCGCTCGAGGGGGCGACCCACCTGGTCCACGTCCTCTCCCCGATCGCCCACGCCCGCATCGAGTCCATCGACACGTCGGAGGCCGCCGCGGCCCCCGGCGTGCTCGGCGTGTTCACCTTCGACGACCTCGACCTGACCCACGCGGCCCCGTTGCTGCCCGGCCTGCCCGAGGCCATGGTCCGCCCGTACCTGGCGGAGGGGGTCGTCCGCTTCGTGGGTGAACCGGTCGTGGCGATCGTCGCCGAGACGGTGGCGCAGGCCGAGGACGCCGCCGAGATGGTCATCGTCGACTACGACCCGTTGCCCGCGCTCGTCGACCCCGAGCTCGCCGAGGCCTCGGAGCTCGTCCTGTTCCCCGATGCGGGCAGCAACGTCGTCACCCGGGCCGAGCGGGGCGAGGCCGACCTGTCGGGCTCCGAGGTCGTCGTCGAGGCCCGGTTCGTGAACCAGCGGATGGCCGGCGCGCCGATCGAGCCCCGCGTCGGTGCCGCCACCTGGGACGGCGACCGCCTCGTGCACTGGTCGTCGTGCCAGGGCGCCCACCCGACGAGAGATGCACTCGCCAAGGCCTACGGGTTGGAGACCGACCGGGTCCGGGTCATCGTTCCCGACGTCGGCGGCGGGTTCGGCTCGAAGGCCCGGGCGTACCCCGAGGAGGTCATGCTCGGCTGGTACTCGCGACAGCTCGGCCGACCGGTGCGCTGGAGCGAGACCCGGTCGCAGAACATGACCGGGCTCGGCCACGGTCGCGGCCAGGTCCAGCACGTGGCCGTCGGCGGCAGCCGCGACGGCCGCATCGACGGCTACCGCCTCCGCGTGGTCCAGGACTCCGGCGCCTACCCGATGATGGGCGCGTTCCTGCCGAACATGACCATGCGCATGGCGAGCGGCACCTACGACATCGACCACGTCGCCTTCGAGTCGGTCGCGGTGTGCACCAACACCACCCCGGTGACCGCCTTCCGCGGCGCCGGCCGCCCGGAGGCCGCGGCCGCCATCGAACGGGCGATCGACCTGTTCGCGGCCGAGATCGGCATGGACCCGGTCGAGGTGCGGCGGCGCAACCTGCTGGCGCCGTTCGACGAGCCCCACCGCACCCCGATGGGCACGAAGTACGACACCGGCAACTACCCCGCGGCCCTTGATGCCGCGGTCGAGGCCGCCGGCTACGACGAGCTGCGCGCCACCCAGGCGCGCCGCCGTGCCGAGGGGGACCCGAAGCTGATGGGCATCGGGGTCGCCTGCTACGTCGAGATCACCGCGGGCGCCGGCGGCGGCGAGCACGGCACCGCCGAGCTGCTCGACGACGGACGGGTCCGGGTCGTCACCGGCGCCACGCCGTTCGGCCAGGGCCACGACACGACGTGGGCGATGATCGTGGCCGAGCGCCTCGGGGTGGCGATGGACGCGGTCGAGGTCGTGCACGGAGACACCGACCTCGTGCCGTCGGGCGGGATCACCGGGGGCTCGCGCTCGGCGCAGATCGCGGGCACCGCCATCTCCGAGGCGTCACGGAAGCTGGCCGACGCGGCCCGCCGGGTCGCGGCCGACGTCCTCGAGGCCGCCGAGGACGACGTCGTGCTCGACGCCGACCGGGGTGCGTTCCACGTCGTCGGCACCCCGTCGGTGAGCGCGTCGTGGGCCGACGTCGCCGCCGCCCGGGCCGACGAAGACGACGACGACCCGCTGATGGGGATCTCGGAGTTCGCGGCCGCCCAGGGCTCGTTCCCGTTCGGCGCCCACATCGCCGTCGTGGAGGTCGACCGCGAGACCGGCCACGTCGAGCTCGTGCGGCTCGTGGCGTGCGACGACGCGGGGACGATCCTCAACCCGGTCCTCGCCGCCGGCCAGATCCACGGGGGGATCGCCTCCGGTGTCGGCCAGGCGCTGTACGAGGAGATCCGCTTCGACGACGACGGCAACCCGCTCACCGCCAACTTCGCCGACTACGGGGTCATCTCGGCCGCGGAGCTGCCGAGCTTCGAGCGGGTCGTGCTGGAGACGCCGACCTGGCTGAACGAGCTCGGGGCGAAGGGCATCGGCGAGTCCGGCACGATCGGGGCAACCCCGGCGGTGCAGAACGCGGTGGTCGACGCCCTCTCCCACCTCGGGGTCCGCCACCTCGACCTGCCGTGCACCCCCGAGCGCGTCTGGCGGGCCATCCAGGCCGCCGAGGACTGAGCCCGGCCCCTCCCGATCACCCGCCCGCCCTGAACTGGACCCCACGGAGTGCCACCGGTGGCACTCCGTGGGGTCCAGAACGGGCTCGCGCCGCTGACGGACCCGTCTCGTTCCGCGCCGCGGCAATCACCGACGTTCGTCGCCGGAGCGTTCGGGTGCTCCCCTCACGTGGTTACCGTGACCGCGACTGGCGGGAGAAGGGGGGCCGGGATGCCCGGTCGGAGGTTGCGGCCCGTGGCCGCGTGCATCGGCGTGCTGACCGTGATGGCGGCACAGGGCGACGTCGGGGCGTGGGAGGCGACGCGCCAGGACGGCGCCGAGGTCGTCGAGGCGGGGCACGATCCGCTGTTCGTCGAGCCCGACCCCGACACGCTCCACGTGCGCCATCCCGAGCCCGTCGGCGAGGTCGACCTGAACGAGGACCTCTCCAGCGGCATGTTGATCGAGGGGTTCGGCACCGGCGACGACGACGTGGCCACGGTCCACATCACCGGCCGGTTGAGCATCGACCCGACCACCAAGCCGCGGGGCGAGGAGTTCGGGCCCGTCCGCGCCGTCGTCGACGGCACCGCCGCCGAGGACGACGGCTCGATCGAGCGGGCGAACCCGGACGAGCACGAGATTCGTTGGACCCGAGCCCGTTGGGAAGGCGCGCTGGGCGACAACCCGGACGCGGAGACCGTCGGTGATGTCGACTTCTTCGCGCTCGGCGCCGTGCGGCGCGGCGCGCACATCGTCGTCGAGACCGACACCAGGCACTCGCCCAACCCGATCGACACGATGGTCGCCGTCTACGACGAGTCCGGCGAGCTCATCGCTGCGAACGACGACCAGAGCGGCGTCGGGCCCGACTCGTTGCTCCGTGTGGAGGCGCACCACGACGGCGAGTACTTCGTGGCGGTGACGGCGTGCTGCCAGCTCCCTGATG
Organism: Actinomycetota bacterium; assembly: GCA_034211175.1. Classification (GTDB taxonomy): domain Bacteria; phylum Actinomycetota; class Acidimicrobiia; order Acidimicrobiales; family CAIXPF01; genus JAXHUH01. The sequence goes on from JAXHUH010000076.1 coordinate 53,829, forward strand.
ATCCGTACGACCCGACCAGCGCCGGGATACCCGGCGCGCACGGTGCGTACACGGTCGAGATGGGCACCGAGCACATCCGGGGCTCGGTGCCGAGCCTCGGCCAGGACGCCGACGTGTTCCTGGTCGAGCTGCGCGCCGGCGACGTGCTGGCCGGCGCCTTCACCGACGCGGTCGGCCGCATCGCCGTCCACGACCCCGTGATGGGCCTCCCGTTCTGGTCGAGCTGGAACGGCTCGGACCTCTACCCGCGCTCCTCGCCGCTGCGCCACGACGGCGACATCGGCATCGAGTACGTCGCCTCCGCCGACGGGGTGCACGCCATCGAGGTGAGCAACGGCATCGGCGGCTACGAGGGCGAGCTACGAGTCGTGCGCAGCCCCGCCGAGCAGGCCGACGCCGGCCGCCAGATCGTCTTCCTCGACACCGACGGCGCCGACGTCGAGCCGTCCGTCCTCGACCCGTCCGCGCCATCGGCGGCACTCGGCCCGCTGTCGGGGTACCTGGCCCGTTGGGGCCTGGACCCGGCGGACGAGGCCGCGGTCGTCGACGCCATGGCCGAGCGGTTCGGGGTGATCCTGGCCCGCCTGTCCGAGGACGGGACCTCGCCGATCGACCTCCGCCGCAGCGACCGGGATGCCGACCCGTGGGGTGAGCCGAACGTGAGCCGGGTCGTCGTCGGCGGATCGGATGCCCCGACCACCAAGGTCGCGACCGGTACCGCCGAGTCCGTCGACCCCGGGAACATGGACCGCGAGGAGACGGCGGTCGTGCTGCTCGATCTCCTCAGCGCACCGGACGGCGCCCGGTCGATCAACAGCGTCCGCCTCGCACCGGACGCCTCGAAGGCCGAGCTCGTGGGCGCCGCGCTCGGGACCGTGGCCGCCCACGAGACGAGCCATCTCCTCGGCGCCTGGAACACCGACCCGTTCGGCTTCAACGACCGCTCGATCATGAACAGCGGTGGCGACCTGGCGACGTTCATCGGCGTCGGCGACGACGGGGTGTGGGGCACCGGGGACGACGTCGTGCCGTCGTTCGACTTCAGCGAGTTCGGCCCGGACGTGGGCTACACGAGCATCCAGCAGCCGTGGCACCGACTGCAGGCCGGGCTCGGTCTGCTGGCGCCCGAGGGTCGCTGACGCGCCCGGTCGCCGGCGGGTGCCGGCGACCGGTTGGCGATGGTGGGGTGCTCAGCTGACGAGCTGGTGGACGGCGTGGTCGTGGCGCTCGGCCGCCGGACGCCCCGCCCGACGACCGGTCACGAACGTGCCGTCGCGGCCGCACCAGCAGCGGTAGGAGACGACGATGCCGACGTCGGTGTTGGCCATGCCGGTGATCCGGCTCTCCGAGAGGAGCATCTCGCCGTCGACGCAGTCGCAGTGAACGGTGAACACGGGGGCCTCCGAGGGGGGGGGGTTCGCTTGCGGTATCGGCACATCGATCGTCCTCCCGAAGTCGTTCCAGGACAAGTGAAATGATCTGAAGTGCCGCTGTAGCCCCACTGAATCTTCGAGGCGGGCGCCGGGCCCGCGGAGCCGGCCCGGCGGCGGCCCCCGGGGCCCGACCGCCCAGCTTCCGACAGCAAAAGGCCGAGCACGAGCAACGATTGCTGAAGTCACCGTGAAGCACGGCTACGAGGTCCTGCGCCTCCGTTGGCACCAGTCGGTCTGAAACGGCCCGGAGCCGGGCTGTAGGTTGCCTACATGGTCGCGACCCGACACCCGTCCGGTGGCGCGCCGAGCGCGACATCGGCGCCCGGCGCACCGATGCTCGACGTGCGACGGCTGCGGGTGCTGCGGGAGGTGTCCGAGCGCGGATCGGTCACCTCCGCCGCGGAGGCGTTGCACTGCACACCGTCCGCGGTGTCCCAGCAGCTCGCCGCGCTCGAGCGGGAGATCGGCCTGCCCCTCGTCGAGCGCCGCGGCCGTTCGGTGGCCATCACCGACGCCGGCCGGGTCCTCGTCGACCACAGCGTCGACGTGTTCCGCGCCATCGAGGTCGCGGCGACAGCCGTGCAGGAGGCCCGGGCCGGGATCCACGGCCCCTTCCACGTCGCCTCGTTCGCCAGCGCGGCCACCGCGTTCGCCATCGCCGCGCTCATGGGCCTCGAGGCCGACCACCCCGGCCTGGAGGTCCACCTGCGGGAGGCGGAGGCCGACGACGCGCTCCGGGAGCTGCGGCTCGGGCGCAACGACCTCGTGATCGCCCAGGAGTACCGCCACGTCCCCGAGGAGCGCTTCGCCGGCCTCGTCGTCCACCGCCTGTTCGAGGACGACCTGCTGCTCGCGGTCCCCGAGGCCGACGAGCGACGGCATCGCACGTCGCTCGCCGACCACGCCGACAGCCGCTGGATCATGCCGCTGCCCGAGCACACGTCGTGCGGCAAGGCGATCCTCCACGCCTGCAACCACCATGGCTTCACCCCGACGGTGCGGGCCCACGTCGAGGACTTCGCCCTGACCCTCCAGCTCGTCGCCCAGGGGTTCGGCGTCGCCCTCGTCCCGTGGCTACGGGCCCGGGGCCCGGTCCCCGGCGTGCGACTGATCCCGATCGACAGCCCCCGCTTCGCCCGGGTCACCTCGGCGGTGGTCCGCCCGGCGTCCTCGGGCGCCCCGGCCGTCACCGCGGCGATCGACCGACTCCGCGCCGCGGCGGCCGCCGCGGTCGGTCCCGGCGGCCGGGCGCTCGCCTGACCGGTGCCCTGCTGCGCCGGGCCGCGCCACCGGGACGGTGCCACGGATCGATACCGTGGGCGGCCGCGCCCGTCCCGCGAGCGCCCACGACGGCGCCGACGGGCCATGGAGGACCTGTGCGAGCCCGACTGCTGATCCTGCCGCTGACCGCTCTCGTCCTGGTGGCCGGAGCGTGCTCGAACGACGACGACGGTGACGACGCGGCCACCACGACGACCGCGCCGACGACGTCGACCACCGAGGCGACGACGACCACCGCCGAGGAGCCGACGACCACGACGGAGTCGTCCTCGACGCCGGAGACCCGCCCGGACGACGGGTCCGACACCACCGACCCCTCCGGCGGCACCGGCCAGGCTTCGGGCGACAGGCCGTCGTCGCCGGGGTCCGAGGACTTCGAGTCACCATCCGATGACGCGCTCGTCGAGGACCTGACCGACGCACTCCTGGCCAACGGCGGCGGCTCCCTCCAGCCGACGGAGGCCGAGGCCCGCTGCATCGCCACCGGCATGATCGACAACGTCGGGCTCGAGACGCTGGCCCGGGCCGGGCTCGAGACGTCCTCGGGCGGCTTCGATCCCGGCCAGCTGCCCCCGGAGGACCTGGAGGCGTTCGCCGACAGCTTCCTGGCGTGCATCGACGTCGAGACCCTGTTCGTCTACCAGCTCGAGGCGCAGCTCCCCGACGCCATCTCCGAAGAGTCGGTGCGGTGCCTCGCCGCGGACCTCAACGCCGACGGCTTCCTCGACGAGCAGCTGCGCGAGGTGCTGCTGAGCGGCTCGAGCGCGGCCATGACCGCCAGCCCCGAGTTCAACGAGAAGATGTTGGGCGCGGTGTCGGCCTGCCTGTCGGCCGAGGAGCTCCTGGAGTTCGGCACGACCTGAGCCACCCCGCGCAGTGGCCGGGCAACCGCCGGTGACCGCACGGTTCCGGGGTGGTGGCGTCCGGACGCCACATCGGACATCACCCAGGTCGAGCGGCATCCGCGCCGCTGTCAGACCCCCTCTCTAGGGTCGCGGCCATGGACGACGTACTGGCTGGCTGGCGCCGCACCGACCGCCGCCTGCGTCGCGACGTGCTCGACGTCAGGACGTGGGCGCTCGCGACCGGCGATCCGGTCGACGCCGACGCGCTGACGGTCATCTTCTCGGTGCTCGCCGCCGAGGAGACCACCGGGCTCGACCGGCACCACTGGACCGAGGAGCGGGTCCTCGAGTTCATCTGGACCGGCTGCCTCTTCTTCTGCATCGACGCCGATCTCGACCCGCCCCACGGCATCGCCGAATCGCTGTGGGCGTGGCTGCGCTACCTCGACAGCCACGGGCTGCTCGATCCGGACGGCGACGACCTGCGCACCCTCGGCCGGGTGCTGTCGTCCACCGCCGGCCTCCCGGCCGACGACCATCGTCGGGGCCGGAGCCGGTCGATCGGCTGACCGCGGGCCGACCGGGCGCGCGACGAGAGACGCTGCCCGGTCGAGCGCGGCCGTCGAGCCACATCAGGTCATACCGGGAACAGCCTCAGGTACTTGAAGGTTGAAGAAGTCTGCGGTACCTTCGTCCTCGAAGCTGATCGCACTTGCAATCATCGCATCGGCAACGACCCCGCGGCGATGACTGCTCGACACCGACGGTCGGTCCCGACCCCCACCGCCGCCTCCGGGTGGGCGGCGCGGCCGGGAGCGGCCACTCCCCCCCCCCACCGACAGGAGCCCCCATGTCCCTGCCCATCAGCGCCGGCAACTGGACCATCGACCAGCCGCACAGCTCGGTCGAGTTCGTCGTGCGCCACCTCGGCCTGTCCAAGGTGCGCGGCCGCTTCAACCAGTTCGACGCCAAGCTCGTCGTCGGCGACACCCTGGCGGACACCTCGGTCACCGCAACGGTCGACCTCTCCACGATCGACACCAACAACCCGGATCGTGACGCGCACCTGCGCACCACCGACTTCTTCGACGTCGCCAACCACCCGACGATGACGTTCACGTCGACCACCATCGCCGAGGACGGCGGCGACTACACGATGACCGGCGACCTCACGATCAACGGCGTCACCAACCCCGTGACCTTCGACGTCGAGTTCAACGGGACCGAGACCAACCCGCTCGACCAGAACGTGCGCGCCGGGTTCTCGGCCTCGGCCGAGATCAGCCGCAAGCCGTTCGGCGTCGAGTTCGACGTGCCGGTCGGCGGCGAGAAGCTGCTGCTGGGCGACAAGATCAAGATCGAGCTCGAGATGCAGTTCGCCGGGGCCTGAGCCCCCCGCCGGGGTTCCTCCGGGCCTCCCCGGACCCCTCCGCGAGCGGCGGTACCCCTCGGGTGCCGCCGCTCGTGCGCGCCCGCCCGAGCGGCGGAAGGCGGCGACCTGACCGCACGTAGTGGCGCATTGCGGGCACAAGGGGTATCGGTCGGGTGCGCCGAGATGATGTGATGGGGGGAGGATTCTCGCCGCGCCGGTCCCGAGCGACCGCCGCTGCGGCGACCAACGACCCCGAGGACCATCGTGCACGCTCCGTCGGCCGACGAGGACGAGATGACCCAGCCTTCCCACTCCACCGGTCCTTCGCAGCAGGCTTCCGCAGCTGACGAGGGCGAGACCACCGGCGGAGGGGGAGGCACGACACCGGACGCGCCGGACACGGCGTCGTCCGACGAGAACGGGTCGTCCACCCCGGACGCCGAGCGCGCCGACGCGCCGCGCCCGGAGGC
>JAXHUH010000077.1:0-46244 GCA_034211175.1 Actinomycetota bacterium
GGGTGGCGGTGAGTCGGCCTGTAGGCGGGGTTCTGTTCACGGGGCCCTCTCGGGACACCCGATCGGTGACCATCCATCTACGCGGCCCACCTGGGGACATCGGGCGGACTACCCGTCCCCTGTTCGGCCTTGCTCCGGGTGGGGTTTGCCGAGCCGCCCGGGTCACCCCGGGCGCTGGTGCGCTCTTACCGCACCGTTTCACCATCACCGCCGGGCTGGTCGGCCCGGAGGCTGTCTGTTCTCTGTGGCACTTTCCTGCGGGTCGCCCCGACTGGCCGCTAGCCAGCACCCTGTCCTGTGGAGCCCCGACCTTCCTCGACCGCCGGGGAGAACCCGACGTGCCGCGGTCACCCGGCCGACTCAACGCCGCCGGAAACACTACTGCCGCCGGCACCACCCGTGCCGGCGACGACGAGTCACCGGGACCTTCGGCACGGCCGAGCGGCCGCTCCCGGAAACGCCGACGATGCGTAAGATCCGGGGCGAACAGCACCAGGACGGGGCGGGGGCCCCGGGCCCGGTGGACGTTGGTCATGCTCGGCGTCGCCCACGACTCGAAGTCGGGCGCCGGCGCGGCCACGGTGGACGTGCCGTCGGAGGCCCGGAACCCCGTCACGGTTCCTGAGCGACGCACAGGGGAGGGTCGCCGTCATGGGAACGACCAAGGTCCGCACGATCGGGATCTTGACCGGGGGAGGTGACGTCCCGGGCCTCAACCCGTGCATCAAGCAGCTCGTCGTCCGCGCGTCCCAACTCGGTATCCGCGTCGTCGGCATCCGCCGGGGCTGGGGCGGTCTCGTCGCCTACTCGCCGGAGGACCCGACCACCGCCGACGAGTGCGTCCTCTCGCTCGACGCCGCCACGGTCCGCACCATCGACCGCACCGGCGGCACGATCCTCCACACCTCTCGCACCAACCCGAGCGCGGTCAGCCGCAAGGACGCCCCGGCGCACCTCCGTGACAGCTACCGGGACGACGACGAGAAGCTCGACCTCACCGCCCACGTGCTCACCAACCTCGAGCACCTCGGCATCGACGCGCTCGCGCCGATCGGCGGCGACGACACCCTCTCGTTCGCCTCCCGGCTCCACCGCGAGGGCTTCCCGGTCGTCGCCATCCCGAAGACGATGGACAACGACGTCATCGGCACCGACTACTGCATCGGCTTCTCCACCGCCGTCACCCGCAGCGTCGACCACATCCGCTCGCTGCGCACCTCGACCGGCTCCCACGAGCGCATCGCCGTCGTCGAGCTGTTCGGCCGCTACTGCGGCGAGACCTCGCTCATCACCGGCTACCTCGCCGGCGTCGACCGGGTCATCCTCTCCGAGGTCCCCTTCGACGTCGAGAAGCTCGCCGGCCTCCTCATGGACGACCGGGCCGCCAACCCGAGCACCTACGCCATGATGACCATCAGCGAGGGCTCCAGCATGCTCGACGGCGACATGGTGCTGCGCGGCGAGGCCGACGCCTTCGGGCACCGCAAGCTCGGCGGCATCGGCGCCGTCACCTCCGAGGCGATCAAGGAGCTCACCGGCGTCGGCGTCATCTTCCAGCCGCTGCTCTACCTGATGCGCAGCGGGTCACCCGACTCGCTCGACCTGATGGTCGCCATGAACTACGCCAACCTCGCCGCCGAGCTGTTCTCCGAGGGCCGCACCGGGTTCATGACCGCACTGCGCGGCGGGCGGTACACGGCCCTCGACCTCGACGACCTCAAGGGCGGCGCCAAGAAGGTCGACGTCGACGAGCTCTACGACACCGACACCTACCGCCCCTCGATCCGCCGGCCGGCGGGGATGCCGATGTTCCTGTACTGATGGCGTTCCTGTACCCACCGGCCTCGCCGGGCTGCGGCCGTCGAGCGTCAGCCGCCGCCGCTGTTGGTGCGGCGGCGGACGCTGTCGGCCACGATGCCGCCGACCATCCCGAACGTCATCGCCACCAACGCCCGGAAGCACATCGCGAACCACAACACGTCGTCGCCGGCGAGCACCTTGCGGCACAGGCCGATCAGCTGCACCGCGGCGAACGCCGCAACCGCGGCGGCGACCCCGTGGAGGTACGGCATGTTCGGGTTCGCCGTCGCGGCCACGTAGCCGCCGAGCGCGAACCCGACGACCACGAGCCCGAGGAAGACAAAGACCCAGGCCGAGCCGTCGCCGTCGTCGGCGCCGAGCGAGTCGCCGATGAGCGACGCCGGCACGACGATCACCGCCGAGACCGCGGCGCCGACCGCCACGGAGCGCTGGTCGAGCACGGGGATCACGGCCAGCCGACCGCCCCGAACGGACTGGCGAGCCCGAGCTTGCCGGGGTTGAGGATCCCGTTCGGGTCGAGCTGCTGCTTCAGCGCGGCGAGAACGGAGAACCCCTCACCGAGCGCCTCGGCCACGAACCGGGACCGGTTCAGCCCCACGCCGTGGTGGTGGCTCAGCGACCCACCCTCGGCCAGCACGGCCCGGGTAACGGCGTCCCAGGCCTCCACGTAGCGGGCCTCGCGCTGGTCGGGCGCCGGACGCCCACCGAACGAGAAGTACAGGCACGCCCCGTCGGGGTACGAGTGGGACTGGTGGGCGGAAGCGGCGGCGATGTCGGGCAGGCCGCGCAGCGCGGCGATCGCCCGCTCGTAGATCCGGGGCAGGTCCCGCCACCGGCCCGTGACCTCGATCGTGTCGACCAGGTAACCCTCGGCGATGAGCTGCTCGAGGAAGCTGACGTCATTGCGGTGGCCCAACCACTGGGCGACGAGCGCCGGGTCCTCCGAGCGGGCCTCGGCGCACTCCTCCTCGACCACCGACCACATGCCGTCGACGACCGCCCGGTCACCCTCGTCGTGGACGAGCAGCACGTGGCGGTCGCCGAGATCGAACGACCGCTTCGCCTCGACGTCGTCGTAGAGCCGCAGCACCGCCGGTGTGGCACCCCGGCGCAGCACCCGGCGACACGCCTCGAGCCCGGCGGCGAACGACGGGAACGACCACGCCGCCGACCGCTCGTACGTCGGCACCGGCCAGGCCCGCAGCCGGGCGCCGGTCACGACGCCGAGGGTGCCCTCCGAGCCCACGAACACCTGGGTCAGGTCGGGCCCGGCGGCGGCCGGGGCGTGGCCACCGGTCGTGACCGAACGGCCCGACGCCAGCACGGCGTCGAGGCCGACGACCATGTCCTCGATCTTGCCGTAGCGGGTCGAGAACTGGCCCGCCCCCCGGCACGCGAGCCAGCCGCCGACCGTCGACAGGGCCAGCGACTGCGGCCAGTGGCCCAGCGTCAGGCCGTGATCGACCCGCAGCTCGCGCTCGAGGTGATCGCCGAACGTGCCGGCGGCGACGTCGACGACACCCGAGGTCGCATCGACGTCACGAATGCCGCGCAGCCCGGTCAGGTCGAGGAGCACCCCGCCGTGCACCGGGACCGACCCGCCGCACACGCCGCTGCGTCCCGCGGCCACGGTGACCGGCACCCGGGCCCGGTTGCAGCGGGCGAGGACGGCGGCGACCTCCTCCGGCGCTCCCGGCCGCACGAGCACGGACGCGACCTGCCCGACCCGGCCCTCGGCCGCCCACGTCATGGCGAGGGGCCACCAGTCCCGGCTGGCGTCGACCAGCTCACCCGGCGCGGCCCGCACCTCGGCGCAGACGTCACGCAGGGCGTCGACGACATCGTCGGGCACCTCGACACGCCGGGCGGGCAGGTGCGCGGCATCGGGCGGCAACGGCGCGAGCGCGATCGGCGCCGTCGGTGCGCCGGGCCCCGGATCGGCCAACGCCGGGGGGAGCGGGGGAGGGGAGCCGGCGCCGGGCGTCGCATCACCCGTCGAGCCGCTCATCGACCGTGTCCCGTTCGTCGCTGCGCGCGGTCGTCAACCCACACGCCTTCGACGCTACCCGGACGCGCCCGCCCGGGAGCCGTGTCGACCTCGGGCCGAAGCCGAGCCCCTTGCGCCCAACTCAGGCCAGCGGGCGGGGCCCCGAGGCCGTGCAGGACGTCGCCGAGGCGTCGTTCCTGCGGGTGATCCCGCCGCAGGTCGGGCCTTATCCACGTCGCCGGCGACACGCACCGCGGAAGGCTCACGCTGTCAGCTCACGGCGACGCCCGCAGCGGTCTGGTGGGCCGAGGTCACGCTCGCCCGTCGCCGCACGGTCACGCAGGAAGGTCTCGCGGCACTCGCCGGCGGTCGGTCGCAGAGGCCCGTACCGCCACGCCACGCGACCGGGTCGCGCCCTCGGTCGGGCGCAGCGCCCGGTGCACGGTCCGAACTCGCCCCAGACCCCGTGCCACCCGTGGGACGCTCCGTCGGCCAGTCCGACCGGACGGAGGGCTCGGGCGTTCCAAGAGCTTGACGGGCGCGCTGGCCGGCGGACGCCCGGGAACCTCGCGACCGGTGAACGCGCTGCGGGCACCGTCAGGTCGCGGCGTCCCGGGAGAGCGGCTCGGGCACCGACAGGCCGGCGGCGCGCCGCTCGGCCGTGATCGACGCCCGCACGTCGGCGGCCTCGGCCGTGGCCCACGCGTCGTCGCGGCCGAGCGCGGTGGCCAGGAGCCCGGCGGTGTCGTCGGCGGCCTCCGCGGTGGCGAGCGCGTCGAGGGAGCGGGCCCGGGTGCGCCGCTCGAGCACGTCGCGCACGGTCAGCGCCTGCTCGTAGCGGGCCGCGTAGGCCACCTCGGCCCGCACGTACGGCAGGCCCCGCACCAGCGGCTCACCGAGCGCGTGGTCCCGGTCGATCATGGCCAGCACCACCCGGGCCTCGGTCCCGTATCGCCCGACCAGGTGCTCGAGCAGGTCGCCGTCGCCGGCCGGGGGCCGGCGGGTGTCGAGCCCGTCGAGGAGGTCGTCGCGGTCGTCGCCCTTGCGGCCGGGCGGGTCGGCCGAGCCCCGCAACCGCAGCTCGGCGGTGGGGGAGCGGCGCCGCACCGAGCCCCGCACCGACGGCGGCAGCAGCTCGAACGCGGCGTCGACGGCCTCCGCCGCCATCGTCCGGTACGTCGTCAGCTTGCCGCCGACGACGGTGACCATCCCGTCCGCCGCGGTGATCGTGTGGCGGCGCGACAGGTCTGCGGTCCGCTCGGCGTCGCCCTCGACCAACGGCCGCAGACCGGCCCAGGTGGCGCTCACGTCGGCCGCGGTGAGCCCCGCATCGGTCGTGGCGTTCACCGCCTCGAGCAGGTAGTCCAGGTCGGCGGCCGTGCACGTGGGCTCGTCGAGCGGGCCGTCGTAGGCGGTGTCGGTGGTGCCGATGTAGGTGTGGCTGCCCCACGGCACGACGAACACCGAGCGGCCGTCGCTGCGCACCGGGAGCACGACCGCGGCGCCGGCGGGCAGCCGGTCCGCCGGCACCGTCGCGTGGACGCCCTTCGCCGGGCGGATGCGACCGACCGTCGAGCGCCCGGCCGTCGACTCGACCGCCTCGGCCCACACCCCGCCCGCGTTGACCACGACCTCGGCCCGGACCGTCACGGTCGTGGTGCCCCCGGTGCCGTCGTCCAGCGCCACCTGCGCCGTGGTGCCGTCACGGCCGGTCAGCGTGGCCCGCGTGCAGACGACCGCGCCGTGGTCGAGCGCCGCGGTCCGGGCGATGGCCAACGTGAGCCGGGCGTCGTCGGCGCGGGCGTCGTGGTACAGGTACGCGCCGGCGAGGCGATCGGGGTCGAGGCACGGCAGCTGCGCCGCCGCCTCCTGCGCGCTCACCCGGCGGTGGCGGTGGCCGATGCGCAGCCCGCCGCTCAGGTCGTACATCCACAGTGCCCCGCCGAGCGCCCGCGCCACCCGCCGCGGGAACAGCCCGTCCGAGCCGAACACCGGGATCAGGAACGGCTGGACCGTCACGAGGTGGCGGGCGTTGGCCAACAGGCGCTGGCGCTCGGCGAGTGCGTCGCGCACCAGGCCGACCTCGCGCTGCTGGAGGTAGCGCAGCCCGCCGTGGACCAGCTTCGACGACCGCGACGACGTCCCCGAGGCGAGGTCGCCGCGCTCGATCAGCGCGGTGCGCATGCCTCGCGCCGCGGCGTCGAGCGCGACCCCGCAGCCGGTGATGCCGCCGCCGACGACGAGCACGTCGAACCGCGTGCTCGACAACTGCTCGGCGGCGAGCGGGCGGTCGAAGCTGCCGAGTGCCATGGCGGACCTCCGGGGCGCGAACGCCGATCCTACGGATCCGGCCCGGGAGGTGTCATGCCGTGGCCGGGTGCCACACGGTCGGTGATCGGACGAAGTCGCTGGTCGATCGGCGCTCGCCGGATTGGTGACGTTGGGCCGGAACTCTGGACAGCGGCGACATGTTTGACCATAATCCGGCGTTCGCTGGACCCGTGCCGCCGGACGGGCCGGTCGTGGGCGAACTGCTCTCACCGACGTGGTGGCGGCGCGCTCCCTGACATATCTCGGACGACCGCTACCCCTCGAGCGTTGAAGTGACACTGACCCGCGTCTCCGCCAACCCCGTCAGCCTCGCGTGGCGCCAGAAGGGTGCCTGCCGTGGCCTCGATCCGACCATCTTCTATCCCCCCACCGAGGAGGATGCGGAGATGGCCAAGTCCGTCTGTGACGGCTGCCATGTGCGGGAGCTCTGCCTGGAGCACGCACTCGGGCACCGTGAGCGCGACGGCGTGTGGGGCGGTGCCACCGAGCGGGACCGCCGACGCATCATCCGTCAGCGCCGTCGCAGCGCCTGACCGGGCCGGCTCGCCGGCGCGCCCGGGGCGCATGTCGAGCGCGCCGCGTCGTGCCGGTGTGGGAGATTCGAGCATCCGCACACCGCACGCCCCGAAGGCAGCGGTGACGTCACCGAGGACCGGGGGCCTGCAGTGAACGACACGATCGACGGGGAGACCGGCTCGTCCGCGATGAGCGAGCTGGAATCGCTCGGCGGTTGGCCCGCCGTGCTGCGGATCGTCACCGCCGGCGCCGACCTCGACGAGGCGATGGCGCACGCGGCGATGTCGGAGATCCTCGCCGGCGGCGCCGCGCCCGCCCAGATCGCCGGGCTCGTCATCGGCCTGCGGACCAAGGGCGAGACGGTCGCCGAGCTCAGCGGGTTCCTGCGGGCCATGCTCGACGTCGTCACGCCGGTGCCGATCGACGCCGACGCGCTCGGCCTCGTCGACACGTGCGGCACCGGCGGCGACGGCAGCCACTCGATCAACGTGTCGACCATCGCCGCGCTCGTCGTGGCCGGCGCCGGCGGGCGGGTGTGCAAGCACGGCAACCGGGGCGCCAGCTCGAAGTGCGGCTCGGCCGACCTGCTCGCCGAGCTCGGCGTCCGCATCGACGCCCCGCCCGAGGTGGTCGCCGAGTGCGTGCGCGCCGCCGGCATCGGCTTCTGCTTCGCGCCCGCCTACCACGGGGCGATGCGCCACGCCGGCCCGACCCGGCGCGAGCTCGGTGTCCCCACCGCGTTCAACTACCTCGGCCCCCTCGCCAACCCCGCGAGGGTGCGCCGCCAGATCGTCGGGGTCTCCGACCCGGCGATGGCCGAGCGGATGCTCGAGGTCCTCGCCGCCGGCGGCGCCCGCCGGGCGATGATCGTCCACGGCGACGACGGCCTCGACGAGCTGACCGTGACCACGACGTCGTCGGTGCTCGAGCTGCGCGACGGCGAGCGCACCTCGTGGAAGGTCGACCCGTCCGAGCTCGGCCTCGCCCTCGCGTCGAGCAAGGACCTGGTCGGCGGCGACGCGGCCGAGAACGCGGCCCACGCCCGGCGGGTGCTCGACGGCACCGCCGGGCCCCATCGCGACGTCGTCGTGCTCAACGCCGCAGCCGCGCTGGTCGTCGGCGACGTGGTCGCCGACCTCGCCGCCGGTGTCGAGGCCGCCGGCCGCTCGATCGACGAGGGCGCCGCGGCACGAGCGCTCGACGACCTCGTGCGCGTCTCGCAGAGCTGACCCGTCTCCCAGGGCCGACCCGTCTCCCAGAGCTGACGCGTGTCCTGGAGCTGGGCGGTCCTGCAGCGCGGCGCCAGCTCGCCGGGCTGGCCCGCCGCACAGAGTGGGGCCGGCTCGCAGGGATGGGCGGGCGGTGCGCCCGCTCGGGATCAGAGCCAGATCGGCGGTCGGGACCGCTCGGTCGGGGTGCCGGTGCTCCGCTGGTCGAGCTCGTCGATCTCGCGCAACGCCGACTCGACCATGTCGAGCCGGTGCTCCAAGCGGGCCAGCGTGTCCACCCCGGCGTCGTCGGGCGGGCTGGCCGGGGCCAGGTTGGCCACCCGCCGCGCCGCGTCCTCCAGACGGGCCACCCGAGGGCTCAGGTCGCCGAGCGCCGCCCGGCGCAGCGGGCCCGATGCCCGTCCGGCCACCGCCAGCGCCTCGTCGAGCTGGATCGCCTCCCGTCGGATGTCGAGGACCAGCTCGGCGAACGCGCCGTCCGCCCGGGCCGAGTCGACCGAGCTGAGCAGCACCGCGCTGCGCAGCCGACGTTGCAGGCGGGCGGGCCGGCTCGGCACCACGGCCCACCGCAGCGGGGCCCGGGTGCGTACGCCGGGCACGACGCGCATCCGCCGTCGCATCATCCAGATCGGGACGCCGATCATGGCCGCGGTCGATGCGAGGACCACGATGGCGAGGATGGCCAGCGTCGTGAGCATCGTCGATCACGTTAGCCCCGCCCGACGCTGCGGGTGACCGTCAGTTCGCGGACGGAAGCTCGGCAGCGCCGGCAGCGACGACGACAACGTGCCGTCGACCTCGACGATCCGGGTGCGGTGGGCCTCCTGGCGCAGCCACCGGTCGACGCAGTGGAGCTCGTCGGCGTCCTCCTTCGCCACCGGGGTGTCGACCCCGAGGCCCGACATGGCCAGGCGGGCATCGCCGAGTGCCACGACGTCGGCCGCGTAGTCGATGTGGTCCTCCCCGGCCCGCACCGACCACAGCCGGCCGCCGTCGATCTCCGCGAGCCGGGTGGCGTCCGCCAGCTCCACGACGAGGCGACCGGCGGAGCGGAGCCGGTCGAAGCGGCGCTGGCGCTCGATGGCCGCGGCGAGCGCCGCGGCACGGTCGCGCACGTCGGCCGCCTCCTCGAACCGCTCGGCGCGGGCCAGCTCGTCCATCCGGTCGGCGAGCGGGTCGAGCAGCAGGTCGGGGCGGGTCGTGAGGCCCTGCACGACCCGTTGGACGAGCCGCCCGTAGTCGTCGGCCGAGATCGTGGCGGCGCACGGGCACGACGCCACCCCGAGCTGGAAGGGCGTGCACGGCGCCGCCCGGTTCGGGGTGGCCGGCACCCGCTCGGTGCAGCGGCGCAGCGGGACCACCGTCTCGATGGCCTCGATGGCGAGTCGGGCCGAGCGCGACGAACCGATCGGCCCGAGGTAGAGGCCCGGCCCCCGGGCCGAGCGGGCCACCGCGAGGCGGGGGAAGCGCTCGGCGGTCGTGAGCTTCACGTACACGTAGCGGCGCCAGCGGTTGCCCTGGCGGTTGTAGCGGGGCTCGTGGAGGTGGATGAGGCGGATCTCGGTGACCGCGGCCTCGAGCTCGGTGGCCCGCTCGTGGTGCTCGATCCGCTGGGTCTCCCGCAGGAGGCTCGCCACCTTCCGGCGCTCGTCGGTCGAGAAGTACGAGCGGACCCGGGCCCGCAGGTTGGTCGCCTTGCCGACGTAGAGGACCTCGTCGCCGAGGCCCCGGAACAGGTACACGCCGCGGCGGCGGGGGAGCGGGTCGGTGAGGCGCAGCTTGTGGGCGTGGGGGCTGCCGGCCAGCTTCGGCAGCTCGATCAGGTCCTCGAGGCCCATCACCCCGAACGCCGAGGCCCGCTCGATCAGCACGTGGAGCAGGTCGGCCGTGGCCAGGGCGTCGTCGAGCGCCCGGTGGCGGGGCGTGTTCGGCAGCCGCAGCGCCTGGGCCAGCGACGACAGCCGGTGGTCGCGCACCTCGCCGGTGAGCAGGCGGCGGGCCAGCGCGGCGGTGTCCACGATCCGGTTCGTCAGGCGACCCCGGCCGGCCGAGGCGAGCGCCGCGTTCAGGAACGAGACGTCGAAGCGGACGTTGTGGCCGACGATGACGGCGTCGCCGACGAACTCGAGCAGCGACGGCAGCACCGAGTCGACCCGGGGCGCGGGCGCGACCATGGCGTCGGTGATGCCGGTGAGCATGGTGATCGCCGGGGGCACGGCCATGCCCGGGTCGACGAACGTCGCGAACGTGCCCAGGCGCTCGCCGCCGCAGTAGCGGACCGCGCCGATCTCGGTGATGCCGCACGTCTGGGGGGACCCGCCGGTCGTCTCGAGGTCGAGCACGCAGAACGTGACCCGGGACAGGGGCGTCCCGAGGTCGTCGAGGCTGCGCTGCATGGCCGAGATCGTGCCCGAACACGTGTTCGCCGGTCAAGGGTCGACCGTCAGGGATCGCAGGCGTCCGGGGTCCGTGCAGTCGCGACCTGGGCGGTACAGTCGGCCTGTGGCTGCGGCGGTTCACCTCGTGGTACCCCGCTCGACGGACCCGGTCCCGGGCAGGTGCTCGGCGTCGGTCCCGAGCATGGTCCCGGTGCCCGCGGCCGGTGCCTCCCCGGCGTCGATGCGACCGCCACGGCGGCGGCCCATCGGGGCCGGATGATGGGGCCCCACGCCGAAGCCCTCCTGCGTCCGGCCCTCGAACTGGCGATGCGCGTGGCCCGGGAGGGCGAACAGGCCCGACCACGGGTGGCGGCGCCGCCGATCCTGCGTCCGTTCCTGTCGTTCACGAAGCTGCCCCAGCCCGCGCTCGACGCCGCCCGACGCGCCATCGACGAGGACGAGCAGTTCCGCAAGCGGGTGCTGGCCGAGGCCGAGGACCACGACGTCGGCGAGGGCGGCCACCTGTGGCTCGACCGTCCCGAGGGGTGGGCCGACCGGCTCGCCGAGCTCGAGGCGGAGGTCGCGTCGCGCGCGGAGCGTGAGGAGAACGAGCGTCACGAGCGGACGGCGCAGAAGCGACTCGACGCCGCGGAGACCGCCAAGCGCCGGGCGGAGGAGCGGGCCGGCTCGCTGGCCGCCGAGGCCGAGGACGCCCGCGCCGAGCTCGCCGCCATCCGCCAGGCCCGAAGCGAGCTGGCCGCGCAGCTCGAGGCCGCGCAGGCCGACGCCCGCCGCCTGGAGGAGGAGCGCCGCGAGGCCGTCCGCCAGCTCGAGGACACCCGCCGGGCCTACGCCGACCGGGTCGCCGAGGTCCGCGGCCTCCAGGAGGAGCTGTCCGAGGTCCGCTCGGCGCTGGACGCCACCCGCGAGGAGCTGGCCCGCGCGGCCGACGAACCGGCGTCCAAGGCCGAGAAGCGGCCCGCCCCGCGCCGTCGCCGCGACGGCGCGGCCCCCGCGCCGCCGCCGGTGGCCGCGGAGGTGGCGTCCGCCGTGGTCCGGGCGTCGGGTGCCGCCGAGGACCTGGCCCGGGCGCTGGCCGAGGCCGCGGCGGCGCTCCAGGTCCCCGCGCCGCTGCCGGTCAAGCGGGCCGACGGGCCGGTGCGCCGCCAGCGGCGCCCGGTGCGCATGCCGCCGGGGGTGTTCGACGACTCGATCGAGGCGGCCGAGCACCTGGTGCGACTCGACGAGGTCCTCGTCCTGATCGACGGCTACAACGTGACCAAGGAGGGCTGGCCGGAGCTGGCGTTGAACGACCAGCGCAAGCGCCTGGTCGACGCCCTGGTCGACCTGCGGGCCCGCACCGGCAGCGACGTCGAGGTCGTCTTCGACGGGGCCGACCACGACGGCGGCGGCCTCGGCGCCCGCTCCGCGCCCGAGCGGGTGCGGGTGCGGTTCTCGCCGTCCCACATCGAAGCCGACGACCTCGTGCTCGAGCTGGTCGACGCCGCACCGGTGGAGCGCCCGGTCGTGGTCGTGTCCAGCGACAACCGCGTCCGCACCGGCGCCCGCCGCCGGGGCGCGAACACGCTCGCCACCTGGCAGCTCCTCGCCATCCTCCGCTGAGCGCGGCCCGGCCCGCCGCGCCGGTGTCGATGTCGCCGGCGCGCACCCCGCCCGACGCACGCCGGACCCGACTGTCACACCCCGTCCGTAGGGTCGCCCCCGGGACGTCGCGACGGCGTCCGGCCGCACCGGCGTCCGTCCGGGGTGGTCCCCCGGGCACGGTCCTGCCGGGCCCACGTCGGATCCCACGTCGGATCCCACACCCGGACCAAGAGGTGAGCCATGGACACCCAGCTCGTGATCGACTGCGGCGAGTGCGCGCTGGCCGAGACCGCGGCCTGTGACGACTGCGTCGTCAGCTTCGTCTGCGATCGGGGCACGGAGGACGCCGTCGTCATCGACGTCGGCGAGCTCCGGGCCATGCGGGCCCTGCAGCGGGGCGGTCTGCTGCCCGATCTCCGCCATCGCCGCCGCACCGGTTGACCACGGTGGGTGGTCAGGTGTGGCCGATGTCCCGGCCCGCCTCGTCGGACGTCGGCGGCGTCGACCGATTAGTGTGCTCGGCCGGGTACCGGCCTGCGTGACGCCAGGTTCCCCGCCCCCGGCCAGACATGGCGTGCCGCGTTGCGGTGTCGTCCCCGGGGGTGGGGTCCACCATCCCGGGGGACCGGGGCGGAGGCGTCGCGGCGGGCCGGTGTCCGTACCCGCGGCCGCCGGCGCGATCATGCACCCATGGCCCCGCCCCCGGACCACACGGCGCCCTCCGGGCGCCGTCAGGCGCCTCCGGTCGACGAGCTCGTCGCTACCGGCAGGGCGGCCGGCCTCGCCGCTCTCGGCGTGGCGCCGGCCGAGCCGTTCGAACGCACCCGCGGCGACCTCGAGGAGCGCAAGGCGGCCGGCCTCCACGGCGGCATGCAGTTCACCTACCGCAACCCGGCGCGCTCGACCGAGCCGTCGCGCATCCTCGACGGCGCGATGGCACTCGTCGTCGGCGCGTATGGCTACCGACGGGAGGCACCCGAGGCCGACTCGGACGCCGCTCGCCCGGTCGCCCGGGTCGCCCGCTACGCCTGGGAGGACCACTACGCACGCCTGCGTGACGGCCTCGACGCCGTGGCCGACGTGCTGCGCGCGGGCGGCTGGCGAGCGGTCGTCGTGGCCGACAGCAACGCCCTCGTCGACCGCGAGGCGGCCGTGCGCGCCGGCATCGGCTGGTACGGCAAGAGCAGCAACGTCCTCCTGCCCGGGGCGGGCAGCTGGTTCGTGCTCGGCTCGGTCGTCACCGACGCACCCCTGGCCCCGGCCGCCGAGCCGGTCGAGGACGGGTGCGGTGGCTGCCGGCGCTGCCTCGACGGTTGCCCGACCGGGGCGATCGTGGCCCCCGGCGTGGTCGACGCCCGCCGGTGCCTCGCGTGGCTGGTCCAGGCGGACGGCCCGTTCCCCGTCGAGTGGCGCGAGGCGCTGGGCGATCGCATCTACGGCTGCGACGACTGCCAGGAGGTCTGCCCGCCGAACCGTCGCCGCCGCGGCGAGCCCGCCGCCGCCAGCCCGCCCGACGCGGAGGCCGAGGTCGACCTGCTCGAGCTCCTCGCCGCGTCGGACGACGACCTGCTCGCCCGCCACGGCCGGTGGTACATCCCCCGCCGCGAGCCCCGCTACCTGCGCCGCAACGCACTCGTCGCGCTCGCCAACACCGCCACGGGTGACCACCCCGACGTCGCGGCGACGCTGACCGGCTGCCTGCGCGACGACGATCCGCTGGTCCGGGCCCATGCGGTGTGGGCGGCGCGGCGTCTCGGACGCGAGGATCTGCTCGCGATGATGGCACCCGAGGACGACCCGGACGTGTGCGAGGAGCTGGCCCGACGGTGAGCCACCTCCTCGTGACCAACGACTTCCCGCCCAAGATCGGCGGGATCCAGAACTACCTCTGGGAGCTGTGGCGGCGCCTGCCGCCCGACGAGACGTTCGTGCTGACCACGCCCCACGCCGGGGTGTCGCGCTTCGACGCCGAGCAGCCGTTCTGGATCCGCCGCACGCTCGAGCCGGTGCTGCTGCCCAACCCGGTGCTGGCCCGGCGGGTCGACCGGCTGGCGGCCGACCTCGACGTCGATCTCGTCCTCCTCGACCCCGCGGTCCCGCTCGGCATCATCGGCCCGTGGCTCGAACGGCCCTACGGCGTCGTCCTCCACGGCGCCGAGGTGACCATCCCCGCACGCATGCCGGGCACGGCCTCGCTGCTCGGCCGGGTCCTGCGGGGCGCCGAGCTCGTGGTCTCGGCCGGGCGCTACGCGGCCGCCGAGGCCGAGCGGCTGGTCGGGCACGAGCTGCCGACCGTCATCGTCGAGCCCGGCGTCGACACCGACCGCTTCTCGCCGCTCGGCCCCGCCGAACGCGCCGCGGTGCGCGACCGCTTCGCGCTGTCCGCCGACGGCCCGGTCATCTTCAGCCTGAGTCGCCTCGTGCCCCGCAAGGGCATGGACACGCTCATCCGCGCCGCCGCCCGGCTGAAGCGGGTCCATCCCGACCTCGAGGTCGTGATCGCCAGCACCGGCCGCGACCGGTGGCGGCTCGAGCGGATCGTCACCGCGCTCGACGCCCCCGTCCGGTTCCTCGGCCGCGTCGACGCCGAGGAGATCGCCGGCCTCTACGGCGCCGCCGACGTGTTCGCCATGTTGTGCCGGACCCGCTGGGGCGGGCTCGAGCAGGAGGGCTTCGGCATCGTGTTCCTCGAGGCCGCCGCGGCCGGCGTGCCCCAGGTGTGCGGCCACAGCGGCGGCGCGGCCGAGGCCGTCGAGGACGGCGTCACCGGGCTCATCGTCGACCCGCCGACCGATGTCGACGCCGCCGTCGCCGCGCTCGACCGCCTGCTCAGCGACGAGGCCCTGCGCGCCCGGCTCGCCGAGGCCGGTCGGGCCCGGGCGGAGGCGTCGTTCTCCTACGACGTGCTGGCGAAGCGGCTCGCGGAGGCGTTGCCGTGAGCCGGGCCCGCCAGGCGCTCTCGGCGATCGATCCCGGCCGGGGCGCCGACGAGGGTGCCGGGCTGATCCGCCTCTCGTGGGCCGGCACCGTGGTCTTCGTCATCACGGCGATCGCCGCGGTCGTCGCGCCGTCGGTCGCCGCCGAGGTCGCGGCGGGCACGGCGCTCGCCCTGTTCGGCGTCGGCTGCGTCCTGTTCCTGTGGGCGTTCCTGCTCGCCGTCGAGCGCAGCCGCACCGACGCCATCGGCATCGGCGGCCTGTACTTCCTCGCCGGATCGGCGCCGTCGCGGGTCACCCGCCTGCTGATGGGCTCGTTCGCCGTGGAGGTCGTCGTCGCGCTGGCCTCGGCGTCGGCCCGGCCGTTCACGTCGCTGGCGTTCGGCGTGCTCGTGCCGATGTGGGGCCTCGGCATCGCCGGGTTGTGGGGCGCCCGGTACGGCACGTTCGAACCGCGCGCCCCGGCCTGACGTACGGGCCCGTGCGGCTCGAACCCGCGACGCCCGATCCCCACGAAGCCCGATCCCGCCGACGCCGAACCCGCGAAGCCCCGATCGGGTGGAGCCCCACCCGATGAACGACCGCCGGGCCGGCGGCGGCAATTGGGTGGCACACGGTCGCCCCGGTAGCGTCGGAGACGAGGAGCGACCATGACCGACCAACGCACCGAGCGCACGATCGTCGACGCCACACCCGACGCCTGCTACGCCATCGTGGCCGACGTCGGCCGGTACCCGGAGTGGGCGAGCGAGATCGACGAGGCCGACGTGCTCACCCTCGACGAGCACGGCCGCCCGCTCGACGTGCGGTTCGTGGCCTCGGCCTGGGGCCGGCTCACCCGTTACACGTTGCGCTACGACCACTCCGACGCACCGCTGCGCCTGGCGTGGAAGCTCGTCGAGGGCGACATGGTGACCTGCCTCGACGGGTGGTACCGCTTCACCGCGGTGGCCGACGACATCACCGAGGTCGAGTACTCGCTCGTCGCCGAGCTCCAGGTGCCGCTGCCCGGGTTCGTGAAGCGCCGCGCCGAGTCGCGCATCATCCGCAACGCGCTCGCCGAGCTCGGCGCCCGCCTCCGCGCGACCGCCGCCTGAACACCGCTCGTCGCCGCAGCGCCGTCCGGCGCTCGCACCACGTTCCGCGGCCACCCCAACGTGTGGCGCGCGCCACAGACGACCGAATCTGACGCGGCTCGGTCCTGGTCAGAGGCGTTCATCTCCACAGCGGATGCGCGTTGCTCTCCCGTTACCTACGATCGCGGCCACAAACGCGACCGGGAGGTGCGATGGCTGCGATCACGCGGGACGCAATCCGGACCCTGGCTGCTGCCACAGATCACGGCGGTCCCGTCGTGAGCTGTTATCTGGATGTGGACGGTCGACGACTTCCCACCCGGGCCGACGTCGAACGGGAGCTCGAGGCCCTGCTCCGACCCGTCCGCAACCGACCCGAGCTCGATCCACGGGCTCACGCCGACCTCGACCGGATCGCCGGCGTGGTCCGCAACGGGCTCGATCGCTCCCACGCTCGCGGCCTCGCCGTGTTCTCGTCCGCCTCCGCCGGGTTGTGGGAGGTGCTCGAGCTGCCGATGCCGGTGCGCAACCAGCTCGTCGTCGGCCAGCACCCGGCCGTCACCCAGCTCGAGTCGATGGCGCGGGACTTCGAGCGCATGGGGGTGCTCCTCGTCGATCGCCAGCGGGCGCGCATGTTCGTGTTCGAGTGGGGCGAGCTGGTCGACCACAGCGAGCGCTTCGACGAGCTGCCCCGCGACTTCGACGATCGCGGCGAGCGCGAGCGCGGCGACGTCGACGACCACGTCGCGGCCATGCAGTCGCGCCACCTGCGCCACGCCGCGGCGGTTGCGTGGGACGTCTACCAGCGCGACGGGTTCGAGCGTCTCGCCCTGGCGGTGCCCGACGAGCTGATGGGCGAGGTCGAGGGCGCGCTCCACCCGTACCTGCGGGAGCGGTCGTGTGGCCGCCTGCACCTGCCGGTGTCGTCGTCGGTCGACGAGGTCCGCTCGGCCGCCCGCGAGCTCTACATCCAGAACCGGCGGGCCCGCCTCGCCGAGCTGGTCGACCGGCTGCGGGCCGAGGCGCACTCCGGTCGCCGGGGTGCGGTCGGCCTGCCCGACGTGCTCGCCGCGGTGTCCGACGGCCGGGTCGACAACCTGCTGGTGTCGGCCGGGTTCGCGGAGGAGGGCTGGCGGTGCCAGGCCTGTGACGTGCTCGCGCTCGTCGGCCGTGCCTGCCCGCGCTGCGGCGAGGAGATGCGCCGCGTCGACGACGTGGTCGCCGAGTCGATCTCGCTGGCCATGAGCCACGGCTCCCAGGTCGAGGTCTGCTGGGGCGACGCCGACCTCGACGTCCTGGGCCGGATCGGCGCACTCCTGCGGTACTGAGGGACCGCCGATCCACCACGATCCGAACCCCGTGACCGGCGTTGTCGCCGCGCAGCGGTAGCGTCCGGAGCTGTGGTTGTGACGAGCACGGGAACGCAGCGGGCGATCGGCATCGATGTCGGAGGCACGAAGATCGCGGGAATCGCGATCGATCCGGCCGATCCGCTCGATCCGATCGCCCAGGCCCGGGTGCCGACGCCCTCGGGCGCGGGCCCGGTGGCCGAGGCCATCGTCGGCGTCATTCGGGACCTCTCGGCGGCGGCCGGCCCGCCGGCGGGCATCGGCGTCGGCGTACCGGGCCTCGTCGACCGCGACGGGGTGTTCCGCTACGGGCCGAACCTGGCCGGCGTCGGCGGGCTCGACATCCGCAGCGAGCTGACGTCCGCGTTCGGTGTCCCGATCGACGTCGAGAACGACGCCACCGCCGCCGCGTGGGGCGAGTTCGCCGTCGGCGCCGCCTCCGACGTCGACGACATGCTGCTGCTGACCCTGGGCACCGGGATCGGCGCCGGTGTGGTCACCGGCGGCCAACTGCTGCGCGGCGCCAACGGCTTCGCCGGCGAGGCCGGCCACATGGTGCTCGACCCGTCCGGCCCGGCGTGCACCTGCGGCCGCCGCGGCTGCTTCGAGGTCTACGCCTCGGGACGCGGCCTCGGCTACCTCGCCCGGCGCGCCGCGTTCGAGGGCCGGGCCGACCGGCTGCTCCAGCTCGTCGACGGCAGCCTCGGCGCCATCACCGGCGAGCACGTGACGATCGCGCTCACCGAGGGCGACACCGGGGCCATGCAGATCATGGCCGAGTTCGCGACGTGGCTTGCGCTCGGCGTCTCGAACTGCGTCAACCTGCTCGACCCCGACGTGGTCGTGCTCGGCGGCGGTGTCGTCGGCATGGGCGACCAGCTCCTCGAGCCGGCACGGCGGGCGTACCGGGAGATGCCGATGGGCGCCGGGCACCGTCCCGAGGTCGAGCTGCGCAGCGCCACGCTCGGCCCCGAGGCCGGCGCGATCGGTGCCGCGCTGCTCGGCTGGGCGGCCGGTTCACCCGCGCCAACCGACCCCGTCGCCGGACCACACGCTGGGTAGTGTGGAGCAATGGAGTTCCGCCGGATCAACTCGCTCCCGCCGTACGTCTTCACGATCATCGACGCACTGAAGGTCGAGGCGCGGCGAGCCGGCCGGGACGTCATCGACCTCGGGTTCGGCAACCCCGATCTCCCCTCGCCCGACGTTGCGGTCGACAAGATCGCCGAGGCGGTGCGCAACCCGCGCAACCACCGGTACTCCTCCAGCCGGGGGCTGCCCAAGCTGCGCCAGGCCGTCGCCGACATGTACCAGCGGCGCTTCGGGGTCACCCTCGACCCCGACACCGAGGTGATCAACACGATCGGCGCCAAGGAGGGCTTCTCGCACCTGATGTGGACGGTGCTCCAGCCCGGTGACGCGTGCCTGGTGCCGTCGCCGTCGTACCCCATCCACATCTACGGGCCGCTCTTCGCCGGCGCCGACATCCGCGAGGTGCCCCTCGGCACCGGCGACGAGTTCTTCGAGGCGCTCAAGGCGAACTGGGAGTACTCGTGGCCCAAGCCGCGGGTCGCGGTGATGTCGTTCCCGCACAACCCGACGACCACCTGCGTCGACCTCGACTTCTGGCAGAAGGTCGTGGACTTCGCCCATGAGCGCGACGTGCTCATCGTGCACGACAACGCGTACGCCGACCTCGGCTTCGACGGCTACGAACCGCCGTCGATCCTCCAGGCCGACGGGGCCAAGGAGGTGGCGGTCGAGCTGTACTCGATGACGAAGTCGTTCTCGATGGCCGGCTGGCGGGTCGCGTTCCTCGCCGGCAACGCCGACGTCGTCGCCGCGCTGGCCAAGCTCAAGTCCTACCTCGACTACGGCACCTTCCAGCCCATCCAGATCGCCGCGACCGTGACCATGAACGAGGCGCCCGACCACCCGAAGGTCGTGCGCGACATCTACCAGTCACGGCGCAACTGCCTCATCGACGGGCTGAACCGCATCGGCTGGCCGGTCGAGCCACCGAAGGGGACGATGTTCGTCTGGGCGCCGATCCCCGAGCCCTACCGCGACATGGGCTCGGTCGAGTTCGCGTCGTACCTGGTCAAGGACGCCGACGTCGCGGTGTCACCCGGCATCGGCTTCGGCCCCGGCGGCAACGGCCACGTCCGCTTCGCGCTGATCGAGAACGAGCAGCGGACCAACCAGGCGATCCGCAACCTCCGCCGGGCGCTCACCCGCCTGCACTGAGCCGGTCGCGGTCGACCGGCGTCGACCGACCGGCGCCCACCGGTGCGGCGTGTCGCGCCGCGAACCCTGCCGCTCAGGTGTCGGCCGGGGCCGCGGGCGCCAGCCCGCCGAGGCAGAACGCCACGGCCAGCTCGGCGATCTCGTCGGGGTCGGCCGCCTGCTCGGCCCGCAGGTGCATGGTCGTGAGCTGGTCGATCGCCCCGATCACGGCCTGGGCGAGCACGGTCGGGTCGGCCGAGCGGATCGTGCCCTGCTCGATGCCGTCGCGCAGATGGCCGACGAGGTCGCCGACCGCCACCTCGTTGCCCCGCCGCACCGCACGCGAGAACCGCTCCTCGGTCGCCGCGAAGCGGATCAGGCCCACCAGGTCGGAGTGCTCCGCCGACCACGCGACGGATGCCCGGATGCCGGCCTCGATGCGCCGCAGCGGATCGGTCTCGTCGCCGATCGCCGCGCGCTGGCGGCGGCGCAGCTCCCGGTGGGCGTCACGGAGGATCTCCTCGAAGAGCTCCTCCTTGGAATCGAAGTACCAGTAGAAGACGCCCTTGCCCACGCCGAGGCCGCCGACGATCTCGGCGACCGAGGTGGGGTGGTAGCCGCCCTCGGCGAAGCGCCGACGGGCGTAGTCGATGAGCTGCTGGCGCCGGTCGATCCCGCGCGGTGTGAGTCGCCGGCTCATGCCGGCGCAACCCTAGGAATCCTTGACCGGACGGTCAAGATGGCCCAGGCTGTGTGATGGCCGTCGCATGAACGGTCCCCACCCCTGATGAGGGTGGGTGACGGACGCACCATCCCGATGCCGTCGACACGGGCGTGGCGTGACCGCCGAGCAGGCACCGACGTGCGACGCGGTCCGATGGTCGGTCCGCCCGTCCGCTGCGGGCAACCCAGAAATCGTTCGTTCGAAACAGTCCGTTCATGCCCGCTCCCTACGGTCGCGTGGCATGACGACCTATGTGGTCAGAGTCTGGTTGCCCGACCGGCCGGGAGCGCTCGGATCCGTCGCGAGCCGCATCGGCGCGGTCCGGGGGGACCTCATCGGCATCGAGATCCTCGAGCGGGGCGCGGGGCGTGCCATCGACGAGCTCGTCGTGGTCCTGCCCGACGACGAGCTCGGCGATCAGCCGGAGCGGCTGATCGACATCATGTCCCGCGAGATCGGCCAGGTCGACGGCGTCGACGTCGAGGAGGTCCGCGAGCTCGACTCGGCCGCCGACCCCCGCCTCGACGCGCTGGAGACCGCGGCCCTGCTCGTCGGGTCCGACAACGCGGACGAGCTCCTCGCCGAGCTGTGCCGCCACGCCAGCCGGTGCATCTCGGCCACGTGGACCGTGGTCGTCGAGGTCGAGACCGGCAACGTGCGGGCCATGACCGGCGACGCCCCCGACGCGGGCTGGTTGTCGGCGTTCATCGAGGGCAGTCGCGAGTCGGCCCGGCTGCGTGCCGGTGCCTTCGAGCCCGAGGACGTGATCTGGTCGCCGATGCCCTCGGCCCAGACCGCCCTCGTGATCGGACGGGAGGGCACGGCCTTCCGAGCGAAGGAGCGCCGCCAGGCGGCCGCCCTCGCCCGGATCGCCGACAGTCGGTTTCGTTCGATCACCGAGCACTCCGCGCTGAGCGCCCGCCTCGCCCACCCGAGCCGGTCGCCTCAGTCGTCGGCCCAGTCGCCGGCGCGCTCCACGGCCCGCTTCCACTCCTCGTAGGCACGGTCCGCCCCCGAGCGATCGGTCGCCGGGTCGAAGCGATGGTCCAACGACCACGCCTCGCCGACCTCGTCGAGCGAGCCCCACACGCCCTCGGCGAGGCCGGCGAGGAACGCGGCGCCCATCGCCGTCGTCTCCCGGTTGTGGGGCCGGGCGACGCTGACGCCGAGCTGGTCCGCCTGGACCTGCAGCAGCAGGTCCATCACCGACGCGCCGCCGTCGACGCGCAGCTCGGCGATGTCGTGGCCCGCGGCGGCGGTCATCGCATCGACGACGTCGCGGGTCTGGTACGCCATCGCCTCGACCGTCGCCCGGGCCAGCTCGGCCCGCCCGGTACCCCGGGTGATGCCGACGATCGTGCCCCGGGCCCGGGCGTCCCACCAGGGGCTGCCCAGGCCGGCGAACGCCGGCACGAGGTACACGCCGCCGGTGTCGTCGACCGACTCGGCGAGCGGGCCGACCTCGGAGGCCTCGGAGATGATGCCGAGGCCGTCGCGCAGCCACTGGATGGCCGCGCCGGTCACGAAGATCGAGCCCTCCAGCGCGTACGCGGTGTGCGCACCGTCGGGGCGGTCGAGCGTCCACGCCACCGTGGTGAGGAGGCCCTCGACCGGCTCGGGGCACTCGGCGCCGACGTTCATCAGCACGAACGAGCCGGTGCCGTAGGTGTTCTTCGTCATGCCCGGCTCGACGCACGCCTGTCCGAACAGTGCCGCCTGCTGGTCACCGGCGATGCCGGCGACCGGTATGCCGGCCCCGAGCGCGGTGGTGTCGGCCGTCGTGGCGACCCGCCCGCTCGACGGTGCGAGCTCGGCCAGGCAGTGGCGGGGCACTCCGAAGAGGTCGCACAGCTCCGAGGACCAGGCGAGCGCGCCGATGTCGTAGAGCAACGTCCGGCTGGCGTTCGACGGGTCGGTCGCGTGGGTCGCGCCGCCCGAGAGCTGCCAGATGATCCACGAGTCGACGGTCCCGACCGCCGTGTTCGCGTCGGGTGTGACCCCGCCGGTACCGAAGAGCCACTCGAGCTTGGTGGCGGTGAAGTAGGGGTCGAGCACGAGCCCGGTCCGGCTGCGGACCAGGTCGAGGTGGCCGTCCGCCGTCAGCTCCTCGCAGCGGGCCGCGGTGCGTCGGTCCTGCCAGACGATGGCGGGGGCGAGGGGCTTGGACGACGTGCGGTCCCACACGACCGCCGTCTCCCGCTGGTTGGTGATGCCGATGGCCGCGACCGGCTCGTCGACCGCGGCGCGCAGCTCGGCGAGCACCGCGACCGTCGCGTCCCAGATCTCGAGCGGGTCGTGCTCGACCCACCCCGGACGCGGGAAGTGCTGGGGGAACTCCCGGTAGGCCCAGCCCGACGGCCGGCCCGACTCGTCGACGGCGACCGCCCGCACGCCGGTGGTTCCCGCATCGATGGCGACGACGACACCCATGCGCGCTCAAGGTAGTTCGCACACGCGGCCCCGTCCCGAACGCCGCTCGCACCCGTCCGTCCCGACCGCCTCGTGGGCGGATCGCGGTCGGGGCGAAAGGTCCCCACCCGAACGTGCCGACCCCTCTGGAGGGGGGTCTCGTGGCGGTGTCACGAGGCCCCGCTGATCCGCGACTAGCGTTGGAGAACTGATGAAGGTGGCCATCCTCACCGGCGGCGGCGACTGCCCCGGCCTCAACGCAGTGATCCGAGCCGCGGTCCGGAAGGGGGAGCGGGTCTTCGGCGACGAGCTGATCGGCTCGCTCGACGGCTGGCGCGGCCTGATCGACGGCGACGTGATCCCGCTCGACATCGAGCGCCTGCGCGGCACCCTCCCGCGGGGCGGCACCGTCCTCGGCACGTCCCGGGTCCAGCCGTACATGTTCGACGACGGCGTCGCCAAGGTGCGGGCCAACGTCGAGCGGCTCGGGCTCGACGCCATCATCGCCATCGGCGGCGAGGGCACGCTCGGCTGCGCCCGCGACCTGGCCGCCGAGGGCCTGCCGGTCGTCGGGGTCCCGAAGACGATCGACAACGACATCGGCGGCACCGAGCTGACCTTCGGGTTCGACACGGCCGTCCAGATCGCCACCGACGCCATCGACCGGCTCCACACCACGGCCGAGTCCCACAACCGGGTCATCGTGGTCGAGGTCATGGGCCGCCACGTCGGCCACATCGCCACCTGGGCCGGCATGGCCGGCGGCGCCACCATGACGCTGGTGCCCGAGCACGCCTTCGACATCGGCGCGGTGTGCGAGTCGCTCACCCGGCGCCACGAGCGGGGCCGCTACGCCTCGATCGTGGTCGTCGCCGAGGGCGCCAAGCCGATCGAGGGCACGCTCGATGTCGGCATCGACGAGGTCGACGAGTACGGCCACATCCGCCTCGGCGGCATCTCGCAGATCATCGCCACCGAGATCGAGAAGCGGACGGGCTACGAAACCCGGGTGACGATCCTCGGCCACGTCCAGCGGGGTGGTTCACCGACCGCGTTCGACCGGGTGCTGTCGACCCGCTTCGGCGTGGCCGCGATCGACGCGGTCCACGAGGAGCTGTGGGGCCAGATGGTGGCGCTGCGCAGCAACCAGATCGTGCGGGTGCCCCTCGCCGACGCCCTCGGCCACCTCAAGGTGATCGACGCCGAGCTCTGGGACGTCGCCGAGCAGTTCTTCGCCTGACCCCGGCCGCTCGGCCGGTGGTGCGCTGTGCTCAGCCGGCGACGGTCGTCGTGGTGGACGCGCTCGACCCGACGGTGGTGGTCGTGGAGCCCGAGCCGCCGGACGCCGGTGCGACCGTCGTGGTGGGCGGCGGACTCGACGTCGAGCTCGTGGACGTCGTCGAGGTCGTTTCGGGCGCCGGCAGGGCGGGATCGTCGGTCACCGCCGTGCCCGTTCCGTCCGCCTCCGGCTCCGGCTCCTCGGCCGTGCTCACCCCGGTGGTTGCGTCGTCGGATTCGCCCTGGGCGATGCGTGCCGGGGCCGTTGCCGCGTCCGGCCTCGTCACCTCGTCATCGACGGTTGTTGCGTCCGTGACCGACGTCGTGCCCTCCTCCTCGTCCGACTCGCACCTCTCCTCCCATGCGGGGAGTGGGCGGTAGTCGAAGTAGTCGGCTCGGCCGACCGGACCGCTCACGCTGTTCTGTGGCGGCACGATCGCAGACTCAGGTTCCGGGTCGCCGTTCTCACCGGGAGCCTCGAACTTGACCGTGAGGTCCTGGCGGCCACCGGTCACCGTGTAGACGAGTTGTGCGTACATGGCGACGGGGTCGCTCACCGAGTCGATCTCATCCGAGAGGGTGACCGTGACACTGCCGGGGCCCAGCTGGACGTCGTCGACCTCGAGGCCGACCGGAGCCTCGTTCTGCAGGTCGAGGTCCGCCGGTAACGGAGTGTTGGGGTTCGCCGTGGTCGTGGGGCCGCCATCGTTCGCCGTGGTCGTGGGGCCGCCATCGGAGGGATCCGAGCTGCTCGCGTCGGCCTCGGAGCGGCGGATGCCCGCGAGCAGGGCTTCGATGTCAGGCGTACCGAGCGAGAGGAGGGCGTCGAGGCGGGCCTCCTCATGGTCCGCCACGGCCCCGACCACGAGGGGAAACAGTCGTCCCCCCTCTTCTTCGGGAGCCCACAGGTACACGCACACAGGTGCGGTGCGGCCGGTGGTGGTGTCGATGGCCGCCGCGGCCTCTGTATCCCCCGTGCCATCGTCCTCGGGGAGCGGGGTCAGCGCGCGAGGTTGGTCGTCGGTCGGGATCAGCGAGCACGCCGAGAGCGCGGCCGTGACCAGGAGGGCGCCGAGGGGCACCGGTAGCCGATGGGTCATCAGATCGCCTCGACCGTCAGCTCTTCGCCGCTGGCATCGGCGAGGTCCGGCGCGGGTTCGTCCTCGAAGGCATCGATCTCGTCGGCCCGGGTCGGGAGGCGAACGACGAAGCGCGCCCCGCTCCGACCGTCGGCGTGCTCCTCGACCCAGATGCGACCGCCGTGGAGCGCCGCGTGCTCGCGGACCAGCGACAGCCCGAGGCCGGTGCCGGAGTCGGAGCCCCGGCGGCCCGAGCCGCTGCCCCGGGAGAAGCGGTCGAAGATGATCTCCCGCTCCTCGACGGGGACACCGGGCCCCTCGTCCTCCACGACGATCTCGACCTCGTCGATGTAGCCGTGCTCGGGGTGGGACACCGTCACCTTCGTCGCGCCGTTGCCGTACTTGCGGGCGTTCTCCAACAGGTTGGACACGATCTGGCCGAGGCGGCGCCGGTCGGCGAGGACGATCAGGCTGTCCATACCCAGCGACATCTCCACCGGGACCGGCGGATCGGTCGTGTGGCGGACCACGGCCTCGACGAACTCGCCGACCATCAGGGGGCCGACGTCGAGGTGCTGGGCGCCCGCGTCGAACCGGGAGATCTCGAGCAGGTCCTCGACGAGCTGCTGGAACCGCACCACGTCCTCGGAGAGAAGGTCGAGGGCGGTCTGGGCCCGGTCGGGCATGTCGTCGCGGCGCTTCTCGAGGACCTCGATCGACGCGGCCAGCGTCATCAGCGGCGAGCGCAGCTCGTGGCTCACGTCGGAGGCGAACCGGGCGTCGCGCTCGATGCGGTCCTGGAGCTTCTCGGCCATGTTGTTGAACGAGCGCACCAGGCCGTCGAGATCGGGGTCGGCGTCGATGGTCGGCAGCCGGGTCTCGAGCTGGTCGCCGGCGATCGCCTCGGCCGCCCGGCTGACCGAGGCCAACGGCGCCAGCACCCGGCGGCTGGCCCATCGCCCGACCGCGGCGCCGGCCAGGGTGGTCAGGACGCCGGCGCCGAGCAGCGCGATGGCGAGCTGCTCGAGGTTGTCCTCGATGTCGGTGAGCGGGACCGGTTCGTAGTACTCCGCCACCTCGCCGGTCGCGGTCGGGATGGCGATGCCCACCGCGACGAGGGTGCTGCCGCTCTGGTCGTACGTCATCATGCCGGTGTTGCCGGCGTTGACCCAGGTGCGCAGTTCGATCGGCGGCGGCTCCGACCCGGTCGCGACCTTCACGATCGGGTTGGGGTCGTTCGGCATGAACAGCTGCGGCCGGCCGTCACGGGGTGTGGGCAACCCGCGCACCGCCTCGGCGATCGACTCGGCCGACGCGTCGATGCGGTCCTGGAGCTGCTCGGCGTTGGAGTACGCCTGGGTACGGACCAGGCCCTCCATGCGGTCGAGCTGGTTCGACCGGATGAGCGCGAACGTCGACCCCGCCAGGAGCGCCGAGAGCAGCATCGAGCCCAGCGCGAACGACAACATGATCCGGGCCCGAAGGCCCAAGCGTCGACGAGAACTCATCGAACCCTTCCCTCACACCGCCCGCCTGCGGTGTCGGCGCCTGTCAGGACTGCAGCTTGTAGCCCAGGCCCCGCACCGTCACCACGTGTCGAGGATTGGCCGGATCGGACTCGATCTTCGTCCGCAGCCGACGCACGTGGACGTCGACCAGTCGGCCATCACCGAAGTAACCGTACCCCCAGACCCGCTCCAGCAGCACCTCACGACTGAAGACGCGGCCCGGCCCGGAGGCGAGCTCGCACAGGAGGCGGAACTCCGTCTTCGTGAGGTGGACCTCGTCGTTGGCCAGCATCACGCGGCCCTCGTCCGGCATGATCTCGAGGTCGCCGAACTTGAGGTTGGACGTCGCCGGATCGGTGATGCGCACCCGCCGGAGCAGGGCACGGATGCGCGCCGACAGCTCCTTCGGCGCGAACGGCTTGGTCAGGTAGTCGTCGGCCCCGGCCTCGAGGCCGGCCACGACGTCGTGCGTGTCGTTTCGGGCCGTGACCATGACGATCGGGACGTCACTGGTGCGGCGGATCGAGCGGCAGACCTCGAACCCGTCGATGCCCGGAAGCATGATGTCGATGAGGACGACATCGGTCGGTGCGCGAGTGAACACGTCGAGGGCGTCCTCGCCGTTGTCCGACTCCTCCACCTCCCAGCCCTCGTCCTCGAGAGCCAGCTTCACGGCGGCGCGGATTCGCTCGTCGTCTTCGACGGTCAGGATGCGGGTTCCCACAGAACAATGGTGCCGCATTCGCAGCCCGTTCGTGCTGATTCGACGGCATTTTTCGCGCGGATCGTCACGATCGGCGCAGGTCAGGCGCCTGTGGACCGGCGACGGAGGTGACGAAGCGGTTGCGGGACGGTGTCGCGCTCAGGCGTCCGCGGCGCCCGCGGCCCGCAGCAGGGCCCGCAGCGGCTCGAAGATGCGCGGCGCCGCGGCGAGCGTGAACGCCGACGACGGCGGCCCGCCGTCGAGGTCGCCGAGCACGGCACCGGCCTCGCTGGCGACGAGCGCGCCGGCCGCGTAGTCCCAGACGTTGAGGCCCTTCTCGTAGTACCCGTCGAGGCGGCCACGGGCGACCGCGCACAGGTCGACCGAGGCCGCTCCGAGCCGGCGGATGTCGCGGACCTCGCCGATGACGGCCCGCAGGACGTCGGCCTGGCGGCGGCGCCGGTCGGGCTCGTAGGAGAACCCCGTCCCGACGAGGGCGGTGGCCAGGTCGCGGTGGTCGTTCACCCGGATCGGGGCGTCGTTGCAGAACGCGCCGCCGCCGAGCGTGGCGGTGAACGTCTCCCGGTGGAGCGGGTCGGCGACCGCGCCGGCGACGACGACACCGTCGACCTCGGCGGCGATCGAGATGGCGAACCCGGCGAGCCCGTAGAAGAAGTTGGTCGTGCCGTCGATCGGGTCGATGATCCAGCGGACCCCGGAGGCGCCGGCGTGGTCGGCGCCCTCCTCGCCGACGACGCCGTCGTCGGGCCGGGCGTCGAGCAGCATGGTCACGATGCGGCGCTCGGCCGCCCGGTCGACCTCGGTGACGACGTCGGTCGGGGACGACTTGGTGTCGTGGCCATGGGCGTCGTCGACCCGGGACGCAACCATTGCCGCCGTGTCGTCGGCGACGGTGCGTGCGAGGGCGACCAGATCGGTGGGGCGGGGGGTCTCCACCGACGCGAGGCTACCTGCGATGGCCGCCGACCCTCGTCGTACCCGCCGCCGTCGTGCTCAGCGGAGGCGGGGCGTCCGTTCGGTCGCCGGGGGACGGCTCAGCGCCGGTCGCGGGTGATGTCCCACTCGCCCATGGCCCGCAGCGTGAGCACGGCGATCACCGCGACGCCGACGGCCCCGGCCACGGCACCGACGAACCCGCCGAGCCCGACCCAGACGCCGCAGTCGCCCGAGCACTGCAGGTCCATCACCGCGTAGCCGATCAGCCCGCCGCACAGGCCGGCGACGACGATGGCGACGAACGCCACGATCCGCGCCACCAGCGGGGGTGCGGCCGTGCCGCCACCGGGTCGGGGAGCCGGGTCCTCACTCATCGGCCGGGGAGGTTACCGCTCCGCATCGGTGTGCGACCACGCCCGCCGAACGCCGTGCGGTCGTGCCGAAGCCGGGCGCCGTGGCCGGGCTGGCGCAGAGGGCGGGCGCCGGTCGGTCGCCGGGCTCAACCGGTCGGGCCGGCGACCTCGGCGACCCGTGCGCCGGCCGCCTCAACGAGGGCCCGGGGCTCGGCGGCGAACACGTGCCGGGGAGTGCCCGCCGCGGCCCACACCTCGTCGTGGCGCAGGACCCCGGGGTCGACGAAGCACCGCAGCCGGCCGGCGAGGCCGAAGGGCGCCACGCCGCCGATGGCGACGCCGGTGGCCGCCCGGACCTCGTCGGCCGAGGCGCGCCGCGCCCGCCGCCCGGACGCGGCCGCCGCGAGCTTGTCGGGATCGAGCCGGTCGTCGCCGGCGACCAGGGCGAGCACGACCTCGGCGGTGGTCGAGGTCGGGTCGTCGGTGGTCGTGCCGCCGGTGTCGGGGTCGCCGTCCCGGGGGACGTCCTCGACGACGAACACGAGCGACTTCACGATCTGGGCGACCTCGCAGCCGATGGCGGCGGCCGCATCGGCCGCGGTGCGGGTGCCGTCGGGGAACTCGACGGGCACGACGGCCAGGCCGGCGGTGGCGGCCGCGGCGACGACGGCGGCGACGGTCGGGGGGTGTGCGATCTCGTCGGTCACGCCCGACAGCCTGCACGCGCCGTCAGGGTCGTGCGCAGTCGGTTCTGCAAGACTGGCCGGATGCGACGCTGGACGGTCGGGGGAGCGCTCCTCGAGGGGCCCGGCGGGCTGCTCCTGGTGCGCAACCGCCGCCGCAACGGCCGCGCGGACTGGACACCGCCCGGCGGGGTCATCGACGAGGGCGAGACCGTGCTCGGGGGCCTCACCCGCGAGGTCGCCGAGGAGACGGGCCTGCGGGTCTCCGAGTGGGAGGGCCCGGTCTACGAGATCGACGCGCTCGCCACCGGCCTCGGCTGGCAGCTGCGCGTCGAGGTCCACCGCGCCGTCGCCTACGAGGGCGAGCTCGCCATCGACGACCCCGACGGCATCGTCGAGCTCGCCCGGTTCGTCTCGGCCGACGAGTGCGACCACCACCTCGCCGCCGCCCACCTCTGGGTGCGCGAGCCGCTCCTCGCCTGGCTGGGCGAGCGATGGTCCGGGACCCGCCGGTTCGGGTACCGGGTCGACGGCGACGACATCGCCACCCTGTCGGTCGCCCGCGTCGCGTGAACCGCGAACGGGCGGGCCCACCGGTCGCCGATGCGACGCGCCGGGAGGCCCGCTGGGAGCGGGCCGTGCTCCACGTCGACATGGACGCCTTCTACGTCTCGGTCGAGCTGCTCCGCCGCCCCGAGCTCGTGGGACGCCCGGTCGTGGTCGGCGGCACGGGGGACCGCGGCGTCGTCGCCTCCGCGTCCTACGAGGCCCGCGCCCACGGTGTGCGCTCGGCGATGCCCACGGCCCGCGCCCGGCGCTGCTGCCCCGACGCCGTGTTCCTGCCCGGCGACCACGCCCGCTACCGCGAGGTGAGCGAGTCGGTGATGGCCCGGTTCCGGGCGGTCACGCCCCTCGTCGAGCCGCTCTCGCTCGACGAGGCGTTCCTCGACGTCACCGGCGCCCAGCAGCTCTCGGGGCCGCCCACCGCCATCGCCGCCCGGCTGCGGGCCGAGGTGGCCGAGGGGGAGGGACTCGACTGCTCGGTCGGGGTCGCGCCGAGCAAGTTCCTGGCCAAGCTTGCGTCCGAGGCGGCCAAGCCGATCGCCGACCGGCGCGGGCCCCGGCCCGGCCGGGGCGTCGTCACCGTGCGCCGCGGCGAGGAGCTGGCGTTCCTCCACCCGCTGGGCGTCGAGGCCCTGTGGGGCGTGGGGCCGGCGACGCTCGCCCGGCTCCACGGGCTCGGGGTGCGCACGGTCGGCCAGCTCGCCGCCCTGCCCGAGCAGGCGGTCGTCGCCGCGCTCGGCGACGGGGTGGGGCGCCACCTGTGGGCCCTGGCCCACGCCCGCGACGACCGCCCCGTCGAGGTCGACCGCCCGACGAAGTCGATCAGCCACGAGGAGACCTTCGAGGTCGACATCCACGATCGGGACGCGCTCGAGCGGGAGGTCGTCCGCCTGGCCGACGCCGTCGGGGCCCGACTGCGCAGCGGCGGGCTGACCGCGAAGACCGTCAACCTCAAGGTCCGCTTCGGCGACTTCCGCTCGATCACCCGCTCGGTGACGCTGTCGCAGCCGTTCGACTCGGGGCGGGTCCTGGCGACCGAGGCCCGCCAGCTCCTCGCCGCCGTCGGGGTCGAGGGCCCGGGCGTGCGGCTCCTGGGCGTCGGTGCGTCGGGCCTGGGCCGCGATCGGCCACAGCAGCTGTCGCTCGAGGACCTGGCCGGCGGTGATGGTTCGGCCGGCGCAGCCGGCGGCGGCGACCCCGAGTCGTGGCGCACGACCGAGGGTGTCGTGGACGCCATCCGCGAGCGCTTCGGCGTCGGCGCGATCCGCCCCGCGGCGGCCGTGTCCCCCGATCAACAGGCCGGGGCCGTGGGCGACCGATCCCCGTGGGGGCCCGACCGCCGTTCCCCCGACGAGCGGCCGTCGAAAAACCGTCGAGGGCGCAGCTCTAGCGACCGGCCCGGTCGCTAGAATCGTGACCGTCGGCTCGGAGGGGCATGTCGGTACGTGGGTCGTTGGTCCCGGACCAGCGGTCCTCGTTGGCTGTTGCCTCTGCGCTGTGCGACACTCTCCGAACCAGGCAATCAGGGCAGGAAGGGAAGCCGCCGTGCCGCTTTCCGAGGACGAGCAGCGAATCCTCCAAGAGATCGAAGAACGGCTCTACGAGAGCGATCCTGCTCTGGCTCGCGAAGTCAGTTCGACGACGCTGTACAGCCACGCGTTCCGCAACATCAAGTGGGCCGCGCTGGTGTTCGTGCTCGGCGTCGCGATGCTGGTGCTGACGCTGTCGATCCACTTCCTCCTGGCGTTCGGTGGTTTCACCATCATGTTGGCGTCTGCGCTCTTCATCGAGCACAACGCGCGCAAGATGGGCCGCGCCGGGTGGCAGCAGATGACCTCGTCGATGCGGGCCGCAGGTCTCAAGGACTACCTGGGCAACACGTCCAACCGGATGCGCGACCGCTTCAAGCGCGACGAGGAGTGATCGCGCCGGGTCCCGGCCCCGGTCGGACCCGGTTGTGACGTCGGCGCAGGCCGACGCTGCGCGCCGCCCCGCCGACCTGCCCTGACGGTCGCTGCGCGGCCGCGACGGTCCGCCGTCTCGTCTTCCTCCTGCCACACCCCTGCCCCGGGCCTTCCCTCGCTGCGGGTTCGCGCCCGTGGGCTCCCGCACGGCGACATCACTCGACCCGGACCTCAGACGTCGAACCCTCGATCCCGGAGGCGACGCGGGTCGAGGTCGTGGCGCAGTCGCCGACGCAACGGCACCGACCGGCGGATCCTCCGACTGACGTCCCGCGAGGTCGCCTCCGCCCGCTCGACCTCCCCCGGCTGCGGATCGCCGGGCCCGTAGCGGGCGGCCGTCGTCAGCTCGGCGAGCTCGACGAGCACGTCCCCGGCGACCTCCGAGCGGTGCCCGGTCCTGGCCGCGTACTCGACCGGCGTCTCCGCGGTGGCCGGCTCGACCCCGATCAGGCGGAGCGCGTCCTGCGACTCGGCCCAGGCGCGGTCGATGCGACGTCGCGCCGGCTGGCCGGCAAGACGTCGCATCGCGGTGCGCACGCCCCGTCCGCCCAGGACGAGCGCGACGTAGAGCCCGGCGACGGCGATCGTGCCCGACGCCAACCACCAGCCCCACGGCGTGGCGGGCCCGGGGCCGCCGGCACCGGGCGAACCCGCTGCGTCGTCAGCGTCCGACGGGTCGGCGTCGCCGGGCGCGTCCTGCCCGCCGTCGGCGACGGTAGTGGTCGGCGCCGGCGGATCGTCGGCGGTCGGGGCTTCGGCGCCGGGGTCCGCCCCGCCGGCGGCGCCCCGACCGGGCGTCGGCTCGAACGGGACCCAACCGACGCCCGAGAACCACACCTCCGGCCACGCGTGGGCGTGCTCACCGCGGACGACGAACGTGGCCGGCGACCCGGGGAGCGGCTCGCCGGCCGTGAACCCGACGGCCACCCGTGTCGGTAGGCCGATGGCGCGGGCGAGTGCGGCGTACGAGCTGGCGAACTGCTCGCAGTAGCCGAGCGACACCCCGCCGTCGTCGGGGAACAGGAAGTCCTCGACCCGCTCGCGGCCCTGCCCGGCGGCGACGTCGGTGGAGTAGCCGAACCGGCTCGGGTCGTGGAAGTGGTCGGCCAGCGCGCTCGCCCGTGCGTGGGCCCCGACCGCGCCGGCTGCGGCGACGATCCGCTCGGCCTCGGCCCGCACCGCCTCCATCCCGTCGGGGAGCCGGAGGTACCGGGCGGCGAGCGGGCCGGGTGGGGTCAGCGCGTTCGCCAGCACGGCCGGGTCCGTGACCGGCAGGACCGACTCGACCGCATAGGTCTCGATGTCGGCGGCGTCGTCGACCAGCAACGCCCCCAGCTCCTCGTTGTGGCGCACGGTCGGCGCCCCGTCGGCGCCGGTGACCGACCGCAGCCCGGTCGCACGGAACGCCGTCGGGAGCCACGCCCCGCCGAGACCGGTCGTCGTGAACGACTGGCGCACCCGAGGCCCCGCCGGCGCACCGGTCACGAGGTCGTCACCGACGTCGACCGCGCGGAACGGGCGCTCCTCGAGCGTCCAGCGGCTGGCGTCGAAGTGGTCGAGGGCCGTCATCCGCCAGTACCGGATCGCGGCAGCGTCGCCGGGACCCGCGGGATCATCGGTGGCGGCGATGCCGTCGACCGTCACCCGGAACACCTCGACGTCGCGGTCCTCCACGAGCCGGGAGCGGATGTCGACCAGCGGGGACACCGTGACCCGGGCCCCTCCGTCGTCGCGTCCGCGCCAGTCGATCAACCCGTCCGCCCCGGCGCCGGGGAGCGCCGGGCCGACCACGACGCCGGCGCCGACCGCGGCCACGATGAGCACCACGCCGGTGCGCAGCAGGGCGCGGCCGCCCCGCGCCGCGTCACCGTCGACCCACCCCGGTGACGCCTCCTGGCGGGCGACGCGGTACAGGAGCAGGAACGCCAGGACCGCGGCGACGAACCCCAGCGTCGCCGGGACCCGCCCGCCCCCGGTGCCGAGCAGCGACGAGAGC
This sequence comes from Actinomycetota bacterium, assembly GCA_034211175.1. Classification (GTDB taxonomy): domain Bacteria; phylum Actinomycetota; class Acidimicrobiia; order Acidimicrobiales; family CAIXPF01; genus JAXHUH01. The sequence goes on from JAXHUH010000077.1 coordinate 33,673, forward strand.
ACGAACATGCCGCCCGCCGGCGCGGTCGCCTCCACCGCACCCCCGACGCGGAACGCCGAGCCGTCCGACAGCAGCGCCACCAGCCAGAAGCCGAGCGCCGCGCTCACCAGGAAGCCGCGCAGGGGCTCGACCGGGGCCCGCTGCGACCCGAGCGTCGTCCACGCGGCCCGCAGGTCGTCGATCACGGCGTCCACCGTCGACGTGGTGGGCAGGCCGATCACGGTCGTGTGCAGGTAGAACACCCAGGTCACGACGAGCACGAACGCCACGGCGGCGGCCGCCACCGCGAGTGGGGCGGACCAGTTCCGGCGCCGGGCGGTCAGGGCGAGGCCGTGGCCGGTCACGACGACCAGCGCCAGCGGGGCCACGGCCCCGACGTCGACGAACAGGCGGGAGAAGGCGGCGAGGCTCGCCAGCGTCACCGCCACCAGGGCGAGCTCGGCCGGTGTCCGCAGGTTCGTCGGGTGCACGGGGGCCGGGGGCGGGGACCGGCGCACTCAGCGCGACCGACGCGCGACCGTGACCGGCGCCTCGACGCACACCGCGATGGCCCGGTCGGTGGCGCCGCGGCTCAGGCGTCGTCCCGCGGCGCGCTCCCGTTGCCGGTCGTGACGAGCCGCCGGGGGTCGAGATCGTGGCGGAGGCGCTGGGAGAACGGCACGGAGCGGCGCACCCGGTGGCCGAGCCGCTCGGCCGTCGACTTCGCCCGGTCGACGTCGTCGGGATGGGGGTCACCCGGGCTGTAGCGCGCCGCGGTGGTGAGCTCGGCCAGCTCCGCGAGCTCGTGGCGGTCGATGTCGGCGTAGCGGCCGGTGCGGCTGGCGAACTCGGCCGGGGTCTCCGCCGCGTTCGGCTCGACCCCGACGATGCGCAGTGCGTCCTGGGACTCGATCCACGCCAGGTCGATCCGGTGGCGGGGGACCCGGTCGGCCTTGCGTCGCCGGAGGAAGCGGGCCAACCACCGACCGCCGAGCACGGCACCGGCGTAGAGGGCCACGACGGCGACGATCCCGAGCAGGACCCGGACCACGGTGTTGTCGAGCAGGTTGCCGTCGTCGGGCGCGGCGATCGTGCCGTCGTCGGGCACGAAGTCGTCGGGGATCGGCAGGTCGCCGCTGAAGTCGGGGATCTGGTCACCCGGCAGGACGGTCGTGGACGAGGTGGCCACCGCGTCGGCGCCTCCGACCTGGTCCTCCTCGACGTTCAGGTACTCCTGGTTGGCGGCGCCGCGGCCCGGCGTGGGTTCGAAGGCGACCCAGCCGACGCCGGAGAAGTACACCTCGGGCCAGGCGTGGGAGTGCTTGCCCTTCACGACGTAGGTGTTCGGGTCCTCGGGCAGCAGCTCGCCGGTCGTGTAGCCCACCGCGACCCGGGCGGGCAGCCCGAGCGTGCGGGCCATCGCCGCGAACGAGCTCGAGAACTGCTCGCAGTAGCCGATCGAGACGCCGCCACCCTCGGGGAACAGGAAGTCCTCGACCCGGTCACCACCGTGGCCCTGGGGCACGTTGGTGTCGTAGGTGAACCGCGACGGGTCACGGAAGTAGCGCTGGAGCGCGTCGGCCCGCTCGAACGGGGTGGTCGCTTGCGCCTCGGCGGCGACCCGCTCCGCCTCGGCCCGCACGACGTCCATGCCGTCGGGCAGCTGGAGGTAGCGCTCGGCGATCTCCGGCGGCGGCGTCGGCGCGGTGACCAACCGGGCCCGGTCGATGTTGGGGACGACCGACTCGACCACGTAGGTCGGGAAGTCGGCGCTCGAGTCGATCTCGTCGTCGACGATGAGCGTGGCCGACTCCCGGTCGTAGAGCGGCGGGGGGACCGACCCACTCTCGGGCGTCTCGGGTACCTCGACCATCTGCGGGTGGTACGCCGCGGGCAGCCACAACTGGTCGAGCCCACTGATCGAGAACGTCTGGGTCAGCGTGTAGCCGGCCGGGGTCTCGGTGTCGAGCAGGTCGTTGTCCGCCTCCACCGGCTCGAACTGCCGCTCCAGCTCCCAGACGCCGCCGTCGAAGTGGTCGAGCGCGGTGAGTCGCCAGTACGCGCGGCGGTCCCCGGGGTCGGGGGAGTCGCTGTCGACGGTGACGCGGAACGCCTCGACCTCGCTGTCCTGGACGAGGCGGGTCTGGATGTCGACGAGCGGCGACAGCGTGACCCGGGAGCCGCTGCCCCCGCGACCGCCGCGCCAGTCGACCAGCGCGTCCGCCTCGGCGCCCGGCAGCGCGGGGCCGAACGCGACCCCGGCGGCGAGCGCGACGACGATGAGCAGCGCGCCGAGGCGCAACAGCGCCCGGCTGCCGCGGACCGCGTCGCCCTGGATCCAACCGGTCGACGCCTCCTGGCGGGCGACCCGGTGCAGCAGCAGGAAGCCGAGCAGGGCGGCGAGGAACAGGACCGTCAGGATGATGCGGTCGTCCTCGGCGCCGAGCAGCGACGCCAGCACGAACATGCCGCCGGCCGGTGTCGTCGCCTCGAACGGCGCCCACAGCCGGAACGCCGACCAGTCGGACAGGAACGCGACCATCCAGAACCCGAGGGCGGAGGTCGTGAGGAAGCCCCGGAGCGGGTCGACCGGCGCCCGTTCCTCCTCGAACACCGACCACGCGGCCCGCAGGTCGTCGAGGGCGGTGTCGACCGTCGTCGAGGTGGGCAGGCCGATGCGGGTCGTGTGGAAGTAGAAGACCCACGTCCCGACGAGCACGAACGCCACCGCGGCGAGGGAGGCGGCCAGGGGCAGCGACCAGCTCCGGCGCCGGGCCCAGATGGCGATGGCGTGGCCGGTCAGGGCCATGATCGCCAACGGCCCGATGAACGACGAGTCGGTGAACAGACGGGAGAACCCGACCAGGCAGGTCAGGGTGACCGCGATCAACGACAGCTCGGCCGGTGTCCGCAGGCTCGACGCCGCAGGGCTCACGCCACCCTCCCTCGATCCACCGTCCGACGACCCAACGAGTCTGGCAGGGCGGGCGACCTTACGTACCCGATCCGGTGAACTCCGCCCGCCACGTGGGCGCCCCCGGTCGCACGTGCGGGCAGCCCCCCGGCGCCGGCCGGCGCGTCGATCGCCCGGGTCATCGCACCGACGGGCGGTCGAAGCGGTCGCCCACCACCTGCGCGCCGTCCTGGTCGGGGTCCGCGCCGTCGCCGGGCTCCCGACCGTTGCCGTTCGCGGCCGTCGGGCGGGGCCCGTGGGTCCACCGGCCCGTCGGGCGGGCGACGCGGTCCCACGCCCGCGGGAACGGGGCGTCCTTCGTGACCTGCACGAGCTGGGCGCGGGTGGCGGGAGGTTGCTCGTCGCGGGCCGACGGGTCCCACGACGACGGCGAGAACATCACGATCGTGACCGAGGCGTACGCCCGGACGAGGGCGTCGAGGCGGGCCAGCTCGGAGGTGGCCAGCGAGGCCACGACCAGCACGAGCGAACCACCACCGGGCTGGCGGGCCAGACGTTCGAGCGTGGCCTGGATCGACGCGTCCTGCGACACGTTCAGCAGCGCCAGGTGGTGGAAGGCGGCGTCGAGGTGCTCGCGGCCGGAGCCGAAGTCGGAGTCCGAGCCGCTGGTCGTGATCAGCCGGACCTGGTCGCCGCGCTTCCAGGCGACGTTGACGATGCTGGCCGTGGCCGAGACCGCGAGCTCGAAGGAGTCCTCGGTGTGCGAGTAGGACCGTGAGTCGACGACCACCGTCGTGCGGCCCTGCCACGGCAGCTCGTCCTGGCGCACCATCAGCTCGTCGTGGCGGGCCGTGGAGGGCCAGTGGACCCGGCGCAGGTCATCGCCGACCACGTAGCGGCGCAGGGCGTAGAAGTCGTCGCCGGAGCGGCCCAGGGCATTGGCGTGGCGGGCACCCGAGGTCGGGTCGTGGCCGCTCGCCATCGGCAGCGGGGCGATCGGGTCGATGTGGGGGTACACGAGCAGCTCGGACTCGCCGAGCGCGGTGATGCTCGAGACCGTCAGGCCGAACGGGTCACCGACGAGGACCTCGAGCGGCCCGATCGAGATCAGGCCCCGGCGATGGGTCGGCAGCTGGTACGCGGCGCGCACCGAGCTGCCCGGGGTCATCGGGGAGAGGATGAGGTTGGCGCCCCGGGTGCCGGTGACCGCGTCGCGCAACCGGATGACCGGGGTGCGGCGGCGGCCGGCGTTGGCGATGCGCAGCTCGACCCGGCTCAGCGCACCGGCGTGGACGCGGGGCGGCTGGAGGTGGCGGCTGACCGCCAGGCGCAGCCGCACGAGCGAGACGATGACCGCGGCGACGACGAGCAGGCCCGCGGCGGCGCCGCCGATCAGGAAGAGCTCGAAGATGCCGAGCAGGCGGCCGAGCGCCACGAGGACGACGGCGCCCGCACCGACGAGCCAGCCTTCCCTGGTCAGCACGACTCAGCCGCGACTGGCGACCGGCACGGGCACCCGGGCGATCACGTCCCGGACGATCGACTCCGCCGTCGCCCCCTGCAGCTGGGCCTCCGGCGTCAGCATCAGGCGGTGGGCCAGCACCGGCTCGGCCAGCGCCTTCACGTCGTCGGGGCTCACGTAGCCCCGGCCCGACGCCGCAGCCCGGGCCCGGGCCACTCGCTGGAGCGCGAGGCTGGCGCGCGGCGACATGCCGAGCGCCACGTGGGAGTGGCGCCGGGTCGCGTCCGCGATGTCGACCAGGTACTCCTTCACCGCCGGGCTCACGTGGATCGAGCGGGCCGCGGCCGCCATCGCCTGGACCTCGTTGGCCGACACGACCGCGGAGACGTCGCTGAGGCGGCTGTGGTCGCCGTGCTCCTCGAGGATGCGGATCTCGTCGGAGCGGGCCGGGTAGCCCACGGAGATGCGCATCAGGAACCGGTCGAGCTGGCTGTCGGGCAGCGGGTAGGTGCCCTCGTGCTCGAGCGGGTTCTGGGTGGCGATCACCATGAACGGCGGGCGCAGCGGGTAGGTCGAGCCGTCGACCGTGACCTGGCCCTCGGCCATGGCCTCGAGCAACGCCGACTGCGTCTTCGGCGTCGCGCGGTTGATCTCGTCGCCGAGGAGGATGTTGGAGAAGATCGGGCCCGGGCGGAACTCGAAGGCGCTCGAGTTGCGGTCCCACACCGTCACACCGACCACGTCGGAGGGGAGCAGGTCGGGCGTGAACTGCACACGCCCGAACGTCGTGTCGATCGAGGTGGCGAGGGCCTTGGCCATCGTCGTCTTGCCGACCCCGGGCACGTCCTCGATGAGGAGGTGGCCCTCGGCGACGACGCAGAGGAGGAGGAGCTCGACCACCTCCGACTTGCCCTGGATCACCTTCTCGATGTTGCTGGCGATGGCCTCGAAGAGGTCCGCGAACGTCGTCGTCGCCCCGTCGTGCTGCTGGGTCGCCATGCAGTCTCCTCGCTCCTGTCCACCCGGGCGGGCGTGCGCTCGTCTCCCCACCGGAGTGGGCTTCCCGCGCGTGCGCGGGCATCGGCCGTCTCACAGGGTATTCACCGGATCGGACGGAACGCGTGGAGACCGCCCACCAATCACGAGACGCTAGCGTCGTGCGATGTGGAACAGGTTCTCGCCGTCGACATCGGTGGTACGAAGTTCGCCGCCGGGCTCGTCGGTGCGGACGGGTCGCTCACGAACCGTCACCAGGTCCCGACGCCGGCCGGCGGTGACGCCGAGACGCTCTTCGATGCGCTCCGGTCGGTGGTGGCGGCCGTCCTGACCGAGGCCGATCCGGCATCGCCACCGGTCGCGCTCGGCGTCGGCTCGGCCGGCCCGATGACGGCCGGCGGCGAGACGATCTCGCCGCTCAACATCGCTGGCTGGCGCGGCTTCCCGGTCCGGGCGCGCCTCGCCGAGCTGACCGGCCTCCCTGTGTACGTGGACAACGACTGCAAGGCCCTGGCGCTCGGCGAGGGCTGGCAGGGCGCCGCCGTCGGCTGCTCCGACTTCGTGGCCATGGTCGTCTCCACCGGCGTCGGCGGCGGCATCGTGCTCGACGGCCGCCTGCTCGACGGCGCCGGGGGGAACGCGGGCCACATCGGCCACATCGTCGTCGTCCCCGACGGCTTCCCGCTGCCCGGCCACATCCCCGGCGTGCTCGAGGCCGAGGCGTCGGGCACCGCCATCGCGGCCAAGACCGGGCGACCGGCCCAGGGTGCCACGGCCGACGTCATCGCCGAGACGGGCCGTCTCGTCGGGCGTGCGGTCGGCTCGGTGGCCAACCTGTTGGACCTGCGTCTCGCCGTCGTCGCCGGCTCGGTGGCGCTCGGCTTCGGCGAGCCGTTCTTCGCCGCCGCCCAGGCCGAGTGCGACGACATCGCCCGGCTCGAGTACAGCAAGGGCACGCGGATCGTGCCGGCCCTCCTCGGCGGCGAGGGCCCCCTCGTCGGTGCGGGCGCGGTCGCCTGGCGGGCCCTCGGCCACGACATCGGCATCCGGTGAGCGGCACCGGCGTGCGCACCCGGCTGGTGGCGGTGACGGGATGGGCGCGGGTCAGCGCCGCGGTCGTGGCCCGACCCGCGCTGTGGCCCGAGGCCATCCGCCAGCTGCACCTGCTGGCCGGCCGCGGGTGGTGGCGCCGCGGGTCCCACCTGCCGCTGCCCGACCCGGGATGGGCCCGGTTCCGGCTCACCACCCAGCTCGGCAGCTCCGACGGTGTCCCCGAGCCCGACGACATCGTCGCCTGGCTCGGATGGTGCCGCACCGTGCGCGACCTGGGCTGATCCGGCGCGCACCTGCGACCGACCCCGGGCGGGCACCGTCCTCGCCGCGGGTCGCCGGACGAGGTGACGAACGGTCAGCGGCAGCACGAAGCGGCAAACCGACGCGATTCCGACACTCGACGTCGGCTCTCGGGGGGCTACGCTCCGCACGCATGGCCCGTGCGCTCGTGCTGAATGCCACGTACGAGCCCCTCGGCGTGGTGCCCAGCCGGAGGGCAGTGGTCCTCGTCCTGGACGAGAAGGCAGACGTGCTCCACGCGTCCGAGCAGACCGTGCGCTCGGAGCGGCTGGCGTTCGTCGTGCCGTCGGTCATCCGGCTCCGCTACTACGTGCGGGTCCCGTTCCAACGTCGTGTCACCCTCAGTCGTCGCGCCGTCTTCCACCGCGACGACCACCGCTGCCAGTACTGCGGTCGGGCCGCGGAGAGCATCGATCACGTCGTGCCCCGCAGCCGTGGCGGCCAGCACGAGTGGGAGAACGTCGTCGCCGCGTGCCGGCGCTGCAACCTCGCCAAGGGCGACCGCCTGCTCACCGAGTCGACGATGATCCTGCGTCGGCCACCGGCCGCGCCGCGCCAGCTGAGCTGGATCGTGGTCGGGCTCGGGCGCGTCCCCGAGCACTGGAAGCCGTACCTGGACGCCGAGCCCCTCTCGGCGTGAGTGACGACCCGGGGCCCGGGGCGTGCGCGTCCCGCTGGATCGTCGAGCACGTGCACGGCCCGGCCGGCGAGCTCCACCACCGCGCCCCGCCGACCGACGGGCGCCGCCACGCCTGGTTCGCCCACCCGACGCGCCCGGCGCTCGTGCTCGGCAGCACCGAACCGGACGACCACGTCGACGCCGCGGCGCTCGCCTCGGCCGGCACCGACCTCGTCCGGCGGCGCAGCGGTGGGGGAGCGGTGCTCGTCGACGACGACCTGGTGTGGGTCGACGTCCTGATCGGTCGGGACGACCCGCTGTGGGACGACGACGTGGGGCGGGCGACGCACTGGGTCGGGCGTGCGTGGGCCGAGGTGCTGGCCGACCTCGGCGTGGTCGCCGAGGTCCACACCGGCGGCCTCGATCGCGGCGCGTGGGGTGACCGCTTCTGCTTCGCCGGGCTCGGCGCCGGCGAGGTCACGGTGGGGGGCCGCAAGGTCGTCGGGATCTCCCAGCGCCGCACCCGCTCGGTGGCGAGGCTGCAGACCTCGGCGCTCCTCCGCTGGCGACCGGACCGGCTCGTCGGGCTGCTGGCGCTCGACCCCGTGGCCCGCCGCGAGGCCTCGTCGGCGCTGGCGACCGTCGCCGTCGGGGTCGCCGACCTCGGCATCGGGATCGACGCGGCCGGCCTGGCCGGGCGCTTCGAGGACCATCTGCGGGACCTCTGAGCGCCTCGGTCGTCCACGTGGAGCACCGTGAGCAACCGCGGAACGGCCGACGCGATGTGATTCACTGGGCGCTGAAAGTGATGGGCAGCCGCGGAACGCTCCGACGTACCGGGAACACGGACGAGCAGCGCGGAACGCTGGGGAACAGGGCGGAACGTTGGGAGACGGCGACGGGGGTCGGGTCGACGATCGCGCGCGGTGCTGGCACCGGGGTCGAGGCGGGCGTGAGCGCGCACGGTGACGCGCCGTGCCGATGACGCTCGACGAGCTGCTCGCGGCCCGGCGGTTCCACGAGGCGCTGGAGCGGATCGACGATCTCGATGACCGCGACGCGCCCGGCACCGACGGGGCCGACGCCGTCTGCCGGGCCCGGGCGTTCCTCGCCGCGGCGGGCGCCGGGGGCTCCGAGCGTGCGGTCGTCGCCGCCGAACGGGCCGTGGCCGACGGCGACGACGTGGCGCCCCTGGTGGTACCGCTCGTCGTGCGCGTGCTCCAGCGCCACGGGCGCCACGGTCGCGCCGTCGCGCTGCTCGACGACGCGCTCGACCAGTGGCCGACGCACGAGCAGCTGACCGTCGCCGCCGCCCAGCTCCACGGGCTCGACCCGGCCGATCCGCTCCCGCTGATGACCACCCGCCGCGGGTGGGAGGCCGAGATCGTGTGGCGCGACGAGGGCGGCGCGGCGGGGGAGCGTGCGCTGCGGGACCTGCCGCTCGGCGACGGGCTCCTCGCCCGCCACGACTGGTGGTCGGCCCAGCTCGTCGTCGCCGCGTGCCGGCGCGCCGCCGACGACCACGCGACGGCGGCCTCGACACTGGAGCTGGTCGTCGAGGAGTGGCCCGACGGCGACGCGGCCGTCGAGCTGGCGATGCGCGCCGCGTTCGACCGGTGCCTGGCCGGCCACCTCCTGATCGCGGCCGACTCGCTCGCCGACGTGCGCGGTCGGGCCGAGGCCCTGCCCGGTCACCGCGACGTCCAGGTCGTGGCCTCCGCGGTGCTGGCCCGCCTGCCGACGGACGGGATCCGTCTCGTCGCCGGCCGATCGGGAGATGCCACCGGTCCCGACCCGTCGATCGCCGCGGTCCTCGACGATCCGCCCGCCCGCGAGGCCACTGCGGCGGCACGCCTTCGGTCGCGGGCCGTCGGGGCCGGCCTCGTCGTCGCCCGGGTCGGGATCGACGCCGCGGTGGTCGAGGCGGCGCTCGACGCCGGGGCCACGGTGGTCGCCACCGCGTCGCCGTGGGGCGCGGTGTGCCCGGTGCGCCGGTGCGAGGCCCGGACCGGGCTCGTCGTGATCGACCGGGCGACCTCGATGGCGCCGTTCGCCGGTCCGCTGCCGGTGGCGCTCGCCGAGCTGTCGGGCGCCGGTGCCGAGCTCGTCGTGATCGGCGGCGACGGGTCGCGGCCCGGTCCGTGGCTGGCACGCGACACGCCGGCGCAGGTCGACCGGGCGGAGCTCGCGGTCCACCGGCGCGACCCCGACCCGGCGGTCGCCGCCTCCGCGGTGGCCGCGGCGCTCGAGGTCGCACCGGCGCACCCGGCGGTGCTGCGGGCGGAGGGTGCGCTGCTCGCGGCGCGGGTCCGTCTCGGCGAGGTCGAGCCCGGGCGCGCGGTGGAGACGGCGGGCGAGTGGATGGAGCGGGTCGGTGCGAGCGCCGGGCGGCCGGTGTGGGCCCGGGTCATCCACGGCGAGATCCTGGCGGCGGCCGGTCGTCCGACCGAGGCCGTGGCCGTGTGGTCGCTCGGCTGGCCGCCGCCCGAGGCCGCGCCCGCGCTCGCCCGGCCGATGGCCCGGGCGTTCGACGAGCTCGGTGTCGGTGGTCGCGCCGCCCGTCTGCGCAGCCGGGCCGACCTCCTCTCGATCCCCGCGGCGGGTGACGACCACGCGCCGGCGCTCGTCGTCGTGGGCTGACGCCCCACTCCGCCCCCCACGGCGCCCCACCACGCCCCACCGCTCTGACCTGGGCAGACGCGGGGCCGTCGCGGCCCGAACAGGGGATATATGGCGAGAGTTGTTGGTCAAGTGGGGCGTAGTGGCGTATAGTGGCACGCAGTGGGGAACCAGGGAGGGGTCCTGGGTCACCACTGCAGGTTCGTACTGCGAGGTAGTCCGCGACCGCGGCGCCGTGACGGCGACGCACGAAACGAGGACCAGGCGGCGTGTTCGTCGGGACGTTCGAGCATTCGCTCGACGACAAGGGCAGGGTCGTCCTGCCCACGGCGTTCCGTACGCGCCTGGCCGAAGGCGGTTATCTCGGCCTCGGCGAGCGCTGCCTGTCGTTGTGGACCCCGGAGGAGTTCTCGAGCTTCGTGGAACGGCTGCGGGAGAAGGTGCGCACGAGCGAGGCCGATCACAACGCACTGCGCGTCGTGATGGCCTACGCCAGCGATGCGCGGCCCGATTCCCAGGGTCGGATCACCATCCCCGGACGGCTGCGGGAGTACGCCGCGCTCGACGGGGAGGTCGTGATCAACGGCACCTTCGACCGCATCGAGATCTGGAACCCCGATCGGTGGCGTGAGGTCTCCGAGCAGGGTGATCGCGAGCTGTCCGAGGCCGTGCGAAGCCTGGGGATCTTCTGATGGGTGACGCCCGGCGTCGAGCGACCGTGGACCCGGGAGTGGAAGGAGTGCGAGGAACGAGGAGCACGGCGAGTCGGCATCACCACCGGCAGCTTCCCGGCTGGCGAGATGGAAGGCCCCTGACTCCGCCCGCTAGCCATCTTCATCCGACCGGGAGAGACAACCCGGCGGGTACGGCTGGTCGGGGAGCTGCCCGTGGGCGATGCCGCGCCGTGCGACCCGTGACTCCGACACCCATGTCCGATCCAGGAGAGCCGGAGGGCGGACGGGCCCGCCGTGGGGACGACGAGCCGCCGGGCGCGTTCCTCCACCTGCCCGTCATGGTCGACGAGGTCACGAGCCTCGTCGGCGGCGGACCGGCGGGAACGGTCGTCGACGCCACCCTCGGCGGCGGTGGGCACAGCGCCGCCATCCTCGACGCGCGCGGTGACGTGCGGGTCCTCGGGCTCGACCGCGACGCGGACGCCGTCGCCGCGGCGACAGCCCGCCTCGCCCGCTTCGGCGACCGTGTCGAGATCCGCCACACACCGTTCTCGGGCCTCGCCGCCGTCCTCGACGAGCTCGACGAGCAACCCGTCGCGGTCCTCTTCGACCTCGGCGTCAGCTCGCCCCAGCTCGACCGCTCGGACCGCGGGTTCGCCCATCGCCACGACGGCCCGCTCGACATGCGCATGGACGTGCGCCAGCCGCTGACCGCGGCCACGGTCGTCAACACCTACCCGGAGCGGGACCTCGCCTCGGTGCTGCGCCGCTTCGGCGACGAGCGCCATGCCGGGCGCATCGCCCGCGCCATCGTCGCGGCCCGACCGATCACCACGACGTCCGAGCTCGCCGCCATCGTCATCGACGCCACCCCGGCCGCCGCCCGCCGCGGCCGCCACCCCGCCCGCCGCACGTTCCAGGCGCTGCGCATCGAGGTGAACGCCGAGCTCGACGAGCTCCGTACCGGCCTCGGGGCCGCCCTCGACGCGGTCGCGCCCGGCGGCCGCGTCATCGTCTTGACCTACCACTCGGGCGAGGACCGCATCGTCAAGGACCTCATGCGCGAGGTCACCACGGCGCCGGCCGCGCCCCGGGGGCTGCCCGTGGAGCCCGAGCCGGCCCCGTTCCGGTCGCTCGCCCGCGGCTCGCAGCCCACCGACGCCGAGCTCGCCGACAACCCGCGGGCCTCCAGCGTGCGCCTCCGGGCGGTCGAACGTCGGATCGGCGGTCGATCGTGAGCGGCGCCCGCGCCGGCCGGGCCACCGCGCCGGCACGCCCCCAGCCGCGCGAGGAGCGCCGCCACCTCCGCCTGGTCACCGAGCCGGGCACCGGGGTCCGCCCCCGCACCCTGGGCATGTTCGCGGTCGGCCTGTTCCTCGTCGCCGTGTTCGTCATCGCCTCGTTGCACGCCCTGCTCGTGCAGGGCCAGCTCGAGCTGGACGAGCTCGACGAGCAGCTGCAGGCCCGGCACGAGTACGCCGAGGAGCTCGATCAGCGCATCGCCCACCTGGAGTCGCCGGACCGGATCGTGGCCGAGGCCACGGCGCTCGGTCTCGTCGTGCCGAGCCAGGTCGTCTACCTCGAGCCCGTGCTGCCCGGTGACGCGTCGACGGGTGCCTCCACGCCCGAGATCGCCGCCGACGGCCAGGGTGGGACCGGGGAGGTGGAGGAAGCCGAGGGCGCAGCCGCACCGACGGACGGCGCCGCCGGGCAGGGCGACACCACGGAGAGCGACGGGTGACCGGCGGCCCGGCGAGCCCGCCGCGCGCCGGGCGTGACCGCCGGCGCGACGCGCGCCAGCCCGGCGGCCTACGGATCGGGGTGACACTGGCCCGGACGTTGTTCGGCGCGCCCCGCGGCCGCAACCCCGACGGGGACGACCGCCAACGCGGGACCGAACCGACGCCCGCCCCGACCCCGATCGGCCGCCGCAGCGACCGCGACCCCGGTCGCCGC
>JAXHUH010000078.1:0-12363 GCA_034211175.1 Actinomycetota bacterium
TCCCTTCGGTGGCGGCGGTCCCCGCACGTCCGTGCCCGGTGCCGGTCCCGGCGCCGGCGGTCGTGGACGCGGCGGCCCCGGTCGTCGCCCACCCCGTCGCAAGGGGCGGCGTCGTCGTTCGCGTGAGGAGCTGCAGCCGCTCGACGCGCCGACGTACACGCCGACGAGCGCACCCGTCCCCGAGGGCGAGGTCGTCATCGAGCGGTCGTCGACGCCCCAGGAGGTCGGCCCCAAGCTCAACCGCAACGCGGCCGACGTCGTGCGCTTCCTGTTCCAGCAGGGTGAGATGGTCACCGCGACGCAGTCGCTGAGCTCGGACATGATCGAGCTCTTCGCCGCGGAGATCGGTGCCACCGTGCGCCTCGTCGATCCCGGCGAGGAGCAGGAGGTCGAGCTCCAGAAGATGCTCGCGGTCGAGGACCTCGAGCTCGACGAGGACGAGGACGACGACACCCCGTTGCGCGCCCCCGTCGTGACGGTCATGGGCCACGTCGACCACGGCAAGACCAGCCTGCTGGATCGCATCCGCCAGGCGAACGTGGTCGAGGGCGAGGCCGGTGGCATCACCCAGCACATCGGCGCCTACCAGGTCGTCCAGGACGGCAACCCGATCACCTTCATCGACACGCCCGGCCACGCCGCCTTCACCGCCATGCGGTCCCGCGGCGCCCAGGCCACCGATGTCGTGGTGCTCGTGGTCGCGGCCGACGACGGCGTCATGCCCCAGACGATCGAGGCGATCGACCACGCACGCGCCGCCGAGGTGCCGATCGTGGTCGCCGTCAACAAGATCGACAAGGACAACGCCGACCAGAACAAGGTGCTGAGCCAGCTCGCCGAGCGGGACCTCGTCCCCGAGGCGTGGGGCGGCGACACGATCGTCGTCGAGGTGTCGGCCACCCAGGACATCGGCATCGACGAGCTGCTGGAGAACCTGCTGGTCGTCGCCGAGCTGGAGGACCTGCGGGCCGAGCCTGAGGGTCGGGCCAAGGGCGTCGTCCTGGAGTCCAAGCTCGACGTCGGTCGGGGTCCCGTGGCCACCATCCTGGTGCAGCGGGGCACGCTCGAGGTCGGTCAGCCGCTGGTCGCCGGTGCGGCCTGGGGCCGTGTCCGGGCGCTCATCGACGACAAGGGCAAGCAGGTCAAGAAGGCCGGCCCCTCGACACCGGTGCAGGTCCTCGGTCTCTCCGACGTGGCCGTCGCCGGCGACGAGTTCGTGGTCGCCCCCGACGAGCGCACGGCGGCGAAGGTCGCCGACACCCGCGAGCACTGGCAGCGCCAGGCCAGCCTGGGCCGCGACGCGCACGCGCTGAGCGGTGGCGCCAAGCTCGAGGACATCTTCCAGCAGATCCAGGCGGGCGAGGCGGCGACGCTGAACCTGCTCCTGAAGGCCGACGTCAACGGCTCCCTCGAGGCGTTGACGGAGAGCCTCCGCAAGCTGGAGCGCGACGAGGTGAAGCTGAGCTTCGTCCACCGCGGTGTCGGCCGGATCAGCGAGAGCGACATCCAGCTGGCCGCCAGCTCGAGCGCCACGATCATCGGCTTCAACGTCCGACCCGAGCGCAAGGCCCGCGAGATGGCGGACGCCGAGCAGGTCGAGATCCGGACCTACGAGGTCATCTACGAGGTGCTCGAGGACATCGAGAGCGCCATGGTCGGCATGCTCGAGCCCGAGTACGAAGAGGTCGTCACGGGCGAGGCCGAGGTGCGGGAGATCTTCCGGGTCCCCCGGATCGGCGCCATCGCCGGTTGCTACGTGCAGAACGGCACGATCACGCGTGGGTCCAAGGTCCGGTTCCTGCGTGAGGGCACGATCATCTGGAAGGGCACGGTCAGCTCCCTCAAGCGCTTCAAGGAAGACGCTCGCGAGGTGGCTGCCGGCTACGAGTGCGGTATCGGTCTGTCGGACTTCCAGGACCTCAAGGAAGGCGACATCATCGAGACCTACGAGGATCGCGAGATCCCTCGGAGCTGAGGGGCGCTTGTCGGGAGGAGCCACGTACGTCTGCGCGCTCGCGGTCGAGCTGCACCTCCCGCAGGCCCGCTCGCTGAAGGCGAAGCGGGCCACGCTCCGTCCGATCGTCGAAGGTCTCCGCCACCGGCACCGGTTGTCGGTGGCGGAGACCGATCACCACGACGTGTGGCAGCGCGCCACGATCGGCGTCGCCGCCGTGTCGGGGTCCGAGCGCGGCGTGACCGATCAGCTCGACGACGCCGAGCGGTTCGTGTGGAGCCACCCCGAGATCGAGGTCCTGACCGCGACGCGTCACTGGCTGGAGGTTGATCTGCCATGACCCGACGACGCCGCTCGAACCGCACCTACTCGCGGACCGATCGGGTGTCCGAGCTGTTGCGCGAGATCGTCGCCGACGAGCTGGAGCGCATCGAGGACGACCGGATCGAGTGGATCAGCGTCACCACGATCGACGTGAACCCCGAGCTCAGCCAGGCGACGGTCTTCTACTCGTCGCTCGCCGGGCCCGAGGGCGACGAGGAGATCCTCGAGGCGCTCGACGAGTACCGCACCCGCCTGCAGGGGGCCGTGGCCCGCCAGGCGCGGATCCGACGCACGCCCGAGCTCTCGTTCCGCCCCGACAGCGGGGTGCGCAGCGGGGCGCGGGTCGAGGAGATCCTCGCCACCCTCGACGACGTCAGCGGCGACGACGAGGTCGCCGACGGGGGCACCGATCCGTCCGATGACGCGTCCGGCGCGGCACCGCCGGACGCATGAGCCGTCGGCGCTCGAAGGGCGGCCCGACGGGCCTTGCGGTCGTCGACAAGTCCGCCGGTTGGACCTCCCACGACGTCGTGGCGAAGGCCCGGGGCGTGCTCGGCACCTCGCGGGTCGGCCACTCGGGCACGCTCGACCCGGACGCCACCGGCGTGCTCCTCCTCGGCGTCGGTGGTGCGACCCGTCTGCTGCGGTTCCTCTCACCGCTGCCCAAGACGTACGTGGGGGAGATGGTGCTCGGCACCGCGACCTCCACGCTCGACGCCTCCGGTGAGGTCACCGCGACCTGGGACATGTCGGGGGTGACGCTCGAGGACGCACGACGGGTGGCCGCCGGCTTCGTCGGCGAGATCGAGCAGGTCCCGCCGATGGTCAGCGCGGTGAAGGTCGGCGGCCGCCGACTGCACGAGCTGGCCCGGGAGGGCAAGGAGGTCGATCGCGCCCCCCGCCCGGTGGTGATCCACCGCCTGGAGGTGTCCGCGACCACCGAGGTGGGCGTGTTCCGGCTCGACGTGACCTGCTCGTCGGGGACCTACATCCGGACGCTGGCCGCGGACATCGGCACCGCCCTCGGCGGGGGCGCCCACCTGCGCGACCTGCGCCGCACGGCCATCGGGTCGTTCACCGATGCCGAGGCCCGCCCGGTCGAGGAGATCGAGCTGCTCGGGGCGGTCGAGATCTTCCGCGGCCGCCCGACCGTGCCCGTCGCCCCGGGTGGCGAGCTGGAGGAGGCCGTGCGCCATGGTCGTGTCCTCGCCCGCGAGGTGCTCGGGGTCGCTGCCGACGATCCGGGGCCGTGGCCGCTGGTCGACGGGTCGGGCCGACTCGTCGCCGTGTACGAGCACCTCCGCGGTGCCCAGGTGAAACCGGCGGTCGTGCTCGCTTCGCAGCGCGACCCCGAGGCCGGGTAGTTTCGACCGCCGTGTGTGGAGCGCTTCGATGCACGTGATCCGCAACCCAGACAGCTGTCCCCGTGACGCCGCCGGCTGCGGGGTCACGATCGGCGCGTACGACGGGCTGCACCTGGGTCACCGGGCCGTGATCGACCGCACCCGCGCCGAGGCCGAGGCCGTCGGCGCCGCGACCGCGGTGGTGACCTTCGATCGCCACCCGGCGAGCGTCGTCCGCCCCGAGTCGGCGCCGAAGCTGCTCACCACGCTCGACCAGAAGCTCGAGCTGCTGGAGGACGCGGGCGTCGACTACGTCTACGTCGTCGAGTTCGACGAGCGCCGGGCGAAGGAGGGCGCCGACGAGTTCGTCGAGGAGGTCCTCGTCGACTGCCTGCGGGCCCGGGTCGTGGTCGTGGGCTCCGACTTCCACTTCGGTCGCGACCGGACGGGCAACGTCGCCCTGCTCACCGAGCTCGGTGCCCGCCACGGGTTCCGGGCCATCGGGCTCGACCTGCTCTCGCAGGGTGACGGACGCCCGAGCGTCGTGTCGTCAACGGCGATCCGGGCCGCGGTGGCCGAAGGTGACGTCGTGGCCGCGTCCCGCATGCTCGGCCGGCCGCTCGAGGTGCGGGGCATCGTGGCGGAGGGCGACAAGCGCGGCCGCACGATCGGCTTCCCCACCGCCAACGTGATGGTGCCCGGCCAGGTCGCCATGCCCGCCGACTCGGTGTACGCGGGCTGGTACGTGCGCCCGAACGGGGCGATCTGGCCCGCGGCCATCAACCTGGGTCGCCGGCCGACGTTCTACGAGCACGCCGACGACTCGCTGCTCGAGGCCCACCTGATCGGCTTCGAGGGCGACCTGTACGGCGAGCAGGCCAGCGTGCGCTTCGTGGAGCAGCTCCGGGGCGAGGTCCGCTTCGACGGACTGGACGCCCTGGCGGCCCAGCTGCGCAAGGACGTGGCCGACTCCGCCCGCCTCCTGGCGAGTCGAACCCCCGGTACCTGAGCGACGCGCCGGCGGTTCACCGGACCTGGCTACGGCACCTTCCGTGTCGTTCGCTACCATCCGGGTGGCATGAGTCACATCCTGCCGCTCGTCCCGCCCCGTCCCGATCGGTGGCGCGGCGCGGGCACCGTGCCGGGCGGCCGCCTCCACCGCCGGGGTTGGTCGGCGTCGTCGCGGTCGGTCCCGGTCCATCGATGACGGTCTCCCGCCCGCCGGGGCGAACCACGCCGCAGAACCTCGACGACGTCGTCGAGGCCGCGCGCATCGATGTCCCACTCGACGGCCCCGCCAGCCGGGAGCTGGCCCCGGGCACGGTGCGGCTGTACCGCCTGGCCCGGTACCGGTTCCGGTTGTCGACGGGCGAGGAGGTGGGGGTCGCGATCGCGGGCAGCGGCGTGCCCCTCGTCGCGGTCCACGGCTTCGCCGCCGAGGGGCTGCTGTACGCGCAGACGCTGTCCCGGCTCGTGGCGATGGGGTTCAAGGTCGTGGCCCTCGACACCCCGGGCCACGGGGCCACCTCCGCGGGCGGGCCGACCGCCCGCCTCGAGGACTACGTCGGGCTCCTCAAGCGGGCGCTCGACGAGCTCGGCATCCGCCGCGCCGTGCTGGCCGGTCACTCGCTCGGCGGGCGGCTGGTGACCCAGCTCGCCGCCGACCACCCGACCAAGGCCATCGCGGTGGTCCCGATCGACGCCATCATCGGCGACACCTGGGACGCGATGGTCGGCATGTTCCGGGTGGTGCCCGCCACGTACGCGGCGCTGGCCGCCACCCTGGCGGCCGACACGGTCTCGACGTTCCCCGTGTTGCGCAACCCGGGCCAGGCGGTGCGCCTCGCCCGGCTGGCGTTGCCGACCGGTGCCGACCACGTCCGCCGGCCGTGGCGCATGGTCGGCCCGGCGCTGTCGATCGTGCGCTCGCGCTCGAGCACGGAGCTGCTCGACGCGGTGGCCGCCGAGAAGGTGCCGCTGTTCGTCGTCCACGGCGACCGGGACGTCGCGGTGCCGGTGTGCACCGCCCGTGACGCGGCGATCCGGGGCGACGGCGACCTCGTCGTGGTCCACGGCGCGTCGCACTCGTGGATGCTGAAGGACCCCGAGACCCTGCCCGGCGTGCTCGCCGACCTGCTCGACGACCGCCTGGGCGACGTGTTGCGGGGCAACCTGATGGCCGCCGGCCTCGATCCCGACACCGCCCCGCGCTCGTTGATCGAGCGGCGGTTGCTCGGCCCGAACGCGGCGATCCGGCGGATGAGCCCCGACGACTCGGTCGTCACGACCCGGGGCCGCCATCATCGGCCTCGGTACCGGTGGTCGCTCCACTGCCGTCCGGTCGGCGTCCGCGGCGCGAACGGCGAGGCGCCGGCGGACGTGTCGATGGCGACGGCCGAGGGTTGACCACCTTCGGATCGCCCGCTGCTATGCTGACCTCGCTGTGCGGCTCGGACCGCCGTCCTTCGCGCGTCGAAGCGTCGCCCTGACGCCACGCCAGGACCGGTTCGGGCGCTCACGGTGCGTGACCGCCGCCGGTTGCGCTGCTCGCTCCGGACTGCGCAGTGCGCGTCACGGGGCCGGGCCGGACGCCCACCGAGGACGATCGGGAGACATGAGAGCGAAGTCGGAGACCATCGAGGAGTACGCGAAGCACGAGGGCGACACCGGTTCGCCCGAGGTGCAGATCGCGCTGCTCACCGAACGCATCACCCACCTCACCGAGCACCTGAAGGTGCACAAGAAGGACCACCACAGCCGCCGGGGCCTGTTGACCCTGGTCGGTCGCCGCCGCCGACTCCTGGACTACCTCCGGGACAACGACGTCGAGCGGTATCGAGAGCTCATCGCGCGGCTGGGTCTGCGTCGGTAGGAGACGAGCGGCCTGCGGGCCGCTCGTTCGCCATCTCCCGCCGTGCCCGCGCCGACCGGACGCTCCGGTGCGTGGGACAGCGAACGAACCCGGGCCGAAGCGCCCGGGACCACAGAAGAGGAGACGGCGGCGGCGAGGTCAGCTGCCAGTTCTCGTGCACCCGTCATCGCACGGGTGCACGTGATCTGGGAACTGACCGCCGCCGCCTCGTGAACCGGGCGAGGGTTCGCCCGAGAGGAGCCGTTCATGGCTACCCAGGCAATGACCGAGGCCATCAAGGTCAGTGGCACCGTCGAAGGTGCCGACGACAAGAAGCTGTCGTTCGAGACCGGCAAGCTCGCCGGGCTCGCCGACGGTGCGGTCGTGGCGACGATCGGCGAGACGATGATCCTCGTCACCGCCACCGCCGCCAAGTCCGTGCGGGAGGGCATCGACTTCTTCCCGCTGACGGTCGACATCGAGGAGCGGATGTACGCCGCCGGGAAGATCCCGGGGTCGTTCTTCCGCCGTGAGGGCCGGGCCGGCGAGTCGGCCATCCTCACCTGCCGCCTCATCGACCGCCCGCTGCGCCCCTCGTTCCCCGAGGGCTTCCGCAACGAGATCCACATCGTCGGCACCGTGCTCGGTGCCGACCAGGAGAACCCCTACGACGTCATGGCGATCAACGCGGCGTCCGCCGCGCTGACGATCTCGGGCATCCCCTTCGACGGCCCGATCGGCGCCGTGCGCATCGCGTGGTCGGCCGACGGGGAGTGGATCCCGTTCCCGACCTTCGAGGAGGGCGAGACCTCGACCCTCGAGATGGTCGTGGCCGGTCGCCAGCTCGAGGACGGCGACGTCGCCATCATGATGGTCGAGGCCGCCGGCACCGAGCAGGCGTGGTCGCTCTACGAGACCGGCACCCCGAAGGTCACCGAGGGCGTGCTCGCCGAGGGCCTCGAGGCCGCCAAGACGTGGATCCGCCAGATGGTGAAGCTCCAGCTGGAGCTGGCCGAGGAGTGGGGCGAGAGCGATCCCGTCCCGTTCACCCCGCAGGTGGACTACTCCGAGGAGATCTTCGCCGCCGTCGCCGAGACGGCCGGGGAGCGCATCGCGCAGACCCAGCAGATCGCCGACAAGCACGAGCGCCAGACGGCCGAGGGTGCGCTGCGCGACGAGATCATCGCCGGGCTCGCCGAGCGGTTCGCCGGCGACCCGAACGCCGAGAAGCAGCTCAAGGCCGCCTTCCGGTCGCTGTCGAAGGCCGCGGTGCGCAAGCGCATCGTCGACGAGAACCTGCGGATCGACGGTCGCGGCCCCCGCGACATCCGGGCGCTGTCCTCGGAGGTCGGGCTCATCCCGACCGCCCACGGCTCCGGCCTGTTCCAGCGGGGCGAGACCCAGGTGCTCAACATCGCCACCCTGGGCATGCAGCGGATGGACCAGCTGCTCGACACGATCGACCCGATCGATCGCAAGCGCTACCTCCACCACTACAACTTCCCGCCGTTCTCGACCGGCGAGACCGGCTTCATGCGGGGCCCGAAGCGCCGCGAGATCGGCCACGGGGCGCTCGCCGAGCGTGCGCTGCTGCCCGTCGTGCCGCCGATCGAGGAGTTCCCGTACACGATCCGCCTCGTCTCGGAGGTCCTGTCCTCCAACGGGTCGACATCGATGGGCTCGGTGTGCGCCTCGACGCTGTCGATGATGGACGCCGGTGTCCCGCTGCGGGCCCCGGTGGCCGGCATCGCCATGGGCCTGGTCCACGCCGAGGGCAAGTGGGTCACGCTGACCGACATCCTCGGTGCCGAGGACGCCTTCGGTGACATGGACTTCAAGGTCGCCGGCACGTCCGAGTTCGTGACCGCGCTCCAGCTCGACACGAAGATCGACGGCATCCCGGCCGACGTGCTCGCCAGTGCGCTCGAGCAGGCCAAGGAGGCCCGCCTCGCCATCCTCGACGTCATGGGCTCGGCGATCTCCGAGCCCCGTGGCGACGTCAAGGAGACGGCGCCGAAGATCATCAGCTTCGAGATCCCGGTCGACAAGATCGGTGAGGTGATCGGGCCGAAGGGCAAGGTCATCAACGCCATCCAGGCCGAGACCGGCGCCGACATCAGCGTCGACGACGACGGCGCCGTCGGCATCGTCGCCATCTCCTCCACCGACCGGTCGAAGGTCGCCGAGGCCGAGCGTCAGATCAAGCTGATCCTCGACCCGCCGACCGCGGAGGTCGGCCAGACCTACACCGGCAAGGTCGTGAACATCACGAAGTTCGGTGCGTTCGTCAACATCCTCCCGGGTCGCGACGGTCTGGTCCACATCTCCAAGCTCGGTGGCGGCAAGCGCATCGACAAGGTCGAGGACGTGGTCGATCTCGGTGACGAGATCGAGGTCGTCGTCGAGGACGTCGACCCGAACGGCAAGATCTCGCTGAAGCCGACCGGCGAGCTCGCCGGTGCCGAGGGCGACGGCGACAGCGGTGGCTCCGGCGGTGGTGGCGGTCGCGGCGGCCGTCGCGGCTCCGACCGCTCGGGTGGCGGCTCGTCGTCGTCCGGCGGCGAGGAGCGCTCCTCGAGCAGCTCCGACGACGCCGAGCGCGAGTACGTCTCGTTCGAGGACTCCTTCGAGAGCGAGCTGCGCGAGGAGTTCGGTGAGCTCGGTCCGGCACCCGCCGGTGGTGGCGGTGGCGGCGGTGGTCGGGGCAACGGCGGGGGCGGCCGGCCGCGTCGTCGCCGTCGTCGCTGATCAGGCGGTGACCATCGAGACCTCGGAGTCGATCCGCCGGACCGATCTCGACAACGGTCTGCAGGTGGTGACCGAGTGGATGCCCCAGGCCCACTCGGTCGCCGCCGGGATCTGGGTGTCGATCGGAAGCCGTGACGAGCCCGCGCCGCTCGCCGGGGTCTCGCACTTCCTCGAGCACCTCATGTTCAAGGGCACGGTCAACCACGACGCGCGCTCGATCGCGGTGGCCGTCGACTCGTGCGGCGGTGAGTTCAACGCCTACACGGCGAAGGAGTACACCGCCTTCTACACCCGCGTGCCGGCGGACCGCTTCGACCTCGGCGTCGAGCTCCTCACCGAGGTCGTGAGCGCGCCCGCGCTGCGGCACGAGGAGATCGAGGCCGAGCGCCAGGTGATCCTCGAGGAGCTCCTCATGAACGAGGACGCCCCCGACGACGTCGTGCACAGCATCCTCTTCGAGGCGCTGTTCCCCGACCACCCGCTCGGGTGGGAGGTGCTCGGCACCATGAAGACGTTGGAGAAGATCTCGGCCGCCGACATCGCCGGGTTCTTCAGCCAGTGGTACGGACCGAAGAACCTGGTCGTCTCGGCCGCGGGCCCGGTCGAGCACGACCGGGTCGTCGAGGCGGCCCAGCGCCGCTTCGGCCACGTCACCACGGCCCGGGTCGCCGAGCGGACCGAGCCGATCGTGACCCCGAAGCCGCTGGTCACCGACAGCCGCGCCACCGAGCAGACCCACCTCGCGCTCGGCTGGCGTGGCCCGGGCCTCCACGACGACCGTCGCTTCGCGTTCGGGGTGCTGAACCACGTGCTCGGCGGCGGGCTGTCGAGCCGGCTGTTCCAGCAGATCCGCGAGGAGCGCGGTCTCGCGTACAGCGTGTACTCGGCGATGAGCTCCTACTCGGACGCCGGGGCGCTGACCGTCTACGCGGGCACCGCGCCCCAGCGGGCGCGCGAGGTCCTGTCGATCATCGACGACGTGTGCGGCGCGCTCGCCACCGACGGCGTGAGCGACGAGGAGCTGGCCATCGCCCAGGGGTACCTGGCCGGCTCGACCGTGCTCGGCCTCGAGGACACCGGCAGCCGCATGGCCCGCCTGGCCGGGAGCATGACCACCCGTGGCGAGGTGCTGGCCATCGAGGAGTACCTCCGCAAGCTCCGGGCGGTCACCTCCGACGACGTCCGCGAGATCGCCGCCGAGGTGCTGTCCAACCAGCGCACGCTGGCCGCCGTCGGGCCGATGGGGGACCACCCCGTCGCCTGACGGACCGGGGTGGCATCGTGTCGACGCCGGGCCCGTCTCGACGCGAACACGATCGCCGGCAGCTCGAGGCGGTGTTCGCCGCCGATCGGGCCGTGCACGTCTACGGCCTGGCCGACCTCGACGAGCCGTTCTGGTCCCGGTCGCGCTGGTGGCGCGACCAGCGCGCGGTGATCGGTGACGTCGGCGTCGGCGAGCCGGCGGAGGGCGCGCCGGGGATCGTGTACGCCATCGCCGCCGGTGACCCGGCGGCGACCCTCGACCTGTGGGCCGAGGTCGACGGCGAGCTGGCCGACCGCTACCTGTTCACCGGGCCGGTCGGCGCCACGGCCCACCTGGCGGCGATCGGTCGACGGGTCGTCGCCGACTTCGGCGAGCACCACAAGCTCGTCCTCGGGGACCGCACCGCACTCGACGACACCGCGTTCGACGGCGCGGCGGAGCGGCCCGGGGGCGGTGGAGCCGTCCGCCCGCTCGGCCACGACGACCTGGCACTGGTCGCCGACCTGCGCCGGCACGCGGCGGACCCGGCGTCGTTCTTCGACCCGTCGCTGTTCGACCTCGGCCCGCACGTCGGCGTGGTCGAGGACGGCGAGCTCGTCGCCATGGCCGGCATCCACGTGTGCAGCGACGAGCGTGGTGTTGCCGCCATCGGCGACGTCCTGGTCGATCCGCGGCATCGGCGCCGGGGCCACGGCCTCACGGTGACCGCGGCGGTCGCCCGCGCGCTGCTCACCCGGGGCATCACCACGATCGGCTTGAACGTCGCCGCGACGAACGACGCGGCACGGGCCGTCTACCGCCGCCTCGGCTTCGTGGAGGTCCACCGCTACGAGGAGGCCATCGTCGAACGCCCGGCGTGAGTGGGTGCACGGGCGAGGCGCGGCCGCGCTCGCGGCTACCGTCGCCCCCGGGCATCCGCCGGTCCGGCGGTTCGCCCGGTCGAGGTGCGACGAGCGAGGGAGCGCGACGGGTGCTGCGGGTTGGTGTGATCGGAGCGGGCGGGCGGATGGGCGCGACGGTGTGTGACGCCGTCACCGCCGATCCCGACACCGAGCTGGTCGCCGCGGTCGACCCGTCCGCGACGGGCCGCACGGCGGCGGGCGTCGAGATCGTCGGGACGGTGAACGAGCTCGTGGCCACCGGCGTCGACGTGGTTGTCGACTTCACCGTGGCCGACGCCGCCCGCGAGAACCTGCCCTCGCTCGGCTATGCCGGCATCGACGTCGTCGTCGGCACGTCCGGGCTCACCGCCGGCGACCTCGCCGCCCTCGAGGCCGACTTCGGCGAGAGCACCTGCCTCGTCGTGTCGAACTTCGCGATCGGCGCCGTGCTCATGCAGCGCTTCGCCGAGCTGGCGGCACCGTGGTTCGAGACCGCGGAGATCATCGAGCTCCACCATGACCGCAAGGTCGACGCCCCGTCGGGCACCGCGCTGGCGACGGCGCAGCGGATGGCCGCGGCCTCATCGGACTGGGCCCCCGATCCGACGAAGCGGGAGACGGTGGCCGGCGCCCGCGGCGCCGCGGCCGAAGACGGCATCCGGGTCCACTCGGTCCGCATGCGGGGCCTGGTCGCCCACCAGGAGGTGATCCTGGGCGCCGAGGGCCAGACCCTGACGATCCGCCACGACTCCTACGACCGCTCGTCGTTCATGGCCGGCGTGCTCGTCGCCGCCAAGGGCATCGGCGGGCTCGACAACGGCGTCCGCGAGGGCCTCGACGAGCTGCTCGGCCTCTAGCCGGGTCCCGGCCGGGCCGGGCGCTCATTGGTCGACCATGGGGGTGGTGATCGTGTTGGAGTAGCGGTTGCCACTCGGAACGTCAGGGGACGGCCAGGCGCGCGTGCTGTGTCGACGGCCAGACTGAGTACCGCCGCCCCT
>JAXHUH010000079.1:0-11054 GCA_034211175.1 Actinomycetota bacterium
CTGCGGCGTGATCGGCCCCCGGCCGACGTACCTGTCGATTGGTCGGTGCTCCGTGCCTGCGCCGCGGCGCAGCCGCGTCGCGGCGCTCAGCCCTGGTGGCGCAGCCGCCGGGCTCCGAACACCGCGAGGCCGCCGAGGGCGAGGAGACCGAGGCCGATCTGGGCGGTCGTGTCGCTCTCGGCGCCCGTGGCGGCCAGCGCACCGCTGTTGGTCACCTGGTTGCCACCGACCTGGGTGGGCACGCTCGGCGCCGGCGACGGGCTCTGGACCTGCTCACCGGTGCCGGCCGCGGTGGTCGGGGTCGGCGCCACCGTCGTCGGCGGCGTCGTGGTGGTCGTGGTGTCCTCGACCTGGGCCGCCGACAGCTCGGCGCACTCGAGCGACGCCGCCGGCAGGTCCGGGTTCTCCGCGCACGGCTCCCAGTTGCACGGCTCGATTCCGCCGTTCCAGGCGGAGACGAGCATGTTGAACTCCTGGCCGAAGCCGTAGAACGCGCCGTCGGGGCCGACCACGTCGAGCTGGGGCCCGAGGTGGGCGTCGAGCTGGAAGCACGCGACCTCCTGCGACGGAGCGAGGCTCACGGAGAGCTCGAACGGCGCCGCGCACGGGGTCATGCCCTCGCCCGGACCGCAGTAGGCGGAGTAGTGGCCGAACTGGTTGACCGACGGGTCGAACTGCGTCGCGCTGCTGATCTTGCCGCTGAGCGAGACGCCGATCTCCTCACAGCCCGGAGCGAACGACTCCCAGGTCATGGTGAGGCGCTCGCCGCCGAGCAGGTTCAGCTGGCGCATGTCCTCGGTCGGCTCGCCGCCGTCGACGCTGTACATCTCCCCGACGAGCGCCTCGGCGCCCTCGGTCGTGCACGACTCGGGGACGAGCCCGAGACCGAGCGGGTAGTTCTCGTAGTCCTCGATCGGGTCCGGGGACGGGTCCGCCTCCGTCTGCGCCCCGGCGACCTGACCCCCGATGACGAGGAACAGCGCCATGACGCAGAGGCCGGCGACGACCGCCCGGGCTCCGCCTGCGCTCCGCTTGGTTGCCCGCATGGAAGAACATCTCCTCGCCGAAAGGGTCGCGCGCCGCAAGCTAGCCCAGCCTGCCCGCACGAGTGAGCATCACACCACGTACCAACACCATTCGAGCACGACCGGCGCGAGCCGGCCGCGCCCGTCAACCGGTCAGGCCCTCGCGCTTGGCGAGGTCGGAGAGGAACGCGCGGAACGTCGACCCGAGCTCGGGGTCGACGAGCGCGAGCTCGACCACGGCGCGCAGGTAGTCCTGCTTCATGCCCGTGTCGTAGCGGCCCTCGGTGAACACGTAGCCAAAGAGGCCCTCGCCCGTCGCGAGCGTGGCCATGGCATCCGTGACCTGGATCTCGCCGCCGACACCGGGCGTCGCTCCCTCGAGCTCCCGGAACAGCGACGGGCTGAACACGTACCGGCCCATCACCGCCAGGTTCGACGGGGCCTCCTCGGCCGCCGGCTTCTCCACCAGGTGGGAGATCTTCACGACCGAGCCGTCGCCCGACGCCTCGGCCTCGGTCGACGCGCAGCCGTAGGAGGAGATCTCGCTCATCGGCACCTGCCGGAGCGCGACCACCGAGGCCTCGTTCTCCTCGTAGGCCGAGATCATGCCGGACAGGACCTTGGCGTCGTCCACCATCAGGTCGTCGGGCAGGAGCACGGCGAACGGCTCGTCGCCGACGTGGTTGGCGGCCATGCCGATCGCGTGCCCGAGACCGAGCGGCTCACCCTGGCGGATGAAGTGGAAGCGGGCCAGGTCGCCGATCGCCTTGACCTGCTCGAGCGCCGCCGTCTTGCCCTTCGCCTCGAGCCGGTGCTCCAGCTCGAACGCCCGGTCGAAGTGGTCCTCCACGAGCTTCTTGTGCGGGCTCGTGATGATCAGGATGTCCTCGATGCCGGCGGCGACCGCCTCCTCGACGACGTACTGGATCGCCGGCTTGTCG
The DNA here is from genome assembly GCA_034211175.1 of Actinomycetota bacterium. Taxonomy (GTDB): domain Bacteria; phylum Actinomycetota; class Acidimicrobiia; order Acidimicrobiales; family CAIXPF01; genus JAXHUH01. The sequence goes on from JAXHUH010000079.1 coordinate 1,967, forward strand.
ACGACCGGCAGCATCTCCTTCGGCGCGACCTTGGTCATCGGCAGGAACCGCGTCCCCAGCCCCGCCGCAGGGATGACCGCCTTGCGAACCTTCACCATCGTGCGTCTCGACTCCCCATGTTGACCGGCGTGCTTCCCGACCCGACCGACCGCCTCCGGTCCGGCGTCCTGCCCGATCGCTCGCTGGCGAAACCTAACCCGGGAGCCGGTGCTCGACCCGCCGCAGCAGTCGGCTGACGTTTGCCCGGTGTCGGGTGATCACAAGGATGGCGAGCGCCGCCGCGAATGCCACCTCAGTCATCGAGGTCGTCACGACACCGACACCCGCCACGACCACGACACACGCCACCAGGGACCCGATCGCCGCGACCCTGGTGAGGCGGGCCACGACCCCGAACGTGACGGCCGCCGCGAGGCCGACGAGCGGCCACAGGACCAGGGCCATGCCGGCCGAGGTCGCGACGCCCTTGCCGCCCCGGCCGGGGCGCGTCACGGGCAGGATGTGGCCGACGACGGCGGCGAGGCCACAGGACAGGCCGAGCACCCGCCCGTCGAGCGCGAGGCCGAGCCCCGCGGCCGCAGCGCCCTTGGCGACATCGACGAGGGCGACGACGAGCCCGGCGCGGCGCCCGGCGAGGCGGTAGACGTTCGACGCACCGGGGTTGCCCGAACCGGCGCTGGTCGGGTCCAGGCCCCGGGCGCGGCCCACGACGAGCGCGGTCGGGAAGGTGCCGAGGAGATAGCACGATGCGACCACGGCGGCCGCCACGATGATGTGCACCTCGCAAGGGTGCCGCCGACGGCCCCGCACGTGCCAACCTGTCCGCGGTCGATGTAACCTTGGCACTCGACGAGATCGAGTGCTAACGCCCGGCTCCGACCGAGCCCGGTGAGCCAGTCGAAGGAGACCCCTGGATGCCCACCTACGAGTACCGCTGCAAGGAGTGCGGCGAGCCGTTCGAGCTGTGGCGGTCCTTCGAGGACGACAGCGAGCCCGAGTGCCCCTCGTGCGGTTCGACCACCGTCGGCCGCCGCTTCGGCTCCGTCGGGATCAGCTTCAAGGGCTCCGGCTTCTACAAGACCGACAGCCGCAGCTCGTCGGGTGGCTCGTCCGGAGGGTCCTCCTCGTCCGGCTCGTCCTCGAGCAGTGACTCGTCGAGCAGCGACTCGTCCTCGAAGGACAGCTCGTCGAAGGACTCGTCCGGTTCGACGGACTCGTCGTCGAGCACGAAGAGCGACAGCTCCACGAAGAGCGACAGCTCGTCGGGTTCGAAGAGCGACAGCTCCACGAAGAGCTCCGCCGCCTGACCGCGGCGCCGGCCACCGGCCGGCGCCACCACGGCGAGCAACTAAGTTCCCGCCATGGTCGAACCACGCGCCACCGTCGGGGTGTTCGGCGGCTCGGGCTTCTACTCGTTCCTCGAGGACGTCACCGAGGTCGAGGTCGAGACGCCGTACGGCCCGCCCGCCGCGGCCGTGACCATCGGGGAGGTGGCCCGGCGGAACGTCGCGTTCCTGCCCCGCCACGGGCGCCGCCACGAGTACCCGCCGCATCGCATCCCGTTCCGGGCCAACCTGTGGGCGATGCGCGAGCTCGGGGTGCGCCACCTGCTCGCGCCGTGTGCGTCCGGGTCGCTCCAGCCCCACATCGCCCCCGGGCACTTCGTGGTGTGCGACCAGCTCATCGACCGCACGTGGGGCCGCGAGGGCACGTTCCACGACGGCCCCACCGTCGAGCACCTGGCCTTCGCCGACCCCTACGACCCGGCGCTGCGCGCCCTCGTCGTCGAGGTGGCCCGCGCCGACGGGATCGAGGTCCACGACGGCGGCACCGTCGTCGTCATCCAGGGGCCCCGGTTCTCGACCCGGGCCGAGTCCCGCTTCTACCGGACGATGGGCTGCGACGTCATCAACATGACCCAGGCGCCCGAGGCCGCCCTCGCCGCCGAGCTCGCCATCCCCTACGTCGCCATCGCCCTGGTCACCGACTACGACACCGGCGTCGAGGGTGACGACGGCGTCGAGCCCGTCACCCAGGAGGCGGTGTTCACGTTCTTCGAGCAGAACGTCGAACGGGTCCGCGAGCTGCTCGTGCGGGTCATCGGCCACCTCCCCACCGCCTGACCGCCCCGACCCCGCTGCCCGGCGATCCCGCTACCCGACGACCGGCACCGGGACCCACGGCCCACGGCCGTTCGTTCGGCCCGCCGGTAGCGTCGGGCGCCGCTTCCCCCGCGCGTCGCCTCGCTCCGAGGTCGTCGATGATCCACGTGCCCCGGCCGCGGCTGCGGCTCCGCCACCGGCCGATCCTCTACTGGTCGCTCACCGCCGCGCTCGCGCTGACGACGGCGTGGGCCGTGGCCCGGGCGGAGACCCGGGCCCGGGCCGCCGAGGCGCGCTGGGAGCTGCGCACGCTCCCGGTCGCGGCCGTCGACCTCGCCGCCGGCGTGACGATCGGGCCCGACGACGTGCGGACGGCCGACCTGCCCGCCCTCGTCGTGCCGGCGGGTTCCGTCCCCGCCGCCGAGATGGTCGGCCGGTCGGTGCGGACCGACATCGCCGCCGGCGAGGTGCTGATCGAGTCCCGGCTGGCACCCACCGGGGTCAGCGGCCCCGCGGCGCTGCTCGCGGCCGACGAGGTCGGCGTGAGCGTGGCCCGCACCGTCACCACCCCGCCCCTGGCCGAGGGCGACCGGGTCGACGTCGTCGTCGGGCGGGACCCGTTCGGCGCAGGGCTCACCGAGGTGTCGGTGGCCGTGCACGGGGCGGTGGTCCTCGTCGTGGCCGACGACGCGGTCACGCTCGCGGTGCCCGCACGGGACGCGCCGGCCGTGGTCGGTGCCACCCGCGACGGGTTCGCCGAGCTCGTGCTCAGCGCGGGCTGAGCGGGACCGGCGCCCGCCCGACCGGCCCGCCGGCCGACCACCCGGGCGGCCGGCGGCCGGGGCTCAGATCGTCTTGACCGAGGGGACGATCCGGGGCCGCCAGCGGCGGGGCTCGTCGAAGTGGTGGCCCACCACGCGGGAGCGGTGCAGCGCCGCCAGGAACGACGGGCCGTCGTCGAAGTCGTCGATCTCGGCGTACACCGCGCCGAGCGCCTCGGGCACGTGGGCGTCGCTGCCGCCGCCCGGCGCCAGGCCGTGGTCGGCCGCGTACTCGGCGGCCCGCCGGTTCAGGTGCTCGAGCGACGTCTTCCCGTTGCGGACCTCGATGGCGTCGACCAGGCCCCGACCGACCAGGTCGTCGAGGACCTCGGCGTTGATGCACGAGCGCATCGGGTCGAACGGGTGGGGGATGTAGACGATCCCGCCCTGGGCCCGGATCGCCTCACACACCGCGATCGGCTGGAGCCCGATCGGGATGCGCTCGGTGAGGAACAGCCCGATGATCTCGCCGGCGTGGGTCTTGACCTCCTCGCCGATCACCACGCGGCAGTCGAGCTCGTCGGCGAGGCGCACCGCGCCGGCGATGGCGTTGTGGTCGGTGATGCACAGCACGTCGAGCGCGCTGGCCGCGACCGCCTCCGCCACCTCCTCCGGCGTGGTCGTCGAGTCGCCCGACCACATCGTGTGGGTGTGGAGGTCGACGCGGACCGTGCCCTCGGGGCGGTCCTCGGCGAGGTGGGGATGGCGCTCGATCGCCTCGGCGCTCGGCACGGGTCGCCCGGTCGTCACGGTCAGCTCAGCTCCCACTCATCGCCACGTCGCCGATCACCAGCGCCGGTGCCCCGGTACCGCTCGGCAGCCACTCGACGTCGCGCCCCACGGCGATCACGTCGAGCAGGAGCCGCTGCAGCGTGGACCCGAGCGTGACCTCACGGACCGGTTCGGCCAGCTCGCCGTCGCGCACCATGAGGCCCTCGGCGCCGACCGAGAAGTCGCCGCTCACCGCGTTCACGCCCGAATGGAGCCCGTTGAGGCTCTGGACGACCAGGCCCCGCTCGGTGCCGGCGACGAGGTCGTCCCAGCCGCGCTCGCCGGGCTCGACGGCCATCGCCTGCACGCCGGGGGCCGGTGTGCTGCGGGCGCCCCGCACCGCGGAGCCGGTCGACGCGGTGCCACTGCGCCGGCCGGTGTAGGAGTCGTGGAGGAACGTGCGCAGGTCGCCGCCGTCGATCAGCACGTTGCGCCGGCACGCCAGGCCCTCGCCGTCGACCGAGCCGGCGCCGAGCGAGCGGGGGTCGGTCGGGTCGTCGACCAGGGTGAGCAGCGGTGAGGCGATCGTGTCGCCCATCCGGTCGGCGAACGGGGAGCGCCCCCGCACCACGACGTCTCCGGTGAGGGTGCCGGCGATGAGGCCCATCAGCGTGGCCGCCAGGCGGGGCTCGAGCAGGATCGGCAGCCGCTGCGACGGCGCCTTGGTCGCCCCGAGCAGCCGGCAGGCCCGCTCGGCCGCCAACCGGCCGGTGCCGTCGACGTCGAGCGCGGATGGGTCGCGGCCGGCGTCGACGCCGTAGCCGGTCTGGGTGCCGGCGGCGTCGGCGGCCAGTGCGCTGACCGAGAGCCAGCACGACGTCGCCCGGGTCGACGACACGAGCCCGGCGGTCGAGGCGACGGCCAGCTCGGCGGCGGAGTCGCCGTAGACCGAGGTGCGCACCCCGGTCACCCTGGAGTCGGAGCCACGGGCGGCCCGCTCGAGCCCGAGCGCCAGGTCGATCTTGGCCTCGGCGCCGAGCTCGAGCACCGCCTCGTTCCACAGGTCGATCGGGGTGGCGGCGACTCCGTCGGGCTCGGCGAGACCAGCCCAGCGGTCGGGCTCGGCGAAGGTGGCGTTGTCGCGGGCCTCGGCCAGCGCGTCGGCGATCACGTCGTCGTCGAGGCTGCCGGCGTTGGCGAAGCCGACCCGCCCGTCGACCACGACGCGGATGCCGACCCCGGCCGTCTCCGCCGACGTGAACGACTCGACGTCGCCGTCGTAGGCCCGCACCGACGTGGAGCTCGACCGGCCGACGGCGACCTCGATCTGCTCGCCGGCGCCGGCCCGCTCGACGACGCGGGACGCCACCGCGGTCAGGTCGGGCGTGGTGCCCGTGCCCTGCGAGGTGGCCGAGGAGGGCGAGGACGTGCTCATGCCGCCGTGCCCCCGATGGTGAGGCCCGCGACCCGCAGCGTCGGCGTCCCGAAGCCGACGGGGACGCCCTGGCCGTCCTTGCCGCACGTGCCCGGCGAGCCCATGGAGAAGTCACCGGCGATGGCGTCGATGCTGGCCAGCGCCTCCGGCCCGTTGCCGATCAGGTTGCCGTCGCGGATCGGCTCGGTGACCTCGCCGTCCTCGATCAGGTACGCCTCGGTCATGCCGAACACGAAGTCGCCCGACGCCGTGTTCACCTGGCCGCCGCCGAGCTGGGCGATGAACACGCCGCGGGGCGTGTCGGCGACGATGTCGTCCGGGTCGGCCGAGCCGCCGCCGATGTAGGTGTTGGTCATCCGGACCATCGGCAGGTGGCGGTAGCTCTGACGGCGGCCGTTGCCCGACGACGTGCGGCTCTCGCGCCCGCCGGCCCGGCGGTCCCACAGGTAGTCGGTGAGCACGCCGTCCTCGATCAGCACGTTGCGGCGGGCGAGGTGGCCCTCGTCGTCGATGCCGACGAAGCCCCACTCCCCCGACATGGTGCCGTCGTCGACCACGGTCACCCCGTCGGCCGCGACCTTCTCCCCGACCCGGCCGGCGAACACCGACGCACCCTTGGCCACCAGGTCGGCCTCGAGCCCGTGCCCGCAGGCCTCGTGGAACAGCACGCCGCCCGAGCCGGCCGAGATGACGACCGGGAGCGTGCCGGTCGGCGCCGGTCGCGCCTTCAGCTTGGTGAGGGCCCGTTGCGCCGCGGTGCGGGCCAGCTCAGCCGGGTCGTGGGTGTCGAACAGCTCGAAGCCGCAGGTCCCCCCGACGGACTGGCGGCCGGTCTGGAGCCCGGCGTCGCCCGAGGCCACGCACGACACGGCCAGCATCGTGCGCAGCTGCTCGTCCGCCGCCAGGTGGCCCTCGGTGTTGGCGACGAGGATGCGGCGGCGGCTGTCGCTGTAGCGCACGCTGACCTGGCTGATCGCGCCGCCGGCCTCGCGGGCCGCGGCGTCGGCCCGCCGCAGCAGGTCGACCTTCGTGGCCTTGGGCACGTCGGCCGGGTCGGTCACGACCACGAGCCGGGGCACGTCCGCGTGGTGGAGCCCGATCGTGCGGCGCTCGCCCCCGCCGGCGCGGGCGGCGGCCGCGGCGGTGCGGGCCGCGGCGGCGAGGCCCTCGACGGTGAGGTCGGCGGTGTGGGCGAAGCCCGTCGTCTCGCCGACCATGACCCGGATGCCGGCGCCGCGGTCGCGGCTCGAGCTGAGCTCCTCGACCCGTCCGTCGTCGTAGGACGCCGAGCCGGAGCGGCGGTCCTCGACGAAGACCTCGGCGAACTCCCCGCCGGCGGCCACGGCGGTCTCGAGGACCTCGCGGACGACCTCGTCCTCCAACAGCACGGCGGCGACTCCCTCGTGGACGGCTCGGACCGGCCGACCCATCGACCCCCGCCGGGACGGGTGACGGCTGGACGCAGCCGCGTCGGGCCGGCCGTCGAGCGGCTCATCGTAGTGGCCCGGTGTGACCGGGCGCCGGTGGCCGGACCGGCCCCACCCGCGCCGACCGACGGCGTACCACGGTCGCCACCCAACCCTGAAGCCTCATCAGGCCCGGTGTACGCGGAGGGCGTGTGGTCCGGTCTGCGAACGGCGCCTTAGGGTGGTCGGGTGCCATTGGAACAAGGGCTCAGGGCGGAGGTGTCGCTCAAGGTGAGCGACACCGACACGGCCATCGCCGTGGGGTCGGGTGACGTGCCCGTGCTGGCGACGCCGCTCCTCGTCGGACTGTGCGAGAAGGCGACCGTGCTCGCGCTCGAGGACCGGCTCGAACCCGACCAGACGAGCGTCGGCATGCGGGTCCAGCTCGAGCACCTCCAGCCGACGAAGGTCGGCGAGGAGGTCCGCGCCGAGGCGCTCCTCGAGAAGATCGAGGGTCGACGCCTCACGTTCACCGTGTCGGCCCACGACGAGCACGGCCTGGTCGGGGTCGCACGCGTGACCCGCGTCGTGGTCGACCGCGAGCGGTTCCTCGAGAAGCTCCACTGACGCCTGCGCACCCCTCGTTCGCGTCATTCGCACGGGGGCTCGCGAGCGCGGCGGCGTCGCCGTCGGCCGTCGACCACCTAACCTCGTAACGATGACCGCGCCCGACCTTCCCGTCGCACGCGCCTCCTACCGCTCCACCGTGGTACGGCTGGCATGCAGCGTCGGCCTGCTCGGCGTGCTCTGGTGGACCATCCCCGACCTCGAGGCCTCGGCGCTCGTCCCCCGCTGGAACGCCAGCTCGGCGCTGTGGCTCGCGGGCGCCCTCCTCGCCACCCTGTCGAGCTTCATCCTCGCCGCCGTGCGCTGGCGCGAGGTGCTCCGGGCGATCGGTTGTGACCAACCGCTGTCCCGCCTGCTCGGGTTCGTGCTCGCCGGCCAGTTCGTCTCGAACGCGCTGCCGTCCACCGTCGGCGGCGACGTGCTCCGGGTCCGGCGCCTGGCCCGCGACATGGGCAACTCGCTCACCGCCATGGCCTCGGTCGTGCTCGAGCGCCTCGTCGGCTGGTTGGTGCTGCCGGCGCTCACGTTCCTCGGGCTGGGCCTCAACGGCGGCCTTCGCCGGCTCGGCACCCCCGCCGCCCTCGCGCTCGGCGTGGCGGTCGTGACGATCACGGGCCTCGGCGCGTTCATCGGCGTCCTCGCCGACCGGCGCATGGCCCGTCGCCTGGCCGGTCGCAGCGGCTGGCGCCGGGTCGCCAGCGCGGTCGCCGAGGTGCTCGGCGGGCTGCGGGACCACCCCACCGCCGGGCCGAACGTGCTCGCCATCGGTGCCGTCTACTCCATCACCATGGTCCTCGCCGCGTGGATGGCGGCCCGGGTGATCGGCATCGACCAGGTCGGCCCCACCGCCGTGCTCGCCTTCTACCCGGCGGTGCTGGTGCTGCAGGCCCTGCCGATCGGCATCGCCGGCTTCGGCATCCGCGAGGGGGCGCTGGTCCTGTTCCTGACGCCGCTCGGTGTCCCGGCGGAGCAGGCCGTGGCGCTCGGCGTGCTCCTCTACCTGCTCACCGCCGTCGCCAGCCTCCTCGGTGCGCCCGCCTTCGCCATCGGCGGGCGGCCGTCGGCCTCGTCCGGCACGGCCTCCCCCGACCCCGATGCGACCTCGTCCAGCGACACCGGCACCGGTACCGACGAGGTCGCGAGATGACGACTCCGGTCACCGTCGGCAACCCGGAGCGGCGCGGCGTCCGCCTGCGGTGGTACCGCGAGGTCGGCCTCGTCATCGTCTTCTACATCGTCTACTCGTTCTGCCGGAACCTGTTCGGCTCCGCGACCGTCCCGCCGAGCGAGGCGTTCGCGAACGCGATGCGGGTCATCGACATCGAGGAGGCGATCGGCCTCTACGTCGAGCCCGCCGTCCAGAAGGTGTTCCTCGACTTCGACCTGTTCCTGCGGGCCTGGAACATCTTCTACGGCACGTTCCACTTCGTCGTGACCGCCGGGATCATGGTCTGGCTCTACCGCCGGTACCCGGCCCGCTACCCGACCTGGCGCGACACCCTGGCGTTCACCACCGCGCTCGCCCTCATCGGCTTCAGCCTGTTCCCGCTCATGCCGCCCCGCCTGCTCGGCGAGTTCAGCCAGTTCGGCGGCCACAGCCTCTCGTTCCACTTCGTCGACACGCTCAAGGAGCACGGCGGCCTCTGGTCGTTCGAGTCGGGCGCCGTCGGCAACGTGTCCAACCAGTACGCGGCGATGCCGAGCCTCCACTTCGGCTGGTCGCTGTGGTGCTACTTCGCCCTCGGCCCGGTGGTCCGCCGGCGCTGGACCTTCTGGCTGCTCGCCATCTACCCGTGGGCCACGCTGTTCGCCATCGTCGTCACCGCCAACCACTACTGGCTGGACGCCGCCGGCGGTGCGCTCGTCCTCGCCGCCGGGTACGTGCTCGGCTCCCGCCTCGCCCGGTACTTCGAGCGGCGCGCCGAGCGCCGCGCGGTTGCCACCGACGACGAGCGGGTAGGCGCGGACGGGTCGCGAGGTCGTGAC
>JAXHUH010000080.1:0-3220 GCA_034211175.1 Actinomycetota bacterium
CGCGTCCCCTGGGTCGGAGGGCGGGGGTCGCCACCCGCCGGGAGGGCCGGGCGGCTACAGCACGGTGAGCTCGTAGCGGCCCTTGCCGCTTCCCTTCGCCCGGTACATCGCGGCGTCGGCCTCGCGCAGCACGTGGCGGAGGTCGTCGATCGACGGCGGTGCCACCGCCACGCCGATGCTGGCCGACACGTCGAGCGGGAAGCCGTCGGGCCCGAGGATCGGCTCGTGCAGGGTGGCGAGGAGTCGCTGCGCGATCGACGGGGCGTCCTCGGCGCCGAGCCGGGGACACAGCACCGCGAACTCGTCACCGCCGAGGCGGGCCGCGGTGTCGCCCGGCCGGATGGCCCGGCGCAGGCGCTTGGCGACCTCGGCGAGGAGCTCGTCGCCGAGCTCGTGGCCGTAGGTGTCGTTGACGGGCTTGAACCCGTCGAGGTCGAGGAACAGCACCGTGGTCGGTCTGCCGTGCTGCGCCGCGGCGGCCAACGTGTCGTCGAGGAGGTCGGTGAACCGCGGCCGTCCGGGCAGGTCGGTCAGCCGGTCGTTCTCGACGCTCGCCCGCGCCTGGTCGAGCGCACGGGTCCGTTCGAGCGCGAGTGCGAGCACGTCGGCCACGCCGCGCACGAACTGGGCGTCACCCTCGCCCAGCAGCGGGCCGTCGGCGCGCTCGACGACGATCCGGGCGTGGCGGCCCGTCCTGACCGCGACATCGGCGAACACCCACCGACCGTTTGCCGAGGGGTCGTCGCGGGGCCCGTCCGGCGGCGTCCGGTCCTCGATCCGGCACTGCGTCCGGGGAAGCTGGCGCCCGAGGAGCTCGACGGCCTCGCGCCGCAGGTCCTGCTCGCTCACGCCGTGCAGGGCCCGGGCGCTCAGCTCACCGAGCGCCTGCGCCCGGCGGGCCCGCCGCTCGAGCAGGTGGCGCTCGGCCCGTTGCTGGCCGACGTCGCGGAGCTCGACCAGCAGGTGATCGCCCCGGAGCGGTCGTGCCGAGATCTCCACGATGCGCCGGGCGCCGCAGGTCGACGAGGTGACGCGGTCGCACGTCGAGTCGCCGTCGCGGAGCCCGGCGAGATCGAGCGGGGCCCCGTCGAACGCCGAGGCGAGCGCCCGTCCCCGCTCCGGCGCGCCGAGCAGCCGACCGGCCGTCGGGTTGGTGTGCAGGATCACCCCGGCGTCGTCGACGACGACCAGACCGGTCGGCGCCGCGCCGAACACCGCGGCGAGGTCCCCGGACGCCACGATGCGGGCCCGGGCGTCCAGCCGGGCGTGGGCCCAGGCCGTCCACCCGGCTCCCGCCCCGATGAGCACGGCCGCGATCAGCGCCGGAGCCGCTCCGGCCGGTCCCGCGGTCGCGATGCCGGCGAGGGCGAGCGCGACGACGGCGAGCGCCGGGAGCAGCCGGTCGACGGCGCGACGCCGCAGCGGGGCGGGAGCGGCCGGACGGAACCCGCCGGTCACGCTGCGGACTGCAGCCAGGAGCGCGCTGGCCCGGAGCGCGACGACGACGATCTCGATGGCCGGGTGGCCGGTGCGGACGAGGGCGGCCACCGCGTCGGCGGCCAGGGCCAGCGTCACCGCTGCAGCCGCACCCCGGGCGTCGAGCTCGCGGGCGAGGACGGTCGCGGCGACGATCGCGGTCGGCAGGCACGCCACGACGGCCACCGCGGTCGGCGCATCGAGCCCGACGGCCATGGTCGTGCAGGCCGCGACCCCGCCGCCGACGGCCGCCGCATCGGTCCGTCGCGTTCGTCCGCCGGTGGTGATCTCGGCGAGGAGGGTGAGCGCACACGTGCCGACGACCGCGGCCGCCGCCGGGGCGACGACGCCCGGGTCGGGCAGCGCGGCCAGCATCGCCGAGATCAGCCAGGCGCCGAGCACGCCGGCCACCGGCGCCCCGAACGCCGATGCCGCGGGGACCGCAGGTCGTGCCGAGGGTGTGCTCATCGACGGTCGCCAGGGCGACGTCGCCCGCTCGGGCCTGCTCCTGCTCGTTCGCGCACCATCCGGGATCACGTTCGGCAGTTGTATCGACACTTTTAGTGATCGGCGTGGGGCGGGTCGGCGGTCGGCGCCCGGAGCTCGTCGGCGCCGGAGGACCCATCCCAGCCGGCGTCGCGGGCGAGTGCCGCGGCGGCCAGTGCGCTCGGGACGTCGAGCTTGCGGAGCACGGCGCGGAGCTGGCTGCGGATCGTCGACGTCGACACGATGTCCTCATCGGCCATCTCCGGTGCGGTCCGGCCGGCGACGAGCCCCTCGAGGACCCGGGCCTCGCGGGGGCTGAGCCGGTCGAGGCGCTGGCGGGCGTCGGCGCGCTCCTCGGCACGGCGGTGCGCGGCCCCGAGGAGCTCGGCGCGTCGGGACGTGGGAAGGCCCTCGTCGCCGCGGGTGAGCGATGCGACGGCCCCGATCAGGGTCATCTCCTCGCAGCTGAACGAGATCGCGGCGTCGGCGCCGGCGAGGAGCCAGCTCCCGAGTGCCGCGTCGTCGTCCCCGGCGGCCCCGCACACCACGAGCACCACCTCGCCCGCGGCCCGGTGGTCGGCCAGGGTGGCAGCGTCCGCCGCGGTCGGCGTGTCGTGGTCGGCGCGCACGAGGATCGTCGCCGGTGTGGCGCCAGCTGGAGCGGCGTTGCCGGGCGCACCGACCGCCGCGGTGACGGCCGCGTGGACCCCGCGGACCGCCAATCCGGGGGATCCACATATAGTGATCTGGCCGACGCTCAATGTGGTCATGAGTCCTCCAGATGGAGGTCAGCGGGCTGTGCCGGCCTCCCCGAGCCAAGATCACACATGTGGGGGAAGGGTAACCACCACAGGCAGTGATTGAATGACCACTGTCAACGGCGGAACCTCTCAGGCGGAGGCGGAAACACATGACGACGTTCGCGGATCTCATCACGCGGGTGTACGTGCGGTTCAAGACGGAGGAGACCGGTGCGACCGGCGTCGAGTACGGGATGCTCGTCGCCCTCATCGCCGCGGTGATGGTCGCTGGCGCCTCGCTGCTCAGCGACCAGGTGACCGAGGCGTTCAACACGATCACCAACGCGCTCACAACGGAGAGCGTCACCGACGGTGACCCGACGACGGTGGGTGGCTGAGCTCGGCCGAGCCCCTGGCGAACCTCCGGCAGTGGAGCGGGTCGGCGGCGGCGCCCACGGGCGCGGCGCCGGCCCCCACGCCGAGGTGATCTGAAGCGGCCGCGCCGATCGGCGCGGCCG
>JAXHUH010000081.1:0-5931 GCA_034211175.1 Actinomycetota bacterium
GCACCACCCGCTGACCGCCGGAAGCGGCTGGACCACGAGCGAGTATCAGCCGGACAGCCGGAGCACGGCCGAGGACCAGCCGGGCAGCCGGAGCACGAGTGAGGACCAGCCGGGCCGCAGGCCGTCCCGCCTGAATGCAGCCGGGCCGCGAGCGAGGATCAGCCCTGAACGAAGCTCGACCGGAGGGCGAAGCCCGACGGCGAGCGAGGCTCAGCAGCTGAATCCCAGCTCGACCGGAGGGCGAAGCCCGACGGCGAGCTGGGATTCAGCCGAGGTCAATCACCACCTTGCCGACGCTGGCGTTCGACTCGAGGTAGGTGTGGGCGTCGGCGATCTGGTCGAGCGGGTATCGGCGGTCGATGACGGGGGCGACGGCGCCTGCGTCGAACAGGGGCAGCACCTCCTCGGCGAAGCGGCGGGTGACGTCGATCTTCTCCTCGAGCGGTCGGGCCCGCAGGACGGTGCCGATCAGTGACGCCCGCTTCGGCAGGAGCTTGCCGAGCGGGAAGGTGGCGGTGCCCGAGCCCATGACGCCGACCTGCACGATGCGCCCGCCGACGCGGAGCGCGTCGATGTTGCGTTCGAGGTACTCGCCGCCGATGACGTCGAGCACGACGTCGACGCCGCGGCCGCCGGTCTCGGCGCGCACGACCTCGAGGAAGTCCTCGCTGCGGTAGTCCACGGCCCGGGCGGCGCCGAGCCCGGTGCAGCGGTCGAGCTTGGCGGCCGAAGCGGTGACGATGACCCGGGCGCCGATGGCCCGGCAGATCTGGATCGCCGCGGTGCCGACCCCCGACGCACCGGCGTGCACGAGCGCCCAGCGCCCCGATGTCAGCCCGCCCTGGAGGACGAGGGCGTCCCACGCGGTGATCCACACCTCGTGAATGGCGGCGGCGTCGCGCACTGCGACGCTGCCGGGCACGGGGAGCAGCTGGCGCTCGTGGGTCACGAGGCGCTCGGCGTACGCCCCGCCGCCGACGATGCCCATGACCTCGTCGCCGAGCGACGTCGACCGCACCCGATCGCCGACGGCGGCGACCCGCCCGGCGAACTCCAGGCCGGGGATCTCCAGGTCGGCGGGCGGGCCCGGGTAGAAGCCCTTGCGCTGGAGGATGTCGGCGCGGTTCAGCGCGGTGGCCTCCACGGCGACGACGACCTCCTCGGGCCCCGGCAACGGGTCGGGGACGTCCCGGACGGTCAGCACCTCGGGTCCACCATGGGATTCCAGCACGACGGCACGCATGGCCAGGACCGTAGTGGGCCGTCCTGCCCCGGCACCCCGCCCGGCGCTCAGAGCGCTCGGCACCTCTCGCCCTGCGTTCACGTAGGCTCGACGGAGCAGTTTGCAGGGCCGACCCCCATCGGCGATGACGGCACTTCAGAGCGACGGTGACGATGCCGACACCAACAACGATGCGCTCCCATCCGCTCGGAGTCAGAGTGACGCAACGATGACCAGCCCCGGTTCCGGATCGTCGCCGCCCGAGGTCAACACCCGGGGCCTCGAGGCCGTGCACCTCGCCGCGATCCTCGACGCGGTCCCGACCGCCGTCGTGGTCATCGACGACCGGGGCTCGATCGAGTACGTCAACGCCCAGCTGCTCAGCCTGTTCGGCTACGAGCGCGACGAGCTCATCGGTCATCCGGTCGAGCAGCTCCTCCCCGCCCGGTTCCGCGCCGCGCACCCCCGGCTGCGGGCCGGGTTCTTCGACGAGCCGGCTGCCCGGCCGATGGGAGCCGAGCGCGACCTGTTCGGCGCCCGAAGCGACGGCACCGAGTTCCCCGTCGAGATCGGCCTGAGTGCCATCTCCTCCAACGGGCGCATCCTCGGTGTCGCCGCGGTCGTCGACCTCACCGAGCGCAAGCGTCACGAACGGCGGTTCCGGGCCACGGTCGAGTCCTCGCCGGTGGCCAACATCATGGTCGACGAGACGGGCACCATCGTCCTCGCCAACGCCGAGGCCCGCCGGTTGTTCGGCTACGCCGAGCACGAGCTCGTCGGCCGCGGCGTGGAGGTGCTCGTGCCCGAGGAGCACCGTGACGCCCACGCGGGGCTCCGCTCCCGGTTCCTCGCCGCGCCGAGCGCCCGCCAGATGGGGTCCGGTCTGGAGCTCCACGGGCAGCGCAGCGACGGGACCCGGTTCCCGGTGGAGATCGGTCTCAGTCCGGTCTCGACCGCCGAGGAGACCTTCGTCCTCGCCGCCGTCCTCGATCTGACCGAGCGCAAGCGGCACGAGCGGCGGTTCCAGGAGACGGTGCAGTCCGCGCCCATCGCCATGGTGATGGTCGATGGTTCGGGCACGATCGTGCTCGCCAACACCGAGACCCACCGCCTGTTCGGCTACGAGGACAGCGAGTTGATCGGCCGCAAGGTCGAGGTCCTGGTGCCACCGGCGAGCCGCGCGATGCACCCCGACCTGCGCGGCGTGTACACCGATCACCCGTCGTCGCGCCGCATGGGCGAGGGACGCGACCTCCACGGGGTGCGGTCGGACGGCAGCGAGCTGCCGGTGGAGGTGGGCCTGAACCCGGTCGACATCGACGGGGAGAAGTTCGTCCTCGCCGCCATCGTCGACCTCACCGAGCGCCACCGCCTCGAAGACGGGTTGCGCGAGTCGAACGAGGCGCTCGAGCGCTCGAACATGGAGCTGCAGCAGTTCGCGTACGTCGCGTCCCATGATCTGCAGACACCGCTGCGGTCCGTCAGCGGGTTCGCCCAGCTGCTGGCCGAGGACTACGGCGGCCGGCTCGACGACACGGCCGAGGACTGGATCCGCCGCATCATCAGCGGGACGGAGACCATGCAGACGCTGGTGCGCGACCTGCTCGCGTTCTCCCGCGTCGACAGTCAGGCGACGCCGTTCTCCGAGATCGACCTCGGCCAGCTCGTCGACGAGGTGGTCGAGCTGCTCGAACCGTCCATCTGCGAGCTCGGCGCCACCGTCGAGCGATCGGACCTGCCGGTCGTGAAGGGGGATCCCTCCCAGCTGATGCAGGTGTTCGAGAACCTGATCGGCAACGCGCTGAAGTACCACGGCGACGATCCTCCCCACGTGCGGGTCGTGGCCGAGCGCGTCGACGCGATGTGGCGCGTCGCGGTGTCCGACAACGGCATGGGGATCGACGCCCGCCACCACGAGCGGATCTTCGAGATCTTCCGGCGGCTCCACACCCAGCAGGACATCCCGGGCACCGGCATCGGGCTCGCGGTCGTGCGCCGGGTCGCCCATCGCCACGGCGGCGACGTGTCGCTCGAGTCGGCGCCCGGCGCCGGCTCCACCTTCACCTTCACCATCCCCGTGCTGGAGACCTCGTGACCCCCGTCCCGATCACCCCCCGCCCCGCCACCATCCTGTTGGCGGAGGACAGCGAGAACGACGCCGAGCTGACCCGGCTCGGGTTCGAGCGTGCCCGCCTGCTCGTCGACCTCCACCACGTCACCGACGGCGAGCAGTGCCTGGCGTTCCTGCGCCGGGAGGCCCCGTACACCGATGCGCCGACGCCCGACCTGCTGCTGCTCGATCTGAACATGCCCCGGCTCGACGGGCGCGAGGTGCTGGCCGAGCTGGTCAGCAACGAGAGGCTGCAGCACCTCCCGGTCGTGGTCCTCACGACGTCGTCCGACGAGTCCGACGTGCTGGAGATGTACCGGCTGCGCTGCAGCAGCTACATCACGAAGCCGATCGACTTCCACCAGTTCATCGACGTGGTGCGCAACGTGGGCGACTACTGGCTCACGATGCTCGTGCTGCCCACGCCGGCACCTGCGGGCTGACGCCACGCCGTCCTGCGGGGCCCGCCGGGCGGCGCGGCCCGACGGGACGCACGGACGGCACCGGGTTCGGGTGTCGGTGCGGCCCGGCTCCCGGACGCGACGTAGCCTCGTCCACGACCCTCTGCCCCCGCTCCCCCCGGCAGGTCGGATCGTGGACGCGATCCCCGTGATCGACATCGGCCGCTGGGCGGTCGCCGACGACGACGAGCGCATCGAGCTGGCCGACGCCGTCGACCACGCGCTCGTGACGTCGGGCTTCCTGCTCGTCACCGGCCACGGCGTCGATCCCGCGCTCCCCGCCGAGGTCCGGCGGCGGTGCCAGGCGTTCTTCGATCTGCCGCCCGACGTCAAGGCCCGGTACACGACCACCCCCGGCGGCCGCGGCTGGATCCCGCCCGGCGCCGAGAGCCAACGCCTACGCCACCGGCGAGAGTGCACCGCCCGACCTGAAGGAGAGCTTCACCTACGGGGCCGAGGAACGCCCGCCCGACGACCCGTGGTTCCCGCCCAACGTGTGGCCCGGCGAGCTGCCCGGCATGGCGGGGCCGCTGAACGCCTACTTCGACGCGACGCTCGAGGTGTCGCGCACGGTGATGGACCTGTGCGCCGGGGCGCTGCGGATCGACCCGGGGCTGTTCGCCGACGCGGTGACCCAGCCGATCTGCAACCTCAACGTGAACCGCTACCCGCCGCTGCGCGAGGTCGGCGAGGTCGCCGAGGGCCAGCTGCGCATCGCGCCGCACACCGACTTCGGGGCGGTCACGATCCTCGATCGCGAGCCGGGCATCGGTGGGCTGCAGGTCCAGCTGCCCAATGGGCGGTGGGTCGACGCCCCCTACGTCGAGGGTGCGCTCACGGTGAACATCGGCGACATGCTCGCCCGGTGGACGGGCGACCGTTGGCGGTCGACGCCCCACCGCGTCCTGCCGCCCGACCCCAGCGCACCGGACGAGCAGCTGATGTCGCTCGTGCTGTTCGTCGACCTCGACGACGAGGCGATGATCGCGCCCATCGACGGCCCCCGCCGCGGGCCCAACGAGTACGAGCCGATCTCGGCCGGCGCCTACCTGCGGGCGAAGCTCGACGCCATCAACTCCGCGGCCTGAGCGCTCCCCCGGGCACGAACGCCTCGGTGCACCGCCGGACGTATCGGGCAACGCGCCCGGGTCGACCTCCGCCTGGCGATGCATCGGATTCCGTGATCAGGCGATCAAGGTGGGGGCGCGGACGGTCGAGCCCTGGGTATGGACCGCCGCCCCGTCCGCCACATCCGCCCGCGCGGGCGCGCCTCCGCGCGCCGCTCGCTGCTCACCGCCGTCGTTGCCGTGCTTCTCGCGCTCGGCACCGCGGGCGGCGCGTCGCCGCCGGCAGGTGCGCAGACGCTCGACGGCGGTGAGGACCCGACCAACCCGGGCCCGGTCATCGAGCTCGAGGATCGCCGGTTCACCGCCTCGAACGAGAACGTGTCGGCCCGGCCGGGCAACTTCAACCAGTCCCCCGGCGGGTGGCCGTACTGGAACCACACGGCCTGGTACACCCACGTGCCCGCCGAGACCGCCGACACGACCCTGATCGTGGCGCCGCAGACGGCGTGGCCGGCGACGATCGAGGTCTGGACGGCCGACGGCACCTACGTCACCCGTGGGTTCAGCCCGTCGCCCGGCCAGCGGATGACCATCGACGTCCGCCTCGAAGCGGGCGTCGTGTACCACCTCGCGCTCGGCTCGTCCTCCACCGCCCGCGGGGCCGCCACGATCACGATGGCCGAGGAGCCGACCGCGCCGACCGACGTGAGCGTGACCGCCGGCGTCGGGCGGCCGACCGTCGTGAGCTGGGCGGCACCGGCCGACGACGGCGGCACCCCGGTCACGACCTACACGATCACGTGCGCACCGTTCGACGGCCTCGCCCGCACCTGCGCGACCGTGAGCGGCAACCCGGCGCCGACGAGCGTGACGGTGACCGGGGTGATCAACCCGATGCAGCACACGTTCTGGGTGACGGCCACGACCCTGGCCGGTGACTCGCCACCGTCGGAGCAGGTGACGCCGGTGCCGACACCGGTCACGACGACCACGATGCCGACGACGACCACCACGGCACCGACCACCACGGCACCGACCACCACCACGATGCCGACGACGACCACCACGGCA
>JAXHUH010000082.1:0-11126 GCA_034211175.1 Actinomycetota bacterium
CCCGCGCGCCCCACCACACCCGACACTGCCGCCACCCGCGCTCACCAACAGCGACACCCACCCCTCAACCACTCACCGCGCGCCTACGAATAGCAAAGACGACCGCCACGATTATTCAGGGTTAGTTGAGGATCAGCGCAACACCTCACGGGTGCGACGAATTTCTTCGCACGACGCGCCGTGACGAGCTCCGGACATGGAGGTCACTACGTAATGCGACGAGCGAACCGCTGCGAGTGCGATGCTCAGCGCACGAAGTGATCGGAGGACCGCACGTACCGCACGTCATCCATGACGTCCGGCGTGACGCTCAGAGGGAGAGCTGCTCCTCGATCAGCATCAGCTGGCGGCGCGCCATGGCCAGGTTCGCCTGCTCCTTGCGCAGTGCGAGGTAGAGGAACAGCCCCTTGCCCTTGTGCGACCGGACCGGCCGGATCAGGTGGTACTGGGTACCGAGCGTGAGGAGGATGTCCTCGATCGTCTCGTTGATCCCGAGCTCGCGCATCGTGTGCATCTTCGCCCGCACGACCTCGGTGTTGCCCGCGGCCGCCACCTCGAGGTCGAGGTCCGGGGCCCCGCCCGCCGTGCCGAGCGTCATGCCGCTGTCGTAGTCGACCAGCGCCGCCCCGATCGCGCCGGTGATGGTCATCGCTTCCTTCAACGAGATGGCGATGTCGCTCATCGTTCGTCCTCCGCCTCAGACAGGTACTCAACCGATGTACCGGGGCGAGGGTAACGACGTCGACCAGCGCGAGCAACAGGTTTCTGAGAAACTTCTCAGCTGCGTTCGCGCAACACCGGACGCCGTCGGGCGCGCGTCGTACACACCGCACGACAACGCCGCACTCGATGCCGACAACCCGCTCCTGCACGACACGCCCCGCTCGACGACGGCGTGCCCGCACCCGCCCTCAGCTGGGCTGACGCGCCTCCAGGTCCTCGAGGATGCCCCGCGTGTGCTCGAGGCGTGCGATGAGCAAGCGCCGCGCCACGGCGAGCAGCTCGATCAACATCGGATCATCGATCGCGTAGTAGACGGTCGTACCCTCCTTGCGCGTCGCCACCAACCCGGCTCGCCGCAGCACACCGAGCTGTTGCGAGAGGTGCGATGACTCGATGCCGACCTCGGGTTGGAGCTCGGACACCGAGCGCTCACCGTCCACCAGCACCTCGAGCGCACGGATGCGCGCCGGATGAGCCAGCGCCTTGAACATCTCCGCCTTGACCTGGAACACCGGTGCATCGGCCCGGTCAGCCATCCACTGGCCCCTCGCATCCGCCACCGCCGCGGGTCGCCCGTCGCGACACCCGGCGCATCCGCCTCGCCCACCGATCGACCGCCCGCACGAACCCGACAGCGCCGGTCGGGCGGGCCGTGAACCGGGCCGCCCGCAAACCTGACGAACTCGTAAGTTTTCAAGTCGATCGCACAACGAACTCTAGCCTTCTTCGGGCACGGACGCGGTCGGCCGGGGGCGACGCCCGGGGCCGGCCGTCGGGGTTTCACGGTCCGTGGCCGGGGTATCGCTGCACCGTGCAACACGCTGGTATGGGGAGCGCGCGAGCCGGTGACCGCGGCCGCTCGGAGGCCGAGGGACCCGTGCGTTGATCGCCGTCGTCGGGGGCAGCCTCGACCCTCAGGGCCCCGCAGCGCAGTCCATCGCCGATCTGTGGTGGCTGCTGCTCGCGCTCGGCACCATCCCGCTCGTCATCGTCCTCGGGTTGCTGGCGTACGGCCTGTTCCGCCCCCGACCGCCCGATCCGGAGGCGACCGCCCTCCCGGTGCCGCCCGAGGACGAGACCGACCCCGACCCGTCCGCGCCGGAGCCCGTCCCCGACACCACGCCGACCTATGGCCGCTGGCTGATCGGCGGCGGTGTCCTCATGCCGACGGCCCTCATCGCCATCACCCTCGGCGCCACCATCGAGTCGATGAACGACGTGCCGACCGAGGGCTCCGACGATGCCCTCGTCGTCGAGGTCACGGGCCACCAGTGGTGGTGGGAGATCCGCTACCCCGACCACGCGATCACCACCGCCAACGAGCTCCACGTCCCCGTCGACCGCGAGGTCGAGCTGCAGCTGCGCTCCGAGGACGTGATCCACAGCTTCTGGGTGCCCGAGCTCGCCGGCAAGCTCGACCTGCTCCCCGAGCGGACCAACACCCTCGTCCTGGAGGCGTCGGCTCCCGGCACCTACGGCGGTGCGTGCGCCGAGTTCTGCGGGCTGGCACACACGAACATGGAGCTGACCGTCGTCGCCTCCGACGAGGCCGACTTCGCCGCATGGGTCGCCGCTCAGCAGGAGCCCGCCGCCGGGGCGGCCGACGCCGACCCATCCGAGGGCCTCGAGGTGTTCCTCGACGAGGGCTGCGCGACCTGCCACACGATCCGCGGCACCTCCGCCGCCGGCGACGACGGCCCCGACCTGACCCACGTCGCCGGCCGCGACCGCCTCGCCGCCGGGGCGATCGCCAACACCGCCGAGGACCTCGCCGCCTGGATCGCCGACCCCCACGACGCCAAGAGCGGGGTCGACATGCCGGCGAGCGACCTCACCGACGACGAGATCGACGCCGTCGTCGCCTACCTCGGGAGCCTGGAGTGACCGACACCGCCGACGGCCCCACGCCACGGTCGAGCACCCCGGCGGCAGCCGAGCCGCGGACCCACGAGGAGCTCGACGAGCTGTTCGCCGACCCACCCGGGTTGTGGGGTCGCCTCACGAGCGTCCAGAACGACGTCATCGGCATCCGGCTGCTGCTGACCGGCTTCTTCTTCCTGATCCTCGGCGGCAGCCTCGACTCGGTCGCCATGCGCATGCAGCTCGCCGTGCCCGACGCCGGCCTGCTCGGCCCCCAGCTCTACAACGAGCTGTTCACCAACCACGGCACCGTCACCATGTTCCTGGTGATCCTCCCGATCTTCGAGGGGTTCGCCATCCTCCTGCTGCCGCTGCTGCTCGGCGCCCGGGAGATGCCCTACCCCCGCCTCGGCGCCCTCGGCTACTGGACGCTGCTGTTCGGCGGGCTGCTCTACTACAGCGCCACGCTGTTCCAGCTCGTGCCCGACGCCGGCTGGTTCGCCTACGTGCCCCTCGCCGGGCCCGAGTTCTCCCCCGACCTCGCGCTCGACTTCTGGGTGCTCGGGCTGGGCGTCGCCGAGGTCGGTGCCATCTCCGCCGCGGTCGAGATCATCATCGGCGTGCTGAAGATGCGGGCGCCGGGCATGACGCTCAGCCGCATCCCGCTGTTCGCGTGGTCGATGCTGGTCATGGGGTTCATGATCATCTTCGCGTTCACGCCGCTGATCGTCGGGTCCCTGCTGCTGGAGCTCGACCGGGGGTTCGGCACCCAGTTCTTCAACCCCGAGGCCGGTGGCAGCTCGCTGCTGTGGCAGCACCTGTTCTGGATCTTCGGCCACCCCGAGGTCTACATCCAGTCGATCCCGGCCGCCGGGGTCGTGTCGATGGTGATCCCGGCGTTCACCCGCCAACGGATCGTCGGCTACAGCTGGCTCGTCGCCTCGGCCGTGGGGATCGGCTTCCTGTCGTTCGGCCTCTGGGCCCACCACATGTTCGCCGTCGGGCTCTCGCCCATCATCCTCGGGTTCTTCGCCGGTGCGTCGATGGCGGTGGCGATCCCGACCGGCATCCAGTTCTTCTCGTGGCTCGCCACGATCTGGGCGGGCCGACCGGTGTGGCGCACCCCGTTCCTGTTCTGCGTGGGGTTCCTCGTCATCTTCGTGATCGGCGGGATCACCGGCGTGATGGTCGCCGCACCGCCGTTCGACCTCGCCGTGCACGACTCCCAGTTCATCGTCGCCCACCTCCACTACGTGCTCATCGGCGGCGTCGCCTTCCCGATCTTCGCCGGCGTCTACTACTGGTTCCCGAAGTTCACCGGGAAGCTGCTCGACGAGCGCCTCGGGCGCTGGAACTTCTGGCTCCTCTTCATCGGTACCAACGTCACGTTCTTCCCGATGCACCTGTCCGGTCTCGCCGGCATGCCCCGACGCGTCCACACCTACAGCGAGGCGTCGGGCTGGTGGATCTACAACCTGATCTCCACCATCGGGTTGCTGGCGTTCATCGTTCCCGGCATCGGCGTGTTCATCTGGAACGTCTACCGCAGCTTCCGGCGGGGCGAACCGGCGGGTGACAACCCGTGGGGCGCCGACACGTTGGAGTGGGCCACGACGTCGCCCCCGGCCGAGCACGGCTGGACGACCACGCCGATCGTGCGCAGCCGCCACCCCCTGTGGGACCAGAACGACCTCCACTCGGGCGACACCCGCGTCGAGGGCCTGGTGCGGGGCATGGCCGAGTGGCCGCTGCGCTGGCGGGCCGCGATGGTCGTCGGCACCGCGGACGCCCGACCCCAGGAGGTCTTCCGGGTCGCCGGCCCGTCGATCTGGCCGCTCGTGACCGCCGGCGGCCTCCTGGGCGTGTTCGCGGCCGAGCTGCTCAAGTTCCGCATCGGCATCGGGCTCGGCGTGCTCGTCATCATCGGCGGCGTCATCGCCTGGACCTGGCCCGACCCGCCGGCGATGAGCGAGGACGAGGAGGCGGCGTTCGAGGAGGCCCACGACGTACCGGTCAACGCCGGCGGCAGCGTCGTCATCGCCAGCTGGGCGACCGGCGTGATGATCCTGTTCGCCTCCATCGCCCTCGCCAGCCTGCTGCTCAGCTACTTCTACCTCCGCCTCGACAACCCGCAGTGGCCGCCACCGGGCATCGCCGAACCCGGGCTGACGTGGATCGCGGTCGGCACCGTCGTGATGCTCCTCGCCGCCGGCGTCGCCCGCAGCGGTCTGGCCCGGCTGCGCTCGGCCGACCGCGAGGGCTTCGTGCGGTCGCTGGTCGGCGGGGTCGTCCTCGCCGGTGCAGCGATGGCGATCGTGATCACCGACCTGGCCCGCCAGGACGTGGGCTGGACCGAGCACGCGTACGCCTCGATCTTCTACACGCTCGCCGGGTTCGTGCTCACCGTCGGCGCCGCGGTGATCATCGCCACCGCCGTGATCCTCTTCTGGACGGCGCGGGGCCTCTACGACGCCCGCCGCCACCCCGGCGTGGTCAACCTGGCCCGGTTCTGGGTCGCCGCCCAGGTCATGTGGGTCGTCGGGTTCGGCACCCTCTACCTCGGACCGGTGCTCACATGAGCGGGACCGACGGCGACGACCGGGGCCCCACGACCGCCGCGAACGACACGGCCGCCCCCGGCTCGACCGGCCCTGGCTCGACCGCCGCCGACTCGACCGCCCCCGACTCGACCAACGATGAGGCAGCCGCCGACGACGCCGCCGCCCTGACCTCCTCGACCGGCACGCCGTACCCGGTCGACGTGAGCGGCGATCGTCGAGCGCGGTGGATCTGGCCCGTGCTCCTCGGCGGCCCGGTCATCTGGTTCGTCCACTTCATGGTCGTCTACCTCGTCGCCGAGGCCGGCTGCACCGGCAGTGGCGACGGGCTCTCGGCGTTCGGGCCGCCGGTCCCCCGGATCGTCAGCGTCGTCGCCACCGCCGTCGCCGTCCTCGCCTGCCTGGCGCTGGCCGTCGTCGCCCACCGTCGGCGCCGCGAGCAGCGGGTCGAGGCGGGCCGTGAGGCCGGCGATCGCGACCCCTCCGGCCCCGCCGGACGCGACCGCGCCGACCTGTTCACCGCGGCGATGATCCTGTCGCTGCTGTCGGCCGGCTCGGTCCTCGCCGTCGGGCTGCCGGCACCCTTCCTGGCGGCGTGCTGAGCGTGCTCGCGTCCGCCGCACCGGCGCCCGACGAGCTGTGGTGGGCGTGGAACCCCGACCCGCTCGTCATCGCCGGGTTGGTCGCGCTGGGCTGGTGGTACCGCGCCGGTCGGCGCCGTCGGCCCGACCCCGCGACCCGCCTCGGCGGCATCGGCGAGCCCGCGGGTGATCGTTGGCGGCCCCGGTGCTTCGCCGCTGCGCTGGCCACCATCGCCGTGGCCCTGCTCTCGCCGCTCGACGCCGCCTCCGCCGCACTGGCGTCGGCCCACATGGTCCAGCACGTGCTGCTGGTCCTCGTCGCCGCGCCGCTCCTCGCGCTCAGCGCGCCGGGGCCGACGATCGTGCGCGGCAGCCCGCTCGTCGTCCGTCGGGCGCTCACCCGATGGCCCCATCGGCTGGGGTTGGACGGCGACACCACCCGGGTGTTGCGCGAACCGGTCGCCGCCTGGCTCGCCGCGGTCGCCGCGCTGTGGTTCTGGCACGCGGCCGGGCCCTACGGCGCCGCGCTCGACCACACGGTGGTCCACATCGCCGAGCATGCGACCTTCCTGGCCACCGCGCTGCTGTTCTGGCGCTGCGTCGTCGGCAGTCGGGCCGGCGGCCGGGTACCCGGTGGGGTCGGCGTGCTCGCGGTCTTCGCCATGGCGATGCAGAGCACGTTCCTCTCGGCGCTGCTCACCTTCGCCACCACCCCGTGGTACGAGGGCTACGCGACGACGACCGCGGCGTACGGACTCACCCCGCTCGCCGACCAGCAGCTCGCCGGGGCGATCATGTGGGTGCCGGCCGGGTTCGTCTACGTCGGCACCGCACTCGCGCTGCTCGTCGGCTGGATCGACGCCAGCGGGGCGCCCGGCGAACCGGACGCCCCGCCGCGTCGACCACTCAGAACCGCACGCCCTCAGACCCGCACGGTGAACGGCGTGCCCAGCTCGACGGCCGAGCTCCCGGCGACCAGCTCGAAGTCACCGGGCTCGTAGGCCCAGCCGTTGTCCCAGTGGGCGAACGCCCGGCGGGGCACCTCGATCTCGAGCTCCACCGTCTCGCCCGGGTCGGCCTCGACCGCGGCGAACGCGGCGAGCCACCGCACGGGCCGGTCGACGACCGACGCGGGCCGCGACAGGTAGATCTGCACGACGTGGCGGCCCCGGCGGGCACCGGTGTTGGTCACCGGCACCGTGACGGTGACCGGGCCGTCTTCCGGCACGGTCGCGTCGGCGCGGGCCGCGCCGAGGTCCCAGGTCGTGTAGCCGAGCCCGTGCCCGAACCACCACGCCGGCGACGTGTTGGTACGGAGCCACGCCCGGTAGCCGACGTGGATGTCCTCGTCGTAGCGGACCTCGCCGTCGACCGGGGTGCACGACAGCACCGGCACGTCGGCCATCTCCCGCGCCCACGTCGTCGGGAGCCGACCACCGGGCTCGACCGCGCCGGTGAGGACGTCGCCGAGCGCCCGGCCCATCTCCTGGCCACCGAACCACCCGAGCAGCACCGCCGCGGCGTCGCCGGCCCACGGCATGTCCACCGGGGAGCCGGAGTTCACGACCACGATCGTGCGCGGGTTGGCGGCGATCACCCGGCGGGCGAGCTCGTCCTGGTGGCCGGGCAGGCGCAGGTCGGTGCGGTCGTAGCCCTCCGACTCGACGTGGCTGTTCGTCCCGACGACGAGCACGACGACCTCCGCGGCCTCCGCGCTCGCCACGGCGTCGGCGATGAGCGGCTCGGGGTCGACGTCGGGGACGTCGGTGCCGAACCCGAACGACATCGCCGCCGAGAACCCGCCCTTCACCGGCGTGCGCTGGTAGCGGATCGAGATCTCGACCGGCTCACCGGCGACGACATCGAACGGCGTCGAGACGATGGGCGGGTCGAGGAGCGAACCGCCGAGCACGTCGTCGTGCTCGCCGACGGCGGTGGCGTCGAGCACCACGGCGCCGTTCGCGGTGACCGTGCCGTGCCCGGCACCCGCGAACGCGAGCTGGACGGTGGCGGTCTCCGACGGGGTCCAGCGGGCCTCGACGGCCAGCGTCGCCAGCCGGTCGACCGGGGCGTCGCCGCCGAGCCACACGTACGAGGTGGACTGGCGCAGGTCGGTGAAGATCTCGGCGTCGTCGCCGTCGAGGAACCGCACCCGCACGCCCTGCTCGCCGGTGGTCGGGTCGACGACCTCGTCGATCGGCAGCTCGGTGAGCCCGGTCCGCACGATGGCCCCGACCGAGTACTCGACCCGGGCCTCACCGAACGCCTCGGTGACCCCCTCCAGCGGGCTGACCACGTGGTCGGGCAGCACCGTCGCGCTACCGCCGCCCTGGGTCCGCACGAGGTGGGCGTTGTCGCCGATCACCGCGATGGTCGCCGGTGGCGTGGTCAGCGGGAGGATGCCGTCGTTGGCGACGAGCACCATGCCCGCGGCCTCGGCCCGGCGGATGAAGGCGACGCCGTCGACCGGCGCCGGGTCCGGCGGCGGGGCCACCGAGTCGAGCGCACCGACCCGGGCCGCGAGCCGCAGGAGACGCACGATCTTGCGGTCGATCGCCTCCATCGGGATGTCACCCCGCTCGACCGCGTCGACGAGCCGCCGGCCCCACTTGGTGCGGGGGCCGGGCATCTCGAGGTCCTGCGAGTGGCGGGCCGACTCGACCGAGCGCACGGCCGTCCAGTCGCTCACGACGACGCCGTCGAAGCCCCACTCGCTGTTGAGCGGCGTCTCCAGCAGCTCGTTCTCCGACGCGGTGGCGCCGTTGATGCTGTTGTAGGCGCTCATCACCAGCCAGGCGCCGGCGTCGGTGACCGACTTCTCGAACGCGAGGAGGTACAGCTCTCGCAGCGCACGGTCGCTGACGACGACATCGGCGGTGAACCGCTCGGTCTCGAAGTCGTTGGCCACGTAGTGCTTCGGCGTGGCGGCCACACCCTCGCCCTGGAGGCCCTCGACGTAGGCGGCGGCCAGCTCCGCGGTGAGCACCGGGTCCTCGCTGAACGCCTCGAAGTGGCGGCCGCCGAGCGGCGAGCGGTGGAGGTTGATCGTCGGCCCGAGGACGACGTCGACACCCTTGCGACGGGCCTCGAACGCCGCGACCCGGCCGTACTCACGGGCCAGGTCGAGGTCCCACGACGACGACAGCGCGGTCGCCGACGGCAGGTTGAGCGACGGCGAGCGCTCGTCCCAGGTCGCACCGCGGACCCCGGACGGGCCGTCGGAGAGGACCATCGACCGCAGGCCGATCTGGGGCATCGCGTGGGTGCTCCACATGTCCTGGCCGGTGAGGAGCCGGACCTTCTCGGTGAGGTCGAGCTGGCCGACCAGCTTCTCGAGGGCGGCCTCGTCCGGGATCTCGCGCTCGATTGGTGTGCCGGCGGCGTCGCTGCTCATGGGTCCTCCCTGGTGGTGCGCGCCGATCGTACCCCGAAAACCGACCACTGTTCGAGTTTCGCCCTGGTTCGTGAGAAGGGCGCGACTACCCTTCCCCACCATGGCGAGGCGTGGTCCGTACGCGAAGTCCCGCGCGGTGCGGGAGACGATCCTCTCGGCCGCCCTGGACGTCGTCGCCGTGCGCGGGTTCTCCGACGCCACGGTCGCGGAGATCGCCGAGGCCGTGGAGATGAGCAAGGCCGGCGTGCTCCACCACTTCGGCTCGCGCGACGAGCTGTTCGCCGCCGTCCTCGAGCACCGCGACGAGCGCAACAACGAGCTGCACAAGCACAACGACGCGGTCGACGCCATGTTCGCGGTCATCGACCACAACACCGACGTGCCCGGCCTGGTCGCGCTGTTCTCCGCCTTCACCGCCGGCGGCGCCGCAGGATCGCCGGCGTCGGCGGCCCACCGGTTCACCGCCGAGCGCTACGACCGCATCGTCGCCCAGCTGGCCGACGCCATCGCCCACCGCCCCGGCTGGTGCGACCGTCCACACGACGACGCCGTCGAGGCGGCCCGGTTGCTGATCGCCGCCACCGACGGCCTCCAGACCCAGTGGCTGGTCAACCGCTCCGTCGACATGGCCGCCGCGGTGCGCAACCTGTGGGCCGCGCTCGACCGCGGTGGGCCGGCGCCCGTGCTGGCGGCACCGGAGGCGCAGGAACCCGACGTTCCCGACCCACACGGCACCGCACAGCACTAGGTTGACGGACATGGATCGACGGATCTTCGGCCTGGAGAACGAGTACGGCGTGACGTGCACGCTCCGTGGCCAGCGGCGGCTGAGTCCCGACGAGGTCGCCCGCTACCTGTTCCGCCGGGTGGTGTCATGGGGCCGCTCGTCGAACGTGTTCCTGGCCAACGGTGCGCGGCTGTACCTCGACGTCGGTTCCCACCCCGAGTACGCCACGCCCGAGTGCGACTCGATCCATGACCTGGTCGTCCACGACAAGGCCGGCGAGCGCATCCTCGAGGGCCTCCTGTCCAGCGCCGAGCAACGGCTGGAGGAGGAGGGGATCCGGGGCGTCGTCTACCTGTTCAAGAACAACACCGACTCGGCCGGCAACAGCTACGGCTGCCACGAGAACTACTCGACGCTGCGGCGCGACGACTTCTCCCACTACGCCGAGGTGCTGATCCCGTTCCTGGTCAGCCGCCAGATCTACGCCGGCGCCGGCAAGGTGCTCCAGACCGCCCGGGGTGCGATGTACTGCATCTCCCAGCGCGCCGAGCACATCTGGGAGGGCGTCTCCTCGGCCACGACCCGGTCGCGGCCCATCATCAACACCCGCGACGAGCCCCACGCCGACGCCGAGCGCTACCGGCGCCTCCACGTCATCGTGGGCGACTCGAACATGAGCGAGTACACCAACTTCCTCAAGGTGGGCGCCGCCTCGATCATCCTCCGGATGTTGGAGGAGCCGTCGGTCGTGATGCGGGACATGACCCTGGAGAACCCGATCCGGGCCATCCGCGAGATCTCCCACGACATGACCTGCCAGCGCCGGGTGCGCCTGGCCAACGGCCGCGAGGCCTCGGCACTCGAGATCCAGCAGGAGTACCTGAGCCGGGCGATCCGCTTCTCGGAGACGCGGGGCCTGCCGCCGCTGGAGCAGAAGGCGCTCGAGATGTGGGAGCACTGCCTGACCGGGTTGGAGCGCGACCCCCTGTCGCTCGACAAGGAGGTCGACTGGGTCATCAAGCACAACCTCATCGAGGCGTACCGCGAGAAGAACGGTCTCCCGCTCGCCCATCCCAAGGTCGCACTGATGGACCTCCAGTACCACGACGTCAACCGCGAGCGCGGGCTGTTCTACCGGATGCAGGACCGCGGCCTCGTCGAGCGCATGTGCACCGACGCCGACATCAACCTCGCCGTCGAACAACCACCCCAGACCACCCGGGCCAAGCTACGGGGCGAGTTCATCAAGCGGGCCAAGGAGCGCAAGCGCGACTACACCGTCG
>JAXHUH010000083.1:0-9651 GCA_034211175.1 Actinomycetota bacterium
CCAACAAAGACGCCATGCGCATCATCAAACGCGCCATCGCCCGCGACGTCTACCAAGCCATCAAGACCGACCTCAACACCACCCACCAACCCACTTGACGCCCATAGGAGCATCCGACCCGGTCACTCCCGGTCGGTGGGCGCGGTGCGCGCGGTTGCCGGACGCCGCCGGTGCCGGGGTCGTCGCCGCCCTCGATGATCTCCCGGGGCGACACCCAGGGCCACGGCTCGACGCCGCCGTACGAGGCGTCGGCCCGCACCACCCTCACGCCGCTCCGTCGAGCGGTGAGGTCGGGATCAGGGAACGGCTCGTGCTCGCCCACGGCCTCCAGTCTGCCCGGCCGGGCGCCTACTCGTAGCGGTCGTGGAGGCGCATCCACTCGTAGGGCGGGTCCTGGGGCCAGCCGGGGGGTGAGTCCTCCCAGGTCTCCTGGCGACCGAGCGCGGTGAGGTCCAACAGGTCGAACACGACCATGAACGGCTCCTCGCCGCGCCCGAACGTCGACCACGTGTGGAAGACCCGGTCGCCGTCGCGCAGGAACGTGCTGATGGCGTGGACCTCCTCACCGTCGACGGTGGCGCCGAAGTCGTCGTTGAACGTCGTCCCACCCGACGAGCACCACGGCAGGTCCCACCCCATCCGCTCGCGGAACGCGAGCAGCTTGGCGAGCGGCGCCCGGGAGACGAGCGCGAACGACGTGTCCTTGGCGTGGAGGTGGGACAGCGGCCCGATGTGGTCGGCCATCATCGAGCAGCCGTCGCAGCCCTCGTCCCAGTCGGTCCCGAACATGAAGTGCTGGACGATGAGCTGGCGACGGCCGTCGAACAGGTCGAGCAGCGTCGCCGGCCCGCCCTCGGCGTCGAACGTGTACGGCTCGGTGATCTCGACCATCGGCAGGCGGCGCCGCTGGGCGCTCACCATGTCCTTGAACCGGGTCAGCGCCTTCTCCTGGACGAGGAGCCGCTGCCGGGCGCGGTCCCACTCCTCCCGGGTGACCACCGGCGGGAGTGCGCCCGGCGTGTCGTGGCCCATGGCGATGCTGCAACCTCCGTGTCCTCGCCCGCCGTGTCCTCGCCCGCCATGCCCGCCCCAACTGACGGTTCTGGTCCCCACAGAGTGCCACCGGTGGCACTCTGTGGGGACCAGAACGGGTGGTCTAGGGCAGGTCGAGGTGGGTGCGGTCGAGCTCGTCGATGGTGGCGGCGCCGACGAGCATCATCGTGCGGGCCATGTCGGCGGCGAACCAGCCGAGCACCCGGTCGACGCCGCGCTCGCCGGCGGCGCCCAACCCGTAGAGGTAGGCCCGGCCGGCCATCGCCGCGGTCGCCCCGGCGGCCACGGCCTTCACGATGTCGCTGCCCCGGCGGACGCCGCCGTCGCAGATGATCTCGGTCCGCCCGCCGACCGCGTCGGCGACCGGTGCGACCAGGTCGAAGATCGCCGGCGCCCCGTCGAGCTGGCGGCCGCCGTGGTTCGACAGCGCGATCGCCTCGACGCCGGCATCCGCGGCGCGGACCGCGTCGTCGACCGTCTGGATGCCCTTGACCACGCTCGGTCCATCCCAGACCGAGCGCAGCCAGTCGACGTCGGACCACGCCAGCGCCGGCTCGAACTGGGAGTTGAGGTAGTCCGACAGCGAGACCGGCGACGCGCCGTCGCCGACGTCGCGGCCGACGACGTTGGCGAAGCGGATCGGCTCCGAGCGCACGAACGCCCACGACCACGCCGGGTGGAGGACGCCGTCGACGATCGTGCCCGGCCCGATCGAGGGCGGCAGCGAGAAGCCCCGGCGGACGTCGCGCTCGCGGCGGCCGAGCACGGCGGTGTCGACCGTGAGCACGAGGGCCTCGTACCGGGCTCCGGCGGCCCGTTCGATCATCTCCCGGACCAGGCCGCGGTCCCGCCAGGCGTAGACCTGGAACCAGAGGCGACCGTCGCTGACCGCCCGCACCTCCTCGATGGAGCGGGTGCTGAGCGTCGACAGCGTGTAGACCAGCCCGGCGCGCTCGGCGGCGCGGGCCACGGCCAGCTCACCGTCGGGGTCGGCGATGCGGGTGAACCCGGTGGGCGCCAGGGCCAGCGGGTAGGCGACCGGCCGACCGAGCAGGGTCGAGCCGGTGTCGACCTTCTCGATGCCCCGCAGCACGCGGGGCCGGAAGGTGGTCGTGGCGAACGCCCGGGCGTTGGCGTCGAGGGTGCGCTCGTCCTCGGCGCCGCCGTCGATGTAGTCGAACACCCCGCCGGGCAGGCGCCGCTGGGCGATGCGCCGCAGGTCGGCGACCGACGCGGCACGGGCGAGGCGCCGCTCGGTGCGGTCGGTCTCGACCGGTCCGAACCGGACCACCGATCGCAGCGTCTCGACGGGCTTCATGGCGACGACCTCTCCTGCTCCGGCACGCATGGCGTTCTGGCACGCCTGTTCTGGCGCGCACACGCGACCACCCGGTGGTCGCGCGTGCGTGCCAGTTCGGGTTGGCGGCGGCTCCCGGATGGGCCCGGGGACGCCTCGGTCGGAGCGTAGGTGGCGTCGCCGGTGCCCGCCGCTCGCAGCGCGGTCGAGCAACCACCGCCAGCTCAACAGCGGCGGACGCCGGGAGGGGTCAGCGCAGGAACGCGGCGGCGACGCCGGCGTCGACCGGGATGAGCAGCCCGGTGGTGTGGGAGAGCTCGTCGGAGCACAGCACGGCGACCGCGTCGGCGACGTTCGACGGCAGCACCTCGCGCTTGAGCAGGGTGCGCTGGGCGTAGAACGCGCCGAGCTCCTCCTCGGGCACCCCGTAGACGGCGGCGCGCTTCGCGCCCCAGCCGCCGGCGAAGATCCCGCTACCCCGGACCACGCCGTCGGGGTTGACGCCGTTGACCCGGATGCCGTGCTCGCCGAGCTCGGCCGCCAGCAGCCGCACCTGATGGGCCTGGTCGGCCTTCGAGGCGCTGTAGGCGACGTTGTTCGGCCCGGCGAACTGGGCGTTCTTCGAGGCGATGTAGACGATGTCGCCGCCGATGCGCTGGTCGATCATCGCCTTCGCCGCGGCCCGGGCGACGAGGAAGCTGCCCTTGGCCATCACGTCGTGCTGGAGGTCCCAGTCGTGCTCGGTGGTCTCCAGCAGCGGCTTCGAGATCGACAGCCCGGCGTTGTTGACCACCAGGTCGACGCCGCCGAAGGCGAGCACCGTGGCGTCGACCGCGGCCTGCACCGCGGCCGCGTCGGTCACGTCGGCGGCCACGCCGACGGCGACGTCGGCCGACCCGAGCTCGTCGGCGACGGACCTCGCCTCCGATGCCTCGAGGTCGGCGACGACGACGCACGCGCCGTCCTCCGCGAGACGGGTGGCGATCGCCCGGCCGATGCCGCTGGCTGCACCGGTGACCAGGGCGATGCGCCCGGCGTGGCGCTTCGGCTTCGGACGGCGCTGGAGCTTGGCCTCCTCGAGCGCCCAATACTCGATGCGGAACTTCTCGCGCTCGGGGATCGGCGCGTAGGTCGACAGCGCCTCGGCCCCGCGCATCACGTTGATGGCGTTGACGTAGAACTCGCCGGCGACCCGGGCCGTCTGCTTGTCGCGCCCGTAGGAGAACATGCCGACACCGGGCACGAGGATGATCGCCGGGTCCGCGCCCCGCATGGCGGGGGAGTCGGCGTCCGCGTGGCGCTCGTAGTAGGCGGCGTAGTCGGCCCGGTACTGCTCGTGGAGCTCGCCGAGACGGGCGACGCACGCCTCGATCGGTGCGTCGGCCGCGAGGTCGAGCACGAGCGGCTTGACCTTGGTGCGCAGGAAGTGGTCGGGGCACGAGGTGCCGAGCTCGGCGAGGGCGGTCAGCTTCTCGCCCGCCAGGAAATCGAGGACGACGTCGGCGTCGGTGTAGTGGCCGATCATCGGGTGGTCCTGCGAGGCGACGGCCCGCAGGTGGGGGGCGAGCGCCGCGGCCTTGGCCCGGCGCTCGGCCTCGGGCAACGCCCGCCGCTCGGGAACGACCGCACCGAAGGGGGCCGCGTCGCCGTTGGCGTCGATGTAGGCCTGGGCGGTGTGGATCATCCACAGCGAGTTGGCCTCGGCCTCGTCGCTGGTCGCGCCCCAGGCGGTGATGCCGTGGCCGCCGAGGACCACGCCGATGGCGGACGGGTTGGCCGCCTTCACCTCGGCGATGTCGAGGCCGAGCTGGAAGCCGGGCCGTCGCCACGGCACCCACACGACCTTGTCGCCGTAGATGGCCTTGGTGAGCTGCTCACCGTCGACCGCGGTGGCGATGGCGATGCCGGCGTCGGGGTGGAGGTGGTCGACGTGGGGGGCGTCGACGAGCCCGTGCATGGCGGTGTCGATGGACGGGGCCGCGCCGCCCTTGCCGTGGAGGCAGTAGTCGAACGCGGCGACCATCTCGTCCTCGCGCTCCTCCCCGGGATAGACGTCGACGAGGGCGCGCATCCGGTCGAGGCGGAGCACGGCGAGGCCGGACTCGGTGAGCGTGCCCAGGTCGCCGCCCGAGCCCTTCACCCACAGCAGCTCGACATCGGACCCGGTGACCGGGTCGGTCTCGGTGCCCTTGGCGGAGGCGTTGCCACCCGCGTAGTTCGTGTTGCGGGGGTCGGACCCGAGTCGGTTGGAGCGGGCGAGCAGCTCACGGACGGCCTGGTTCATGCGTCTCGCACCTCCGGCGCCGTGTCCTCCGGCGGCCTTGTTCGAACATGAGAGTTATCACACATTCGAACAGAGCGGGTCAAGCGAGCGCCGTCCGTCGGCGGTGGGCTCCGACTGGTAACACCTGTTACCAGGATTGGTAGGTTGTCACGACAATCGGGTTGTCGCGACAAGGGGGGAGCGACGCATGGCAGCCGTCGTGTGCAGTGAGCCGGAGGCGATCGCCGGTCCGTGGTTGACCGAGGCGCTCGAGGGTGCCGGTGTCGCCCGGGGGGCCGAGGTCACCGACGTCGAGTTCCTGGGGTGCATCGGCACGGGCCAGACGGGCCGCAACGCCCGCTTCGCCCTCACGTGGGACGAGCCGGAGGGCCGCCCGGCGACGATCGTCGGCAAGTTCCCCTCCGCCGACCCCAACGCCCGCCAGAACGCGTTCGCCAACGGCAACTATCGCAAGGAGTGGCTGTTCTACGACCGCGTGGCGCCCACCGTCGGGATCCGCACGCCGCAGTGCTACGTCGCCCGCTACGACACGGCGGCGCCCGACTTCGTGCTCCTCATGGAGGACCTGTGCGACTCGTGCCAGGGTGACCAGCTCGACGGTCTCACGCCCGACCAGATCGCCCTCGCCGTCGAGCAGGCCGTTGCCCTCCATGCGCCACGCTTCGGGGACCCGACGCTGGAGACGTTCCTGAACGACGGCCTGCCCGAGCTGAGCGCCGAGCAGGTCGGGATGATGGCGCAGATGCTCTACGGCGCCACCCTGCCGGGCTTCCTCGAGCGGCTCGAGGACCGTCTCGACCCCGACATCGCCCAGCTGGCCAAGGACTTCGCCCCCCACGTCGCCCGTTGGACGCAGGGCACCGACACGCCGGCCACGGTGATCCACCTCGATTATCGGGCCGACAACCTGCTGTTCGGCACGACGCCGGATGCCGCGCCGCTCGTGGTCGTCGACTGGCAGACGCTCGGCGCCGGGCTCGGGCACAGCGACATCGCCTACCTGATCAGCGGCAGCTTCTCCGATGCCGCCGACCGGGCGGCGCAGGAGGGCGACCTCGTCGAGGACTACCGCGCCCGCATGGCGGCGGAGGGCATCGAGCAGTCGGTCGACGACTGCTGGCGGGACTACCGCTTCGGCAGCCTCTGGGGGATGGTCATCACCGTCATCGCCACGGTCGCCGCCGAGCAGACCGAGCGGGGCGACGACATGCTCACGGCGATGGCCCAGCGCCACGGACGCCAGGCGCTCGATCTCGACGCCCTGGCGCTGCTGGCCTGAGCGGCTGATCCGATGGGGCGCGACGCCGCTCGGCGGTGGCTGCTCGCCGGCGCCATCGCGCTCGTCCCCGTCGGGCTCGTGCTCGTCGGCGGCCATCGCGGGTCCCACGCGGCCCGCAGCATGCTCGTGCCCGGCGCCGGCCTGCTCGAGGCGCAGCCGGCGCTCGCCGGGGTGTTCCTCGTCGCGGCGGTCGCCGCAACCGTGGCCTGGCTGCGCTGGGGTGCCGACTGGCTCGTCCTCACCGTGGTCGTCGCGGCGATGGCGGCCTCCGCGGTGTGGGGCACCGTCGACCACCCGGTGTCGTCGTCCGCGGCGGTGCCGGTGGCGCGAGCCGCCCACGAGTTCCCGGTGGTGGTGCTGATCATCGGCGCACTCGGCTGGGCCCGGGCCGTGCTCGGGCGGGTGCCGGGGTTCGGCCGGCTCCGGGGCCGGGCCGCTCGCGACGGCCGGGAGCTGGCGCTCGCCGACCTGTCACCCGTCGACCGTTGCCGGGCCGCGGCGTTCCTGGCGCTGTCGGGCGCGGTCGACGACGACCTCCGGGTCGCGATCACCTCACCCGACGTCGCCCGCCGTGCGGCCCGGGTCGGGCTCGTCGCCCGCTTCCGCCGCGGCGGCGACCCGTTCCGCGTCGATCACGCCCATGCCCGGGCCGCGCTCGCCCTCACCGGTGCGTCGTCGCCGGCCGCGGTCGAGCTGCTCGCGGCCGATGCCCGTCGCCGCGGGGCGGGCGCGCCGGCGAGCGAGCCCGGCTGGGTGCGACTGCTCGATGCCACGCTGGTCTCGGTCGCGCTCGACGAGCGGGGCGACCCCGAGGTCGGGCGCCGCTGGGCCGCGACGCTCGACGGGCCGTTCGCCGCCCGGCGCGGCCATCGCCCGGCGTGGTGGTGGACGCCGCTCGGCGTGGCCGCGGGCCGGGCGCTCGACTGGGAGCACGCCGCCGCCACCGCCCTTGCCCACCAGCGGGGCTGGATCGACGCCGACGACTGGCCGCTGCTGCGACGTCGCGTGCTCGGCGCCGCCGCCCGGGGGAGCACCCGACGCGACGACGAGCGGCTGATCGCCGCCGGCCGACTGTGGCTCGCGCTCGTCGACGACCCTGCCGCCGAGCGCATCGTGGCCCGACCCACCGTCCGCCACGACCCCCTTGCCCGCGCCCTCGACGCCCATGCCGCGCACGTCCGAGCCGCCGCCGTGGCCGACACGCCGGCTCCCGACACGCCGGCTCCCGACATGGCGAGCCCAGACGCCAGCACGCCCGACGTCGCCATCCCCGATGCCCTCTCCGTGGGAGGAGCCCGATGACCACGACCGTGCCGGCCGCGGCCGACACCGCCGCGCCCGACCTCCCGCTCCTGCCCGAGCGGCCCCGGCGCGCCGGGCCGGTCACGACACGGCTGCTCGTTCGCACCGCGGTCGCGCTCGCCTCGGTCGAGCTGGTCGCCGCCGTGCTGCTCCTCGTCGGCGGGCGCACCGCCACGATCCTCGGGGCGTCACTGGTCGTGCCGGGCGGCGGGTTCCTCTACACGGCCCGCCCGATCCTCTTCGCGCTCACCGTGGCGCTGGTCGTGCTCGCGGTCGTGCTGTGGTGGGCCATCAGCCTCAGCTGGGGCATCCCGTTCGTGTGGCTCACCACCGCCGTCGCCGCGCTCGTCCTCGACCCCGCACCCCGCCTCGTCGCCGGCGACGGCGCGACCTGGGGCTGGGCCATCGTCGTGAACTACGTGATCGCCGCGGCCTGCGTCGCGGCGATGGTCGGTTCGTTCGAGCGCCGCTTCCGGCGCAAGCGTGCCGCCGTGCCCGCCCTCAACGAGCACCTGCGGACCGCCGCGGCCACCTCGAACCTGCCCGAGCCGTCGAAGCCGCGGCGCGAGCCCGACGACCTCGACGCCGAGCTGCTCCGCTGGTGCCACGAGCTGGCGCTCCAACCGCTCGACTCGTTCGAGGGCTTCGAGTGGGGTGAGCAGTTCCACGGCGGGACCTGCGTGCGCTACCAGCTCAACTACCTCGGCTGGGCGCTGTCGGCCTACGCGGTCAACTACGTGCCCAACGCGCCGCAGCCGATGGAGGAGGTGCTGCGCAACCTCGTCCTGAAGCAGACCGACCTGCGGGTGTGGGGCTACTGGCGGACGCTCAACCTCATCGGCAACTGGCGCACCGACCCCGACCCGCTGGTGCGGGACAACATCATGTTCTCGGGGTTCACCGGCGACCAGATCAACATGTACGAGGCCGCCACCGGCTCGACCCGCTTCGACGAGCCCGGGTCGCTCACCTTCGTCTGGAAGGACGGTCGGACCTTCGCCTACGACCACCACTCGTGGATGGAGGCGGTCCGTAGGAACTTCGCCGACAGCCGCCTCGGGTTCTTCCCGTGCGAGCCCGGGTGGGCGTTCGCGGCGTGCAACACGATCGGCGCCCAGGCACTGCTCGGCTACGAGGCGCTCCACGGCGCACCTGTGTGGTCCGAGCTCGAGGACCGGTGGCGGGCCACGCTGCTGAACGAGTACCTGATGCCCGACGGCAACTACGCCAACATCCGCTGCACCCGCACCGGGCTGTCGTGGGACACCGGCGAGACCCCGGGCGGCGAGTGCCTCACGACCGGGACCAACCAGTTCGCCGACGTCGCCCCCGATCTGGCACGCCGGGGCCGGGCGCTCGCCACCCGGGGCCTGCCCGAGAAGCTCGCCGGCCTGTCGGCCATGGTCGAGGGCGGCGAGGGCGGCGAGGGCGGCGAGGGCGGCGAGGGCGGTGAGGCCGACGGCCGTCTCGCCCTGGAGCTGCCGGCCGAGTGGGAGCGCAACCGGGCCCGTCGGACGGCGCTGGGCAGCTGGACGAAGATGATCGCCGGCGCCCGGATGATCGGCGACGAGCGGTTGGCGTCGGCCGCCCAGCGGGCCGCCGACCGGCAGTGCGCGACCGGCGACCGCTGGCCCGGGCGACCGGTCGATGCCGGCGTGCAGACCATGGCCACCCACCTGATCGTGCGGTGGTCGACGCCGCTGACCACGGGCGACCTGAACGTGCGGGGCCACGTGCCCCCGGTCGGCCCGCTGCTCGCCGAGGCACGGTGGCCCGAGGTGCTCGTCACCAAGGCCCGCTCGCTCGACGGCCGGAGCCTCGACGTCGCGCTGCGCCGCCACGAGGTCGCCGTCGGCGAGCAGGTGCGCCTCGGGTTCTCGAACCTCGAACCCGGCGTCGGCTACACCCTCGAGCTGGGCGACGCCGGCTCGACCGTGGCGTTGACCGCCGGCCCGGACGGGACGGCGTCGGTCGAGATCGTGCCCGCGGCCGAGGGGCCGACGCAGCTGCGGCTCCGCCCGGAGGACGGCCGATGATCTCGATGTTCGTCAACTGCGCGAAGGCGTGGACCCGCCTCGTCGTCGCCTACCACCGGGTCACCCGCCGACCGCAGATCACCTGGAACCGCCCCGCCCCCGCCGTGCGAGGAGCCCGCCGATGACCGCCACCGACGCCGCCCGGCCAACCGCGGCGGCGCCCGCGGGGACCGCCGCCAACGGCATCCCCCTGCTCGACCCCGACCCCCGCCGGTTGGGGCCGGTCAGCCGCCGACTCCTCGCCCGCCTCGTCATCGGCCTCGCACTCGTCCAGCTCGTCGGCGCGGTCCTCACCTTCGGCGTCGCCACCGACGGCGCCCGGGCGTTCGGGTTGTCGCTCACCCTGCCCGGCGGCGGTTTCGTCTACCTCGCCCGGCCGCTGGCGTTCGTGGTCACCGTC
>JAXHUH010000084.1:0-16522 GCA_034211175.1 Actinomycetota bacterium
GGAACAGGGCGAGGCGGCTGAGGAGCCCGAGGGACCAACGAGCGAGGAACACGACATCGCAAAGCTAGCGAGGCACCGGCCGTTAGCGACGGGCGAGACCACCGTCCATGGTCACATCGTCCCGGGCGGCGCGCCGGGCGGGTGGGGGTCCGGTCCGGTCACGCCGGGTGGCACGGCGGGCGACACGGTGCGCTGCGGCTACGGTGCCGCCGGTGGGCACGGGAGCGGTTCGACTCGGCATCGTCGGCGCGGGGCGGGCCGCGGTGCTCCACGCCATGGCCGCGGCCCACGCGCCCGGCGTCGAGCTGGTCGCGGTCGCGGGCCGAGACCGCGAGCGGACCGAGTCGTTCGCCCGACGCGCCGGGTCCGCGCTCACGACGATCGGCGGTCTCGCGGAGATCACCGACCTCGTGGTCGTGGCGACGCCGTCGTCGTCGCACCGTGCGGTGGTCGAAGAGCTCGGCGGCGGCGACGGCCCGGTCGTGCTGCTGGAGCGCCCGGCGGGCGATGGCGCCGACGACACCCGCCTCCTCGCGAGCAACCACCCCCGCGTCGGGACCGCGGAGAACCTGTGGTGGGCGCCGATCGTCGTGACCGCGGCCGACCGCATCGCCCGGTTCGGGTCGCTCAACCACCTCGGGGTGCGGGTCCGGGCCCACGAGCCGCCGGGTGGCGCGGCGGCTGCGTCGGGTGCCGGGCGCCGGGGTGCGCTGGCCGAGCCCGGGGCCTCAGCCGTGGCGCTGGCGCTGCGCCTGATGGGCCCGCGCCGCCCGGTGACGGTCAGCGGCGCCCGGTTCCGCCCGGGGACCGACGCGCCGACCTCGGCGGCGTTCGCCGTCGACCTCGACACCGGCGAGCGGGTCACGATCGATGCCGCCTGGACCGACCGCACGCCGTCGTTCGACGCCCAGGCCGCCGGCCCGACCGGCGCGGTGCGCGTCGAGCTGCTGCCCGAGCCCCACGTCGAGCAGAACGGCCGCGACGTGCCCTCACCCGCCCCGGCGATGGGCTCCGACCCGCCCGAGCTGGAGCGCTACGGCTACGTCGGCCAGCTGATGGCGGCGCACCGCTCGGTGGTGCGCGCCGGCGAGGCCCCGCTCGGCATCGAGGTCGCGGTCACGGTGGCCGGGGTGCTCGACGCCGCGACCCGCTCGGCCGCCGACGGCGGTGCCGCGGTCACGATCGAGAGCTGACCGCCGAGGACTGAAGGCCGGGTCCGACGGCCGAGGATCGACGGTCGAGGCCGAGGACCAACGGCCTGACGACGCCTGGCCGGCGACACACGACGGCCGACGTCCAACGTCCGACACTCGGGCGGGCCGACCACGGGTCGGCTGGCGATCGGGTACCGGACCCGTCGATCCCCGACGCGGGTTCCACCACATGTGGGAACGCGCCGGGCCGGGCGAACGGCGCGCCGGTGCCGCCGGGAGGGAACGGCGGCACCGGCGCTCGTCCTCGGAACACGTCTCGAACCTGCGTCCCGATGCCTGTTGTTCCAGCCGGAACAACGTGCCCGTTCCTTTCGGCACGTCCCGGCGATCGATGAGCAAACGCGGCGCGAACGTCACGAAAAGAGGGGTCTTCCGACCCGCTCGGAACTCATTGCCGGCACCCCGGGCCACGGATAGTGTCGGCCGCCACAACAGCGTCGATCCGACGTCCACATACCCCCCGCCGGAGCAAGGAGGGCTGCTCGCCGTGAGTCGCATCACACCCGAGCGCATCCGCAACATCGTCCTCGTCGGCCACGGGGGTGCGGGGAAGACAACATTGGCCGAGGCCATGTTGTTCAGAGCCGGCGCCGTCAACCGCATCGGCCGGGTCGAGGACGGCTCGACGGTCCTGGACAGCGACCCCGAGGAGCGCGAGCGGGGCTCGTCGCTGTCTCTGGCCCTGGCGCAGTTCGAGTGGCGCGACCACAAGATCAACCTGATCGACACGCCCGGGTTCCCCGACTTCATCGGCGAGGTCCGCGCCGCGCTGCGCGTCGCCGACATGGCGGTCTTCGTGGTGAGCGCGGTCGAGGGCGTCGAGGTCCAGACCGAGATGATCTGGCGGATGGCCGAGGAGCTGTCCGTCCCCCGCATGGTGTTCGTCAACAAGCTCGACCGCGAGCGCGCCAGCTTCGAGCGCACGCTCGACGACCTCCGCGAGCGCTTCGGCGCCGGCGTCGCCCCGCTCGAGCTGCCGATCGGCATCGAGAGCTCGTTCCACGGCGTCGCCGACCTGCTCACCGACCGGGCGTTCCTCTACGACGACGGGAACCGCTCCGAGGCCGACATCCCCGACGAGATGGAGGAGCTGGAGCACCGGGTCCACGACAACCTGGTCGAGGGCATCGTCGTCGCCGATGACGCGCTGTGCGAGCGCTACCTGGAGGGCGAGAAGATCTCGCTCGAGCAGCTCGAGAAGACGCTGACCGCCGGCATCATCGACGCCAGCGTGTTCCCCGTCGTGTGCGGCTCCGCCACCGGACCCATCGCCGTCGACCGCCTCCTGGACCTCGTCTGCGAGGTCGGCCCCTCGCCCATCGACCGGCCCGGCGACACCGTCATCGCCGCCGGCGAGGAGATCACCGTCGCCCCCGACCCGAACGGCGAGCCCCTCGCCTTCGTGTTCCGCACCATCGCCGATCCCTACGTCGGGCACGTCTCCCTGTTCAAGGTCATCTCCGGCGTCGTCAACGCCGACGACCAGCTCGTCAACACCCGCAGCTCGGTGGTCGAGCGCCTCCACGGCATCAGCTCGCTGCGCGGGTCCGAGCAGACCCCGGTCGACCAGGTCGTCCTCGGCGACATCGCCGCGGTCGCCAAGCTGAACGACACGATGAGCGGCGACACCCTCGCCCCCCGCAACAAGCCCGTCGTCGTGCCGCCGATCCGCTGGCCCGAGCCCGTGCTGTGGTCGGGCATCGTCGCCCGCACCCAGGCCGATGACGACAAGCTCGCGGACGCGCTGCACCGCCTCCTCGACGAGGACCCGACGCTGCGCCTCGAGCGCAACGACGAGACCCACCAGATGATCCTCGGCGGCCTCGGCGAGACCCACCTGCGCATCAGCCTGGAGCGGCTCCAGCGCAAGTTCGGCGTCGGCGTCGACACCGAGGACGTGCGCATCGCCTACCGCGAGACGATCACCTCCGCCGCGGAGGCCGAGGGCAAGCACAAGAAGCAGTCGGGCGGTCGCGGCCAGTACGGCGTCGCCTTCCTGCGGGTCGAGCCGCTCGAGCGGGGCGGCGGCTTCGAGTTCGTCGACGCCATCGTCGGCGGCGCCATCCCCCGCCAGTTCATCCCCGCGGTCGAGAAGGGCATCGCCGAGACGATGGAGTCGGGCGGTGTGCTCGGCTTCCCCGTCGTCGACGTGCGGGTCACCTG
Source organism: Actinomycetota bacterium (assembly GCA_034211175.1). Classification (GTDB taxonomy): domain Bacteria; phylum Actinomycetota; class Acidimicrobiia; order Acidimicrobiales; family CAIXPF01; genus JAXHUH01. The sequence goes on from JAXHUH010000084.1 coordinate 3,378, forward strand.
CTACGACGGCAAGTACCACTCGGTCGACTCGGACGAGATGAGCTTCAAGATGGCCGGCCGCCTCGGGTTCCGGGCCGCGTGCGAGAACGCCGACCCGGTGCTGCTCGAGCCGGTGTCGCGCCTCGAGGTGACCGTGCCGTCCGAGCAGCAGGGCGACGTGATGGGCGACCTCAACGCCCGCCGGGGCCGCGTCCAGGGCACCGACACCGCCCCAGGCGGCGAGCAGACGATCATCGCCACGGTGCCCGCGGCCGAGTTGCTGCGCTACGCCATCGACCTGCGCTCGATCTCCGGTGGCCGGGGCCGCTTCACCGTCGCCCACGACCACTACGACACGGTCCCCACGAACCTGGTCGACAAGATCCTCGCAGCTCAGGAGGAGTGAGCCCGACGGCGCCCCGCACCCGGCGCCCCGCACCCGGCGCCCCGCACCCGGCGCCCCGACCCGGCGTCGGGACCCGGTCGCAGCGGCTGACGGCGGTCACAGCGCTACAGTCGTCCCATGACCGGCCGCGTGACGCCGAAGCGCCCGCCGCACGAGCGTGGGCAGGACGACCGCCTGCCCACCCTGCGCGAGCGCCAGCCGTGGGTGTGGATCGTGGCGGTGCTGGCCGTCGCCTCCCTGCTGCTGGGAGTGGTCGGCACCGCCCTGGCCGTCTGGCTCGGCTGAGCCCACCCGGCCCGCCGCCGTCGCGGGCGCGCCCCGCTCCCGGCAGGCTCAGCCGTCCGCCGTCGGCAGCGTGAACAGGTCCTCGAGCAGCGCGAGCTCACCGTCGTCCGGCGGCCCGAGCGCGGCGTAGCTCGGCCCACCGACCGTCCACACTGCGAACGACTCGGCCAGGTCACCCGACCCGGCGGCGAAGTCGTTGCCGCCCCCGTCGACCCACCACTCGCTCTCGTCGATGCCCCGGGCGACGGACCATCGAGCGCGGTCGGCGTCGTCGAAGTACACGGCGTCGAGCGCGTGGGCGACCTCGTGGGCCAGGGTCATGGCGAGGTCGGCGGGCTCGTGCGCGTCGCGCACGTAGATCTCGACTCGACGCTCGCCCGACCACGTCCCGCCGAGGAGGTCGTCGCGCCCGGCGCTGAACGTGACCGTCCAGCCGGGCAGCAGCTCCTCCCACTCGTAGTCGACCAGGTCGAGCACGGCGTCGGCGTCGAAGGCCCGTTCGGCGACCAGGGACCGCTCGACGTCGATCGTCGCACCGTCCTGGACCACCGCGGGGACCGCGTCGACGGCGGCCGTCGCCCCGGAAGCGGACAGCCCGTCGGATCGGGACGCGGGCGCGCCCGATGGAACGGCACCGGGGTCGCCGACGAGCGCGGCGAGCGACAGCAGGGCGCCGAGGAGGACCGTACGGACGAGCCACCGCCGGAGGAGCAGATCCATGCCCCTGACGGGTAACAGCGTTCGTCCGACCGGTCAGTGGCCCCTTCGTCCCCCCGCAGATGCCCTCCCGGGCCCATCGTCCCGCCCCCCGGGACCGAGGACCCACCTCCCGCCGTTGCGGCGCGTCGTCGGCGCAGCCCCGGACGCGAGACTGGCGCCGTGAGCACCACCGGCCCGCCGCTGCCCGACGATGAGGCGTGGCACCGTGCCGGCGTTGCGGGCGCCGAAGAGCTCCACGCCGGCAAGCAGTCCCGTGTCTTCGCCGCGTCGCTGGCCGGCACCGACGTCGTCGTGAAGCTGACCGACCGGCGCGCGTGCGACCGGGCCACGCTCTCCTCGAGGATGGAGGCCGTCCTCGCACTCGCGCGGGAGCTGCCCGTCGTTGTCGCACCAGTACGGCTGGACGATGAGCTCATCCGACCGATCGCCGACTGGTGGATGACGGCCACACCGTTCGTCGCCGGCGGCCCGCTCGACGTGACCGATCCGGGCGATGCCCACCTGATGGGCGTGACGTTGGCCCACCTCCACGAGGCCCTGGCACGGCTGCCCGTCCTGGCGATCCCGACGGTCGCCGCGCTCGACGCCGTGCCGGGTGTCGCCGACCGCACCGGCCGGCAGCTGCTCCACGGCGACTTCAGCGATCAGAACGTGCTCGCGACGTCAGCAGGACTGCGGGTCCTGGACTTCGACGACTGCGGCTACGGCCCGGTCGAGTACGACGTCGCCAACTCGCTCTACATGGTGCTCTTCGACGCCGAGGTCACCTCACGACCGGATCAGTACGAGGCGTTTCGCCCGCCGTTCCTGCGCGGATACGCACACGGCGCCGGACGCGAGCTGGCCGACGCGGCGGTGGACGCGCTCATCGGAGCGCGCATCACCGCGTTGGGCTGTTGGCTCGACGACCTGCCGAGCGCGCCCATCGGCATCCGGACGTCCTCACCGGCCTGGCTCGACACCTTGCGGTCGTTCGTCCGATCGCACGGTCCGAGCGCCCGCTGAGCGGCGCGCCGAGGTCGGGGATGAACGCGACCCGTCCGCCGGGCGTCAGCCCAAGCTGAACGCAGCTCGACCGCGCTGAACGCAGCTCAGCCGGGTCCACCGAGGTCGAGCTCGTAGGCGTCCCAGGTCACCGCCGAAACGCGGTCGTGGTACACCTTCGACGCCGAGACGATCGCCCGGAGGCGGTCGCGCAGCTCGGCGAGGGCCACGGGCCGGACGACCAGCGCCTGGTCCTCGAACGTGCGGTGGAGCTCGCCGAGCTCACCACGCAGGCGCCGCCGGTCGCGCCGCAGCCGATCGAGCCGGGCGCCGAGACGTGGATCGTCCTCGATGAGCTGCGAGAACAGCCCCTCGGGCCGCTCGACCTCGTCGGAGTGCAGGTCGAGCATCCGGCGCAGCTCGTCGAGCTGGTCGCGCACGGCGCGACGCCACTCGTCGACGAGACGCCGATCGAGATCGGCCACGTGGTCCGCGGCCGATCGCAGGTCGAGTACTCCCCCAACTGCCAACGCCATACCGGCTCCCCTCGACGCCCCCGTGCGTACGGTCGACGCCGTTGTCGCCGTGTCGGCCGTCCCCACCGGACGGCGTTGCGCCGGGCGATTCGTGCCCGGCCGGCACCGTCGTGCCCGACCGGACTCCGCTCGGGCGTCCGGTCGGCTCGCTGAGCATGTACAGCGGAGATAGCCCATCTCCACAGTAGATCGGCGCGCGGTGAAGGGCAATGGCAGTGAAGGGCAATGGCCGTGAAGGGCAATGGCGTCGACGGGCGACGACGTCGAGGCTCGAGGGGCGTCGGGCGGGCCGACCGCTCGCGCGCCCGGCCGTCGGGCCTCAGCCGACCGGGGCCGGCAGCAGCTCCATGTAGCGGTCGAGCAGGGGGAGCACCTCGTCACGGCCGGCGGGCGGGAGCGGGAACGACCCGAACGTGATCCCGAGCCCGGCGAGGCGCTCGATCTCTGCGGGGTCAGGCTTCACCATGAACACACCGAGGTCGATCGTCGACGGGTCCCGGCCCTTCGACTCCGCGACCCGGCGGAGCTGCTCGACCTGGCCGTCGATCTCGTGGCGGCCGCCGATCGGCATCCACCCGTCCGCGTACTCGACGACGGCGTCGAACATCTTCGGGCCGCCACCACCGCCGAGGATGATCGGCGGGTGGGGCTGCTGGATCGGCTTGGGGTACGACCAGCTCGGCTCGAAGTTGACGTGCTCACCGGAGAAGCTCGCCTCGTCCTGCGTCCACAGCTCCTTCATGGCCAGGACCTTCTCCCGGACGATGGCCCGGCGCTCGCCGAACGCCACGCCGTGGTGGCCCATCTCCTCGACGTTCCAGCCGTAGCCGATGCCGAGCTGGAGGCGCCCGCCCGACAGGACGTCGACCGATGCGACCTCCTTGGCCAACCAGATCGGGTCGCGCTGGGCGACGAGGCAGATGCCGGTGCCGAGCTCGATCCGCTCGGTCACCGCGGCGCACGCCCCGAGGGCCACGAACTGGTCGTGGGTGCGCCAGTACTCCTCGGGCAGCGGCGGGGCGTCACTGCGCTGCGGGCCGCCCCACGGCGTGCGCCGGCTGGCGGGGATGTGGCTGTGCTCGGGGAACCAGAGCGACGCGAAGCCCCGGGCCTCGACCTCACGGGCCAGCTCCGGCGGCGACATCGCCTTGTCGGTCGGGAACATGAACACGCCGAGCTTCATCACGGCTCCTCCCCCAGTGCGGCTCGCCGCGACCGTAGGCGCTCGGCGCCGGACGGGGCACGGCGCAGGGACGCCGACCGGTCCCGGGCCCGGTACCGCGAGCCGCCCGGCGGGCGCTCCCGCTACGCTCATCAGCCCAGATGTCCCCGCCGCCGAGGTCAGCCGGCCTCCCCTCTCCGAGACGTACGTCGCGGCGTGTCCGCACCGTGGTGCTGGCCGCCGTCGCTGCCTGCTGCCTCGGGCTCGCCGGCTGTGCCGAGAGCGACGCCGGCCCCGGCGACGACGACCCGGCGGCCGCCAGGCAGGACCGCTCGATCACCATCTACAGCGGGATCATCGCCAGCGTCGGCGCAGAGATCGAGCGCGAGCCGGAGGACGAGTCGACACCGACCGTGTTCGTCGAGGGCCTCGACGGCGCGACGGTCCCGCTGGAGGTCCAGGTCGGCGTCGTCGGCACGCTCGAGGAGACCCTGACCGTCCGCTTCATCGACGAGCGCAGCGAGGCGTTCGACGAGGAGGTCGAGGGCGAGCCCGTGCGCGGCGACGGCCGGTTCGTCGAGCTCGGCACGATCCCCGACGGCGACGACGTCGAGGTCGCCGCGCGCATCTACCGCTCGGCGTCGGACGCCGAGGACCGCACGTTCCGAGCGTGGGACTCGGGCGAGGACTGGGTCGTCGAGGAAGCGGCTCCCGGGGCGTCGGCCTCGGGCACCGGCGGCGCCTCGACCACCGGCGGCTGAACGAACCCGTTCGACCCGGCGTCCTCTGACGCCGCCGGGCCCGTGCCGTTCCTGTCGCCGCTCTGCAGCTGGTGCTCGACCGCGTCGAGCACCCGCGCCGCGTCGAGGAGCGCGGCGTCGGCCTCGTCGCGGTCGATCTCCGACGTGGCCGCCAACGCCTCGAGTCGGCGCCGTTGGAGCGCGAGCCAGTTCTCGCGGGCGTCGGTCTCCCAGAACGAGCAGCGCGACGGGTCGAGGTCGAGCTGCTGCTCGATGGCCACGGCGACCGCCAACCACGCCTCCAGGGTCGCCTGGCGGTGCTTGCCCTCGGCCGCGAGCCGACGGGCCTGCTGGAGGATCCGCACCGACAGCGCCTCCTCGGCGTCCGCCAGCAGCGAGGTGACGTGGCCGAGCAGCTCGGCACCCGGGCCGGGGCCGTCGTCGCCCCGGCGCAGCCGCTCGGCCGTGAACGCGGCGACGCCGAGGATGATCACCGCCCCGAGGGTCCCGAGCCACGGCGCGGGCCGCAACAAGGTGGGCAGCAGCGCCCCGACGACCCAGGCGAGCTGGAACGCGGTCTCGTAGCGGGCGAACGCCCGGCCCCGGTCGGCGTCCGGCGCGCGCGCCTGGACCATGGCGTCGAACGCCTGGCGCCCGACGCTGGCCGACGCACCGACGGTCGCCGCGAGCACGAGCACGGTCACCCGGTCGAACGAGGCGGTCGCCACGAGCCCGACCGCCGCCGGGGCGAGCAGCGACCACAGGATCATCCGGTGCTCGGGCCATCGTCGGCGCAGGCGCGGCGCCACGAACGTCGCCGAGAACGTGCCGATCCCGCTCGCCGCGACCACGAGCGCGTAGAACTCGGCGCCCTGGCCGGCGGCCTTCAGGGCGAAGCCGAGGGTGAAGATCGTGAACCCGACCATCGCCCGCAAGGTGCCGGTCGCCACGGCGGCCGCGAACAGGGGCGGCGCGTGGAGCTCCTCGTACTCGAGCGCCCTCGACGTGACCGGCGCCGGCCGGGGCCGCGGGAGGGTCATCGCGGTGGCGCCGGCGAGCACGTAGACGAGGGCGCCGGCCCGCAGCACGGCAGGGGCGTCGGCCAGCTGCATGATCGCCACCGCGAGGCCGCCGCCGACCGCACCGGCGCCCGCGCTGATCCGTGACAGCCACGAGTTCGCGCTGACCAGGTCGTCGACGTCCTCCATGACGCGGGGTACCAGCGTGCTCTTGGCGACCGAGTAGGTCTTGCCGAGCACGAGGATGCCGAACGCCTCGGGGTAGAACAGCAGGCTGCGCAGCCCGCTGGCCAGCACCCACGCCAGGAGCGCCCGGGCGATGCACGACACCGCCACGACGAGACGGTGGCCGCCGCGGACCCGGTCGATGATCGGCCCGACGAGTGGAGCGACCACGGCGAACGGCGCCATGGTCAGCAGCAGCGCGAGCACGATGCGGGGCCGGGCCGCGTCGAGCGACACGTTGAAGAACAGCGAGCCGGCGAGCGACACCGCGAAGAACGCGTCCGCCGCGGTGCTCAGCGCGTGGGTCTGGAGGAGCCGGCGGAACGGCTGGGAGCCGGGGACCGACCGGAACGCCCCTCTGACGGCACGCGCCCCGTTCACCGGGTGCATGAGCCGCAGCGCTGCCCGGCTCCCCTGGTGTCGGAGCACGCGTGACACGATCGCCCCGACGGTAGCGTGCGGCGGGCCGGGCCCGACCATCCAGGAGGCCCGAACCGGCGGGACCTGGGGCCCACATCCCCCGGACTGGGCAAGACCCGGACCGGGCGCGCGGGCCCTCAGAGGACCGCGGTCATCCCGCCGTCCACGTAGAGGACCTGGCCGTTCACGAACCCGGCCGCGTCGGAGGCCAGGAAGACGGTCGCACCCTGGAGCTCGTCGACCCGGCCCCATCGCCCCGCCGGTGTCCGGTTCGTGATCCAGGCGCTGAACTCGGGGTCGTCGACCAGCGGCGCGGTCATCTCGGTGACGATGTAGCCGGGGGCGATGGCGTTGACCCCGATGCCGAGGGGGCCGAGCTCGGCGCACATCGCCCTGGTCAGCTGGGCGAGACCACCCTTGGACACCGCGTAGGGCGCGGTGCCGGGACGGGCGAGGGAGGTCAGGACGGAGCAGACGTTCACGATCCGGCCCCGCCCCCGGTCCGCCATGTGGCGGGCGACCGCTTGGCCGACGAGGAACGCGGAGGTGAGGTTGGCGTCGAGCACCTCGCGGAACGCGTCGAGGTCGACGTCGAGCAACGGCGCCCGGCGCTGGATGCCGGCGTTGTTGAGGAGCACGTCGATCGGCCCGACGTCGGCCTCGATGCCGGCGACCGCCTCGGTGACCGCCTCGGGTCGGGTGACGTCGAACGCGGCGACGTGCACCGTCACGCCGGCGTCGACGAGCTCGTCACGCGCCCGCACGAGCGACACCTCGTCGCGACCGTTGAGGACGACGATGGCACCCGCGCCGCCGAGGCCCTCGGCGAGCGAGCGGCCGATGCCGCGGCTCGACCCGGTGACCAGGGCCACCCGCCCGGTCAGGTCGAACGGGCTGTCGGCCCCGGTCATCGGGTACGGATCTGAGCGGCCGGCGTCGGACACGACTCAGGCGATGAGGTCGTCAATGACGCCGCGCCACAGGTCGAGCGTCAGCCCGAGCGAGGCGACGTCGATGCGCTCGTCGTGGCCGTGGAACCGCGACGCCCACTGCTCGAAGGTGACCTCGGGGCTGTAGAGGCCGGTGCCGTAGGCGACGACGCCCTTGTTGCGGAAGTAGCGGGAGTCGGTCGCCCCGACGATCAGCTGGGGCAGCAGCTCGGCTTCGGGGTACACGTCGCGGGCCCGACGCTCGATCGAGTCCCACAGGGGGTTGCCGGCCGGTGACGTCGTGGCCTCGTCGTCGAAGATCCGGGTGATGGCGACGTCGTCGGCCAGCTCGCCGAGCGCCTCCCGGAGATTGGCGTCGACGTCATCACCGGTCGTGCCGGGCACGGTGCGGATGTCGACGTCGATGTCGACCGTGTCGGGGATGACGTTGGTCTTCACCCCGCCGTGGATCACGTTCGGGGAGAACGTCGTGTGGGTGCACGCGTGGAACATCTTCGCCCTCGCCGGGTCACCGACGTCGGCGAACGCGTCCCACACCCGTGCCGGGTCGAGGAGCCGCTCGGTGAGGTCGTCCGGCAGCTCGTAGGCCCGCACGGTGCGCTCCCACACCTCGTCGATGCGGGCCTTCGGGCGGTACTCGCCGAGGCGGCGGACGACCTCGGCGGCCTTGAGCAGGGCGCTGTCGGCGCCGTAGGGCATCGAGCCGTGGCCCGGGGTGCCGCCGATGCGCAGGCGGCGCCAGGCGATGCCCTTCTCCCCCACCGTCAGCGTGACCCGGCGCCGGCCGTCGCTGTGGGGCATCGGGATGCCGCCCATCTCGGTCAGCAGGTAGTCACACGCGATGGCGTCCCAGTGGTGCTCGGCCATCCACTTCGCGCCGTACGTGCCGCCGGCCTCCTCGTCGGCGACCGCGAAGTACAGCAGCGTGCCCCGCGGCTTGAACCCCGAGCGGGCCAGCTCCTTGAACATGACCGCCTGGGTCGCGGTGAGGTTCAACATGTCGATGGCGCCCCGGCCCCACACCTCGCCGTCGACCAGCTCGCCGCCGAACGGGTCGCGGGACCAGCCGTCGGGGCTCACCGGCACGACGTCGGTGTGGCCCATCAGGCACAGCGTCGGCGCCTCGGGGTCGGAGCCCTCGATGCGGGCGACGAGCGAGCCCCGACCGGGGCGCGACTCGTAGGTCTCGACGTCGAGCCCGCCGCCCTCGAGGTAGTCCCGCAGCAGCTCCGCGCTGCGCACCTCGAACCCCGACTCCGGCGCGCCGTCGTTGACGCACTGGTTGCGGATCAGGGTCTGGAGCAGCTCGGTGGCTTCGGCGGTGAGGTCGGCGGTCATGGGCCGACTGTAGAACGCCGCCGGGACGTCGGCGGGCGCCCGGCCGGGGCGCCCGCGGGCGCCCGACGCGGCGCGGTGATCAGTCGGGGATGCCGGCGAAGAGGTCGGTCTCGTAGCCGTCCTCGTCAGCCGGGCCGCGACCGACGAGCGACCACGCCAGCTCGTACTCCTCCCAGTAGTGCACCTCGCGCAGCTCCTCGACCGGGACCCGGAAGAAGAAGCTGTCGGCGGCGACCTGGGTCTTGTGGGCCCGCAGCGCGTCGCGGGCGACGTCGAGGTGGCCGGAGACGTCGACGCGGGTGGTGACCGAGTCGTCGGCGTCCTCGGGGATCTTCGAGATCCACTCCTCGAACGGGCTCTCCTGGCCGTTCTGGATGAACCAGCCGTGGATGGCGAGCAGCCGGGAGCGGGTGAAGCCGTTGCTCCAGTAGATCTTCTGGACCTGCCACGGGCGGTCCCCGTCGGGCTCCCACGTCTCGTCCGCGGCCCGCTCGACCGCCGGCGCGGTGATGTCGTGGACCCGCAGGTGATCGGGGTGCGGGTAGCGGGACTGGTCCTCGCCGTAGGTGATCACGACGTGGGGCCGCTCGAGGCGGATGAGCCGGGCCAGCTTGCCGACGGCCTCGTCGAAGGGGGCGTTGGCGAAGTTGGCCGGATCGGCGTTGGCCTCGGTGTCGGGCATGCCCGAGTCCTTGTACCCGAGGAGGTGGAGCGTGTCGTAGCCGATGATCTTGACCGCGTCCTCGAGCTCGCCGATGCGGACGGCGGGGAGGTTCTCGGCGATCTCGGGCCGGTCCATCTCGGGGTTGAGGATGTCGCCGGCCTCGCCGCCCGTGCACGTGACCAGCACCGAGCGGACGCCCTCCTCCTTGTAGCGGGCCACGGTGGCCGCGCCCTTGGACGACTCGTCGTCGGGATGGGCGTGGACCGAGAGCAGGGTGAGGCGACGGGTCATGGGCCGACACTACCGGCCGGTTCTGAACGAGTGTCCACCACCCTTCTGTGGCTGATGGCACATCGCCCGAACAGATGGGTCGAACGCAGCGCTCAGGCGGTCGGTGCGACCGTCGGGGTGCGGCGGTCGATGCGGATCACGACCTGGGCGAGGGCCATCAGGACGAGCACCGCGCTGCCGACGGCGAAGACGGTCGACGTGCCGACGATGCCGAGGGCGACGCCGGTGAGGAGCGGGCCGATCGTCTGGCCGGCGCGCACGACCGACACGTAGAACGACACGACCGCGGCCCGGCTCTCGTCGGGGGCGTTCGAGGCCACGAGGTCCTGCATCGTCGGGACCATCGAGCCCTCGGCGAAGCCGTAGGCGAGGGCGGCGGCGAGCACGAGCAGGATCGTCGGCGAGATCCCGACGACCAGGTAGGCGCCGGCGAGCACGCACGTCCCGAACAGCACGATCCGGCGGGCGCCCCACCGGGCCCGCAGCCGGGGCAGCGACAGCGCGGCGGTCGTCGCGCTCAGCGCCGGCACCGCGATGACCAGGCCCCGCTGGCCGGCGGACAGGCCGAAGTCGTCCTCCAGGTGGAGCGGGAACGCGGTGAGGAACAGCCCGAAGATGAGGATGAACAGCGCGAAGCCGTAGAGGTTCGACGCGAGCACGATCGGGTGGCGGACGCCGCGCAGCGCGGCCCGGAACTGCTCGGCGACCGGCGTCGGGTCGTCCCGCTCGACCGGCGTCAGCATGCGCCACATCGTCGCCGCGGTGATCAGGGTCAGCGGGTACGGCGCGAACGCGTAGCGCCACGAGCCGAGCTCGCTCAGCCCGCCGCCGACCGCGGGCAGCGCGGCGATGCACGTCGTGAGCACGGCCGAGTTCCAGCCGATGTAGCGGGTCCGGTCCGCACCCGACCAGTGGTCGCTGATCAGCACCACCGACAGCCCGATCAGCGACGCACCGCCGCAGCCCTGCACGAGGCGGGCCGCAACGAGCGCCCAGAACGTCGGCGCCAGCGCGGCCGCCGTGCCGCCGACCCCGAACAGGACCAGCGACGGGACGAGCACCTGGCGGCGACCCCAGCGGTCGGCGAGGAGGCCGGTGAACGGGGCGAGCAGGATCGCGGGCGCCGGCCCGCAGGCGATGAGGATGCCGGCGTCGGAGTCCGGGCGGTCGAACGCGTCGAGGACGTCGGGCACCACCGGCGACACCAGGGTGTTCGCCATGATGCCCGAGGCGGTCACCAGGAAGATCGACCACAGCGGCGGATGCGACGGCCGTGAAAGCACCGGTACAGGCAACCAGTCCGACCGTGGGCACGCCCAACCGATGGGCGTCAGTCATGGCGGTGACGACCGATGGGCGGCCCGAACCCCATCGATCGGGGTCGCGGATCGGGTAACACTGCCCGGGTGGCCGACGTACCCCCCGCCGTGTTCGTCTACGGGACCCTCATGCCCGGGAGGCTGCGGTGGCCCCTCGTCGAGGACCGGGTCGAGGCCCATGCCCCCGACACCGTGCGGGCCCGCCTGTACGACACCGGCGCCGGCTACCCGGCGCTCACGATGTCGCCGCCCGGTTCCACCGACCCCACCGCACCGACCGTCGAGGGCCACGTGCTGCGCCTGCGACCCGAGCTGCTGGCGACGACGGTCGAGCTGCTCGACGCCATCGAGGGCGTCGACACCGGCCTGTACGAGCGGGTCGTCGTCGCCACCGACGGCGGTGAGCGGGTGTTCGTCTACACCTGGGCGGGGCCGGTCGAGGGCTTCGTGGAGCTCGACCGCCGCTGGGACCTGCCCGAGCGCTGAACCGGCCGGGTCGGCCGCGCCGCCACCGGCGCGCTCGCCGGGGCGGCGCCGATCAGCAGCTCGTGCCGGGGCGGTAGGTGGCGTTGACCGAGTCGACGTCGGTGGTGCCGTCGACGAAGGTGCGGGTCCGCTCGGTGGTCACGAACGTGCAGCCCCCGCTGCGGGAGGTCCACTGCCCCGTCTGCTCGCCGGTGGCCCAGCGGGTCGAGTACAGGGTGACGGTGATGCTGGAGGGCGTGTAGCTCGGCCAGATCAGGACCCCGTGCGGCGTCGGGTTGTGGATCTGCAGGTCGGGGTGGGTCCACGACACCGTCGCCTCCCGCCCGTAGGGGTAGCGGGAGATGTAGCGCGAGTGGCTCTGGTACTCGCCGTACTCGAGGCCACCGAAGAACGCGGCGTTGAACAGCGTGGTCGCGAACTGCGAGACGCCACCGCCGATGTCGCTCGTGAACTGACCGCTGTAGATCACCCCGCCGGACACGAAGCCCTTCTCGACGGTGCGCTGGCCGACGTAGCCGTTGAGGGAGAAGGTCTCGCCGGGCTCGATCACCGCCCCACGGACACGGTCGGCCATGTTCTGGATGTTCACGACCCGGCTCTGGCCCGCGGCGTGGTTGGTGGTGAACGTCGAGATCTGCTCGACGATGCCGAGCTCCTCCGCCCACGCCTCGTCGCGGGGCGAGGGGTTGGGCGCCATCGCCAGCTCGACGCGGTCCTCACCGGCCTCGAGCGCGGCGAGCATCGTCGAGCCCGCCGTCTCGTCGCAGCAGCGCTGGCCGCCGCCGGCCGCCGGCGGCACGATCCGCACCACGCCGTCCTCCACGGTGAACGTGGCGTCGGGACCGACCCGGGTCAGGTCGGCGAAGCGGGCCTCCAGGTACGCCTGGGCGGCCGAGTCGTCGAGGTCGGCGTCGACCAGCGCCGGGCCGACCTGGACGCGGATCCACCGGCGCAGCTGCTCGGGGCCGATCGTCGCCTCGGCGTCTCCCACGGCCACGGCGATGCCGTCCGCCGTCATCAGGTTCAACCGCTCCGCGACCTGCGCCAGCTCCTCGTCGGAGAACTGGGGTGCGATCGGTTGGAGGTCGGCGGTCAGCTCGACGTCGCCGCTCGTGTCGTGGAGGCGGGTCGGGAGGCCGTCGACGAACGCGGTCACGTCGAGCCGGGTGCCGTCGACGCCCGGCCGGACGACCATCTCGCCGCCGTCGAGGACGATGTCGGGCTCGACCGGCGACGCCTCGAGATCGGGATCGAGGCGGGCGAGCGCGGCAGCGAGCTGGTCGCCGTCGGGCTCGGTCAGCACGAGGTCGACCGAGCGGTTGTCGCCCCACGAGCGCAGCCACGCACCGAAGCGGGCGGCGAGGCCGCCGGCGCCGTCGCCCATCGCCGCCTCGGCGGTCGCGGCCCGGTCGACCTCCCAGCCGAGGTCGCCGACCGTCGTCACCAGCTCGCCGTCCGGGGTCGAGACGGTGGCGACCAGCTCGTCGACGTCGCTGGCCGCAGCGTCGACCCGGCGGTCGAGCTCGGCGCGGCCGAGCCCACCGATCGGCTCGCCGGCCAGGCGGGTCGCCCGGGGCACGGTGGCGGACTCGAAGCCAGCGGCCGACGCGAACCCCGCGAC
>JAXHUH010000085.1:0-13119 GCA_034211175.1 Actinomycetota bacterium
ATCGGCCGGGTGCTTGGTGGGCGCCGCCCTGGCGTGGTTCTGGGTTCCGCCGGTGGCGTGTGGCGGTCGGGGTGGTAGCCAGTTCCGCGGGGGTGGGTGGCTTTCGGGCGTGGGTGGGTCATACGAGGCGGGTGGGGTGTGCGAGTTACCGGGTGTGAGTAGGCACATGGCGGCGTCTGCCCGGGACGAGGTCGAGGAAGCCGATGATCCGCCGAGGGTGCGGGTCGTCGAGGACTTCGAGGTGTTCTTCCGGAGGGAGCAGCGAGGACTCGTCGCGCTCGCCTTCGCGTTGACGGGCAGCCGGGGCGCCGCCGAGGACATCGCCCAGGAGGCACTCGTCGCCGCGAGCCGGCGATGGGGTCACGTGTCCCAACTCGACAGCCCGATCGGGTGGACCCGGCGCGTCGTGGCCAACCGCTCCACCTCACTCATCCGCCGCAGGGCGAGCGAGGCGCGGGCGAAGGCGCGACTCGCTCTTCGTGGCGGGCCGACCGAGCCCGCACCGTCGATGGCGAGCGAGAACGAGCACCTCTGGGCACTCGTGCGGCGCCTGCCGAAGCGTCAGGCCCAGGTGATCGCGCTCCGAGCGGTCCACGGGCTCAGCCTTCGGGAGGTGGCCGACACGATCGGCATCTCCAAGGCGACGGCGCAGACCCACTTGGAGCGCGCCCGGGCCACGCTCGCCCACCAGCTCGAGGAAGGAGAGGACCGATGACCGATCTCGATGACCGGCTCACCTCAGCCGTGGACGACCTCTGGTGGTGCGTCGAGGACTTCGACCTCCCGGCCACGGTGCAACGGCGTCCCGCCGCCCAACCCGCACTTGCCTTCGTGGCTGCGACACTGCTCGTCGTCATCGTCGCAGTCGGGTTCGGCTCGGCGGTGAGGGACACGCCCCGAGACATGGCGGCGTCCACCGCCCGCTTTCAAGGGGGCGTCACCACGGCGACCGACGTGGCGGCGGCGCCCGACGGCCGTTCCGGGCCCATGACCATGCGGGAGGCGCACCTGGCGTCCACGGTCGCCGCGGCGGGCCGAGGACTGGGTTGGGACGTCGACGTCCCCGGCGACGTGCTGGCGACGACCAGCCGCGCCCCTCTGCCCGGCGTCACGTTCACGGAGGTGCACCTCGACCTGGGCGGAGCGGCCGGGCGGCTCCAGGTCTCCTACCTGCGGGGCGACGCTGATGCCGTGGCCGAGGGCACATCGGTCGAGCGGGAGCTCGTCGAGCAGCGGGGCACGGCCGACATCTACGAAGGAACCGACGGCAACACGGCGAGGGCCGTGGAGCTGTTCGACGGGACGACGATCGTGTACGTCCGCTCCGAATGGACATCGGACGCCCGAAGCTTCGCCGAGCTGGTCGAGATCGCGGATGCCGTGAACCGGGAGCACGGCGACCGCGCCCTCGGTGGCTGACCGGGGTTCGGGCGGCCGTCGGCTTCTACGCGGAGCCGGCGTCGTAGGTCGCGCGGTTGGCGAAGACCTCGTCCATGTGGGACTCGGCCCAGGTCTTGAGGGCGCGCATCGTGGTGTGCAGCGAGCGGCCGAGGTCGGTCAGCTCGTAGGTCACCGTGACCGGCACCGTCGGGGTGACGGTGCGGGTGATCAGGCCGTCGCGCTCCAGGGACCGCAACGTCTGGGTCAGCATCTTCTGGCTGACCCCGACCAGCAGCCGGGAGAGCTCCGAGTACCGCAACGGCCGGGGCTCACCCGCGCAGTCGGCGCCGAACTCGTGCGAGCCGTCGCTGCCGAGCGCCGCCAGGACCAACGTCACCCACTTGCCGGAGATCCGGTCGAGGAGCTGGCGGCTCGGGCACGCCGCCAGGAACGCGTCGTAGGCGGCCGCCCGGTTCGTCGGCGTCCCGGTCGTGTCCTCAGCGGCCACCGGCCTCTCCTCGTCATCGTTACCCGTGACATCGCCGTGTCGAGGGGAGCAACGCACCTCGAGGTGCCTACTTCCCAATGGGAAGCTACCCGTCGACAATGGAGCCGACAAGCCCCCGCGATCTCCCCCGAGGGAACGAACGATGATCTCCACCGACCTGCCCGGCGGCACCTGGGCGCTCGGCGACCTGACGGTCACCCGGTTCGGGTACGGCGCCATGCAGCTTGCCGGCCCCGGGGTGATGGGCCCGCCCGCCGACCGCGACGGCGCCCTCGACCTGCTCCGCGAGGTCGTCGCGGCCGGCGTCACCCACATCGACACCAGCGACGCCTACGGCCCTTACGTCACCAACCGGCTCATCCGCGAGGCCCTGCACCCGTACCCCGAGTCGCTCCACCTCGTCACCAAGGTCGGAGCGAACCGCGATGCACAGGGCGGTTGGCCTCCGGCCCGCGATCCCGAGAGCCTGCGGCGGGCGGTCGACAAGAACCTCGAGAACCTCGGCCTCGACGCGCTCGACCTGGTGAACCTCCGTCTCGGCGACGCCACGGGCCCGCAGCCGGGCTCGATCGCAGAGCCGTTCGAGACACTCGTCGGGCTCCGGCAGCTGGGCCTGATCCGTCATCTCGGCCTGAGCAACGCGACCCCCGAGCAGATCGCCGAGGCGCAGGCAATCGCGCCGATCGTGTGCGTCCAGAACATGTACAACCTGGCGCACCGCCACGACGACGCCCTCGTCGACACGCTGGCCGAGCAGGGCGTCGCCTACGTGCCGTTCTTCCCCCTCGGCGGCTTCAGCCCGCTGCAGTCGGAGGCGCTGTCGCGGGTGGCCGAGCGGACGGGAGCGACGCCGATGTCGATCGCGCTCGCGTGGCTCCTCCAACGCTCGCCCAACATCCTGCTCATCCCGGGCACGTCGTCGATCGCCCACCTCCGGGAGAACATCGCCGGCGCCGGGATCGTGCTCACGGCGGAGGACGTCGCCGAGCTGGACCGCATCGGGTCCTGAGCCGGGCCCGCGCCGCCGAGGCGGGCCCGGGGTCGCGGCCGACGGGCCGCCGGCCCGGTGCTCAGGCGGCGGCGCGGGCGCGGGCGGTGACGTGGAGGGGCGGCTCGCCGACGACGGTGCGGATGAGGGCGAAGAGCCGTCGGACCCGGCGGGCGGCCCGTCGCTCCGCGGCACGGTCCGAGTCGGGCGCGAGCAGTTCGTGGTGGGTGTCGTCGACCGTGTCGAGGGTGGCGAGGACGAACGGGAGCAGCAGGCGGCGCTGGCGGGACGGCACCCGGTCGAGCTTCACGACCCGGTCGATCCGCTTGCGGGTCATCCGCGTGGTCGACAGCTCTGGGGTGTGGGCCGCCATCCGCTCACGAAGGCCGGCCAGCGTGGTCGGCAGCTCGCCCTCCTCGACCAGGGGGAGCGGCAGCTCGCCGGCCCGGAGCGCGGCCCGCCGCTCGGGATCGTCGAAGGTGGCGGCGAGATCGACGCGGTGGTCGAGGAGCGCGGCGTGGACGGCCTGCTCGCGCACGAACGCGTCGGCCACCTCGGGAGCGACCGGGCCGGTGCCGAACCGCTCGGTCATCGCGAGCACGGAGTCGGTCATCGTCATCGAGACCCACGCGGTCAGGTGGGGGTCGGTGGCGTCGTAGGTGACGCCCTCCTTGCTGGTCCCGCTGACCGTCCGGTGCATGGCCCGGACCCGTCGGGCCGAGCGGAAGACCTCGTCCAGCGAGCCGAAGTTCTGGGCCTGCACGTAGACGCCGGTCCGCTGCACCCGGCCGAGGAAGTCCTCGTCGAACGTGCCGGTGCTGGCGGTGGCGGTCGGGATCGGCGCGGACAGCGCCTGGAGCAGCGCGGCCCGCAGCCCGGCGAGTGGCTGCGGGTGCTGGCCGACGAGCGACCACGTCGCGGAGCCGGGGCCGAACAGCCCGGGGTCACCCGGCGTGGCGTCGGGATCGAGGCTGCAGCGGTAGAGGCCGGTGCGGGCGAGGAACCGGTCCCGCAGGAACGGGACGCCGGCGGGGGAGGGGCCCGACGCCGTGGCGCCGCGTGATTCGAGCGTCGCGGTCATTCGGGGGTCCTCCCGGGGAGTCGGAGCAGCCATCGGTACATCTCCCGCGCCTCGGCCCACATCGCGGCCTCGTCGTCCGGTTGTAGTGCCGTGGTCGGGGTGAGCAGGCGCGAGTGGGTGACCCGGGCCAGCATCGTGGCCAGCGGCACGGGGTCGAAGCGCTCGATCCGGCCCTCGTCCATCAGCCGCTCGAGGTGGCGGACGAGGTAGGCGGCGCCGGCGTCGATGATCGGTGCGCCGTCGGTGGTGAGCCGGGGCAGCATGACCTCGGGCTCGGTCTCGATCAACCGCCGCAGGAGCGGGAGCCGGCCGAGCCGTTGGGAGACGGCGAGGCTCACCTCGATCATCTGGTCCTCGGGAGAGGCGTCGCGGTCGATCGAGACCTCGAGCTCGGCGAGGAAGCGGCGGGTCTCGCGCAGCACGACCGCCGAGACGATCTCGTCCTTCGACCCGAACCAGCGGTACAGCGTCGCCGGGCTCACGCCGCTGCGCTTCGCGATCTCGTTGACGCTGGTGCGCCGGATGCCGAAGTCCAACAGCGCGCTGAGCGCGCCGTCGAGCGCCGCGTCGACGCCGTCGCCCGTTGCCGCTGTGCCTGGCGAGTCGCCGAGTGCCCTGTCGCCGAGGGAACTGTCGCTGAGCACGGCAGCAAGCAGCTCGTCAGCCGGCGAGGTCATGAGAGAATAGTCGCGTCATTCTCTCATCATCGCAAGATGGCAGTGGAGCGGTGACAGGCGACCGGCGCGGCGGCTACTCGCACCTGACCGCGGAGCAGGTCGCGGCGATCGGGCGTGCGGACGCCGAGGTCAGCGCGACCCGCGGCCGACACCTCGCGCGGGTCGTTGTCGACGTCTACGAGCGCGACGAGGACGCGCAGGTGCAGGTGCCCCGAGAGAGCGACCTGGACGTCACCGACACATCACGGGTGGCGGCGCTGGTGCAGCGGGCCGCCGAGGCGCTGCGCTCGTGGTGATCCCCGTCTCGGCGGCGAGCCCGCGGGTGCACGCGTGTGGCCCCGTCAGCGGGCCAGGCGGAAGCAGTTCCGCAGCTCGCCGACGAACAGGTCGGGCTGCTCGAAGGCGGCGAAGTGGCCGCCCCTGTCGAGCTCGTTCCAGTAGACGATGTTCTTGTAGCGGTTCTCGGCCCAGCGCCGGGAGCAGACGAAGATCTCCTTCGGGAAGATGCTGCAGCCCGCCGGGATCTGCACCTCGCCGGCGCTGAACGATCCGAAGCTCTCCCAGTACAGGCGGGCGGACGAGGCGCCGCTGGCGGTGAGCCAGTAGAGCATGATGTTGTCGAGCATCTCGTCCCGGCTGAGGGCGTTCTCCGGGTGGCCGTCGCAGTCGGTCCAGGCCCAGAACTTCTCGAGGATCCACGCGGCCTGGCCGATCGGCGAGTCGACGAGCCCGTACCCGAGGGTCTGCGGTCGGGTGCTCTGCTGCTTCGAGTAGCCCGAGTCCCATTCCTGGTAGTGCGCCATGCCGGCCAGGCCGCGCTTCTCGAGGTCGGTCAGGGTGTCGTCGATCGGGTCGGGCCGGGCGGACACCATGTTCACGTGGATGGCGGCGCAGTGGTCGGTGTCGCGGACGCCGATCGCGGTGGTGACGGCGCTGCCCCAGTCACCGCCCTGGGCGACGTAGCGGTCGTAGCCCAGGCGGGCCATCAGCTCGGCCCAGGTGTCGGCGATCTTCTCGACGCCCCATCCCGGCGCCTCGGGCTTGCCGGAGAACCCGTAGCCGGGCAGGGCCGGGCACACCACGTGGAAGGCGTCCGCGGGGTCGCCGCCGTGGGCGGCTGGGTCGGCGAGTGGCCCGATGACCTTCAGGAACTCGACGATCGAGCCCGGCCAGCCGTGGGTCATGACCAGCGGCAGCGCGTTGGGTTCCGGTGAGCGAACGTGGAGGAAGTGGATGTCCAGGCCGTCGATCGTGGTGATCGCCTGGTCGAAGGCGTTGATCCTCGCCTCGGCGCGACGCCAGTCGTAGGTGTGCTGCCAGTAGTCGAGGATCTCCCGGGCGTAGGCCAGCGGCACGCCCTGGGACCAGTCGTCGGGCGTCTCGCGCTCGGGCAGGCGGGTCAGCGCCAGTCGGGTGCGCAGGTCCTCGAGCTGCTTCTCGGGGACCTCGATCTCGAAGGGCCGGATCTCGAAGGGCCGGATCTCGAAGGGCCTGATCTCGCTCACGGGCATTCCTCCCCTGGTGCCGTTCGCCGGAGAGGATCGCAGGCGCACCGGTGTTCGCGTCCATTGCCGGGCGCGCCGGTGGGGCCGAGCCCGCTGGTCGGTGGGCTCGGCCGGTGGTCCCGGAGCGGGTTCATGTTCGGCGGTGCCAGGTCGTCCGCCCGGTCGCAGGGTCGCGCACGATGCGGAATCGGTGTTTGCGGCGGTGGTGCCACGTGCAGCGACATCGACCGTTCGCCTCGTCGGTGTGGCCGCCGTCGTCCCAGGCCTCGACGTGGTCTGCTTCCGCGTGGCGGGCGTCGATCCGACAGCCCGGCCCGTCACAGGTCCGGTCCCGGACCGACAGCAGCTGGCGGAGCGCCCCGGTGAACAAGCGCTGGGTGCGCCCGTAGTTGATGACGACGCCCGGCGACTGGAAGACGACCCGACGGACGTGGCCCTCGACCGCGGCCGCGACGGCGTTCGCAGGATGGACGACGGTGCCGTCGTGCAGCTCGCTCATCCCGTCGGCGGGGTGCTCGTATGGCGCGTCGCACTGCCGCTTCACTTCCTCTGTGAACGTGGCGGCGTCGCAGTGGAAGATGACGAGCGGTTCGGGTCGTTTGCCGTCCTTCGGCGCGGTCGTGGCGCGCACGGCCATCTCTACCAGCGCGTCGGCGCGGCGTTGCGCTGCGGTGCGCCACAACTTGTCGGCGGATGCGGCGTCGCCCCATTCGGCGACCGCCGCGGCCCAGTCGGTCTCGAACAGTTCGCGTTCGATGCGGCGCAACGCTTCGTCGAATGCGGCGAACCCGATGGCGTCGAGTGTGGCGTCGACCTTCCCGCACCCGTCCAGCAACTTCGACGAATGGCAGGAACGCTCTTCCTGGCCCGGGTTCGGGTGCGGATCCTCGTCAGGTTCGGTCCGGTGTTCGAAGTACTCCACGGCCTTGACGAAGTCGTTGTAGGCCAGGTCCAGCGCTGCGCCGGTCAACAGTTCCTCGGCGTCGCGGTTCAGCGCAGTGGGCCGCTTGCGGCGGGCCTCGGCGACGCGCTCGACGTGACGGGCCGTGATCTCGCCTTCGGCGAACGCCTCCGCCGCGACGGGCAGATCTCGCAGCTTGCGGGCCAACGCCACTCGCTGACGCGCGGTGCCCGCGTGCTCCTTGCAGCGGTCGGCGACCCAGGTGGCCGTGGACCGGTAACCGGCGAGCGCCCACTGCCCCGAGGCGTCGAACCGCCCGACCACCCCGGCTTCGACCGACTCCAGCTTCCGCCGCGACCGGGCCAACGCCGTCACTGCGTCGCCCAGTTCGGCATCGACGAGATCCGCCGCGGTCTTGGCTGCGTGTGCGACGGCAACCTCGAGCGCATCGAACGGTTCACCCATCGCGGATGATGGCGAGATCGTCACCTTCAGCCGATCGACTGCGCAGATGACCTGACGAATCTCATCGGGATCGCCGTGGACCACGAGTTGGTCCAACGCCTCGATGAGCTTCGCCGCCCGCATGGGTCAATGATAACAAATCGCTCGTCATGTTTCGACTCGAACGACGAGAACGTCGACATTCGCGCACCGTGCCCGTGCGACCACATCATCCGAGAACGGAACGTGCTCCCGACTGCTGGTGCGAGAACGCATTGCGCGGTGAAGCGGACACAGCACGCCAGATCAGCAAGATGTGACGCCGCCGTCCCGCATTCGACAGCAGTCGGCCCCTCAGCTCCCACATCATCTCCCGCAACAGCCTCGTCGGTCGGCGCTGAGCGGGGCTCGATCATGGGCGGGGTCAGCCCGACCTCGTCGTCGCCCGGTCCAGGGGCGCCCGATGGTCGCTGCAGTCGTCCGTGTGACCGATCGCCTCGACGAGCGCTTCGTAGACGGGTTCGTAGCGGGGCGGGAGCCGATCGGCGATGGCGTCGAGTCGGGATCGGGCCGTGGCGAGGTCCTCGGTCGGCAGCGAGCCGGCGGTTCGGCTGGTGTGGACGTCGTCGCCGGCGTCCATTGCGTGGATGCGACCGAGCTGGTCGCCGAGCGCCTCCAGCCGTCGCCGGTCGATCCTCGGGTCGCGGTCGCTCACGCCGCGGGTGACGAGCACGCCGCGACGTCCGACCTCCACGGCCAGGCCCTGATCGCGCGCGCTCGCCACGGGCTCGGCGAGGATGCGCTGGCATGCGAGGAACGTGAGGACGGCACCGTCGCCTCGGACGCGCTCGAACGGTTGCGCCGGTTCGAACACCTGTGCGACCCACGGTCCACCGCGCGCTCGGTGCAGTCGCCGCACCGACATCTCGGGCTCGTCGAAGAACGGGTCGACGCCGACGATCTCGGCGGCGTGGGCAGCGGCGACGTGGGCCACGATCGCCGCCGAGGCGCGGAGGTCGACGTTCGTGGACCGCTCCTCCGGCATCGGGACGCCGATGTCGGTCATCGGCCGGGCGCTGCCCCCTCGCTTCGGTCGCGTCGCCGGCGAATGGGGCGGCGGCGGAGCCGGAGCGCCGGTTGGCTCGGCGCCCGGCCAACATCGGCCGGTGCGGGTGGTCAGCCGGCGGGTTGGAAGAGCTCGATGACGTTGCCGGACGGGTCCCGGAGGAGGACCTGCTTGCCGCCCGGGCCCGAGAGGACCTCGTTGCGGAAGTCGGCGCCGGAGTCGCGGAGGCGGGTGACCTCGGCGTCGATGTCGTCGACGAGCAGGTGGATCCGGTTCCAGCCGCCCGGGCCCGGCTTCTCGCCGTCGGGCATCGGCCGGCCCGCGGAGCTCGTCGGCCCGCTGAGCAGCAGCCGCAGGTTGCCGCGGGCGACGTCGGCGAACGCCGGGGCGAAGTTGTTCAGGATCTCGAAGTCGAGGACCTTCGTGTAGTAGCCGACGGCCTCCTCGACGTCGTCGACCATGTAGCGCACGTTCACCATCGTGTTCGGGTCGGTCATGGCTCCCCCTGGTTTGCTCGGTGTGGGCGTTGCTCAGGCTGTCGGTGCTCGGTTGATCACGGCGAGCAGGAACCCGATGCGGGCGTCGAGCTCGGCCGCGGTTCGCCGGAAGGCCGGGTAGGTCGCCTCGTCTGAGCCGTCGGCGCCGCGCCGGACGGCGGCGGGGTCGGCGATGCTCCAGTGGACGGTCTCGGGGTGGTCGCGGAACTCCGGGCAGACCTCGCGCACCTTGTCGCACAGGCTGATCACCCAGTCGACGTGCTGATCGGCGAACACGCTCAGGTGCTTCGGCTCGTGCCCGGCGAGGTCGATGCCGTACTCGTCCCGCATCACCCGGACGGCGTTCGCGTGGAGCGGCTTGGGCTGGCTGCCGGCGCTGAAGGCCTCGACGGCCCCGCCGGAGCGCGCCCGGAGCAGCGCCTCGGCCATCTGCGAGCGGGCGCTGTTGCCGGTGCAGAGGAACAGCACCCGCGCCGGGCCGGGCGCCTCGCCTTCGAGGGACGGCGGCCGGCCCGGCGCGGCGCGGAGGCCGGGATGCAGCGCCTCGGCCGTCGCGGACAGCAACTCGCCGATCCGCGTCAGGTCGGCTGTGTAGTACGTGTCGCGCCCGTCGGCCGAGCTGCGGCGCGCCGACACGAGGCCCCCGTCCCGAAGCTTGCCGAGGTGGTACGAGACGAGGTTCTGGGCCTCGCAGAGCAGGCCGGTCAGCTCACCCACAGTGCGATCGCTCCGCGTCAGCTCACCGAGCAGCCGCCAACGCAACTGGTGGCCGGCCAGCTGGAGGAACTCGGGCGGAGGCAGCTCGACGAGCGTCGACGATGCGTTCACACCCACGAATCTAATCAATCCGGATCGATGCATCAAGACGAATTGTTGGATTGCACGCGGGGCGAACACGGTGGCGGCGGTCACAGGTGAGATGTAACGTCATTCCAACTACGTGGCCGGTGCACCAGGGGGGAATGCCGTGACCGCAGTCGAGACCAGGGTCCCGTCGTACGAGTCGCCCGTACGCAAGGTGTCGGAGTGGCACTCGACCAACGGGCTCAACATGGACAGCGTGCCCTTCCGGCTCTACGAGAAGGCCAAGCAGCTCATGTGGGATCCGGCCGACATCGACTTCTCCCGCGACGCCGAGGACTGGGCGGCGATGCCCCGCCGGTACCAGGCGGCGTTCGCGTCGAGCTGCCGGGGCTTCATGATCGGCGAGGAGGGCGTCACCCTCGACATCGGCCCGCTGCTCGTGGCCATGGCCGACGAGGGCCGCACCGAGGAGGTCATGTACCTCACCACGTTCGCCTTCGAGGAGGGCAAGCACGTCGAGTTCTTCCGCCGCTGGTTCGACGCGGTCGGCGTTGACGCCGAGATGATGCACGACCTGGCCGTCGAGGGTGCGCAGAACCGCGGGTTCAAGCCGCCGGACCCGGAGCGCAACCGTGGGATGTTCGAGTCGGAGCTGCCCCGGATCATGCGCCGGGCGATGCTCGAACGCTCACCGGAGACGATCCTCGACGCGTCGCTGACCTACAACCAGTTCATCGAGGCGTGCCTCGCCATCACCGGTTACAAGCGCTTCGCCCGGATGTTCGAGCTGGCCGACGCGCTGCCCGGGCTCCAGGAGGGCCTGCGGATGGTGCGGGCCGACGAGGGCCGCCACATCACCTACGGGACCTACCTGTGCCGGCGGATCCTCGCGGCGAACCCGGAGCTGATCGACTTCGCCCGCGACCGCATGCACGAGCTCTACGACGACTACATCACCGACGTCTCCGCGGACGCCGACGGCGACGCGGAGCGCAGCGCGGGTGACGACTACGACGACCTGCTGCGTCGCCAGCTCGACGGCCGGGTTCGGATCCTCGAGAAGGCGGCCGAGGTCGCGCTCGCGGAGGCCGAGACCGCCGAGGTCCACGACACGGTCACCGAGGACCTCGCCGCGCTCGCATGACGAGCACCGCCGCGCAGGGCTGGTGGCCCGACGAGGTGGTCGGGCGACGTGCCGCCGAGCCCGCGTCCAAGCGGGCGGCGGCCACCCGGCGCGCGCTCCTCGACGGCGCGGCCGACACGTTCGCGGAGCGCGGCTACGAGCGGGCGACGGTGGCCGAGATCGTCGAACGGTCGGGCGCCAGCGTCGGCAGCCTCTACAACCTCTTCGGGGGCAAGGAGGAGCTGTTCCGGGCGCTCCACGAGGAGCGGTCCCACGACATGTGGGACGCCACCCGGGAGGCGATGAGCGCGGCCGCCGACGCCGGCGCGGACACGCTCGGCACCTACCTCGCCGGCGCCCGGGCGTTCCTGGAGTGGGCGTGGGACCACCGCCGCGTCTCGCGGGTGTTCGTGAGCGGCGACGGGCCGCCGGGGTTCGCGGCGGTCCAGCGGGAGCACTCGGCCCGGTGGACGGTGCGCATCCTGCCGGTGCTCGGCCCCGGCCAGGGCCTCTACGCCGACCTGTTCACCGCGTCGGTCAACGGGGTCGTCGGCGAGGGGGCCCGCCACGTCGTGAGCACCTGCACGACCGACGACGAGGCCGCCGCGCAGATCGACTACGTGCTCTCCCTCGTCGCCCGCCTGGTGTCGCCGATCGAGGCAACCGGCGACCCGGGTGGCACCGGCTGACGCGCTCGGCTGCCCGAGGACCCGCTCGAGGTTTGCGTTCTCGCTGCAGCCGCTGTGAAACTGTCGAACGTTCGCATCGCTCAGAGGGGGACGATGGAGAACGCCGACATTGGACCGGGGCCCGCACCGACGACCGACGTACCCGCGATCGATGTCGATCTGTGGTCCGACGACGTCCTGGCCGACCCGTACCCGACCTACGCGCGGCTGCGCGCCGTCGGCCCCGTCCTGTACGACGCCGAGCGCGCCGTGTACGTGCTCACGCGCTACGACGAGATCCGCCACGCGACCCAGGACTGGGAGACGTTCTCCTCGGCCCAGGGGATCGGCGTGAGCCCGAAGGGCAACCGCCGCGCCGGCAACGGCATCCTCACCTCCGACCCGCCGCGGCACGAGCAGCTGCGAAAGGTCCTGAACCGGCCGCTCCTGCCCCGGTCGCTCGCCGAGCACCAGACCTACGTCGACACCACCGCGGCGCAGCTCGTCGCCGAGCTTGTCGACCGGGGGTCGTTCGATGCGGTCGCCGACCTCGCCCAGCGCTTCAGCATCGAGGTCGTCTCGACCCTGAGCGGGTTCCCGGTGGAGGGCCGGGAGCACTTCATGCGCTGGGCCGATGACGGCTTCAACACCACCGGGCCGGACAACCAGCGGTGTGACGACGGCTGGGCCGGGTTCTTCGAGATGGTCGACTACTCGTTCAACGTGCTCACGCCCGACCGCCTCGCGCCGGACCGGTGGGGGCGGGCGATCCACGAGGCCGGCTCCTCGGGCGAGGTCGAGCCCGAGGCGTGTCCCGGCCTCGTCATGGCGATCGTGTGGGCGGGCATGGACACGACGGTCAACGCCATCTCCTCGGCCGTCCACCTCTTCGGCCGGCATCCCGACCAGTGGGACCGCCTGCGTGCCGATCGCTCGCTGATGTCGAGCGCGATGGCCGAGGTGTTGCGCATCGAGCCACCGGTGCAGCGGTTCACCCGGGTCGCGACCCGGGACGTCGAGCTCGGCGGGGCCACGGTCCCCGAAGGTGCCCGGATCGTGCTGCTCTTCGGCTCCGCCAACCGTGACGAGCGGCGGTTCCCCGAGCCGGATCGCTTCGACATCGGGCGCAACCCGACCGATCACCTGGCGTTCGGCCGCGGGATCCACCGCTGCGTCGGCGCCGGACTGGCCCAGCAGGAGCTGAAGGCGATCCTCGAGCAACTGGCCGACCGCGTCGAGCGGTTCGACATCGCCGAGTCGGCCTGGCGCCGCAACAACGGCCTCCACGGCCTCGACCGCCTCCTCGTCACCGTCCGGTAGCCGGCGTCGCGGCCCGGGTCGCGGCCGGGTCAGAGCGAGGCGATGAGCTTGTCGACGCGCTCGTCCTCGCTGCGGAACGGGTCCTTGCACAGGACGGTGCGTTGGGCCTGGTCGTTGAGCTTCAGGTGGACCCAGTCGACGGTGTAGTCGCGCTTGC
>JAXHUH010000086.1:0-12110 GCA_034211175.1 Actinomycetota bacterium
TCTCTGAGTTAACATACGAAGAAACATACCAGGATTTCCTTTCAGAACCAAAAGTGCGCGTACCAGAACCTAGCAGCATTGCCGCTTTAGCGTTCATCGGTGGTGGAATGTTCCTTTCCCGCCGCGCGTGGTCGCGGCCCGACGACCGCAACGGCGCGACCCACCGGCGGAGGCCCGGCGGGCGATGCCGCCTCACAGTGGTGGCCGCCGCTCCGCCAGCACCGCGCCGGGCCGTCAGACGAGGCCGACACCCGGCACGGTCCCGGGAACCACCGGCCCGCAGCGCTCGGCCAACGATCATGAACGGCCCGACATCCATGCTGGTCTGCGTCATCGCTTCCGTCGCCATTCTCAACACCGCGTACGGCCCGGGCGGGGACCCGACGGACGATGGCGGCACCGCAGCCACGTCCGTGACCACGGCCGGAGCCCGCGACCGCAGCCGTCCCGCACCCGACCCGGACGGACCGCCGCTCGATGCCGACGTGCCGTGGTACGGAGACGCGATCCTCGACGAGGACGACCGGACGCTCCACCTCTCCGTCGGATCGAGCCCCGAGGGTGACGGGCCGTGCGAGCAGCGCTTCGACCACGAGGTGACCGAAACCGCCGAGTCGGTGACGATCGCCTTCGACCTGCTGGAGCGCCCGTCGAACGACTCGGCAGCAAGCGGACCGATCGCGTGCAAGGCCATGGCCGAACCGCAGACGTTCGAGTTCACCCTGTCCGAGCCGCTCGGTGACCGGCTGCTGTTCGACGGCCTGTCGGACACGCCGCAGATCGTGCACCGGAAGGCCGAGCTGTTGGACCTCACCTACCTGCCGGTCGAGCTCGAGGGTGCCGAAGTCTACGGCTTGCCGTGCAACGACGGCTATCCGTGCGGCATCGGGAGTGGCGACCACGCGGGC
Organism: Actinomycetota bacterium; assembly: GCA_034211175.1. Lineage (GTDB taxonomy): Bacteria > Actinomycetota > Acidimicrobiia > Acidimicrobiales > CAIXPF01 > JAXHUH01. Next base: position 909 of record JAXHUH010000086.1, read on the forward strand.
TGGCAGCAGACGGTGCGACCCGGTGCCGACGCCGACTGGTACGTGTCCGTCAGGCAGCGGACGGAGGGGACGTTCACCGCACCGGGAGCGAAGCTCGGCGAGGTCGAGGTCCGCGGCGTCGTCGCCGACCTCTACGAGGGCCGGAACGGCACGCTGCACCTGCTCCATTGGACCGAGGACGGCCTGGACGTCGCCGTTCGCGGTGAGGTGCGGAGTCGTCGAACGTCGTTCTCGTACGACGACGAGCTGGTGGCGATCGCCGAGGGCCTGCGCTTCCCCGGTGACGGCTGAGCCTGGCCGCCCGGGCCGGCCGACCGGCGCACGATGGCCAGCACCGAACCGACGACCACGGCGATGCCGAGGACCTGGATCGGCGTGACGGCCTCACCGAGGAACACCGCGGCCCACAGCGTCCCGAGCGCGGGCTGGGCCGGCTGGAGCAACGAGATCGTCGCCAGCAGGACCAGGTGCTGCGCCCAGGCGATCAGGCCGTGCGCGCCCACCGCGGCGACGAGCGCGAGGGCAACGACCAGGGCCCACCCACGGGCCGGGAGTGCGACCAGCCCGGCGGGGCCATCGGCGGCGACCACGGCCAGTGGGAGCGTCGTTGCGGTCGCCGTCGTCGACATGACCGCCATGAACACGGGCGTGTCGAGGCGGGCCCGACCCGAGCGGGACAGGAACAGGTAGGCGATCCACGCGGCCAGCGCCCCGACGACGAGGGCGTCGCCGAGCAACGAGGTACCGGTCGTCGATGGGCCGCCGAGCACCAGCACCGCACCGACCAGTGCGGTCAGGCCCCAGCCGGCGACCGATCGCGGCACCCGGCCACCGGTGGTGAGTGCGGCCAACGGCACCATGACCACCGGCGTGAGGGCGAGGATCAGCTCGGCACGGGCGATCGGGGTCCGGGCCACGCCGGAGAAGAAGGACGCCATGTTCAGCCCGATCGCCAGCCCGGGCAGCGCCGCGGCCCGCCACGCCGCTGCGGTCACGGGTGTCGTGCCGGCCCGACGGTTCCGCACGTTGACCACGACGTGCCACACCGCGGCAGCGATCGCGAAGCGCCAGAAGGCCACCACCGCACCGGGCGCGGCGACCGACTTCGCCATCGATCACGTCGTCGAGCAGTGGCGGCGGGAGCGGCCGGACCTCGACCCGGAGCCGATCCGGGTCATCGGCCGGATCAGCCGCCTCAGCCGGGGCATCGACCGCCGACTGAAGGTCGTCTTCGACCACCATGGGCTCCGGACGTGGGAGTACGACCTGCTCGCGGCGCTGCGGCGAATGGGCCCTCCCCACGAGGTCACCGCCGGCGAGCTCCTCGAGGCGCTGATGATCACCTCGGGTGCGGTCACCAACCGGATCGACCGCCTCGAGGACCGGGGCCTCGTTGAGCGGACGAAGGCACCGGACGACAAGCGGGTCGTGCGGATGTGTCTCACGGAGGCGGGCCACCGGGCGATGGACGCCGCGGTCGTCGACCACCTGGACAACGAGGCGGCCGTCCTGGGCCACCTGTCCCCCACCGAGCGCGACGAGCTCGTCCGCCTCTTGCGGGCGGTCGGGCGCGGCCTCGACGACGCCGATCCCGCGAACTGACACCCCACCGGGCCGCGATCGCCCAAGTCAGGGCGTCGGGCGTTCAGACGACCGCCGAATGGGGCAGGATCACCCACCATGGGCGCGAGGTGGACCACATTGGTGATCGACGCGGTCGAGCCCCACGTGCTCGCCCGCTTCTGGGCCGAGGTGCTCGAATGGCAGATCCACCCACCGGACCCCGAGTACGGGTCGATCGGCGTGTCCCGCCCCGACGGTGACGGCCCGATGCTCCAGTTCCTCCCATCGAGCGAGCCGAAGCGGGACAAGAACCGCCTCCACCTCGACCTCAACCCCTGCGACGAGCAGCACGACGAGCTCGAGCGGCTGCTCGGTCTCGGCGCCCGCACGATCGACATCGGCCAGGGCCCCAACCGGTGGGTCGTCCTCGCCGACCCCGAGGACAACGAGTTCTGCCTCCGCCAACGCCCCGTCGGCTGACGCCGTCGCGTCCCCGGGCGGGAATCGCGTGCATCATCGACCATCGACCGGCCACGACGTCGGTCCCGGGTCCGGCATGGCGTCGGCCGATAGGGTCCCGGCGTGGCCGCGCCTGTCCCCCCGCCCGTGCTCGCCGCCGCCGTGCTGCGCAGCCGGGGCATCGACGCGGTGATCATCGGGGGCACCGCCGAGTGGTTGCACACGGGCGTCGGGATGCCCCGTGACCTCGACCTCGCGCCCGCGCCGACGCCGGCCAACCTCGCGGCACTCACCGACGGCCTCACCGCGCTGGGCGCGTCACCGGACCACGTGCCCACAGCCGATGTCCTCGCCCGCACCGACGTCCGCTCGGTGCCGACGGCGTACGGGCCGGTCGACGTCCTCGCCGGCCGGGGCCGCGACGAGCACCACCTGCTGACGGCGCAGGCGCACACGGTCACGGTGCTCGGCGTCGGCCTCTCGGTGGCCTCGCTCGGCGACGTCCTCCGCCTGCGGCACATCCACGGGTACCGACCCACGCGCGTGGCCGTCCGGTGAACGGTCCGGCATCGGGATCACCGACCGGCCTGTCGGCCGTCGAGCTGGAGCTCCTCGACGCCCTCGACGCCCTCTGCGGCTCACCGCCGGTCCACGCCACGTCCGCCGCGCTGCTCGCCCGGCTCGACGACGAGGCCGGCATCGCTCCCCGCCACGCCTACGAGGTGCTGTGCCTCGCGGCGCAGGACCACGTCAGCCACCTCCCGCTCGTCGACGGCCACGGCAACGTCGGCGAGCATCCCGACGGGCCGGCGGCGAACCCCCGCTACACCGAGGTCCGGCCGTCCCCCGTCGGGCAGCTGGCCCACCGCCATCGCACCACGGGTGGGCTCGGCCTGCCGATCGGGCTCGTCAACGGGAACGTCCACCTCGGCGGCCATCGCCCCGCCTTCGACCCGCGACGGGTGCTCGCGACGGTGGAGCACGCGTGCCGCCGACCGGCTGCGACCGACTCCGAGCTGTGCGACCTCGTCGGTGCACCGTCGTTCCCGAGCGGCTGCGGCGTCGGGGTGGACCTCGCCGCGCTCACGGCCGGGGAGGAGGTCGACCTCGAGTGCACCGCCCGTGTCGAGCGGGCCGGGGACGCCCACGGCGGACGGTTCGTCATCAGCCGCTGGCCGCCGACCTCGTCGCCGCATCGGGCCGCACGCGCCATCGCGGCCCGCTCGGCCGATGCGGCCCGGGCCCGCCCGTTCCCGGAGATCGACGACCAGATGGTGGCGGTCCGCGACATCGCGGTGCTCTCGTCCCGGCGGGAGCTCGTCGTCGATCTCCACGACGACGCCGACCCCGAGCGCGAGCTGGCCAAGCTCCGCACGATCCACGGGGTCACGACGCTGACGAGGACGCGCCTCCCGGCCCCGCTGGCCACGCTGGTGCGCCGCCACGCATCGCGAGACCGCGCCGCGATGCTTGCCGCGCTCGGAGAGCTCCGGGACGAACTGGACCTCCGGGACCGCGTGGCGACCGGCGAGCGCTGACGGGCGGGTCCGGCAGCCGCCTCAGTCCACCGAGGCGAGCGCGACCGGTTCGGTCGGCGACGCGCTGCGGCGGTCCCTGCGGTCGGCGGCGTCGAGCGACACGGCCACGACCACGACCACGCTCGCCGCGGCGAGAACGGCCCACGGCACACCGAACGCGGCGATGAGGAGTCCCGCCGCGGCGATGCCGGTGAGCTCGGCAGCGCTGCCGGCCACGAAGTCGGTCGACAACACCCGCCCGTGGACCGCCACCGGGCTCGACCGCTGGAGGACCGTGCGCGACGGGCCCGAGATCAGCGCGGTCACCACGCCCCACACGGCGACGCCGGCGAACGCCACCGCCACGTACGGGGTGCCGAGGTAGACGACGGCGGCGACCCCGGAGCCCCCCACCCCGGCGGCGATCCAGCCGAAGGTCGCCAACCGGTCGCCGAGCCGGGTGGCGACCAGGCCGCCGATCACCAGGAACACGCCGAACACGGTCTGGAGCGCGGCGAACACCTCCTCCGGCCGTTCGAGCACGTCCCGCACGTACAGGGGCTCGGCCAGGAGCGCGAAGCCGTAGAGCACGTGGACCGCGAACGTGCACGCCACCGTCCGGCGCAGGATCCCGGTCCGGGCCACGAGGCGCCAGCCGTCGAGCGCGTCCCGCCAACCGACCCGCGGCTCGGCGGCCCCCTCGACCGACCCCGGCGCGTGCTCGACCGGCTTCAGGCGGACCAGGGGCAGCACGAACAGGCCGACCGCGTAGGTCACCGCGTCGAACACGAACGCGCCCCGGAACCCGAACGCGGCGATGCCGACCCCGGCGGCGACCGGCCCGGCCACGATGGCCAGCTCGTCGGTCAGCGACACGAGCGCGTTCGTCCGCGCGAGGCGGTCGTCGTCGACCAGACGCGGCGGCATCGACTGGAGCGCCGTGTGGGTGAACGTGGACACGACGCCGTGGGCCGCGCTGAGCAGTGCAAGGCTGCGGAAGTCGTCGGCGGCCAGCAGCGCCAGCGACGCCACCACCCCCGACGCCTTGGCCACGGCCAGCGTGCGCTTCGGCCCGACCCGGTCGATCACCGTGCCCGACACCGGGCCCAGCAGCACGCCCGGCCCGGCGAACATGAGGCCGAACAGGGCGACGTCCGCCGGCCCGGCACCGTACTCGTAGGCGGCGTAGCCCCAGATGGCCACGATGACGGCCCACGAGCCGACGGCGCTCAGCGCCTCGGCGGCGAGGAAGGCGTAGATGCGGCGGGGCGACGACGGGGCGACGGGCGAGGGGCAGGTGGACACCGCGGGGCACGATACGGAGTCACCCGGCGCGCGACCGCCCGAATTTCCGGGATCCGGCCGCCCGGAGCCGCCGCTCGCCCGACGCCCGACCCCGACGGCCGCCGGCGCGATCGCCGCGCCGGCTGCGCTCAGGTGCCGACGAGCGTGAGGAATCGATCGACGGCGCGTGCCGCCCGCTCGTCGATCTCGGCCGGTGACGGCGGGTCCTCGCCGAGCAGCGTCCGGATCTGGGCGTCCTGGACCACGAGGCCGTACAGGAGTCGGAACGCGTCGTCGGCGTCGTCGATCCGGAGGAGGCTGCGGGCGGCGAGGCGCTCGAGGTAGCGCTCGACGAGCGGGCCGAGCCGGTGGCGACCGGACGCCAGGAGCACGCGGGCAAGCTCCGGCGAGCCCATGGCGGCACGGTTCAGCACCACCGAGCGCTCACTGGTGAGCAGCCGCAGCAGGCCGGTCGCGAACCCGACGAGTGTGTCGCGAGGGTCGCGCTCAGTGGTGAGCGCGGCCTCGACCCGTTCGGCCGACGCCGCCGCGTTCTCCTCGATCAGGGCGGCGAACAGACCCTCACGGTTGCCGAACCACGAGTAGAGCGTCTCCTTCGACGCGCCCGCCCGCCGGGCGATGCCCTGCATCGTCACCCGCTCGTAGCCCCGCTCGGTCAGCTCGTCGAAGGCGGCATCGATCACGCTCCGCCGCCTGGCCTCGCGCTCCCCGGCGCGCGGCCGTCCCCGCCGCGTCGACCGCGCCCCGTCGTCCTGCGCCGAGCCGGTCTCGCCTCTGCGAGCGGCATCCGTCATCGCACCTCCTCAGCAACCGGGGCGGGCGTCGTCCCGACTCGAGCCGACCGGCAGAACCGGTCCACCGAACCGGGATGCCCAACCGGTCGGGCCGTGTCGCCCTTGACAAGCGTACCAAAGCGTTCGATTATGCTCCACACATAACCGAACCGCTGCGTACGTTTCTTCGGACGACGATCGAGGGAGACCCGTGATGACCGCGACCACCGACCCGACCACCCTCCCGACCAACGACACGACCGCCACCGAGCGACACACAGAGCCGATGGCGACACTCACCGGCGGGCTCTCGGTGCTGGTCCTCCTGAACCTGGTGCAGGTGCTCGCCGCGTTCTCCGGGACCGAGCCCCACCCGCCCACCGAGGTCGTGCCGCTCACGGCGGCCATCGCCGCGCTCGGCGTCGCGGCGTTCCCGTTGGTCCGCGCCGCGCAGCGGGCCGGGCTCGGGCTCGCCGTCGGCTGCGCCGGCCTGTCGACGATCGGCATGGGCCCGCACAAGCTGCTGCTCGAGGACGGAGCCACGATCGCCCCGGTGGCGCTCGTCGGCTTCGGCGCCGCCGTCGCGGTCATCGTCACCGCCGTGCGTGAGCTGCGGGCCGGGCGATGAGGGCCGAGCGCACGGCCCTTGCGCTGGCGACCGTGCTCGCCGGCCTGTCCGCCGGGTTCTTCTTCACCTACCAGGCATCGGTGGTCCGCGCGCTGGCCACGTTGGACGACCAGACCTACGTCACCACGTTCCAGGCGATCAACGAGACCGTGGGGAACCCGGCGTTCGCCGTCGTCTTCTTCGGCACCCCGCCCGCCACCGCGGCCGCGCTCCTGCTCCACCGTGGCGACCACCGGCGACGTGTGCTCCTCGGCGCGGGCCTCGCGCTCGTCGTCTCGGTCGTGGCCATCACGGCGCTGGTCAACGTGCCGTTGAACGACGACCTCGCGACCGTCGAAGCGACGGTCGCGGCCGACGCCACCACCGCGCGTGCCGAGTTCGAGGACCCGTGGAACCGGGCCAACCTCGCCCGCGCCGTGGCATCGATCGCCGGCGCGGCGTGCCTCGTCGGCGCCTGCGTCGTCAACGCGGCGCCCCGGTCCCGTCCCACCGGGGACACGCGGCGACGCGAGCCGGTCGCGGTGACCGTGTGACACCGCGGTGTGACCACTGTCGTTCGAACCACGATGGTCGACGGGCCGTATCCCTCCCCGAGCAACGAGGCACACAGCACCGACCGAGGAGGGGCACCACGACGAGGTTTCGCCACGGTACGGACCACCCCCGGCCCCCTCCCCAGGCCGGGGGTGGTTCGCGTTCCGCCCCGAGTGGCAGGGATCCCGCTCCCCGTGGTCGCTCCCGTTAACGTGTGGCGCCCGTCCGGGTGAGGACGCCCGTGCATCCGGCCACGAACGTGCGGTGAACGGACGGCCCCAGCCCCGATGACCGAACCAGGATGATCGAGCCAGGATGACCGAGCCAGCATGACCGAACCGGGCGGCCACGCCGCGCCCATCGCCCTCGTCACCGCAGTGAGCGCACGGTCGCTCGACGTCGATCTCCCACCACTCGTCGAGGCGCTCGACGAGCTCGGGATCGAGGGCGAACCGGTGGCGTGGGACGACCCGGCCGTCGACTGGGACCGCTTCCGCCTGGCCGTCATCCGATCCACGTGGGACTACGCCCGGGACCCGGCCGGGTTCCTCGCCTGGTTGACCGACGCGGCCGACGCGACTGAGGTGCTCAACCCGCCGGCCATGGTGCGCTGGAACCTCGACAAGCGCTACCTGGCGGAGCTCGCCACCGACGGTGTCGCCGCCGTGCCCACGGTGTTCGTCGACGACCGTGCCCAACTCACGTTCCCCCCGGTCGACTTCGTCGTGAAGCCCGCGATCTCGGCCGGCTCGATCGACTCCGCCCGCTACACCCCGTCCGAGGAGGCGGCGGCGACCGCCCATGCCGAGCGCCTGCTCGCCCAGCAGCGGGTCGTGATGGTCCAGCCCTACGTGACCGGCATCGACGAGGGCGGGGAGACCGACCTCGTCTACGTGGACGGCACGTTCTCCCACGCGCTGCGCAAGGACGCCATCCTCGGCTCGGAGCCGGTGATCGTCGACGGGCTCTACGCCGCGGAGACGATCACGGTGGTCGAGCCGTCGGCCGCCCAGCGGGCACTGGCCGACGCCACCGTTGCCGCCGTCACCGAGCGGTTCACCACACCGCTCTACGCGCGGGTCGACCTCGTCCCCGGCGGTGACGGGTCACCGCTGGTCATGGAGATCGAGCTCATCGAACCGTCGCTGTTCCACCAGCAGGCGCCGGGGTCGGCAACGACGCTCGCCGAGGCGATCGCCGCCCGCGCAGCCGGCTGAGCCCGCTCGATGGGACCGCGGGCGAAACCGACCAGAGGGCGAACCCCGACGGCCGCGTAGGGTCGGTCGTGGAAGGGCACAGGTCGCACACCGGACACCAGAGCCCGGGCCAGGCGACCGGCGCGACCGCGAGGCGGGCCATCAAGGCCGACCGACGGACGGAACGGAACGGAGCGACGCGGCCGTGGTGATGAGCCTGGAGCAGGTGACGGCGCAGCTGGCGCTGGTCGGCGTGGGAGGCGCAGCAGTGCTGGGCTCGTTCCTGGCGCTGCTCATCGGTGGGTTCGCCAACCGGCCCCGACGGGGCCGGGAGCGCGGGGCGACACCGGACCTGCGGACCGAGCCCCCGGCCGTCGCCGCGTTCGTCGCCGAGGGCTACGACGTCGGTGACCACGCGGTCCCGGCGACGCTGATCGACCTGGCCGCCCGACGCCACGTGGACATCGACGACGTGGGCGACGGGCACGTGCTGGTGCACCTGCGAGCGGCCGACGACGGTGCGGCCCTCGCACCGTTCGAGCGCAGGGTCCTCGACCACGTCCGGCGACTCGCGGTCGGCGGCGTCGTGCCGGCGAAGGCGATGACCACCGGTCCGGCCGACGCGTCGAGGCGGTGGTGGAAGGTGTTCCGACGCGAGGTCGTGGCGGACGCGGCGGCGCGCGGCCTGTGCCGGCCGAGGTGGGAGACGTCCACGCTGGTCGAGCTCGGGGCCGGCGTCGTCGTCGGCCTCGCCTGCGCCCTCGGTGTCAACGCTCTCGACGCCAACGAGACGGTGGACAACGCGGCGGAGCTGCTGGCCTTCATGGTCGCCGGCGCCGCCATCGCGCTCGGCGTCGTGCTGGAACGACTCCATCGCGACGACCCCCAGCGGGAGACACCGGCAGGCATGGAGGCAGACGCCCACTGGTCGGGCGTCCGGCGTTGGCTCGCCGAGGTCGGCGACTTCCGGGCGCTGCCCGCGTCAGCGGTGCGCGTGCGGGACCGGTACCTGGCCTACGCCTGCGCGTTCGAGCTCGCCCCGGTCGCCGCCGGCCAGCTCCCGCTCGGCGCCGAGGACGACCGCCACGCGTGGAGCCACGAAGGCGGCCGGTGGCGCTCGGTCCGGGTCCGGTACCCGGTGCAGCGTCCCGGATGGGGGGCTGCACCTTGGCGGGTGCTGGCGATCGGCGCCGTTGCGGCCGTCGTGCTCCTGCTGGTCGGGCGTGCGCTCGGCCCGCTCGTCGGGGCCGCCGGCGACGCCATCGGCGACTCGGGGATCGGCTCGGCGCTCGCGTTGGTGGTCGTGGTGATGTTCTCGGTCGTGCTCGTGGTGGCCGGCGCCCTCGGCTGGGCGGTCGTCCGGGCGGTCGGCGATCTCGCCGGGGGGACCACGACGGTCGAAGGTGTGGTCGTCCGCCGCCGGCGCCGTTCCCGGGGCAAGGACGAGCACCGGTACTTCGTGGCGGTCGACGACGGATCGGCCGAGCGTGTCGACGCGTGGCTCGTCTCCTCCACGCTCTACGGGCGGGTCGCGCAGGGCGACCGGGTTCGGGCCACGGTCCATCCCCGGCTGGGCCACGTCACCGAGCTCCGAGTGGTCGCCTCGGCGCCGGCCCGCGTACCCGGCGAGCACCGGTCTGGAGCCGGCGCGGCCGCACCCGTGTCCGGCATCGGGGCGGCGTTGGTCGAACGGCTCGAGCGGCGGCTCCCGCCGCCCCCGACCTCGGGCCCCGACCCCAACCAGGAGCTCCGAGCCATGCTCACCCGCCTCCGCGAGCCCTCCACCGACCGCTGACCCGCCGCGCAGGAGCTGCTCTGGCGCGATCCCCCTGGGTCCCGGATCGACCACAAGCGGCCGCTGACGCCCCCATTGACGCCAGCGCCCACGTAGATCAAGCAGCTCAATGCTGCCCCTCCGGACGACACCAGCCCCTGAGCCGCTGAATGTCGCTCGTCCGGCGCAGCCGGCGAGCGAGATTCGGCCGAGCTGAACGCAGCTCGACCGGAGGGCGCCAGCCCGACGGCGAGCGAGGCTCAGCCAGGGTCAGCCGACAAGCAGCGTCGTACCGGCCCAGATGGCGCCCACGAGGCCGACCACGATCATCACGACGCTGCGCCCGACCGGCGCGCGCTCGAGGTCACCGTCGCGCGAGCGCTGCGGCGGGCGTACGAGGGCGAGACCGTGGCCGACGGCCATCGCCCCGCCGATGGCGAGCACGAGCCACGCCAGGAGATCCGCACCACCGAGGAACGCAGAGTCCATCGCGTCCCAGTCTCGCGGACGACGCCGCCCCGCGGCACGGCGGGCCCGGGAGGCCGCGTCGGAGGCCGCGAGTCCCGACGCGGCGCCGCGGCGGCAGGTCGATCGGATTCTCTCGTCCGATCACTAATGAACCACGTGGTGCATCCGATGGGATGGGGCCGGCGGGGTTCCCGCCACCGCCGGTCGACGGGACAACTCGGGAGTCCGCCACTCCCGGCCGGTGCGTGCGTTCTCTCCCGCTCCACCGGCCACAGGAGACCCGCCGAGGTCGATGCGGCGAGCCACACCGCCACCTTTGGCTCGCCGCATCGGCGCGTCCGGGCGGGAACGCAGCCGGCCGGTCACGGCGGCCCGGGAGCATCCCGGCCGGGCCGCCTCAAGAACAGGAGATGACAAAAAGAAGGTTATTATTGTGGAAGGCGGTCCGGGTACCGGGAAGTCGGTTATTGCTGTAAATTTGCTGGTAAAACTGATTGCCAACGGTCATGTCGCCAGTTATGTCACCAAGAACTCCGCCCCGCGACAGGTGTATACTTCCTATCTCACAGGCAGTATGAGAAGATCGAGCGTTGAGAACTTGTTCCGAAGCTCGGGACAGTTTATTGGTGCTGATTCCAACGATTTTGATGCGTTGATCGTGGACGAAGCACATCGCTTGAAGGAAAAATCGGGCCTTTACAGCAATCAAGGAGATAACCAGATTAAGGAGATCATTAATGCCTCCAATGTTTCGGTTTTCTTTATTGATGAAGACCAGCGCATTCATATCAAGGATATTGGACGGAAAGAAGAGATCAGAAAATGGGCTGAAAAGTTTGACGCTGAAGTTATTGAAACGGAGCTTTCCTCACAGTTCCGATGCAACGGATCCGACGGATACCTCGCCTGGGTCGATCACACCCTGCAGATTAGAGATACGGCCAATACGGATCTTTCGGATATCGATTATGATTTCCAAGTGTTT
>JAXHUH010000087.1:0-9460 GCA_034211175.1 Actinomycetota bacterium
CAACAGGGACGCCCCCGACGCCAGGCCCACCAACGACACCGGCAACATCACCCGGCCGAGCCGGGCGGCGACCCGGTCCCCGACGAATCCGACGATGACCAGCCCGGCTGCGAACCCGAACGGGTAGAGGGCGACATCACCCCGGGTCAGCCCCTGCTCGTCGCGCAGCACCGGCAGGATCGCGCCCATCCCCGTGATCACGTACCCCAGGCAACCCAGTGCCGCGTAGAGGCCCAGCGTCACCGCGTCGCGCCCCGTCGGGAGGCCGGTCGAACCCTGACTCGTCGATTCCCGGCGCACGCTCGTCCCGGTCAACCGAACCTCCTGCGACCACTTTTACTCGATAGGCGAGCAAAAGGTAGCAGCGCCGGGAGGGCTGCGTGCTCAGCGACGGATGATCAGCGACCGGACGATGAGCGACCGCAGGATCAACGGCGGGATCAGATGCGGCGGCGGAGGGCGGAGCGGCGCAACGAGCGGCCTCCGCCGTAGGCGAGCCCGCCGACGACGAAGATCGGGAACGCTGCCGCCGCCCGCAACCACGCGTCGCGTGACGCGTCGCGGCCGGCGTCGAAGCCGAGATCGGTGTCCGTCGACACGAACTGGAAGCCGAAGACCAGGAAGACACCGAACGCCACCACCAGCAGCACCACTCCGACGACCATCAGCACGGTGCCGAGGGTCATCCGGACGCCGCCACCACCTGCGCGTCGGGGTCGGGCCACCAAGTGGGTGAGGTCGTCCTCGATCCTGCGCAGCTCCGCATGCTCGAGCTCGTGCACGTCGACCCGCTGGACGTCGTTGACGATCAGTGCCAGCTCGTCCGGCACCGGGGCGGCGTCCACCACGACCGGCAGGATCGGGATGCCGGCCCGGTCGGCGGCCCGCACCTCGCGGCGCACCCACTCGCTGCGCATCGACGAGTCGGTCACCAGGACGACCACGACGTCGGTCGCCCGCAGCGCCCGGGTCAGCGCCGCGCTCCAGTCCTCACCGCCGCGGATCCCGTGGAGGTCCTGCCACACCTCCCACCGGGCTCGCCGGAGGTGGTCGACGACTGCGTTCGCCATCCGTTCGTCGTCGCGGCTGTAGCTCACGAACACGCGGGCGCCGGCCGCCGCGTGGCCACTCGGGCCGATCGGGGTCGGCTCGGCGGAGGGGGCGCCGGTGGCGGGCGATGTCGCCGGCGCGGCCGGCGCCTCCTGGGTGGTGCGCCGGCCCGGCGGCTGCTCGACGGCCTCCAGGCGGGCGTCGACCGTGCCCAGGCGGATCTCGTCGCCGGCGGCCAGCGGGCGTCGGTCCCGCACCGGGTCGCCGTTCACCCACGTCCCGTTGCGTGACCCGAGGTCGAGGATCACGACCTCGCCGTGCTCCCACCGCAGCTCGGCGTGGTGCTCGCTCACGTAGTCCGAAGCGAGCACGATGTCGGCGTCCGCGGCCCGTCCGATCACCTGGCTGCCGGGGTGGAGCTCCTGTCGGAACGGCTCCGGCATGCCGGAGAGGATGCGCAGCGCGGGCGTGGCCGCCATGACCCGATGGAACCACGCCGGCGGTACCGGCGTCAGCCCCGCCGCACTCCGGAGGGGCTCAGGCCTCGGCGGTGAGGTCGCGGTCGGGGACCACGATGTCGCCGCCGAGCACCGCGGCCGCCCGTTTGCCGTCCGCCGGCTCGACCTCGCCGGTCATCGGCTCGGCTCCTGGAGGCGCTGGCGCGCTCCACACGTCGAGCAGGTCGTCCACCGACAGGTCGTCGGCTTCGAGCGCGTCCCCGTCGTCGGGGCGACCCGTGGTCGTCATCGGGTCACGATGCCACGTCGAACGGCGTTCAGGCCCAACGGTCAGATGCTGGCACCAAACTGTCAACGCATGACGATCGCGATGCGATGTGAATAGCGGCAGGTCAGCGCTCCGTCAGCTTCGGCTCGAGCGGGGCGATCCAGTCGTGGCCGTGGTCGCCGCGCCTGCCGCGTCCGTCGGTCGTCAGCCCACTGACGTCGACTGCTGGGTCGAATCGGAGCGGAGGCGCCACACCCGGGCGAGGGCGACGAAGGCGACGAGCGGCGCGACGAGGACGAGGACGTTGAAGCCGGTCGACAGCTCGAAGCCGCCGTCGGGCAGTGACGAGTAGGTGAGGTCGAGCCACGGCATCAGCGTCGGCGAGCCGTCGACCTGCGCGGCGCCGGACTCGATCGCCGCGTCGGCCCAGATCGTGCCGGCGCCGAACCCGGCGACGATCTCGGCCGCACCGACGACCATCGCCGCCAGGTAGCCGAGCGTCCACCGTGGCCCGCCACCCCTCGGCGGGGCCGACTCCCGTGCCAGCGTGCGCAGCGGCCCGAGCGAATCGACCGCCTCTCGGCTGCCGTGGCGGGCGGTTGCGTCCCACAGGTTGGCGCGCAGGTCGTTGCGCAGCTCGCGGCGCCGACGGCGGCCGACGCACGCCGCCTCCAGCCAGAAGTCGAACCGGAAGAGCGCACTGCCGATCCTCCAGTGGTCGGCCAGCGAACCGCCCTGCGCCTTCCACGGTTCGGCGATGGCGAGCCACGTCGCCACGAAGACCGCGCCGAGGAAGGCCACGGCCAGGGACATGCTGATGACGGCACCGCTCATCGCTGCGCTACCTCCGTCGGTTCCGGTGGGGCTGTCGTCGTGGGCTCGCGGTCGTCGAGGGCCCGGTCGACGGTCGACGCGAGCGACCGCCAGTCGGTCTCGGCCCGTTCACGCTCGGCGTGGCCGGCGTCGGTGACCCGGTAGTACTTCCGGGCCGGGCCCGACGAGGACCGCACGAGCCGGCCCTCGAGCAGGCCGGCCGACTCCATCCGGGCGAGGGCCGGGTAGACCGTGCCCTCGGCAAGGTCGTCGAAGCCCAGCTCCCGCAGTCGCACCACGAGTGCGTAGCCGTAGTCCTCCTCCGCCTCGAGCAACGTGAGCACGAGGAGGCGGAGGACACCCTTGAGCATCTGGGGGTCGTGCGGGGCCACGGGTGCGAAGCTACGCCTAGTACCTGTCTTTGACAAGTACTGAACGTCGGAGAGTACGCACCATGGGCTCGGTTCCGCGGTCAGGCCGTTTCGGCGGCCTCGGCGAAGTGGTCGGCCAGGCGATGCGTGCCCGTCTGCGGGGCAACCATGTCGTTCGAGAGCACCGACAGCAGGAACTCCGCCGGGCCGTGCACCCGCTGCGGCGTGAGCCGGGGCAGGGCGGCGACGAGTGCCCTCGCCGTCCACGCCGGCAGGTGGGTGACCTTCGCGGATCGGTCGATCGCAGAGAACGCCAGTCCGGCGATCTCGACGTGGGTCAGCACATCGGGGCCGCCGAGGGAGAGGACCGGCTCGCCGTCATCGGAGCCCTCCGCCGCGTCCGCGGCCGCCACGGCCACGTCGGCGCCGTGGATCGGATTCATCCGCAGCTCGCCGGAGCCGGTCGCGCCGGGCCCGAACACGAATGCCCGGCCCCGTCGCGCCATGGAGAGGAACGCATCGATGTCGGAGAAGAAGCCGTTCGGGCGCAGGATGCGGCACGCGATCGGTGAGCGCTCGAGGTCCCGCTCGAACGCCCGCTTCGCCCGCACGACCTTCAGGTCGTCCATCCCGGGAGCGAACACCGACGTGTAGACGAAACGCCCCACCCCGGCCGACTCGGCCTCGCGCAAGAGGTTCAGGTTGGCGCCGTGGTCGATGTCGTCGTAGGTGACGCCGCGTGGTGGGGTGCCGACGATGCCGATCGAGCTGAACAGCGCGTCGACATCGGCGCAGCACCCGACGAGGCCGGCCGGGTCGGTGGCGTCGGCCGTGACCGTTTCGTCGACCAGGTCCGCGAGATCGCCGAGGCGGGACGGGTCCCGCGCCAGCGCCCGGACGGTGTGGCCGCGGTCGGCCAGCTCCCGCACGACATGGTGGCCGAGGTAGCCGGTGGCACCGGCGACGAGCACTCGCATGGTGATGGTTCCCTTCGTGGGTCGGGAATGGGGCTCAGCCGTCGTGAGCGTCGGCGAGCAGGCGGGCGACGGCCTCGAGCGCGGCGGCGACGTCGAGGTCGGGGTCGAGGAGGCGGTGGATGGCGATGCCGTCGAGCATCGCCGCGAGGGCGGAGGCGAGCGGGCCGGGCTCCGCGAACCCGAGCACGGCGAGCCGGTCGGTCAGCGACGCCCGGAACGCGGCGAACGACGGTGCGAACACAGCTCGCACGTCGTCCCGGCGGGTGGCGAGGCTCATGCCCTCGAGCAGGATCCGATCGGTCGCTACATCATCGGATCGGTCGGCGAGCCAGCGTCCGAACGCCGCGAGCCCCTCGGCTGGATCCTCGGGGGCGAGGACGAGCTCCATGCCCGCACCGATCTCGGCGGCGAACGCCTCGCTGACCGCGGCCACGAGCAGGGCGTCGATCGAGCCGAAGTGGTAGTGGACCAGGGCGTTGTTCACGCCGGCCCGCGCCGCGACCGAACGCGTCGTCACCCCTCGCCAGCCCTCCTCGGCGACGAGCGCGGCCGAGGCGTGGATCAGGCGAGCTCGCGTGTCGGTCGACCGGCTCGGCCGAGCAGCGCCCGATGGGTCGCTCATCGCCCGCCTTCCCGATGTGTGGCCACGATTGCCGCCGCGAACGCGGCGTCGACGGGGAGCACGGCGGGATGCGACCCGTGGAGGAACAGGCTGAAGCCGGCGAGCAGGCCGAGCTGCGTCGCCGCCGCCAGGCGCGACGACCGGCCGCTCAGCTGCGCCACGCCGGTGGCGACCATGGGGACGCCGACCACGAGCGCGACCGTGCGCGGCCGACTGGCGAGCCACCCGGTCGGTCGGGAGAGCGGGCCGGCCGCGTTCGCCGCCGCGGCCGCGTCGAGGGTGGCGGGGAGGTCCTCGATCCGGTCGGAGAACTTGCCGAGCCCGGCGACCACGAACACGCCGCCGATCAGTCGGCGTCCGAGCCGGCCATCGACCAGCGATGCTCCGCGCCGGACTTGGTCATACGACTTGGTCATATGACCAAAAACTAGGGCGCGTCGACGGCGAGGTCAACGTCGTGTGTTCCCGCGGCCGCGGTCGTCACGGCCGTCGGAGTTGCCTCACCCGATGATCAGGCGACGTCCATCGTCTGGAGGCGGCGGTTGACGTAGACGAGCGCGACGATGGCGACGATCACCGGGACGACGATCGATGTCGTCGGCGACAGGCCGCTGAGGCGGAGGTCGATCGACGTGGCGTCGGTGAGCAGCGACTGGGTGTAGGCGCGGATCGCGTAGCGGCTCGCCCCCCGGCCGGCGTTGGCGACGAAGCCCTCCCAGATCAGCAGGTAGCCGAGGCCCCACGCGAGGGCCCGCTCGGCCCGCAGGCCGAGGGCCAGGAAGATCGCCGTGTAGGCGATCACCGCGATCAGCGACGCCGCGATCGTGCCCTGGACGAGCTCGCCGCCCCCACCGACCAGGACCGCGGCCAGCGTGAGCGGCACCACGACGAGCGGCACGATCACCGTCAGCGCCGCCGCGTACCCGGCGAGGGCGATCGTCGAGCGGCGCACCGGGCGCAGCCACAGGTAGATCAGCGAGCCCTCGGTGTGGGGGTCGCCGAGCACGGCGCTGGCGAAGACCAGCGCCACGACCGGGGCGAACAGCTGGAGTCCGAAGAGATCGATCAGGCGGGTGCCGTCGTAGACGGGTTCGACCGCGTCCGACTGGCCGATGATCAGGCCGAGCACGACCCCGACCGCACCGAGCGCGGCCAGCCCGAGCAGACGGGCGCGGGTGGCGAGGTTGCCGAGCAGCAGCCGGTACATCGTGCTCATCGGCCACCGACCAGGTAGCGGAAGACGCTCTCGAGGTCGTCGTCCAGCGGGAACACCTCCGACAGCCGTGCGCCGTGCTGGGAGGCGACCTCGGCGACGAGATGACGGAACGCCATGACGTCGACGGTGTCGACGATCAGCGTGTCGTCGCCTTCGACCTGGAGGCCGACGACGGCGCCGCGGGCGAGGAGCGACGCGCCGACCGACCGGGGCGAGCTCGTCTTCACCCGCACCCGGTGGGGGCGATCGTCCATCAGCTCACGGATGGCGTGGAAGTCTCCCTGGGCGGCGAGGCGGCCCTGGGCGATGACCAGGACCCGCGAGCCGAGGCGCTCCACCTCGTCGAGCACATGGCTCGAGACGATGACGCACACACCCGCGTCGCCGAGGCGGCGGAACAGGTCGGTGAGGTGGAGGCGCTGGCGGGGATCGAGGCCGCCGAGCGGCTCGTCGAGCACCAGCACGTCGGGGTGGTGGACGATCGCCTGGGCCACCTTCACCCGCTGGCGCATCCCCTTCGAGAACGTCGACACCGGCCGGCCCATCTCCGGGTCGAGCTCCACCCGGGCGAGCGCCTCCCGGGTCGCAGCCTCCGGGTCGTCGAGGCCGTTCAGCTCGGCGGCGACCCGCACGAAGTCGTGGGCGTCGAGCCGGTCGAACACCGCCTCCTGCTGGGGCACGATGCCGATCCGCCGTCGCACCTCGAGGTCGCGGCGCGGGTCGACGCCGCACACCTCGATCGAGCCCTGCGACGGTCGGGTCAGCCCGACCAGCATCCGCATCACCGTCGACTTGCCGGCGCCGTTGGGCCCGAGCAGCGCGGTGACGCCGGGGCCGACCGCGAAGCTGACGTCGGAGACCGCGACGATGTCGCCGAACCACTTCGACACGTTGCGGAACACGACCGACGGCACCGTCGGGTCGAGCGGCGGCGGTGTCGGCGCGCCAGCGGCCGGCGCGTACCCGGGCGGGGGCGGCAGCGGCTGGGCCCCGACCGGCGGAGGCGGTGGAGGGGTGCCCGGCGGCGGGCCGCCGGCGGGTGGCGCGGAGGGCGGGGGGTGATCGGTCATGGTGCAGGGCTCATCGGGCCGCTCGTCACCTCGTGATCATGAGGCGGTGGTAGCGGAAGCGGGTGAACGCCGCGAACCCGGCGGTCCAGGCGACGTAGGCGCCGATGCTCACCACGTTGCTCACGCCGACGAAGTTGTTCTGGCTCTCGCCGTAGATCCGGCTGACCACGTCGAACGGCAGGAAGAACAGGTTCAGCACGTTCAGCCACTCGGGTGCGTCGGCGACGTCGATCAGGATGCCGGTCATGATGCTGCTCACGAGGAGCACGAGGATGATCGCCGCCGCGGCGAAGCCCTTGCGGGGAGTGACCGCGGCGACCGCCAGGGCGAGCGCGCACAGCAGCGCGGCGATCACGATCCCGGCGAGCACGATCCGCCCGAACGCCACCAGCAGATCGCCGATGCCCTCGGGGCCGAGGTCGACGAACGAGTAGCCGGCCAGCAGCAGCAGCGGCGGGCCGAGGGTGACGATCGAGACCGTGGCGACGAGCGCGCCCGCCTTCGCCACGAGGTACGTGTCGCGGGTGAGTGGTGAGGCGAGGTAGAGGCCGAGCATGCCCGTCTTGCGGTCCACGCACAGCACCTCGGGCCCGGTGATGGCGGCGAAGAGCACGATCGCCGCGGTGATGAAGCCGTAGTAGCCGGAGTAGTCGACCGTGACCTCCGACGCCAGCTCCCCGGGCAGGAGGGCGGCGACGCCGACGAACACGATCGCCGGGATGTACGCGATCACCGCGGAGATCAGCGGCACGATCTTGTGGCGGAACGACCGGCGCAGCCCCAGCGCCCGTTGCACGCTCGCCGTGAACAGCGCCAGCACCGCGCCGGAGCGGCCGTTGCGGGGGCCGTCGTAGCGGCGGTAGCCGCGATCGAGGATCTCCGCGGTGCCGTCCGGCGGGGACGAGGGCATCTGCAGCGGCGCCGGGTCGGTCATCGCCCGAACCCGCCGGGTCGTGGCGTGGAGGTGCCCGGCGCCCGGGTGGCCGGCCGGGTCACGAGCCCGTGCCCGATCCGGCGAGCGCCGCGTCGCCGACCTCGAGGAAGACGTCCTCGAGCGTGAGGCGGCGGGCGTGCATCCGGCGGATGCCGGCTCCCTGGGCCACGACCGCGTCACGGACGACGTCGCTGAGCTGGTCCACGTCGACGGGGCCGGTGACCTCGAGGCGCCGGCCGTTCGGGGTGACCGTGAGCCCCGCGCCAACCAGGGCGGCTGCGACCTCCTGCTGGCGGTCGACCAGCTCGACGATCAGTCCCTCGCCGCCGGAGCGCAGCTCGTCGAGCGGGCCCGCGGCGACGACCGAGCCGGTGGCGAGGATCACGACGTTGTCGCACACCCGCTCGACCTCCTCGAGGAGGTGGGAGGACAGCACGACGTGGATGCCGTAGTCGCGGCCGATGCGGCGGATCAGCGCCAGCATGTCGTCGCGCTGGACCGGGTCGAGGCCGTCGGTCGGTTCGTCGAGCAGGACGAGGGCCGGGTCGTGGGCGATCGCCTGGGCGAGCTTCACCCGTTGGCGCTGGCCCGTCGACATCGTCCCGATCGGCCGCAGACGCTCCTCGCCGAGCCCGACCTGCCACAGCGCGTCGCTCGCCCGGGCCGTGGCCGCCCGGCGGGGGAGGCCGTGGACCTCGGCGATGTGGCGCACGAAGTCGTGGGCCGCGAGGTCGGGCGGGAGGTTGTGGTGCTCGGGGGCGTAGCCGACCCGGGCCCGCACCTCGGGCCCCGCGGTCGCCGGGTCGAGGTCGAGCACCCGGAGCGAGCCGTCGTCCGGGCGGTGCAGCCCGAGAACGAGGCCGAGGAGCGTCGTCTTGCCCGCGCCGTTCGAGCCGAGCAGACCAGTGACCCCGCCGGGGACATCGACCGTCGCGCCGGCGAGCGCCGTCGTCGGGCCCCACCGCTTGACGACACCGCGCGCGTTGATGACCGGGGCGGGTGGCACGGCTCGCACTCTATCCCGCCTGGTCAGGCTCCAAAGGGAGAGGTCACGCGGTGAAGGGGATTCGTCAACCGGGGGTCGCGATGTCGTCCGACCTGGTGGACGAGCCGGTCAGGGGGAGGTGGTCAGGTTGCTCGGGACCGGGAACCGATCCGGGTCGCCGTACGTATCACGGCGTGCTCCCACGGGATCGGAAGGGTTGATCGCATCGGGCCTGACCGCACCGGGGGTGCACGCGGAGTGACCCAGCATCGCCATCATCACGACGCACGCCCGTGGGCCGACCGGGTCGTCGACCTGCTCGCCGCGGGCGATCTCGACGGTGTCCGAGTCGTGCTCGACGAGGTCACGCGCAGCCGCCCGCCGCGGTCGGTGCAGAGCGTCGTGGATGCCGTGCGGGCTCTTCTCCCGGCGGTCGCGTCCGACCCCGTGAACACCGAGCGCATCATCTCGCTGCTCGGCGTCGACGCCGCCCGGCGACCCGCCGGGCGCGCGACCCGTCGCCCCGGATGGTTCCGGTCGGCGATCAGCTCGCTGTTCGGCGGTGGTCCCCGCTCGGAGCGGCCTGCGCCGGAGCCCACGCCGACGGTCCCGGTCGCCCGAGGGTCCCCAGCCGTCGCCCTCCGTCGCCCGCCGCCTCCACCCCCTCCACCCCCACCTCCACCGCCGGCTCGGACC
>JAXHUH010000088.1:0-10548 GCA_034211175.1 Actinomycetota bacterium
AACGCATCGGGTTCGGGTTCCGGTCCTTCCGCAACTACCGCATCCGAGTCCTGCTCTACGCAGGCCGACCCAACTGGACCCTCCTCGACCAGATCACCCCCGCCGAAATCCGATGAGCCACGTTCGCTCCACTGCGACTATCGGGTCGCACCAGCCTCTATCTCGGCTACGCCGGTCTGCGGGAGCCGGAAGACGTCGATCCACATGCGCTCAACGCCATCGCGCTTGCGCTTCGCGGGTACGCCCACCAGATCTCGCCGCGACCTGCCCAGCCTGGCCGCCTCAACCGTTATCTAGTACACACACTGCGACAGCAGTCGCTCGAGCCGCGCCGAAACCATCTCGCAGCACTCGAGGACTTCGCCCGGGCAGTCCACCGCCGACCCCGGTACCCTGTAGCTCGTTACCGACGCTGCGCAGTGTTGGCGACGATGATGTTCACGGGAGGAACGCTCAAGTCGGCAACGGGACCCTACGGCGACACTCCCGACTTCGCGCGCCTGAGGTACCTCTTCGACGATCTGATCCTAGCCGACTCGCTGACCGTGGGACGCCCGCCCGACACCGACGCCTGGTTCAGAACACTCGTCGACGGCGGTGAGTTTCCATCGCAGATGCGTACGACGATGCTCCGTCTTGCCGCCGAATGGTCGAACCGCAATCGGACCGCGATCCGATGCGGCTGGATCGCTCGACTTCGTCCCACCGAGCGCTTCTTCTGGAAGGACTTCAACCGCGGCAAACTTCGCAAGGACTGGGCATGGGTGTTGCGAACCGATTTCTGCGTGAGCGCTGTGCGCCTCTGGTTCGACACAACGCGACGCGGTCGCTCGTTCCCAGGGCGGATCCCGACGGCCACGACCGGCTCGTTTGGAGATCTCACCCGCGGCTGGCGGCGGCAGCAGCTGAAGCGAAGGCTTGAGCGATACGAGGTCCGAGCCACGCGTCGAGCTCTGGAACCGGACTCGCATTTGCAGATCTCGTACAACCTCGCGTGCCTCTATTCGGTCCGCTCCGTTCTAAGCAAGTCACCTGACGCTGCGATGGCATGGCGGCGACTGGCGCTGCAGTGGCTGGAGCGTTGCCAGGATCGTCGAGCGAGCGATCAGCTCGTCCAGGAGTGGGTTCGAGTGGACGGCGATCTGGAGCCGCTTCGGCGCCGTGACATCGATCCGAACACGGCGATCGAGTTCGGCGCCTGGGCCAGCCGTCTCAGGAAGGACCACGAGGGCGCATCCCCACGCGCCCGGGGGCGAAAAGGTCTTGCCAGTCTCGGACACCCGAGGGTGCGTTCAACCGTCCGATGACGACGTGGCCGCCGAGCGACAGTCCGCACCAGCGCTCTACGCAACCAACGGGTCAGGCCGAACGGCCCATGCACGGTGAGTGAGGGGGTCCTTACGGTCGGCGGTGTAAGCCACCGAACCGGGGACCTGCCGCAACCATGCTCACCGATTCGCTCAGCCTCGACGCGGACCAGTCGCCACTGGCCGTCATCGAACGAGCCGTCCAGGAACGGGCCAACACCATGGCCCTCGACATGGACGCGCCCGGATCCGACGACGCCCTGCGCCGCCTCGTCGACGAGGAGATCACCCGCTGGTCGAACGACCACAAGCGCGGGCTGCGACCGTTCGACCTCGCCGACCCCACCGGCGTCGCCGACCGCGCCATCCGCAACCTCGTCGGCTACGGCCCCCTCGAGGCCCTCCTCGCCGACGAGGACGTCTGGGAGATCATGATCAACGCCCCGGACGCGATCTTCGTGAAGCGCCACGCCGGGCCGAGCGGGTACCACGACGAGGTCTTCCACGACGACACCCACGTCATCCGGGTGCTCACCAAGATCCTCGACGACGCCGGCGGCGCCCACCGGGTCCTCGATCCGGCCGAGGGCCTCCAGGACGCCCAGCTCGACGACGGCGCCCGCCTCCACATCGTCCACGGCGACATCGCCCGCGGCGGCCACCTCATGGTCAACATCCGCAAGTTCAACGGCGTCGCCTACCGATCCCTCGACCAGCTCGTCCAGCGGGGCAGCCTCGACCACCGGGTCGCCGCGTTCCTCGCCGCCTGCGCCCGCGCCGGAACCACGATGATCGTCGCCGGCGCCCCCGGCTCCGGCAAGACCACCCTCCTCTCCTGCTGCACCGCCGAGCTCGACCCCTCCATGCGGGTCGTCGTCGCCGAGGAGGTCTTCGAGGCCGACGTCCCCCTCGCCAACGTCGCCTCCATGCAGACCCGCCCGGCCCGCGCCGACCGGCCGGCCATCGACCTGCGCCGCCTCGTCGCCGGGTTCCTGCGCATGGCCCCCGACGTCGCCATCGTCGGCGAGGTCCGCGACCGCGAGGCCCTCCCCCTCCTCCTCACCCTCAGCTCCGGCGTCAAGGGCTTCACCACCATCCACGCCGCCTCGGCCCGCGCCGCACTCACCCGGCTCCGCTTCGTCGCCCAGCTCTCCGACACCGAGCTGCCGATGAGCGCCCTCAACGCCCTCGTCGCCGAGGCCGTCGACGTCGTCGTCCACTGCGCCCGCGGCCCCCACGGCCCCCAGGTCACGGAGGTCATTGCGGTCGAGGACCTCGCGGGCGGCGCCGACTCCACCCAGTTCACCGTCACCGAGCTGTTCCGCCGAGACGGGCCCGACGCCCCGCTCACCTGGACCGGCGACGTGCCCGTCCGCCTCGCCGAGCAGCTCCGCCGGACCGGCATCGACGTCCGCACCCTCCTCGGCGCCCACCAGGCCCCGGCCCCGACGGCCGCACCGGCGATGGCGGCGATGGCGGCGAACCACACGCTGACCGAACCGGGCGCGCTGCGATGACGCCGCTCCTGCTGGCGGTCGCCGCGGCCGCCGGCGTCCACCTCGTCTACACGGCGGTGGCGTTCGGCTGGCGCGGCATCGGCCCGTCGACCAGCGGCGCCGCCGACCGGCCGACGTTGCGACGCCGGCTCGAGGACTGGCTCGTCCAGGCCGGCCTCGAGGACGTCCGGCTCTCCGAGTTCGTCTCCGTGGTCGCGGTCCTCGCCGTCGTCGCCTTCGTCGTCGCCTACGCCTACTTCGGCGGCTACGTGATCGCCACGGTCATCGCCCTCTTCGCCGCGACCTCCCCGGTCGCCGCCTACCGCAACCGCCGCCGCGCCCGGCGGGAAGCGGCCGCCGAGTCGTGGCCGATGCTGATCGAGGAGCTACGGGTCCGCACCACCTCGCTCGGACGCTCGATCCCCCAGGCGCTGTTCGAGGTCGGCCTCAACGGCCCCGAGGAGCTGCGCCCGGCGTTCGCCGCCGCCCACCGCGAGTGGATGCTCTCCACCGACTTCACCCGCACGATCGACGTGCTGAAGTCCCGCCTCGCCGACCCGACGGCCGACGCCGTCTGCGAGACCCTCCTCGTCGCCCACGAGGTCGGCGGCTCCGATGTCGCCAACCGGCTGAGCGCCCTCGCCGAGGACCGCATGTCCGACACCCAGGACCGCAAGGACGCCCGCTCCCGCCAGGCCGGGGTGCGCTTCGCCCGCCGCTTCGTCCTCATCGTCCCCGCCGGCATGGCGTTGGCCGGCTCGTCGATCGGCGAGGGCCGGGCGGCCTTCGGCACCGGCCTCGGCCAGGCCGCCGCCGTCGCCGCGGTCGGGCTCGTCGCCCTCTGCTGGATGTGGGCCGGGCGCATCATGCGCCTCCCCGAGGCCGAGCGGGTGTTCGGATGAACGTCCTCGTCCTGCTCCTGGCGGTCGCCGGCGGCATCGGCACGACGCTGCTCCTGTCCCAGCACCGTTGGTTCGCCCGCCGCAGCCTCACCGACCGGCTCCGCCCCCACGCCCCGGCCGCCGCGGCGGCGGAGTCCCGCTCCGGGATCCTGTCGGTCGAGTCGTTCCGCGACGTCATCGGCCCCCTCGCCGCCACCGCCGGCGGCGCGATGGCCCGGGTCGTCGGCATCGAGGAGGACCTCGCCGCCCGACTGCGACGGGTCCACTCCCACCTCGACCCGACCGCCTTCCGGGTCCGCCAGCTCGGCTGGGCCCTCGCCTCCGCGGCGGCGATGCTGCTCGTCGGCACCACGGTGGCCAGCCAGAGCGACGGCGTCTCGGCGCTCCTCGTGGTCGGGCTGACGCTCGCCACCCCGGTGCTCACGTTCCTCGTCGTCGAGCAGAACCTGGCCCGGGCCTCGGCCGAGTGGCAGCGCCGCATCTTCGACGAGCTCCCCGTCGTCGCCGAGCAGCTCGGCATGCTCCTCGGCGCCGGCTACAGCCTCGGGGGCGCCATCTCCCGCATCGGCCGCCGTGGCAACGGCGCCATCGCCACCGACCTGGCCCGGGTCACCAACCGGATCCGCCACGGCCTCGGCGAGGTCGACGCCCTGCGGGAGTGGGCGGCACTGGCCCAGGTCCCCGAGCTCGACCGCCTCGTCGGCATCCTCGCCCTCAACCGGGAGACCGGCGACCTCGGCAGCCTCATCGCCGAGGAGGCCCGCTCCATCCGCCGCGAGGCCCAGCGCCGCACGATCACCCAGATCGAACGCCGGGCCCAGCAGGTCTGGATCCCGGTCACGGTCGCCACCCTCGTGCCCGGCGTGATCCTCATGGCCGTCCCGTTCGTGGCGGCGGCCGCCCTCTGGTCCACCGGCTGACGCCGGACCCCTCCCTCCCCGACGCGGGCCCGCTCGACGAGCGCGCTCGTGAACACCCCCGAAAACCCCTCGAGTTCCGAAAGGCAGCACCCCCGATGCACACCACCCTCGCCGACCCCAGCCTCCGTGCCTACGTGGCCGTCCGCACCTCGCTCGTCACCCTGGGCCAGCGCCTCGCCGACGACGACCGCGGCGAAGGGATCATCTCCGCCGCCATGGCGTTCCGTGAGTGATCATAGCATAATAGCTTGCTATCACCAGGAATCTCCGCGCCGTCATCTACACGAGGATCAGTCGGGACCGGACCGGAAGCGAGGCCGGCGTCCGCCGCCAGGAGCGCGACTGCCGTGACCTCGTCGACCGCAACGAGTGGCACCTCGTCGAGGTACTCACCGACGACGACAGATCTGCCTTCACCGGTGGCGAACGCCCCGCCTACGGTCGACTCCTCGACCACATCGACGCCGGCAGCGTCGACGTCGTGGTCGCGTGGCACCCCGACCGGCTCACCCGCCACCCCCGCGAACTCGAAGACCTCATCGACGCGATCGAGACCGGCCACGTCCAGGTCGAGACCGTCCGGGCCGGACGCTGGGACCTCTCGACCCGCTCCGGGCGCACGACAGCACGACTCATCGGCACCGTCGCCCGAGACGAGTCCGAGGCGAAGGCGGAGCGACTCCAGGCGATGCATGCAGACCTCGCACGCCAGGGCAAGTGGAGCGGGGGAACCAGGCCATTCGGCTACGAACCCGACGGCTCCGGGTCCCTCACCGTCGTCGACGACGAATCCGCGATCATCCACGAGGCATCCCGACGGGTCCTCAAAGGCGAGTGGCTCGGCTCCATCGCCCGCGACCTCAACCAGCGCGGCGTCCCGACGGTGAGGGGCGCCGACTGGCGCGTCGAGACCCTTCGCCGCATCCTTACGTCACACACCGTGGCCGGACGGCGACAGCACCGAGGCAAGGACCTCGGGCCGGCGGCGTGGCCAGCCATCATCGACCTCACGACGTGGCACCAACTCCGCGCTCGACTCATCGACGCCCGGCGCAGACGCGGCACGATGCCCCGAGTGGCACTCCTCGCCGGACTAGCCGTCTGTGGTCTCTGCGGCACACAGCTCATCTCCCAGCGCCGAGGTGACTCCAGCCGCCGGCGGGTCATGGTGTGCCCCTCGACCTACCGCGGCGGATGCGGCGGCATCCAGATCGCCGCCGAGCGTCTCGAGGAGCAGTCGTCGAACAGCTCATCGCCGAACTCGAGCGGCCCGACCGTGTCGCCCAGATGGTCGACGGCGACCACACCGAGCTGAGGGACCGCCTGACCGCTGAGCTGGAGCAACTCGACGATCGACGGAACGAGCTCGCCCAGATGTGGGCGCGTGGGAACATGTCGCCTGCGGACTGGGCAGCGGGCGGACGGGCCCTCGACGCAGAGGAACACGCGCTCCGCTCTCAGCTCGCCGACGTACCTACTCCGGTCGAGAGCCTCGACCCGGTCGTGGACGGCCAGGGGTGGGCGACGATGACGCTCGCGGAGCGGAGTGAGTTCGTCCGCCTGTTCGTCGGATCCGTCGAGGTTCAGCCGGCGACACGCCGCGGCCCCGTCTTCGACCCCGACCGGATCACCATCCGGTGGCGGCGGATCGACCAGTAGGGACTACGAACCCGGCGTCTGGCGCTGTTCGAGCCACAGACGCAGCTCGTCGACCAGCACTCGTGTGACGCGGCCACGGAGGGCCTGCACGCTCCGCGCCGGCGTCCCCTCCGCAGTCGACTCGGCCACTCGTGCGTCGCGCTCCTCCGTCAGGGACCGGCCCCACAGCTCGAGCGACCCGAGCCCGACGTGCCACGAGTCGACGTTCAGCCGGCGAGCGGCCTTGCCCTCGGCCTCGCCGCGGCCTGCCGCTCGGATGTCCTCCGCTGTCGGCCCACCGTCCGCGGTCACGCTGTTGGCCGAGACGTGGAGCTCCGCGGGATCGAGCGTCGCCGAGATCGGGGGCGGCTTCCATCCCAGCTCGGTGAGCTTCACGTTCTTGCCGCCGTCGAGCAGGACCCGGCGGACGGTCGCGAGGTCCGCTTCGGCGACGTCGTCGAGCGCCACGGTGCTGTCGCCGTCGAGCAGATCGGCGAGTGAGCAGCCGAGCACGACGCAGAGGGCGGCGAGTTCCTCGAGCTTGACGCGGCGGCGGCCTGTCTCGATCGCGGTGACGGTCCCGCGATCCCAGCCGAGGGCTGAGAGGTCGTTGGCGAGCGCGTCCTGAGACCGGTCTCCCCGGAGGCGGCGCACGTTCCGACCCACTGTTCCGCGCAACCGCTCCACCACCCGTCAACGATGCCACAGGGCCGGCCCTTGACAGCGGCACAGTCTCGTGGTGCGCTCAAGCGGTGAAAACCACAACGTTGACAAAGGGAACGCCTGACGAGCTGCTGACGACCGACGAGCTCGCAGCGCTGTTGAAGGTGAGTAAGGACACGGTCCACCAGTGGCGCCGTCGTGCTGTGGGCCCGCCCGGGATCACGGTGGGCAGGTACGTCCGGTACCGGCGGACGGCGGTGGACCGGTGGCTTGACGAGCGCACGAGCGTCGGGCCACGGCGCGATGGGTGACGACGATCGCGCCCACGAGCACCGCCGTGTAGCGCTTCCGCTACCGGTTGAAGGGCTTACGTGACGTGCATAAGTCGTGCACCATGAGATCGGCGCCGACAGCCTCGCTGTCTCGCCGACGTCTGGCTGCCACTGGACGCGGCCGCCGTCTCCCAGACCGGGGGACGGCGGCCCGAGGCCAGCCCGACCTTCCGCCGCCGTCGCGGCCCTCAGCTGGCAGGCCACAGACGAGAGACACCATGACCAATGACGTCGCCTCCGACGTCCGCCGCGACGCGCCCAGCAACGGCAGCACCCGACCCGAAGGTCGTCTGGCGCTTGACGACCCGGTCTGCCTCGCGAAGGCCGCTCGCATCATGCGAGGCGCTCTCGACCGCAGCCGGACCGAGACCTCCACTGGGTCGCCGTCGCGTCAGCAGCCCCAGCGAGGGGGTCGACGCGTGCGATGAGACCCACGAACAGAGTGAACGCCGGGTGCTGCAACACCCGGCGCTCGCGAGACGAGCCCCCGGCAGCCTTCTACAGCGGCATGGAGACCACGTTCTCCGCGCCCGAGTCTACTGTCCGTGAACACCTGGCGCGAGTTCGTCGCGCCCGCCGACGAGCGGTTCGCGGGACAGTCTCGGTTCCTCTGTGACGCCGGGGCGACACCGACAGCTCGGTGTGAAGAACGGCCGCGTGGTGGCCGAGCACGGGCTGATTCCGGGGTTCAGCCGGTACGCCCACGCCGCATGGGCGGGCCCGAGCGGCGAAGCGGCGAAGATCCGGCACGCGTCGGGCTCGAACCCGCTGCCCGTCGCACTCGCGGTGAAGCGCCTGCAGCAGCTCCGCATGGGCGGCGAGATCCATCTGTCGGAGGACGACGTCGACGCGCTCGTACTCCGTGTCGCCCGCGAGACCGGCCGGTGGCCAGAGTCCGCACTCCTGTCGAAGGCCGCAACCGGCCGCCGCTACGCCGCACAGGCCGGACCGAGGGCATGCCCGCGGGACCGCACAATGGCCCGCAGCAAGGCGGACCACGTCGAACGGATCACCGAGGTGTGGTGGCCGTCGATCCGCTTGCCGGAGGCTGCGACGGCGCAGCGGCGCGCGTCAGCGGTGAAGATCCTCTTCGCCATCGGCCAGATGGCGCTCCGGGCCTGCAACACCGAGCTGTCGTTCTCCGGCCGTGAGCTCGCCGAGGCCGCCGGCGTGACCGAGGCAACCATCTACCGGCTGGGTGAGCTCTGGCGTCCGTTCGTCCACCGGAAGGTGCGAGGTGGGTACGCGATCGACGAGGACACTGGCGACGAGATGCGAGTCCGGTCCGTGTGGCGGCTCGTCCCGCTCGGCGACACCGAGCGGGGCGTACCGGTGCCGTTCTCGTTGCGGCCGACGGGCCCCGACGTTGCCTCCGATCTCCGGAACCCAGCCCATAACGGATGGCACAAGAAGTCGGTCGAGTGGGCAGCGTTCATGACGCTCCTCGACGCCGAGGGCCCGATGCGCGCCGCGCAGCTATCCGAAGCACTCGGGCTGTCCCGCCAGAGCGCCACGAACACGCTCCGCCGCCTACGCGATCGCGACCTCGGCGACGACGGAGTCGACGGTCCCCACGGGGCGCTCGTCGTCGCCGAGCAGGACGGCCGAGAGGTGTGGTGGACAGTCGGAGACGTCACCGAAGAGCACGCCGAGGCGATCGACGCGTGCGGAGTGACCGACCACCGCTCGACCCGCCACGAAGCCCACGAGCAGCAACGCCACCTCGCTGACCGCGCCCGCGCCGCTCACCACGCAGCCAAGGTCACCGATCTCGGCGAGCGGCGAGTGCCGAACCGGCCCGACAGCACACACGACTGGGTGCGTGCGTTCACCAGCGGGCGAATCGAGATCGACATCGTCGGTGACGCCGAAGCCGGATAGCGCCCCGACGCGACACACGATGAGCGCACTGATGCAGAGGGACGCTCGACAGGCACCGATCAGCGAGTCGTAGTCGTAGTCGAGGGGAGCGTCGTCGACGGTTCCGGCTGCGAGGACGACGAGGCTCCGCCGAACGCGATCTGCGTCCCCACAGAGATCACGAGCGCGAGGCCAGCCGCGAGCCACACCATCCTCCGCGAATGCCGCTTGGTGTCCTCGTGTCGACGCTTCTCCTCCTGCACCTGCTCCGCGAGCGCCTCGTCCTGGCGCAGTTCCTGCTCACGTCGTGCCTGCTCCGCGGCATCGAGACGCTGCTGCAGTGCAGCGAGGTGCTCACCGAGCTCGCGGGTCGCGTCGAGCTGGTCGAGCGTTGCGTTCAGCTGGTCTAGTTCCGGACGCGGGATCGGCACATGCTCGGGCTGCCTCGGCGCCATCGCCCGAGCGTGGCGCAGTGTCTTCTCCACCTGCTCCTGATCGGCCCGCATCTTCTCGAGGAATGCCTCGAGCCCAGAGCCGGGCCGCCGCCCACTGCGCTCGTTGCCGTCATCGCCCGTTGGATCGTCGGTGTCGCTCACGGAGGTTCACGCTAGATGCCTGGCCCCCCACCGACGGGGGCGGCAAGCTCGGATGCCGACACCGTGGCGGATCCGCGCCACTCGCGACACATGATGGGTGCATTCGGGTCATAGACCCGGGTTGTGTTCCACCAGTGCACTCATCGTGTGTCGCGTTCGTCGGTCCTGTCGGTGCGGAACGTGTAGGTCGCTTCGTCGATGCCGCTGCGATCAGGCAGGTAGGTGGCGAAGAAGCCGCCGCCGCTCGACGTGTCAGCGCGGGGTTCAGAGAGTGTCAGGTCAGACGGATACGTGCCGATCGAGATCACACGTGGGGACTGTGTCCACTCGAGGGGAGCCGGACGCGCCAGCTTCATCGCCGCCGTCGCAAGCGAATCGTCTCTGGCGGTCCTGAGCTTGGCCGCCTCGGCGGGCGAGCAGGCGGGCCCGGTCAGAACCGCATCGACGAAGAGGGAGAACTGCGATCGAACGTCGTCGGCGATCCTCCTGTAGCCCCACACGATTCTCGGTGCGCGCTCGGTCGTGAGGTGACTAAGCCGCTTGTTGAGCGGCGCTCGGTGAGGTCCCAGGGCTCCCCTCGCCACGTCGTGGTCCCAGGCCCCGTCCGCCGCGAAGTGGCCTGTCCACAGGTAGTCGTCCTTGCGGCCGCGCGTGCCTGGCCGGCGCTCGTCCGTGAGGAACTCGATGAGACACCTCGCGTGCAGAAGGAGAGCCTCTAGCCCCGAATGGTCATGGCGAATGTGATTCGGTGATGTGCGGGTGCGCGGAAGAGCCCTTCTGAGCTGGGAAGATGTGGGTTGTCGAGATCCACAAGCTCCAGAACAGAAGGGCTCC
>JAXHUH010000089.1:0-14624 GCA_034211175.1 Actinomycetota bacterium
CCGCGCCCGACGGTGACGCGGCGACCGCCACGCCGGACGAGGAGTCCACGCCCACGACCGCACCCCCGGCCACCACGCCGGAGCCTGCGACGGGCGCGGCGGCCGCCGGCGACACCGTCCCCACGGCCCCCGACCTCGGCGGGTTCGTCCCCGCCCAGGGCGACGACGTCTCGATCACGGCCCAGGAGGCCGTCGCCCTCGCCCGGGAGGTGTTCGAGGACGCGGCGCTACCGGAAGACCCGCCCGGCGACATCCCGGTCGTGCTCGCGGTGGAGACGCCCCGGGGGCTCGAGTTCGTGGCCCGGGACGTCGACGACGTCGCCGAGGCCGCCGCGTTCATCGACGGCGCCGACGACACCGGCGGCGAGGTCGTCGCCGCGTCCTACGACCACCCGGTCCAGGCCTTCGACGGCCCCGTCGAGACCGCCGAGCCGGTCGACGCGCTCGGCACGGCCACCCTCGCCGACGCCGTGGCCGCCGCGTCGAGCAACGATCCCCTCCGGTACTGCCAGTGGCAGCTGGAGGCCGCGAAGACGACGTTCGACGCCGCGTCGACCCTGGCGACCGGCGCCGGCGAGATCGTCGCCGTGATCGACACCGGCGTCGACGCCTCCCACCCCGACCTGGCCGGCGCGCTCGTCGGCGGCCAGACCTTCCTGGTACCCGGGGTCACCGCACACGTCCTTCCGACCGACCCGGATTACGACTACTACTGGAACCCGACGTACGACCCCAACGGCCACGGCACCCACGTCGGCGCCATCATCGGCGCCCGCCGCGACAACGCCGTCGGCATCGTCGGGCTCGCCCCGGGCGTGAAGATCATGCCGATCAAGGTCCTGAACGACGCCGGCTCCGGCACGTCGTCCGACGTCGCCCAGGGCATCACGTGGGCCACCGACAACGGCGCCACCGTGATCAACCTCAGCCTCGGCGGCACCGGGTACAGCTCGGTGGTCAAGGCCGCGGTCGACCACGCACTCGCCGCCGGCGTCACCGTCGTGGCCGCCGCCGGCAACAGCGGCCCGAACAGCGGTCCGATCTACCCGGCCGCCTACGACGGCGTCATCGGCGTCGGCGCCCTCGACCGCGACCTGGGCCCGGCCACCTTCAGCGCCTACGCGGACAGCCACCCCTACGTCGACATCTCCGCCCCCGGCGTCGACATCTGCTCGGCGTGGACGACGACGCCCCGCGAGCCCTTCGGCGGCCAGTACGCCGTCGTCAACGGCACCTCCCAGGCGACCCCCCACGTGGCCGCCGCGGCCGCGCTGCTGCTCGAGCCGAACGCCGGCATCGCGCCGGACGACGTCACCGCCCAGCTCGAGGCGACGGCGTTCGACGTCTGGGCCGGCGGCAACGACAACGTGACCGGCTTCGGCAACGTCGACCCGGAGACGGCGATCGCCGGGCTCGGCACCAACCTGCCCGACGCCGACCACCACCTGGTCGGTGACTTCGACGGCGACGGGTGGGACGACATCCTCCTCTACAACGAGGGTGGTGTCGCCGACGAGCTGTGGCGCCGTCGCCCCGGCGGTGTCGGGTTCACGATCTACGAGAAGACGATCAACGGGGTCTACACGCCCGTCGTCGGCGACTTCGACGCCAACGGCTACGACGACATCCTCTGGTACTCACCCGGCAGCGGCGCCGACTACCTGTGGCGGCACTTCGCCAGTGGCGTGCACTCCTCGTACACGGTCATCAACGGCACCTACGAGCCGGTGGTGGGCGACTTCGACGCCAACGGCTACGACGACATCCTCTGGTACGCCGCCGGGGGTCGGCTCGACTACTACTGGTACTACCACGGCTCGGGCTTCGTCTCCCGGGCGACCCGGATCAACGGGGTCTACACGCCCGTCGTCGGCGACTTCGACGCCAACGGCTACGACGACATCCTCTGGTACTCACCCGGCAGGGGCGCGGACTACCTGTGGCGGCACTTCGCCAGTGGCCTCCGGTCCTCCTACACGGTCATCAACGGCGTCTACGACCCGGTCGTCGGGGACTACGACGGCAACGGCTACGACGACATCGTGTGGTACCGGCCCGGCGCCACCGGCGTCTGGTACTACGTCCGCGGCGGCTACCGCCCCCGGTCGAACCCGGAGATCGTCGGGGACTTCCTGCCCCTCGCCGGGCAGTTCTTCAGCTACCAGTCGGCCGAGGACGTGATCTGGCACACGCCCGAGCGCCCGGACCCGGTCTGGCACGGCATCCCCAACGCCACGTTCGCCCTCCGCTACCTCGATTCGACCCGCTAGCCGCCGGCGCGGCGAACCGCGCCCGTCTCCCTGGGCGAGCTCGTGCGGCCGGGCGTCAGCGCGCCGCCCGGCGGAGGCGGTAGCGGGCCCGTTCGAGCCAGCGCTCGCCCTGGTCACGTCGGGCCTCGAGCTGCTCGACGGTCGCCTCGGTCACCTTCTTGACCTTGGTCAGCCGGTTCAGCTCGGCGTTGACCTTGCCGTGGGTCCAGCCGGTGACCAGCGCGAGCTCCGCCACGATGCGGGAGTTCTCCTCCCGCAGCTCCTTGCGGCGGGTGCGCACGTCGATCGGTGAGCCCGCGCTCCCCCGGCCCGCACCGGCCAGCGGGGGCAGCGGCGCCAGGGGCAGCTCGAGGTCGGCGAGCTGGTCGTCGGGCGGCGGGTTCCACTCGATGTCGTCGGGGTGGTCGGGGTCGAACACCGACCGGTCGGCCTCGTCGTCGAGCGGGGTGGCCGACACCGCGGCGAACAGCGAGAGCTGCTCGTCGTCGCCGAGGTCGTCCAGCGCGGTCGGGTCCTCCTGCTGGGGCCCGGCCTCCGGCGGCGGCTCGAGGCCGTCCTCGGCGGGCTTGCGCAGCGAGTGCCGGCGGTGGTCGGCGATCTGCTGGGAGTAGGTGCGCAGCCGGCTGTCGTCGGGGATGAGCATGTAGGCCCGCTGGCGGCGCAACGGGCCGTTCCAGCGCACCAGACGGCCGACGGCCTGGCGGAAGAACAGCTCGGTCGTGGTCGTCGTCGCGTAGACACCGACCCGCAGCCGGGGGATGTCCACGCCCTCCGACACCATGCGCACGGCGACGATCCACGGCTCCTGGGACTCGGCGAAGCGGGCGATGCGCTCCGAGGAGTCCTTCTCGTCCGACAGCGCCAGCGTGGGCCGGACCCGGAAGCGCCGCTCGAACATGTCGGCGATGCCGCGCGCGTGGTCCTGGTCGGTGGCGATGACGAGGCCGGCCGCATTGGCCTGGGTGCGGCGCAGGTCGGCGAGCAGGGCGTGGCCCTGGCGGATCACCGCCGGCATCCACTCGCCGTCGAGCGACAGCGCGGTGCGCAGCCGCTGGTTCGACTTCACCCGGCCGAGAGCGTCGTCGAAGGTGTGCGACAGCATCTGGCCGTCGGGGGCGACCCACTCCATGTGCCCGTTGAGGCGGGGGAAGAACACGGGCCGCACGACGCCGCCGTCGGCCAGGGCCTCCTTGTAGCCGTACTCGAAGTCGGGCACGGCCTCGTCGAGGCGGTAGTTGACGAACGGGATCGCCTGGGTGTCGGAGCGGAACGGCGTGCCCGACAGCCCGATCCGGCGGCCGGCGAGCTCGAACGCCCGGCGCACGCCGCCGCCCCAGGCCCGCTCGTCCGCCGCGTGGTGGATCTCGTCGAGGACGACGACGCCGTCGCGGCTGAGGCTGCGGAACGGCTCGGGGTCGTTGGCCACCTGCTGGTAGGTGGTGACGACGCCGTGGAAGTCGCCGGGCAGGCCGTCGGCCGGCGACCACATCGGCTCGAGGTAGAGGTCGAACCGGGAGGCGTTCTCGGCCCACTGGACCTTGAGGTGCTGCGTGGGCGCGACGACCACGAGCCTCGACCCCTGGCGGCTGGCCATCTCCTGGCGGGCGGCGGTGAGCGCGAAGGTCGTCTTGCCCGCACCGGGGGTGGCGACGGTCAGGAAGTCGGGGCTCTCGGTGGTGGTCAGGCGCTCGAGCGCGAGCTTCTGCCACGGACGGAGTCGGATCGATCTGGCGGCCATCGGCGAGCCGGGGACGGCGGTCCCCGGGGCGCACGATCCTACCGGCTGCACCCCCACCCCCGACCGAACCACCGCCGTCCCCCACCCAGCCGAACTGGCGTGGTTCTCTGCTCCGCGCGCCGTCGTTCTCCCACGCCAGTTCGGGGTGGGGGGTCAGGGGGTGCGGCGGCCCTCGGCGCGCTTGGTGCGGGTCGTGGGGGTGGCGTTGGCCGGGTCCTCGGGCCACGGGTGCTTCGGGTAGCGGCCCCGCATCTCGGCGCGGACCTGGGCGTAGCTGCCGGCCCAGAACCCGGCCAGGTCGGTGGTGACCTGGATCGGGCGGCGGGCCGGCGACAACAGCTCGAGCGTCACCGGCACCCGGCCGCCGGCCACCGTCGGGCCGGCCGACGCGCCGAGCATCTCCTGGAGCCGGACCGACAGCACGACCCGGTCCTCCTCGTAGCGCAGCGCCGCCCGCCGCCCGGTGGGCAGCTCGACGTGGGTCGGCGCGAGGCGGTCGACCTCGGCCAGCCGCTGCCAGCCGACCCGCTCGGCCATCACGTTCCGCAGGTCGACGCGGCCGAGGTCGCGAACCCGGCGGGCGGTGCCGAGATGGCGGGGCAACCAGTCGTCGACGTCGGCGACCAGGGCGTCGTCGGTCAGGTCGGGCCACGACGGGTCGATCCCGTGGAGGAACCCGACCCGGGTGGCGAGGTCGCGGGCCGCGTCGGAGCGGCCCAGCAGGTCGAGCCCGCGGCTGCGGACCGCGTCGGCCAGCGCAGAGGCGAGCAGCTCCGGCGGCGGGGTGTCGAGCGGCGAGGCCCGCAGGACGATGGCACCGAGGCTCCGCTGGCGCTGCGCGACCACCTCGCCGCTCTGCTCGTCCCAGCGGACGACGTCCGCCTCGAGGACCCGGTCACCGAGCTCGTCGACCACGACCTCGGCCGAGGTCGCCGCGGCGAGGTGGATCCGCCCGTCGGCCCGACCGTCACCCCCGCCGTCGAGCGACGCCACGACCAGCCACTCCTCGCCGGCCAACGGATCGCGGGGCCGCAGCCGGGCACCGCGGCCGTTGGCCAGCAGGTAGCGGGCCTCGCCGCCCGGGTCGTCGCCGGCGCCCGACGGCCCGCCCGCCCCCGTCGGACGGCGGCGGGCGACCCGGTCCGGGTACGCCCACACCAGCAGACGGCCGACATCGACGACGTCGGCCGCGTCCTTCCTCTGTCCCCTCCTGCCGGTCCCGGGCCCGGACCCCGATCCGGGACCACCGAGGCGACCCGTCCACGCACGGGCCTGGCGGCGGGCCCGGGCGACCGCGGCGCGCCGGGTCTCGTGACCGGGCGGCGGTCGGCGGCCGCCGAGCACGTCGAGCCGAATCCCGAGATCGGCGCTGCGGTCGCCGGCCGGTGCGGCGACCAGGTCGTTCTCCGACAGGACCGCGGCGAGGTCGGCCGCCTCCCCGGTGTGGCCGGCAGCGGCGGCCCGCACGAGCAGGTGGGCGATGCGGGGGTGGGCGCCGAGCGCGACCATCGCGTGCCCGTCCGCCGTGCACCGGCCGCGGTCGTCGATTGCGCCGAGGGCCACCAGCAGCTCGCCGGCCACGGCCAGGGCGGCGGCCGGGGGCGGGTCGAGCCACCGGAGCTCGTCCGGGGTCGTGCCCCAGGCCGCGACCTCGAGTGCGAGACCGGCGAGGTCGGCCGAGAGGATCTCGGGCTCGTCGAGCGGGCGCAGCCGGTCGGTCGGGTCCCACAGCCGCAGCGCGAGGCCGGGGCCGAGGCGCCCGGCGCGGCCGGCCCGCTGGTCGGCCGACGCCGCCGAGACCGGCACGGTCTCCAGCCGGCTCAGACCGGACCCGGGGTCGTGACGGGGGCGGCGGGCGAGCCCGGCATCGACCACCGCGGCGATCCCCGGCACCGTGAGCGAGCTCTCGGCGATGGCGCTGGCGACGACCACCTTCCGCCGACCGGCCGGGCTCGGGGCCAGCGCCCGGTCCTGGTCGTCGGCACCGAGTGCGCCGTACAGGGCGACCACGTCGACCGACGACGTCACCCGCCCGGCGAGGCGCTCGACGACCCGACGGATCTCGGCCTCGCCGGGGAGGAACACGAGCACCCCGCCGTCGATCTCGCCGAGCGCGGCGATCGTGGCGTCGACCGCGGCGTCGACCGCCGCCCGGCCGCGGTCACCGCCGGGGCGGGGCCGCCCGACGTGACGGACCTCGACCGGGTACGTGCGCCCCTCGGCCGTCACCACCGGCGCCGGGCCCGCGGCGTCGCCGGACCGCGGGGCCCCCAACCACGCCGCGATCGGGGTCGGGTCGATGGTGGCCGACATGGCGCCGAGGCGGAGGTCGTCGCGCAGCCCGTCGCGGGCGTCGAGGGCCATGGCCAGCGCGAGGTCGAGGTCGACCGAGCGCTCGTGGACCTCGTCGGCGAGCACGGCGCCGATGCCGTCGAGCGACGGGTCGGCCTGGAGGCGCCGGACGAGCAGGCCCTCGGTGACGACCTCGATGCGGGTCGACGCCGAGGTCCGGCGTTCCTGGCGCACCGAGTACCCGACCGTGCGCCCCACCGGTTCGCCCAGCAGCTCGGCCATCCGCTGCGCGGCGGCGCGGGCGGCGAGGCGGCGGGGCTCGGTGACCACGATCCGGCCGTCGCCGAGCCACGACTCGCCCAGTAGGGCGAGCGGCACCAGCGTCGTCTTACCGCTGCCGGGTGGGGCGACGACGACGACCGAGCCCGCATCGGCGAGCGCGGCCCGGACGTCGTCGAGCACCCCGGCGACGGGGAGATCAGCCGCCGCGGGCGGCACCGGGACGGGGGTCATCGCCGGGCCCCGTCGACGGCCGCACGCGACCCGACGCGACCCGTCGGGACGGGCGTCGGGTCGACCGTTCGGCGGCGGGACATGGACCGGACGCTACCGGCGGTGGCGAACTCGTCTCGCTCGGACAGTTTCACGCGCGCGATCATCGGGTCGGATCGGCAGCCGGGGGGCGCCGGCCAAGGGGGGACAATGGGGTATCCGGGCACGTTCGCGCAGACGCGGGGCGATCACCCCGCGGTCGTCATGGCCCGCTCCGGCGAGGTCGTCACCTACCGGGAGCTCGACGAACGATCGAACCGGCTCGCCCACCTGCTGCGGGCCGCCGGCCTGGGCCGCGGCGACCACCTCGCGCTGTTCTGCGAGAACAACGCGCGGTTCATGGAGGTCGTGTGGGCCGGGCTGCGGTCGGGCATCTACGTGACCGCGATCAACAGCCACCTGACCGCGCCGGAGGTCGCGTACATCGTCCGGGACTGCGAGGCGACGGCGCTGGTGTCCTCGCAGGCACTGGCCGAGGTCGCCGCCGGGCTCACCGGTGAGCACGACGTCGCCGACGTGCGGGTGCGGCTGATGATCGACGGCGCCATCGACGGGTGGGAGCGCTACGAGGACGCCATCGCCGAGTACCCGGCGACGCCGATCGACGACGAGTCACACGGCACCCCGATGCTCTACAGCTCCGGGACCACGGGCCGCCCCAAGGGCATCCGCCGCCCCATGATCGAGGGCCACCCGTCGGAGATGGACCCGCGCTCGGTCGCGTTCGCCACCATCTACGGCTACGACGCCGACATGGTGTACCTGTCGCCCGCGCCGATGTACCACGCCGCGCCGCTGGCGTTCTCGACGATCGTGCACCGCTACGGCGGCACCGTCCTCATCATGGAGCGCTTCGACCCGGCCGAGGCGTTGGAGCTGATCGAGCGCTACCGGGTGACCCACAGCCAGTGGGTCCCGACGATGTTCGTGCGGATGCTCAAGCTCGACGAGTCCGAGCGGGCCCGCCACGACCTGTCGAGCCTGCGCTACGCCATCCACGCCGCCGCGCCGTGCCCGGTGCCGGTGAAGCAGCAGATGATCGAGTGGTGGGGGCCGATCCTCTACGAGTACTACGCGGGCACCGAGGGCAACGGGGCCACCCAGATCAACTCGGAGGAGTGGCTGCGCAAGCCGGGCTCGGTCGGGCGGGTCCGCGCCGGTGCCATCCACATCGTCGACGGCGAGGGCAACGAGCTGCCGCCGGGTGAGGTCGGCTCGATCTACTTCTCGGGCGGGGGCTCGTTCGAGTACCACAACGACCCGGAGAAGACGGCGGGCGCCCACCTGAACGACTGGTCGACGCTCGGCGACGTCGGCTACCTCGACGACGAGGGCTACCTGTTCCTGTCCGACCGGCGCGCCGATCTGATCATCTGCGGCGGCGTCAACATCTACCCGCGCGAGATCGAGGACGTGCTCGTCACCCACCCGAAGGTGGCCGATGTCGCGGTGTTCGGGATCCCCGACGACGACCTCGGGGAGGTCGTGCAGGCGGTGGTCCAGCCGATCGCCGGGGTCGACGGCGACGACGCGCTGGGTGCGGAGCTACGGGCATGGCTCGACGAGCGGCTCGCCAAGTTCAAGCGGCCCCGGGCCATCGACTTCGAGGCCGAGCTGCCCCGCCTGCCGACCGGCAAGCTGTACAAGCGGCTCCTGCGGGACCGCTACCGGGGCGAGACGAAGCCGGCGACCATCGTCTGATCACCCGAGGCGTCGCCGCGGGCGCCGGCCGCCGGTCGTGCGCCGCGGCCGCGTCCCGGCGTGCCGAGGACGCCGACGACGGCCCGATCGAACAGGAGACCGAACCCGAGCGGGGTCGGGCCGGACCGCGACGGCCCGAACGTTCGGGCCCGGTGGGTGCTCGCTGGGTTCATGGTCGGTTCCTCCCCGTGCGTCGCGCCGCCGGGTTGGCCGCGCCTCGCTCCTCACCCACCGGTACGCACCGCGCCGCTACGTGGTTCACGCGAGATCGCACCAGCTGCCGACCCACCACCTTCCGCACGCCGGCGAGCGAGGCTCAGCCCGCTGAACGCAGCTCGTCCGGAGGGCTCTGCCCGACGGCGAGCGAGTATCAGCCGAACGCAGCTCGACCACGCTGAACGCAGCTCGACCGGCGCAGCCGGCGAGCGAGTACCAGCCGAACGCAGCTCGACCGCCGGGCGTCAGCCCGCCGGCGAGCGAGTACCAGCCGGGCTCTGCCCGACGGCGAGCGAGGCTCAGCCCGCTGAACGCAGCTCGACCGGCGCAGCCGGCGAGCGAGTATCAGCCCAGCTGAACGCAGCTCGTCCGGAGGGCTCTGCCCGACGGCGAGCGAGGCTCAGCCCGCTGAACGCAGCTCGACCGGCGCAGCCGGCGAGCGAGTATCAGCCCAGCTGAACGCAGCTCGTCCGGAGGGCTCTGCCCGACGGCGAGCGAGGCTCAGCCAATGCCCCACCAGATGACCGCGAGCGCGCACAGGAACAGGAACGAGGCGAGGGCGATCGACGAGCTCATGCCCTGAAGACGCCGCAGCCGGACCGACCGTTCCACGAACACCGTTCGTTCGCTCGCGATCGGGGCCGTGCCGCTCAGTGGTGCGAGGTGGCCGGAACGAGCTCGTGGACGAGGTCGGCCGATGCCAGGACCACGGTCCGCCGGAGGCGGAGCCCGGCGCGGGAGGCGAGGTCGGCGATGGCCGCCGCGTCGCGCTCGTGACCGCCGCCGGTGAGCGCGGCCATGAGGACGTCGACCGAGACCGGCAGGTCGGGGGCGGGCCTGGCCGGCGCGTCACCCTCGACGACGAGCACCCGCCCGTCGTCACCCGCGGCCGCCGCTGCGTTGGCGAGCAGGCGGACGCCGTGGGCGTCGTCCCAGTCGTGGAGCACGTTCACGAACAGGTAGGTGTCGAAGCCGGCGGGCACGTGTACGAACGCGTCGCCGGCGACCGCGGTCAGGCGGGGGTGGGTGACCGCCCGGGCGACGACCCCGGGCAGATCGACCACCGTTCCCTCCAGGTGGTCCTGGAGGTCGAGCAAGGTCGCGAGGAGCTCACCGACCCCACCGCCGACGTCGCACACCCGTTCCGAGGCGCTCCAGTCCAGGGCTGCGGCGAGCGCGAG
Source organism: Actinomycetota bacterium (assembly GCA_034211175.1). Lineage (GTDB taxonomy): Bacteria > Actinomycetota > Acidimicrobiia > Acidimicrobiales > CAIXPF01 > JAXHUH01. Next base: position 9,951 of record JAXHUH010000089.1, read on the forward strand.
GGCGTGCATGCGGGCGCCGGCGGCCATCGCGTCGTCGAAGACGGCCCATCGGTCGGGGTTGGCCGCCATCCACTCGAAGAACGGTGCGCCGTTGGCGGCGGCGAACGGATCGTCGACATCGGCTCGCAACCCGCCGATCGCGGCGGTCACCTCGGCCCCGCCGGCGAAGTCGACCCAGGCGCGCCAGCCGCCGGGATGGTCGCGACGCAGGAAGGGCGTGACCCGGCTCGGGCGCACGCGACCGTGCCGGTCGATGCGGACCCACCCCCGGGACGCGCCGAACCGGACCAGGCGCTCCAGTCGGGCGGCGTCGGCGTCGACCCGCCGGGCCAGCTCGTCGATGCCCATCGGCTGGTCGAGCACGTCCGGCACGTCGAGACGGCACAGCTCGACGAGGACGCGGTGGTCGAGCGCGCCGAAGAGTCCCTCGAGGATGCGGACCGGCGGCGGGGCCATCGCGGCGTGGGCCCGGGCGACACCGGCGCGGACGCGGTTCGCGGCGACGGAGACCACACCCGGCGGCAGTACCGGGACCCCGAGGACGTCGCTCGGGCGAGCACGTCGCCTCCCGCGTGCCATGGCGGGACCCTACTCCGGGCCGGAACGGACTGCCGGGTGCGCCGCCGCCGGGCGGGACCGGGCGGACCGGATCAGAACGTCATGCCCCAGTGGACGAGGAGCAGGGCGGCGGCGAAGAGGACGGTGGCGACGAGGATCGACAGGCTCACGGCGGATGCGACGTCGCCGGCCGGCCGGCGGTTCCCCTGACGGTCCGTCGCTTCGTGCGCCTCCGGCAGGTCGGGGCGCGACGCCGGTTCGAATCGCGGACGGTGCGCGGCGCCCGGTTGGCGGTTCGATCGAGCACGTCGAACCGCGGGCCGGGTCCCGGGAGCTGCAGCTGCCCGACAACCGGACGGCAACGGGCCCACAGCCACCGGCCCGTACGTTCGCCCGGCTCCCGTTCGCACTCCGCTCCGGGCGACCGATCCGCCCGTCGACCGGCATCGACGCGGAGCGGAGACCACCGACGACCGGCACGAGATCCAGGAGCCCCACGATGGCCGACGCCCTGAAGACCAGCAACGCCCCGAAGACCGGCGACGCCCCGAAGACCAGCGACCTCGATCTGTCGAGGACCGACCCCACCAACGCCGGCGGGCCCGGCGCCGACCCGCGGGACACGACCGACGAGCGACCCGCCGTCGGGGACGCGACCGTCGGCTCGCCGGTCCCGCTCGAGGCGGATCCGGCGGCACCACGTGCGCTCCCACCCGACCCCGTCCTCGACCGGGCCGGCGCCGGGCACCTCGACGCACCAGCTCCCGCCGGGCCCGATCTCTCGTCGGTCGAGCCCGGCGCGGACGCAGCAGGACTGCTCGACGGACCGGGCGAGCCGGGCGCGGACATCGACCTCGACCCGTTCTCCGCCCCCGGGGCGGAGCTCCCCGGCCCCTCGACCGACCCTGCGGCCGACCTCGATCTGCCCGGGTCCGGCTTCGACACCGACGGCGTCGCGAGTCCCGGCGCGCCGGGGACCGCCAGCCTGGCCGGCGCCCCGTCCGACACGGCCGGCACGACGGCCGGCTCGCTCGCGCCCGCGCCGAACGCCTCGGGCCCGTCGCTCCCCGGACGCGGACGCGACGGCCGCACCTCGGCCGATGACGGCCCGGGTGGGACGTCTGGCGCCGAGCCATCCGGTTCCCAGAGCGGTGGGTCGTCGCCGGACAAGGCGGGCGCCGACACCGGCGGCCGTCTCGTCGGCCCCGGTGACCCGGCGACCACCGGTGGCGGGGGCTCGACGAACACCGCGGGCCCCACGGGCAACGACGCGGACAAGGACCTCGGCGTCGACCAGGACGGCGACTGGCGGACCGAGGTGACGACGGTCGACGAGCAGACGACCGAGGGCCAGAACGTCACCCAGCACGAGGAGTACGAGAGCCCCGACGGCACGACGATCGTCGTCGACTCGGCGTCGAACGACCAGGCCGACACCCAGTCGACCAAGGTGTACGACGCCGACGGCAACCTCGTCTACCAGGAGGACGCCACCTTCGACGACGACGGCGAGGCGACCGTGGAGATCGTCGTCGACGAGACCGGCGACGGCACGTCGAGCCGGCCGGCCGAGGGCGTGCGCGCCCCCGAGGACGCCTCGGTCGAACCGATCCGGGCGATCGACGACGTCGACCGGGTCGACGAGGAGACGGCCCGGCAGTTGTGGGAGCGCAGGGCGGAGACGGTGACGAACCCCGCGGCCGCGAGCGCTGCGCCGGGCGCCGAGGACACCGCCGCCGTCGATCCCACGCCGGGGACGGAGGCGGCCCGCCCGATCGGCGACGACCTCCCCGACCCCGGCCCGATGGGCACCCGGGCCGTTGATGCCGCCCCGGCCGCGGGCGGCAGCGATGCCGAGCGCCCGATCGGCGACGATCTCCCCGACCCGGTCGGCCCGTTCGCCACCGCCGACCTCGGGACCGACGACGGGTTCGGTGAGCGGGACCCGTTCGGCTCGTTCGACGACGCCGGCTCGTTCGACGACGCGGCCTCGTTCGACGACGCCGGCTCGTTCGACGACCCGGCCTCGTTGGACCAGGCAGATCCGTTCGGCGGCACGGACCCCTTCGCCCGGGACACGCAGCTCGCCGGCGACGGCACCGACCCGATGATGGCCGACGAGGTCGGCCTGGACGGGGACGCGCTGCTCGCCGAGTGACCTGTCGCGGCGGCCGGCCCCGGCGCCGGCCCCCCCGCCCGCGGGGCGCGCCGGCAGCGGGGGGGGGGCCCGGCCGGGCCCCCCCCCCCCGCGACCGGTCGACGCGCGGTCAGCGGTGACGGGCGACGAACGCCTCGGCCGTGGCCGCGTCCCGAACGATGTCGAACCACAGGTGCTCGGGGTCGGCGAACCCCTCGGTGAACTCGTCGCACATCGACCGGTTGGTGGCCATCTCCATGAGCAGGCCGACGAGGTGGTCGGGTGGCGAGAGCACCGCGTCGTTGAAGCCGACCGTCGCCACGGTGCGTGCCATCACGGACGCCTCGTACCGTTGCGCGAACCCCTCGTCGTAGGGCGGCCCGTGCTCGGCGACGTGCTCCGCCAGGGTCCACGCGCCGTAGGAGCCGAGGTTGGCTCCGGCGCCCGTGACCGGGTCGAGCGTGACCCGCAGGTCGCCGATCGCCATCACCGGCGCACCGCCGACCATGGCGTAGGCCCGGCGCACCACCGGTCGGACCCGCCCCTGCAGGAGGCATCGGTCGTCGTGCAGCGCGAAGGCCTCGTGGTCCACCCGCTCGTAGGTGGCCGGATGGTGCTCGGCCAGCACGGCGAGCACGGTCTTGGTGAACAGCGCCGGATCGTCGTCGTTGGAGAGCTCGGCCAGCACCGCGGCCGGGCCGCCGGGCACGTTCTCGAACAGCAGCGCGTACGTCGGCCCCTCGAAGGTCTCCATCGGCAGCACGATCAGCTCCCCGACGCCCGGCGTCAGGCTCAGCGTCACGCCCGAGGGGTCGTTCTCGGCGATGCCGTCGAAGAAGCCGCAGCACAGCGCCCGGGCCGGGCCGTCGTGTCGGCTCAGCTCCGGCACCTCGTCGAACAGACCGGCGAAGCCCGACGCACCGCGCCCGACGCCGACGGCGACGAGATCGTGGCGCTGCTGCAGGTCGGTCAGGTCCTCGGCGGTGCGCGCACCCTCCACCATCGTGGCGCCGCGGGCCGCCAGCTCCTCCATGAGGTACGGCAGCAGCAGGCGGTAGTCGACACCGCGGCCGTAGGCCCGGAACGAGCCCCAGAAGCGCACCGGTGGCTGGCCGGGCAGGTTCAGGCAGTGGTCGTGGCCCCGGCTGACCCGCACGTCCGGGGCGTCCCAGGCGTCGATGCCCAGGGCCCGCTCCCGTGCCACGGTGTCGGCCTGGTGCACGACGCTGTTCATCAGGCGGCCGTTGCGGATCTCGTCCGCCGATCGCGGGTGGTACAAGGTGACGTCCACCCCTCGGCCCGCAGCTTCAGGCCCAGGTGCAACGACGAGATCCCCCCGCCGACGATTCCGACGTCGGTCATTGCGCTTCCCCCCTGGTCGCGCGCGTGCTCAGCGGGCGGAGGCTACGTCGGTGCCGGGGGCCGGTGTCGGGGAACGGCGACGAACGGTCGTCCAGCGGCGACGAACGGTCAGCCCGACGGCGACCTGCCGGAGGCGACCCTCCACCAGAGACCGGCGAGCGCCGCGGTCACCAGATGCCACAGCCCGTGGAACTGCACCGGTGACGTGGGGTCGCACAGCGGGCCGGCCGTGCGGCCGGCGAGGAAGGCCGAGGTGGCGACGACCGCGACCACGAGGAGGAGCGGTGAGGTCGCCTCGGCCGATCGGGCCGGTGGCCGCTCGGCGATCCGGCGTCGACGGCGATGGAAGATCACCACCTCCAGCGCGATCACCGCGACCAGGACGGCGGCGGAGACCGCCTGGGCGAGGTCGGGGGCGGAAGCGATGAGCGCGACCGAGACGAGCACGACCGCGACGAGCACGACCGGGAGCACGCCGCCGCTCGGCCACGCGGGGCCGACCCTGCCCGATCGAACGGTGCCGACGTCGTGGCCGGTTCCCAGAGCGGTGGGTCGTCGCCGGACAAGGCGGGCGCCGACACCGGCGGCCGTCTCGTCGGCCCCGGTGACCCGGCGAC
>JAXHUH010000090.1:0-46228 GCA_034211175.1 Actinomycetota bacterium
GGGGGTGGGGTGGCGCGCCCGCGGGGGCGCGGGCCGAGCTGATCCGCGCCGCCGAGCAGCTGTTCGCCGAGCACTCGGTCGAGGGGGTGTCGCTGCGGGCGATCAACCGGGCGGCCGGCCAGCGCAACGCGTCCGCGCTCCAGTACCACTTCGCCGATCGCGACGGCCTCCTGCGGGCGGTGCTGGCGAAGCACGAGCCGGAGGTCTCGGCCCGCCGCCACGCCTTGCTCGACCGGTGCGAGGCGTCACCGTCGACGACGGTGCGGGACCTGTCGGAGGCGCTGGTCCTGCCGCTGGTGCCCAAGCTGACCGACCCCGACGGCGGCCGCGCCTACCTGCGCATCGCCGGTCAGCTCGTGAACGAGCCGGTCAAGGTCGTCGAGCCCGAGGAGCCGACCTACCTGCTCCTCCACGACGAGGCCGGGAGCGTCAGACGGTGGACGGCGATGATCGAGCCCCACATGCCCGACCTCTCGGTCGGCGCGCCGCTGCACCGGCGGTTCGCGGCGAACCGGTTCACCTTCATCGAGCTCGCCCGCCGGGCCCAGGAGGACCACCCGGGCAGCGACCACCGCCTGTTCGCCAGCCACCTGGTCGACCTCGTCGCGGCCATCGTCGCCACCCCGATCTCGGCCGAGACCGCCAACCTGATCGACCCGACCCGCCGACGCTGAGCCGCCGCGGCCCGGGCACGGGAACGGCCACGAGCCGGGACGAACGGCCCTTCTCCGCCGACGTCCCCGGGCGGAGGCTGGCGGCAGGAGGGTGAGGACGATGACCGATACCCGCACTGCCTGGACCGACGTCGGCGACCGCCTGTCGGCGCTGTGCCTGAAGCTGAAGCTCCACGCCGAGGAGGAGCTGTCCGAGGACGACGTCCGCGAAGCCGCCGGCCTCGAGAAGCTGAAGGCCGTGTTCGACGAGGCGATCGACGCCATCGGCGACGCCTACGAGGACGAGGCCGTCCGCGCCGACGCCAAGGATCTCGCCGTTGCGTTCGGCGACGCCCTCGACGCCACCATCAGCGACGCCCGAGATCGGCTCCGCTCCTCGACCTAGGGCCTGCATGAAGGCGAGCCCGGCGGCCCGGAGGTGACGGTGAGCGGTTGGCCCGAGAGCTGGCGGAGCAGCGCGCCCGGCGCCACGTGCCCGTCATGCGGGGAGCCCACCGGCCGGCCCATCCTCCGGGGCATGCCGGGGCCCGACGTGCTCGAGGCCCTCGACGCCGGTGAGATCGACGTCGTCATCGGAGGCTGCTCCATCACCGACGGCATGCCGACCCACGCCTGCTCGTCCTGCGGCACCGAGTTCGCCAGCACGAGCCGCCTCGCACCCTGAGCACGTGGTGAGTGCCGGGCAGCGGCACAACGCCGGCTACGTGCCACCCGCCCCCGATCGTTCGACCGCGGAGGACGAGACCGAGCGATTCGTCGCCGAGCGCTTCGGCGCGTCGTCATAGCCTGCCCGGGGTGTTCGACGAGATCGACGTCTCCGACTGGCCGCAGGCCGGCCAGGAGACGCTGGGCACCAAGCCGAAGCGCTGGCTCGAGCAGCCCGATGCCGGCGTCTACTGGCTGATGAAGGACCGAACCGAGAACCGACGCAAGGACGGGACGAGCTTCCCGAAGGGCGATGACTGGGCCGAACGGGTCGCCTCGGCAGTGGCCGGCGTGCTCGGTCTCCCGGCCGCCGAGACCGAGTTGGTGGTCGTCCACACCGGCGACGAGTCGACCTACGGCGTGATCAGTCGCTCCGTACTCACGAGCAGGACCGACGAGCGGCTCGCCCACGGCAACGAGCTGCTCGCCGATGCGGGGTTCGACGTCGGCGCCGGCAAGAACCGCCGTGGCTACACACCCGAAGCCGTCCGGACGACCCTGGCGCCGCTCGACGCGCCGGCAGATGTCGACGAAGGCACCACGGCGTGGGACGTCTTCGTCGGCTACCTCGTGCTGGACGCGTTGATCGGCAACACCGACCGGCACCACGAGAACTGGGCCGCCATCGTGTCGAAGACCGGACCCAGGCTCGCTCCCACCTTCGATCACGCCTCCAGCCTCGGCTTCCAGCTCGACGACGACCGACGCCAGGAAGCACTGGCGACCAAGGACGAGCTCCGAACGCCCGAGGCGTACGCCGATCGGGCGACGTCGAAGTTCGAAGGGCGCCTGCATCCCGTCGACGTGGCCGTGGAGGCGCTGGACACGCTCGGAGCGCAGGAACGAGCGCGAAGGCTCGACCGATGTCGGGACCTCCGCCCGCTCGTCGAAGCGGTCGAGCAGGTGCCGGACAACCGGATGTCGCCGGCGGCACGCGAGTTCGCCATCCGACTGGTGCAGCGGAATCGGTCACGGCTGTTGTCACACCCGTTCGGTACCTTGAGTTCGTGATCGCCACCGATGAACGCCGTCTCTACGTGACCTGGCGCCATCCGACGGGGTCGATCCTTCCGATCGGGCTCCTCGTCCGGCGCGCAACAGACCACGAGCCGTCCTATCGATTCAGCTACCTGAAGATGGCCGAGCAGCAGGAGGACTTCACCCCGCTCCCCGGCCTGCCCGACCTCCACCGCTCCTACGAGAGCGACAACCTCTTCCCGGTCTTCGCGAACCGGCAGATGCCGCGTGAGCGGCCGGACTACGACGTGTTCGTCCAACAGCTGGGGCTCGACCGCGAGGCCGATCCGTTCGAGGTGCTGGCTCGCAGCGAGGGGTGGCGGGCGACCGACCGCGTCGAGGTGTTCCCCGAGCCTGTCCGAGACGAGAACGGACGCTTGACGACGCTCTTCTTCGCTCGCGGTGTCCGCCACATCGACGGAGCCTCCGAGGCGATCGAGGGCCTCCACGTGGGGGAACGGCTGGCGCTCGAACCGCAGCCGACGAACCGGTACAACGCACGTGCGCTCCTGATCAACACACAAACGGGCGGGACGGCCGGCTACCTGCCCGACTACCTCGTCGACACCGTCCACGAGCTGTGGCAGCTCTCCGTCGGCGAGGTCGAGATCACCGCCGAGCACATCAACCCTCCGAGGTCAGCCCCACACATGCGCCTGCTCTGCCGGCTCGCAGCGCCGTGGCCCGAGGGCTACCAGCCGCTCTCCGGCCCGGAGTTCCAACCGCTCGCCGCTGGCTGAGCGGGCGAACGGCGACCGAGGACCGACAGACCTGCGGCAGCCGACGCCGACCGGAGGCTCGCCCGGGATCGGAGCGGCTCCGGCCGACCACCATGTTGCGCCACCACCGGGCTCCGGGCGCGACTAGGGGGCCGGCGGCTCTACCCTCGACAGCCATGGTTCCCGACCTCGACCTGGCGCGCATCAGGAAGTGGATCAACCGTCGCAACGACGACGCGCCCGACGGCGTGGTCAACTACGAGCTCGACGTGTCCGACCGGGCGGTCACCGTGCTCGAGTGCCGGCCACCATGGGAGCCGAACGGCGAGACCGCCTGGATCCGTCACCCGGTCGCCCGGTTCCGCTACACGAAGAACCGCCACGAGTGGTCCCTCTACTGGAGCGACCGCAACCTCAAGTTCCACCGCTACGACCTGGCGGCACCGACCCCCCACGTCGAGACGCTGATCGCCGAGGTCGAGCAGGACCGCACCGCCCTGTTCTGGGGCTGACACCCCTGTTCCGAGGCTGACGCCGCCGTCACCGTCGGGAGCCGGTCAGCCGGGCCGCACGACCCACGCGATGTCGCGGTCGGGCTCGTAGGAGCAGAAGTGGCCGGTGCGCACCGAGTTGCGCAGGTGCTGGCCGAGCTCGGGGTGCAACGACCCGATGCGGCGGATGGCGGAGCGGATCCGCTGGGTCACCGCGGAGCGGGCCCGTTCCGCGGTGTCGCCCGAGGATCGGGCCCGGCCGCCGAGCCCGAACGCCGAGGTGAGCTGGTCGACGAGCGCGTCGAGCTCGGTCCTCGCCTTCTCGGCCCGGCCGACGTCGGCCATCGCCTCGGCCTCCTCGACCTCGGCGTGGAGCTCGCGGGCCCGGTCCTCGTAGGCGCGCCGCGCCCCGTCGTCGAGCGCAGGGCCGGTCGAGGATTGCTCGGCCGCGGCGCCGGCGAGGTCGAGCGCGTGGACCTCCCGGCCGGGCTCGCCCAGCAGTCGGGCCAGGTCGGTCAGCCCCTTCGAGGCCCGCAGCTGCACGACCCGGCCCTCGAAGGCCAGCTCCCACGCGTCACCGAGGGCGACGAACCGGGCGCCGTCACCGTCGTCGGCGGGTCGCTCCTCCATCGGCCCCGCAGCGGGCTGCTCCGGCGCGTCCGGCTGGTCGGAGCCAGCGGGCTGATCGCCACCGACCACGGCCCCGGAGTCGGCCGCGGCGATCGCCGCCAGCTCGAGCCGGGCCAGCCGGATGACCTCCGAGCGTTCGAGGACGACGCCGTCGCCGCCAGCCGGGATCCGCTCGGCGGCGGCGATCATGCTGACGACGGGCAGGTTGCGCCACGTGGCCCGCAGGTCGTCGAGCCTCGTCGTCCGGCCGGCTGCGGCGACGAGGCCGAACGTCGGCTCCATCACGAGGCGCAGCTCGTTGAGCGAACCCCGCACGACGAGCTCGTCGAGTGCCCGTCGCGTCAACGTCGCGGCGCGGGCCAGGTCGCCGCGGGCGAGCTCGACCAGCGCCATCGTCCGCAGGTTGATGATCAACGCCGCCGGGTACCCGACCTCGATGCAGCGCCGGTAGGTCTCCTCGGCGACGACGCCGGCCTCGTCGATGCTTCGGGCACGAAGTGCGTTGGCCTCGACGGTGCGGGCCCACAGCGTCGTGATGTCGGAGCCGAGGGCGATCGAGCGGTTGGCCACGTCACGAGCCAGCGCGACCCCGCCGTCGGTGTCGCCGAGCGCCGCCATGAGCTGGGCGACATCGGCCTCGAGCTCGAGCTGGAGGCCCAGAAGTCCCGAGTCGGCGGCTCGGGCCGCCCCCTCCCGGAAGATGGCGAGCGCCGCCTCGGTGTCGCCCAGCGCCTGGGTGGCCTGGGCGGTGACCCGACGCAGCGTCACCTCCGCGTACGACGAGCGCTCCGCGAGCGCGAGCCCGGTGGCGGCCAGCTCGATGGCTCCGTCCGGGTCGCCGAGCAGGTACCGGCAGGTGGCGACGGTGGCGATGGCGTCGGCCCGGAACCCGCCGACCTCGTCGGGCCACCGTGCGAGCACCTCGGCACCGAGCTCGCCGATCTCGGCGGTGTGGCTCTGGTGCACGACGCCCCAGAGCACGGCCACGATGACGTGGGCCCGCTCGCCCGAATCGTCGTGGGCCAGGGCGTAGCGCAGCGCCGTCACCGCGTGCTCGTACAGGCCGAGCAGCTCACCGATGATGTCGCCGTCCCACGCCTCGCTGCTGCGGAGGAGCACGGCGACGAGCTGGTCACCGACGTGGGTGAGCAGTCGATCGTGCAGCTCGTCGACCACGGTGGGTTCGAGCCGCTCGCGGGCGAAGGCCCGCACCGCCTCGAGCATCCGGTAGCGGGTCGGCGCGACCGAGGTGTCCGCGGTCAGCAGCGAGCTCGACACCAGCGCGTCGAGGAGGTCGAGCGTGGCGGCCCGGTCACCCGAGAGCTGCGAGTCGCCGTCCGCGCCGCACACCGCATGGGCCATCGTCGCCGGGAACGGGCCGGCGAGCACCCCGAGCCGGTCGAAGAGCTGCTGCTCGTCCGTCGACAGGAGCCGGTACGACCAGTCGATCGTGGCCCGCACGCCACGGTGGCGCGTCGCGCCCCGGTAGCGGGGCCGGTCCAGCACGTCGAGGCGGGTGTCGAGCAGCCGCAGCACCTCCTCGGGCGACAGCGAGCGGAGCCGGGCGGCGGCGATCTCGAGCGCGAGGGGCACACCGTCGAGGCGCCGGGCCAGCGCGGCGAGCGATGCGACGTCGTGGCGGGCGGCGACCCCGGCGTCGCGGGCGCGGGTGGCGAGCAGGCGCAGGCACGGGTTGTCGGGATCGGGTACGTCGCCACGGGGCAGGCCGAGCGGCCCGACGGTCATGATCGCCTCACCGGGCACGTCGAGCGGGACCCGGCTCGTGGCGAGCACCGTGGGCGCCTGGCAGGCCTCGACGAGCTCGTCGACGGCATCCGCGACGCGATCGACGACGTGTTCGCAGTTGTCGACGATCAGCAGCACCGACGGCTCGGCCGGTGAGTCGACCAGCGCGTCGAACGACGGGAACCCGAGTTGGCCGGCGATGGCGCCCGGCACGTCGTCGGGCTCGTCGATCCGGGTCAGGTCGATGACGCGGACGCCGAGCTCGTAGCGACCGCCCAGCGCGGCGGCGCCGGCGTGGGCGAGGGCCGTCTTGCCGATGCCTCCCGGGCCGACCAGCGTCACCAGCCGCCGCTCCGACAGCCGGTCGGTGAGCTCGATCAGCTCGGCGTCACGCCCGATGATGTCCACGCACGTACCCCAGACGCGCCAGGCGCCCCCGGATTGGCGACCTTCGCCACCCGGCGCACGACGTTAGTCCCACTGCGCCTGCGGGCCGCTTCCGGGCCCGCAGGAGCGTGCCCGCCGGGCCTTCGTGACGCAGGGGTGAAGCATTAGCCGCGTTCGGTGAGCAAGGCTGTGGTCATGACGCCGCCATCCGTACCCGAACCCGGCAGCTCGTCCCGGCGGAGCGCGATCAAGGCCGGACTGGCCCTTGCGGGCATCACGGCGCTCGGCACGGCGGGCCGGGCCACCAGCGCCTTCGCCCTCGGCGCGCCGACCCAGGCCGGTGCGCAGCCCGGCTCGGACTTCGACTTCAACGCGCCCGAGCTCGTCGCCCGGGACCTGCAGGTGCCGTGGGGGCTCGACTTCCGGCCCGACGGCTCGGCGCTGATCACCCAGCGCAGCATCGGCCACATCACCCGCATCCGCCTCGGCGAGGAACCGGTGATGATGGGCGCCCTCATCGGCCGCGAGACCGGCGAGGGCGGCGTGCTCGGCCTCGCGGTGTCGCCGACCTACGAGGACGACGGCCTCGTCTACGTCTACGTCACCAACGACGCCCAGAGCCGCGTGGTCCGCATGCAGCTCGGCAGTCGGGCCGAGACCATCTTCGGCGGCATCGCCGCCGCGGACGTCCACAACGGCGGCCGGATCGCCTTCGGGCCCGACGGGCACCTCTACGTCGCGACCGGTGACGCCGGCGTGGCGTCGCGGGCCCAGGACCCGGCGAGCCCGAACGGCAAGATCCTTCGCATCACGCCCGACGGGGACCCGGCGCCCGACAACCCCGACCCGTCGAGCCCCGTCTACAGCCTCGGCCACCGCAACGTCGAGGGCCTCGCCTGGGACGCGCAGGGCCGCCTGTGGGCCACCGAGCTCGGCGAGGACGCGTTCGACGAGGTCAACCTGATCGAGCCGGGCGCCAACTACGGCTGGCCGGAGCTGGAGGGCGTGTCGAGCGCCGGCGGCGACTTCGTGAACCCGCAGGTGACGTGGTCACCCGAGCAGGCGTCACCCGCCGGCTGCTGCGTGATCGGCAACACGCTCTACGTGGCCGCGCTGCGCGGCGAGCGCCTGTGGGCGGTTCCGATCACCGAGGACGGCCTCGGCGACCCGGTGACGGTGCTGATCGGCTTCGGCCGCCTGCGCACGGTCGCCGCAGCACCCGACGGCACGTTGTGGCTCACGTCGTCGAACCGCGACGGGCGCGGCGACCCGGTGGGCGGCGACGACCGCATCATCCGCTTCACCCCCCGCTCCTGGGCCGAGGGTCAACCCTGACGGCGTCTCGCGCTCGCCGTCCGTCGCGCCACGCACCGTGCTCTCCGTGCTGTGAGTTTCCTCAGAAACTGAGAGAGCTCACAGAAAGGGCCCCTGGGCCACCACCGATCGCATGACGTTCCGGCGAAGGGCTGCAGTTCAGTACCGGAATCGGTCAGAATGGATCACATGTCCGACTACTCGCTGTACACGCGGCCCGTCGCGTCGCTCGACGCCGAGGCCCGCGGCGACTTCGTCATGCGGGTCTACACGTACCTGCTCGGCGCCATCGCCGCGTTCGTCGCCTTCGAGGCGGCGCTCTTCGTCACCGGCGCAGCCGAGGGGATCTTCAACTTCCTCGTCGAAACCGGCGGCATGTCCTGGCTGCTCATCCTCGGCCTCGTCATGATCATGCAGTGGATCGCGGCCCGCTCCGCGGCCGACCTGCTGAACCCGCAGAAGCAGGTCCTCGGCCTCGCCGTCTCGGCAGCGGCGCAGTCGGTCATCTTCGCCCCGTTGCTCTACGGCATCTTCAACTACTCCGACGACGGCGTCGGCACGGTCGGCATCGCCGCGGCCGTCACCGCCATCGGCTTCGCCGTGCTCACGGTCGTGGCGTTCACGACCCGCAAGGACCTGTCGGTGCTGCGCCCGCTCCTGATGTGGGGCTTCGGCGTCGCGATGGTCCTGATCGTCGCCGCGCTGATCTTCGGCTGGAACCTCGGCGTGTGGTTCTCGGTGGCGATGATCGGCCTGGCCGGCGCGGCCATCCTCTACGACACCCAGAAGGTCATGGCGACCTACCCGAACGAGGCCCACGCCGCCGGTGCGCTGCGCCTGTTCTCGTCGGTCATGCTCATGTTCTTCTACGTGCTCCGGCTGGTGTCCGCGCTGCGCAACTGAGCGCACGGCAGCACCGGGCCGGAACCGGCCGCGAACCCGAGGGCGTCGCCACGGCGGCGCCCTCGTCGCGTCCGGGCACCGGTCGGCGACCTCGACGACCTCGACGACCTCCTGCTCAGCTGGCGGTGACCCGTCCGTTCCCGGCACAGACCCGCCCGGCGGCGCCCCGGAGGGCGTCGACGACCGCGGCGGTGCTCGGCCGCCCCTCGGCGCTGCGGCGCCACACGCCGTAGATCTCGCGGGTCAGCGCCGGACGGGTCGGGACGAAGCGCACGCCCTCCGGCGTCGGGCCGCGACCGAGCCGCGGGATGACCCCGACGCCCAGGCCGGCGGCGATGAGCGCGAGCTGGGTGGGGTGCTCGCCGACCGCGTGGACGACGTCGGGGTCCGAGCCCTGGGCGCGCAGGGCTCCGATCAGCCAGTCGGTGCACATCGAGCCGTGCTGCCACGCGATCCACGGTTCGTTCAGGACCTCGTCGAGGTCGACGATGGTGGCCGACGCCAGGGGGTGGTCGACGCTCACCGCGAGATCGACGACGTCGTCGACGAGGTGGATGCGTCCGAGCGTGGCCGGGATGACGAGCGGCGCGCCGACCCAGTCCTGGACGACGGCGACATCGAGCTCGCCGGCCCCGAGCATGCGCAGGGCGTCGGGTGGCTCGACCTCGGCGAGCTCGACCCGCAGGTCGGGGTGCTCGCCGCGGAGCGCTGCGAGCGCACCCGGCACCAGGCCGCGCGCCGCGGTGGCGAAGGAGGCGAGCCGCACCGTGCCGGCCACCGACGCGCCGAACTGCTCCATGTCCGACGACACCTCCTCGACCAGCGACAGGACCGACTCGGCGTGCTTGGCGAGGCGCTGTCCCGCGTCGGTCAGCTCGACCCCACGGCCCCGGCGTTCGATCAGCTCGTGACCGACCTCCCGCTCGAGCTTGTTGAGCTGCTGGGACACCCCGGAGGGGGTCATGTGGAGCACCGCCGCGGCCGACGTCACACTGCCGTGGATGGCGAGCGCCCGAAGGCACCGCAGCCGATCGAGGTTCATCCGTGAACCTTACGTCGACGGTGGGACCGCCGATCGTGCAGTTTCACTCAGCAGTCGTCACCCCGACGGGCGAGTCCGGGCCACCGTCGACGTCGACGGCCGTCCGATCGGGCAGGCTACGACGATGCACCCGTCCGACCGCGACCGCTACCTCGCCCGCCTCGGGACCCCTCCGGACCTCCGCCACCCGAGCGTCGAGGGCCTCGCGGCGCTCCACGCGGCCCACGTCGAGCGCATCCCCTACGAGGTCGTCGACATCCAGCTCGGCCGGCCGACGACGATCGAGCCCGCGGACTCGGCGCATCGCATCACCCGGCGCCACCGCGGCGGGTACTGCTACCACCTCAACGGGGCGTTCTCCGCGCTGCTCCGGTCGTTGGGCTACGACGTGCGCTGGCACCGCGCCGGCGCCCAGTACCACGGCGAGGCACCTCCCGGGGCCGTCGGCAACCACCTCGCCCTCACCGTGCGCGGCCTGCCGTCGGACGTGTGCCCGGACGGGGTGTGGGTGATCGACGCCGGCCTCGGCGACGGCCTCCACCACCCGATCCCGCTCCGGGAGGGCACCTATCGGCAGGGCCCGCTGCGGTTCACGCTGCGCCCCTCGGAGGTCGAGCCCGGCGGTTGGCGCCTCGACCACGACGAGCGGGGCAGCTTCGCGGGGATGGACGTGCGGGCCGACGAGGCCGGGATCGGCGACTTCCTCGACCAGCACCACCACCTGTCGACGTCGCCGACCTCGGGGTTCGTGCGCACCTGCGCGGTGCAGCGTCGGGACGGCGACGGCGCGGACATGCTCGCCGGCTGTGTGCTCCGCCGCCTGACCGCCGCCGGGACGTCGAGCCACACGATCGAGACGTCGACCGACTGGTTCGCCGCCCTCGCCGACGTGTTCGACCTGCCCCTCACCGACCTCGAACCCACCGACCGGGACCGCCTCTGGCGCCGCGTCCGCGACGCCCACGAGGCCTGGCAGGCGTCCCGCACCTCGGCCTGACCGCAAGACGGCCACGGGGCGCCGTCCCGTGGGCCTGCGGGATCGGCCGCGCTCCGGGCGTCGATGGGGCATGTCCCCGATGGGACCGGTCCGGCTCCGTGCCACCGTCCACCCCGGGGACCGGTCGGCGACGGTTCCCTGACGACGAGACGCCGGGGCCGGTGCGACGTGCACCGGGGAGGAGGAGCCCAGGTGCCCGCCACCGATCGTGTCCGACGCCCCCACCGGAACGTGTGCGTCGCGCTCGTCGCGGCGTGGGTGCTCGCCGCGTGCGGGAGCACGACCGACGAGGGCGACGTCGGGACGACCGTTCCCGACGCGGTCGTGGCCGCGAGCGCCGCGTTCGCCCCGGTCGACTCGGCGCTCATCTACGGCACGGACACCGCGATCAGCCCGAGCGGCGGCGCACGGCTCGCCCCGGACGGGTCGGGCTGGTGCCTCGAGACCACCGACGGCGACGAGCCGGTCTGTCTCGGCGCCGACGCGCAGGAGTCGGCCTCACTCGGCGTCGCCTGGCGGGGCGACGAACGGGCCGTGGCCGTCACCGACACGGCGAACGGACACACCTCGGTGATCGACTTCGCGGCCGGGACCGTGGTGGAGACCGGCCACGACCAGCATCGGGTGTACGACTGGTCCCCCGACGGTGACCGGCTCATCGGCGCGACGATCGAGTCCGCCGATGAGCTCTCGCTCCTCGACCCGACCACGTTCGACGCCGAGCCGCTCGCCGAACGGGCCATCCCGCAGATCCCGGGGATCCGGTGGGTGGCGGGTGACGTGATCTGGGTCTCCGACGGCTCGGGCCCCGGGCTGTGGGTCGTCGACGCCGCGTCCGGTGAGTGGACGTCGATCGACGGCGGCCTCGGCGAGCAGGAGATCGTGGCGACCAGCGCCGACGGGTTGTTGGCGGTCACGCTCGACGACGACGTCACCCACGGCGTCGGCGGCCCCGACGACCCCGGCGTGCTCCTCTTCGACGCCGATGGTCGACGCTCGGCCGGCGTCACCGGCCCGACCGGCGGTGAGCCCGACTGGGTCCAGATCTCGGCGGACGGCACCGCGCTGCTCGCCCTCTGGGAGGACGACGCGTCGTCCAACGTGCTGGCCACGGCGACGCTCGACCGGGACTCGCTCGCGGTCGGCGAGTGGACCGAGCTCGGCCGCTGGACGTTCGACGACGTCGAGCGGCCGGCCGCGTTCGTGTCGAATGGCCAGCTGCGCTGGGACGGCGGCGACACCGCATGGATCGTCACCGAGGCCGGTGGGCTCCTCGAGGTGACGCTCACCCCCTAGCCGGGCCCGGCGCACCGGTGGTGCGCAGCGCTCCGCTCGCAGCGGGCCGACATGGACCGGGCGTTTTCGACAATGATGTCGGAATGCGTCCGTTGGAGGGGGTTCGGGTGCTGGACCTCAGTCGCGTCCTGGCGGGGCCATTCGCCGGGCGAATGCTGAGTGATCTCGGTGCCGATGTCGTCAAGGTGGAGCCGCCGGAGGGCGACGTCACCCGAACGTTCGGGAGGAGACGCGGCCGCCAGACCGCCTACTTCACCCAACAGAACGCCGGGAAGCGGGGCATCTGCGTCGACCTCGGCGCCGAGGGCGGCCCGGACCTCATCCGCCGGCTGGCGGCCGAGGCCGACATCGTCGTCGAGAACTTCCGACCCGGTGTGCTCGCCCGGTTCGGGCTCGACTGGGCGGCGCTGTCCGCCGACCACCCCGAGCTGATCATGTTGTCGATCTCCGGGTTCGGCCAGGACGGGCCCGAGGTCGGGCGTGCCGCGTACGCCGGGGTCATGCACGCCGAGTCGGGGCTCCTGGCCCGACAGTCGACGATCACCGGCAGCCGGGCCGACGACCTCCAGCTCTCGGTGGCCGACACCAACGCCGGGCTCCACGGCCTGGTCGCGCTCCTCTCCGCGCTGCGGGTGCGCGACGCCACGGGGGTCGGCCAGCACGTCGACATCGCCATGATCGACGCACTGCTGGTGTGCGACGACTACGTCAACCACGCGTTCGAGGGCGGCCGCGCCCGCCGGGGCGGCGGCGAGGTCTGGGACACGCCCCACGGCGGCATCATCGTCATGGGCGAGTTCAAGTGGGTCTGGAAGTGCGCCAACGAGCGCCTCGGCCTGGCCGACCCGACCCCGCCCGGCGCCGAGCTCGACGAGAAGATCCGACTGCGCCGCCAGGCGTGGGCCGACTACGTCCGCTCGTTCCCCACCCGCGAGGACCTGCTCGCCGCACTCGACCGGGCCAACCTGGCGTGGGGCCTGGTCAAGACGGCCGAGGAGGCGGTCACCTCACCGACGCTGGCCCACCGCAACTCGCTGGTCGAGGTCCCGGACCCCCACGAGGGCGTGCGGACCGTGGTCCAGTCGCCGTACCGGTTCTCGAGCTCCGAGAGCGGCGTGCAGGGCCCCGCCCCTGCGCTCGGCGCCGACAACGCCGCGGTCCTCGGCGACTGGCTGGGGATCGACCCCGCCGATGTCGACGCGCTCGAGCAGGCCCGGGTGCTGCGCCGCGACTCGACCACGGCGGCCGATGCCGCCACGGGGGCGGCGGCACCGGGCTGAGCCCGGGCACCGCCGCCGACGCGCTCAGCGGCCCGGGGGCCGGTACATGCGGATGGGTGCGGCGCCGGTCATCGTGCGGTTCTGGCGGGACCACGAGCGACCGGCGAACGCGCCGCCGTCCACGACCTGGGACGTGCCGGTGACGAATCCCGAGCGCGGCGACGCCAGGTACAGCGCGGCCTGGGCGATGTCGTCGGGCTCACCGACCCGACCGATCGGCTGGTAGGGGCCGACGCGCTCGCGGAACTTGGCGAACTGCTCGTCGGTCGGATGGGGCCGGCCGACGGCGAGCGGCGTCGTGATGACGCCGGGGCAGATGGCGTTGACCCGGATGCCGTGCTCGCCCAGCTCCAGCGCCGCCGTCTTCGTGAGGTGGATCACCGCGGCCTTCGCCACCGAGTACAGGTGCGGGGCCTCGCCGGCCTGCAGGCCGGCGACGCTGGCGGTGTTGACGATGCTGCCCCCGCCACGGCGCCGCATCGGCTCGGTGGCGTGCTTGAGCCCGAAGAACACCGACTTCACCAGCACGTCGAAGGTGATGTCGTAGTCGTCCTCGCTGATCGACTCCAGCGGGCCGCGGGCGCCGCCGAAGCCGGCGTTGTTGCACAGCACGTCGAGGCCGCCCCACTCGTCCACCGCGGTCGCCAGCGCGGCGGCGACGTCGGACTCCCTGGTCACGTCGGTGCGCAGGAACCGGGCGTCGTCGCCCAGCTCCTTGGCGAGCATCGATCCCCGGTCCTCGTCGAGGTCGGCGACCACGACGCGTGCCCCCTCCTCGACGAAGGTGGCGACCATCGCCGCACCCATGCCGCTGGCGCCCCCGGTGACCACCGCGACGCTGCCGTCGAGCTCCCCCATCGTTCCCCCCGGTCGGTTGTCGTTCGCCAGGAGCGTAGGGCGGGACCGCGAACCGAACCGAAACCGCCGTGCCGCCGACCTCGCCGACAGCTCAGGACGCGGGGGTGAGCGCGGCCACCGCGTCGCGCACCGAGTCGTCGACCGGCACGACCCGATCGACCTGCGCAACCTCGAGGACCTCGGCGAGCGCGTCGGACCGGGGACGCACCACCCGTGCGCTGATCCCGTGGCTCGCGAAGGTCGTCGCGGCCCGGAACAACATCCGCACGCCGGTGCTGTCGAAGTGGTGGACGTCGGTCAGGTCGACCACGGCGGAGCGCACCCGGCCGTCGTCGTCGACGACGCGTCGCTCGATCTCGGCGCCCAGATCGGCGGCGTTGGCCAGGTCGATCTCGCCGGCGAGCACGACGACGGTGACCGCGCCGATCTCGTCGAATCGCACCTGGTGGTTCATGCCGCGACCGCCTTCGGCGCCCGCATCGTGACCGTCGTGCCACGCGGGGTCGGGTCGACGGTGACGTCGGTCAGCGCCCGCATGATCGACAGGCCGAACCCCCGGGTCGCCTGGGGCACGGGCGGTCGCCACACGCCCTGATCGCTGACGGTGATCTCGATCCTCGCCCCGTCGACCTGGGCGGACACCGCGATCACGTCGCCGTCGGTGCGGCGGTGCTCCACCGCGTTGGTGACCGCCTCAGAGACGGCCACCAGGAGGCCCGAGAGGGTGTCCTCGTCCATCGTCATCCGCGACTCCACGTGCTCGCGGATGCGGTGGCGGACCTGCCCGACCGAGCGGGGCTCGGCGTCGACCTCGAAGGACAGCAGATCGGCGATCGGTGCCGTGATGCGTACGACGACGGCGGCGATGTCATCCTCTCGATCTTCGCCCACGAGCTCGGCGAACACCGTGTCGAGCAGTGCGCCGGCGGTCGGGTCGGGCGCGCCGGCGATGCACGCGGCGAGCGGATCGGTCGAGTAGCCGTGCGCACGGCTCTCCACGAGCCCGTCGGTGTAGAGGACCATCGTCGACCCCGCCTCGAGGTCGACGCCCGACGCTTCGTACTGCGAGAACGGGAACGCGCCGATCGGCACGCCCCGACCGCCCTCCAGGAGCTCGACGCCGCCGTCGGGCCGGCGCAGCACGACCGGCGGGTGGCCGGCGCTCGACCAGGTCACGCTTCGTCGGTCCGGGGCCACCACCAGGCAGCACACCGTGGCGAAGTGGTCCTCCTGGGTGGTGTGCACGAGGTCGTTGAGCTGGCCCAGGGCCTCGGCCGGGCCGGCGCCGAGTGCGAGGTAGCCGCGCAGGCTGTTGCGCAGCTGGGCCATCGAGGCCGCCGATGCGGCGCCGTGGCCGACGACGTCGCCGACCACGAGGGCGACGCCGCCGCCGGGGATGGGGATGGCGTCGTACCAGTCACCGCCGACGGTCATGAACCGGGTGCCCGACGCGTAGCGCCAGGCGATGCTCATCTGGTCGACGTCGGGCGGCGCTCCCGGCAGCACGCTCTCCTGGAGGGTGCGGGCGACCGCCCGCTCCGACTCGAAGTCCCGGGCCCGGGCCGCGGCCTGCGCGGTGAGCTGGGTGACCGTGTCGATCATGCCGACGAGGATCGGTTCGGGGCGCACATCGCGGTGCCAGCCGATCCACAGGGCGCCGAGCACCTCACCGGCGTCGCCGAGGCCGAGCGGGAGGACGGCCATGGCCTGGAGGTCGGTGTCCCACACCGTCTCGGCGAGCGCCGGGTACCGCGTGGCGAGCTGGGAGCGGTCGGACAGCCACATCCGCCGGCGGCGGAGCACGGCCTCGTGGACCGGGGAGCCGTTGCCCGTCCACGTGCGCCAACGGGCCGCCAGCTCCGGCGAGAGCCGGTCCTCCTTCGCCGGCGGCAGGATGTCGGTCGTCTCCTGGGCGACGACCAGGAGCGAGACCTCGTCGCAGCGCACGATCGGCACGAGCGACGTCGACAGCGTGGTCGAGATGTCCCGCCACGTCCGGCTGGCGTTGAGCTGCTGGGCGACCTGTGCGACCGCCTCGAAGTGGGCGGCGTAGAGCTGGGCGTCGCGCTCGCGCTCGGTGCGGGACCGGGCGAGCTGCACCGCGGAGCGCACCCGGGTGACCAGCTCGAGCACCGAGAACGGCTTGATGAGGTAGTCGTCGGCGCCGACCTCGAGCGCCTCGACCGCGAGGTCCTCGCCGGGTCGGGCCGAGACGAGGACGACCGGGACGTTGCGCAGCGCGTCGTCGGCCCGCAGCGCCGCCAGGAGCCCGATGCCGTCGAGACCCGGCATCATGACGTCGGTCAGGACCAGGTCGGGACGGACCTCCCGGGCCTTCTCGATGCCGTCCTCGCCGTTGCGGGCCACGATGACCTCGAAGTACGGCTCCAGGTTCTGGCGCAGGTAGTGGCGCATGTCGGCGTTGTCGTCGACGACGAGCACCGTGCCGCCGTCGCTGTTCCCACCGCTCTCGGGCTCGGCGTCCGGTGACCCATCGGCGTGGCCGCGCCCGGGCTCCCCGGTGGCATCTTCCGTCTCCGCGGTCGTCGTCGCGCCGTTCGTCGTGTCGACGATCTCGGTGACGTCGGCCAGGTAGCGGGCCGACACGGCCGACCCGTGGGCGTCGACCGTGCTCGGCACGGGCTCGTCGCCGGTGTCGGGCTCGGCGGGGGCGAGCGGCAGCCGCACCTCGAAGGTCGAGCCCACGCCGACGTCACTGGTGGCCGTCACCGAGCCGCCGTGCGCATCGACGATCTCGTGCACGAGCGCCAGCCCGATCCCGGTGCTCTCGAACGTGCGTCCACCCACCCCGGCGATCCGGTGGAACCGGTCGAAGACGTGCTCGAGCGCCTCCGCCGGGATCCCCGACCCGGTGTCCGACACGGTCACCACCGCGTCCGAGCGGTCCTGGGTGACCGAGACGGTGATCGAGCCCTCGAGCGTGTGCTTGAACGCGTTGGACAGCAGGTTGAGCACGACGATCTCGAACATCGACGGATCGGCCGGCGTCGGACGGGTGATCGGCGACACCTCGAGGCGCAGGTCGATCCCCGCCCGCCGTGCGAGCTCGCCGAACAGCTCGACGATCGAGGAGGTCGCCTCGCCGATGTCGAGCGCCTCGATGCGGGGTCGTGACGCGCCCTCCCCGTAGCGGGAGAACTCCAGCAGCCGGTTCACGAGCCGCAGGAGCCGCTCCGCGTTGCGCTCCGCGAGGGCGACCCGCTCCCGCTGGCGCCCCTCCAGGGGTGCGCTCTGATCGTCGAGGGCGTCGCGCAGCGGCCCGAGCAGCAGCGTCAGCGGCGTGCGGAACTCGTGGCTGATGTTGGAGAAGAAGTCGGTCTTGGCCCGGTCCAGCTCGGCCAGGGCGTCGGCGCGACGGCGGTCCTCGGCCCGACCCCGCACCTCGGCGAGGGCGCGGGCGATCTCGGCGGCGAGCGAGCCGAGGAACGTGCGGTGGGCGTCGTCGAACGGCTGGCGGGCACTCGGCGTGACGACGAGGCCGCCGACGACATCGCCCCGCACGAGGAGCGGGTGGAGGATGGTCGGTCGGGTCGGCACGGCGTCGACGTCGGAGCGCCAGCTGCCGGTGATCTCGACGGCGCTCTGCCCGTCGACGGCGCGGGTCCACGCGATGCTCAGGCGCGACGACGCGGCCAGCTCGGCGGGAAGCCCGTCCCTCGGCTCGGCCGGGCCGGCCAGGTGGACGCCGCCGTCGGCCCCGCGCAGGTACACCCCGGCGAGCTCGATGTCGGCGGGCTGGGCGCACAGCAGCTCCACCGCGAGCTCGGCGACCTCGTCCTCACCGTCGGTGGAGGGCAGCTCGCGGGCGAGCTCGTGCACCATGCGGAGCCGCCGCTCGCCCACGACCCGAACGGTGGTCTCGCTGACGATGCAGAAGACACCGCCGACCTCACCCGATGGCAGGAGGATCGGGTCGTAGGAGATGTCGAAGAACACGTCCTCGATGAACCCGTGCCGGGCGA
Source organism: Actinomycetota bacterium (assembly GCA_034211175.1). GTDB lineage: Bacteria > Actinomycetota > Acidimicrobiia > Acidimicrobiales > CAIXPF01 > JAXHUH01. Next base: position 18,043 of record JAXHUH010000090.1, read on the forward strand.
TCTCGAACGGGTGGTCGGACGCGGCGAACGGCTCGAGCGTCTCGACGACCGAGTCGAGCATCGGCTCGAGCGTCGACCACAGCTCCGACCAGCCGTCGCGCGCCGGGCGACCGAGCGCGGTGCGGTCCTTCTCCCCGATCGTCGGCGCGTACGCGTCGTTGTAGAACGCGATGTAGTCGGGGCCCCAGAACATGGCGATCTGGGCCCGCGACGCGAGCATGAACGAGAGCGCGCTGCGCAGCTCGGCGGGCCAGTCCGACATCGCTCCGACCGGCGTCGACGCCCAGTCCAGCTCTCGGATCCGCCGGCCCATCTCGCCGCCGTGGTCGAGCGCCGCGGCGATGTCATGAGGAATGGCGGCCATGTGGGTCATCTCGTGGGCATCCGACTGGCGACGAAGTTACACGGAGGCCCGTGCGTTCGAGCACATCACCGGGCCGATCGCAGGGGTGTCACGGCGACCGGCGCGGCACCGTACGTGCCGCGGAACGAACGAATTCCTCACCCGGGCCAATCCGCCCGGATCCCGGGACCGAACCACCGTCGCAGGGAGAGCACCGAGGCCCGCCGTCACAGGTCGCCGAGGCGACCGCGGGCGACGAGGTGTCGAGGTGCTCCGACGCACACCACAGGAGAGGTTCCTCATGCGAAGACTCCTCATGTCCGCACTGGCCGCAGGGCTCGTGACCGTGGGCCTGGCCACCGCCCCGCCGGCGGGTGCCGACCACATCGACGAGTACGTCGCGTACTCGAGCGGCAACCAGGAGGTGCCGCGCAGCGGCGAGGACGGCTGGGCGTGGAGCGTGTTCCGCGTCTACGAGGACCGGATCGAGTACAGCTCGACCGCGTTCGACGTCGACGATGTCGAGGCCGTCCACCTCCATGGCGCACCCCGCGGCGAGAACGGCCCGGTCGTCGTGAGCCTGGTCGACGACATCGTCGACGACACCCGCGTCGCCGGCACCATCACCCCCGACGAGATCGACGGCATGAGCGTCGACGAGCTCGTCCAGGCGATGGCCACCGAGCAGATCTACATCAACTTCCACACCCCCGAGCTCCCCGACGGCGCCATCCGGGGCCAGGTCGTCGCCTCGCCCACGTTCGAGGCGGCACCGCCGGCACCCGACACCTTCGGCCTGACGCTGGGCGCGCTCCCGCACGACCCGGCGGCTGACGGCGGGTCGGACCCGTCGGGCTCGGTCGAGATGACCGTCGACGGCAACATGCTGACCGTGGAGCTCGAGGCGTCGGGCCTGGCGCCCGGCCTCCCCCACGCCCAGCACCTCCACGGTGCGCTCGAGGGCGGCAACGTCTGCCCCGTCGCCACCGACGACACCGACGGCAACGGCCTGATCGACACCACCGAGGGCGTTCCCTCCTACGGGGGCATCCAGGCGTCGCTGACCACCGAGGGCGACACCAGCGCCGACAGCGCGCTCGCGGTCGACCGCTTCCCGGTCGCCGACGAGGACGGCAACCTCTCCTACACCCGCACGTTCGAGGTGTCGGACGAGGTCGCCGACGCCGTCGGCCACCTGCACGTGGTCGTCCACGGCATCGACGTGAACGGTGACGGCGGCTATGACGCCGGAGCGGGCGCCTCGCCGCTCGACCCGGCCCTGCCGCTCGAGGCCACTGTCCCGGCGCTCTGCGGCGCCTGATCACGGCGACGCGTGATCACGAGCACCTGATCTCCGGGCGTCTGACCGCCCGGTGACGCCACGGCCCCGGCACGCCATCAGTGCCGGGGCCGCTGCGCGTCCGATGCGTGCCGGGGCCGACGCGCGTCCGGATCAGAGCACCATGCGATGGCGCAGCTCGCGGATCTTGGTGCCGAGGTACTCGCGCTCGCGCACTGCACCGTCGGGCCGCCAACCCATCTCGTGGTAGATCCGCAGGGGCCGCTCGTTGCGCTCCTCGGTCCAGAGCACGGCCGTGTGGTGGCCCGCGGCCCGGAGACGGTCGAGCGCGTACGTCGCCAGCCGCAGGCCGGTCCCCCGGCCCCACAACCGGGGCCTCGTGTAGAACGCCGCGATCTCGCCGTGGCCGGTGTCGAGGTCGAGGTCCTCCGACGGGCGGCACCAGACGAACCCGGCGACCCCGGAGTGGTCCTCCACGACGACGAGGTCATCGGCGTCGTCGAGCGTCGCCAACCGCTTGCCCCACGCCTCGACCGGCGGGTTGAGGTCGGCGAGCTGGGCGTCGGTGAACATGTGATGCCACGCGGCCCGGGCCGACTCGGCGTAGGAACCGGCGATCGCCGCGGCATCGGCCACCTCGGCCGGGCGGATCGTGACGCCCTCGGTCGCGTTGAGGAGACGCCACGGGTGGCCCGACAGGAGGAGTTCGTCGTCGCGCAGCGCGATCAGGCGCATCTCGAGGCCGTGCTCGCGCTGGGCCGCCGCGTGACGCTCTCGCCGGCCGGTCCGCTCGTCGTGGGACAACACGAGCGTGTCGCTCAGCCCGAGCCCGTCGAGCGGCTGGTTCGCCGGCGCCGGGAACGGGTTCACATCGAGGAGAGGGCGGAGGTTCGGCCCGGCGACCGCCGCGCCGGCGCTCACCCCCACGTAGCTGACGCCCCGGGCCAGCGCGAGCCCGATCGAGCGGTCGAAGCCCGACCGACGCATCGCCGCGAGCAGCCGGTAGGGGTCGCCGCCGGAGACGACGACCGCGCCGGCGCCGGCCAGCGTCGAGGTCAGCTCGTGGCCGTCGGAGCGCTCGAGGTCAAGCTCGACGAGGTCCCAGCCACGCTCGGTGAGCGGCTCACGGCACGAGCGGACGATCGCCTCACGATCGTCGAGCCCGTTCGCCGCGGTCGTCACCAACATCGCCCGCACCGGCTCGCCCCCGCCGACGAGCCGCTCGATGCCCCCCAAACCCAGGGAGCCGAGCACCACTGCACCGATCATCCGCCACACCCCCATGACGACCACGAACAACGCGTTGCCACGCTAGCCCTTACGTTTCGTGGGCACCCCGAGCGGCACCGATGACCCGCGCCGAGGCAACACGAGCCGTCGGGAACCGGCAGGTCGTGACCTTCGTCCAACGACCATGCACCGTCACCGGACCCTGCTCGTCACCGCGGCCCTGGCCATGGCGACCACGGCGTGCGGCGGTGGTTCCCCGGCGGGCGAGCCGGGTGACGCCGGTGGCACGGGCGCGTCGACCTCGGCATCGGCCACGACCCCGACGGTCGAGGAGGCCACCTCCTCCACGACGGGCGCGACCTCGACCAGCGCGAGCTCGACCAGCGCCGAGGGCGCGGGCGACGGGTGCACGGCAGCCGGGCTCGCGGCGTTCGCCGACGTGATGGCGGACCTCGGCATCGCCTACGACTACGCCCCGTCCGCCTCCGTCGCCGACCTCACCGGGCGGGCGGACATCGTCGTCACCGGCGGGCTGCGTGCGGTCGACGCCGACGGCGACCAGCTGCTGTTCACGGTGGAGGTCGACGACCTGGTCGCCGGGACGCTCCCCGAGCCGGCCTCCACGCTGAGCGCAGCGGTCGACTTCGTGCCCTCGGCACGCGGTGTCGACGAGGTCCGCGACGCCATGCCGTCCGATGCCGACGGCGTGTTGTTCCTCGTCGGTGACGACGAGGACCCGACCCGCTGGTTCCCGCTGCTCGAGGGCATGTGGCTCGCCTGCGACGGGACGGTCACCTCGCTGCGGGCGGCACCCACCTGGGAGGTCGACTCGCTCGACGAGCTCGTCGACGCCGTGCGGGCCGCAGGCTGAGGCCGCGCCGGCGCAGCGCCCCGGCCTCGGCCGGTCAGCCGTCGGAGAGACGCCGGTGGGTGGCGAGCTCGGCGTCGATGAACGCCTCGATCATCGCCGTGAACACCCGCTCGGTCACCGTCGGATCAGCCCCGACCTCACCGGCGTAGGTGGTCATGTCGTCGATGATGCGCTTGACCCGATCGGGGGCCCGCACGTGGGCCTCGTCGGTCTTGAACGCAGCCGCCCGCTCGACCCACGCGCCCCGCCGGGCGAGCAGCCGCACCAGCTCGCGGTTGAGGTCGTCGATGGCGGCGCGGACGTCGTCGAGCGAGGTCGCGTCCTCGGGGTCGGCCGGAGGCATCGCCGCACCGTAGCCCCCGCCGCCAGCGCGCCCTCGCCCCATTCGCGCGCCCGGACGGGAACGGTCCGGATCAGGCCGGGGGCGCGAGCTCGTGGCGCAGGACCTTGCCGAGCGCGTTCTTGGGGATGGCGTCGACCACGTGGACGAGGCGGGGCCGCTTGTAGGAGGCGAGGGACTCGGCGGCCAACGCGTCGAACGCCTCCCGGTCGAGGTCGCCGTCACAGACCACGTAGGCGGTCACGACCTCACCCCACTCCTCTGACGGTGTGCCCGCCACCGCGACCTCGACGACCTCGGGGCGGCGCAGCAGCACCTCCTCGACCTCGCGGGGGTACACGTTGTACCCGCCGGTGATGATCAGCTCCTTGCTGCGGCCGACGATGGCCAGGTACCCGTCGTCGTCGAAGGTGCCGAGGTCACCGGAGCGGAACCAGCCGTCGTCGTCGAACGCCTTCGCGGTCGCGTCGGGGTTCCGCCAGTAGCCGCCGAACACGTTCGGGCCGCGCAGCAGGATCTCCCCCTCGTTCCCTCCGGCCAGCTTCACCTCGACCCCGGGGAGCGGGAACCCGACGGTGCCCGGGCGCCGCTCGGCGTCGTGGGGGTTCGACACGTTCATCAGCGTCTCGGTCATGCCGTAGCGCTCGAGCGGGCGCTGGCCGCCCCGACCGGCGATCGTCTCGAAGATCGACGGCGGCAGCGGCGCCGAGCCGCTCACGCACAGCCGCAGCGCGGCGAGCTCGCCGATGCGGGGCGACGCCGCGAAGCGCGCGTACATCGTCGGGACCCCGAAGAAGAGCGTGGCCGAGTGCTCTGCGACCGCGTCGAGCACCCGGTCCGCGTCGAAGCCGTGCTGGAGCACGGCCGAGGCGCCGGCGAGCAGGGTGCCGTGGAGCCCGACCATCAGGCCGTGGGCGTGGAAGAGCGGCAGGGCCAGCACGAGGCGGTCGTCGGGGCTCCACCGCCAGGCGATGCGGAGCGCCGCAGCCGACGCCAGCGTGTTGGCGTGGGTGAGCACCGCACCCTTGGGTGCGCCCGTCGTGCCCGACGTGTAACCGATGACCGCCGGCTCGCCGGCCCCGACGTCGTCGAGCCACGCCGGGTCGGGGCCGTCGGGCAGCTCGACCGCCGGCGAGGTGACGACGAGCGACGGATCGGCGGCCCGCAGCCAGCCGGCCCTCGTCTCGTCGTCGACGACTGCGGCCCGGGGCGAGCCGTCGTTCACGAGGTGGGCGATCTCGCGCTGTTGGTACGCGGTGTTGGCCGGGATGACGACGAGGCCGGCGCGCAGCGCGCCCACGTGGGCGGCCACGAGCTCCGCGCTCGACGCCGCACTCATCAGCACCCGGTCGCCCCGCTCCAGCCCGGCGGCCACGAGCCGGCCCGCGACCCTCCGGCTCGCCTCCTCCAGGTGCGCCGCGGTCCACCATCCGTGCTCGACGGTGTGGAGGACCGGACGCTCGGGCCCGGCGGCCCAGCGTCGCGTCCAGGCGGCGACGAGCGTTCCGTCGGCGAGGAGGTCCACGTCCGCCGGGTCCGTGCCCGGCGGCAGGTGGGCCGCCCAGCGGGGGGTTCCGGTCGAGCTGGCGGTCGGCGTCTCGGTCATGGTCCTCCCAGCACACACCCTCCGGCCAGCGCGCGGCGAGCGGGGACCGACCGCGAGCACCCGACGCGGCGGGCACCCGGACCGGGGCGGACCGCCGAAACCCGCCTGCGTCCCCGGCCGCCGGGGCCTAGGTTCGGCCGACGTGCCCACCACCGCCACCCTCGTCGTCTTCGCGGGGACCAGCCTGGCGCTGCTGCTGGTCCCCGGGCCCGCCGTGCTCTACATCGTCACCCGCAGCGCGGCCCAGGGCCCGGCGGCCGGCGTCGCCTCGGTCCTCGGCATCCACGCCGGCACCCTCGTCCACATCGCCGCCGCGACCGCCGGACTGTCCGCCCTGATCGTCGCGTCGGCGTCGGCGTTCACCGCGGTGAAGCTCGCGGGCGCCGCCTACCTCGTGTACCTCGGGCTCACGACGTTGTGGCGGGGCGTGCGCAACGGGGGCGGCGACGTTGTCGGCCCGGCGCCGCACCGCCTAGGGAGGGTGTTCACCGACGGGTTCGTCGTGAACGTGCTCAACCCGAAGACGGCGGTGTTCTTCCTGGCCTTCGTGCCCCAGTTCGTCGACCCGGCCGTCGGCGGCGCCCGCACCCAGATCGTCGTCCTCGGCGCGGTGTTCGTCGTCCTCGGCCTGGTCAGCGACGGCATCTACGCGCTCGCGGCCAGCCGCATCGGGCGCCTGGTGCGCTCGGCGGGCGCCAACCGCCGACGCGATGTCGCCGTCGGCTGCACCTACCTCGGCCTCGGTGTGGTCGCTGCGCTCACCGGCCGCCCGGCGTCCGACTGAGGAGCGCGGCCCACTCGGTCCCCGTAGGCGGACGGCCCCCGGGCGACGCCGTCAGGGCGCCTCGGGACGGTCGCCGAGGGACAGCAGCAACCGGCGGAGCAGATCGGCGAGGCCGGCGCGCTCGCCCTCGTCGAGGCCGGCGAGGAGACGATCCTCCGCGGCGACGTGGGTCGACACGACCTCGTCGACCAGCGCCCGTCCGGCGTCGGACAGCGAGATCAGCACGCGACGCCGGCTCGACGGGTCGACGGTCCGGCTCACGAACCCGCGGGTGACGAGCCGATCGATCCGGTTGGTCATCGACGCCGATGCCACCATCATCGCCGCGGCGAGCTCGCCGGCGGTGAGCGGCCCGCCACGGTGGCGGCGGAGGGTCGCGAGCACGTCGAACTCCCAGCGCTGCAGGCCGTGCCGGGCGAGGTTCTCCGCGACGCCGCGGTCGAGCAGGTGGTGGACCCTCGCGATCCGACCGATGACGGCCATCGGGCGGGCGTCGAGGTCGGGCCGCTCCGCGGCCCACTGCCCGAGGATGACGTCGACCGCGTCGCCCACGTCGTGCTCGCCGCCCTCACCACGCACGTCGTCGCCGTCCGTCACCACACCGCCCCTCCGGGCCGATCGGTCGCCCACGGGCCCGGCCCGGCGGCCGCGGCCCGCTCGCCGCGACCGTACCGCGAGCGCGCGTCCGCCGGCGGACAATCTCTCGACATCGAATATTTCATTATCGAGAGGTGTTGGTCGGTGGTGAGCGGGGACCGACCCCGCCGCCAGACGTACCGGAGCCAGCAACCATGCCGACCTCACCAGGACCTGCCCACCGGGCCGTCACCGCACCGACACCGCAGCGAGCGGGACCGGCGGGCAGCCGCCGGGCCATCGTTCGCAACGGCGCCCTCGCCGCAGCGGCCGTCGCCTCGCTCGCGCCGATGGTGTGGGGCACCACCTACGCGGTGACGACCGAGCTCCTCCCCGAGGGCCACCCCGTGTTCGCGGGTGTCGTCCGCTCGTTGCCGGCCGGGCTCGTCGTCATCGCCCTCACCCGGAGCCTGCCCCGGGGGCACTGGTGGTGGCGCGCCGGCGTCCTCGGCGCGCTGAACATCGGCGTGTTCTTCGCGCTCCTGTTCGTCGCCGCCTACCGACTCCCCGGCGGCATCGCGGCGACCGCCGGCGCGCTCCAACCGCTCGTCGTCATCGGGCTGGCGTACTGGCTCCTCGGCGAGGCGGTCGACCCACGGCGGGTCGTGTACGCGATGGTCGGTGTCGCCGGCGTGGCCCTGCTGGTGCTCGACGCGCCGACCGCGCTCGACCCGGTCGGCCTCGCCGCCGCGGTCGCCGGGGTCGCCTCGATGGCCACCGGGGTCGTGCTGACCCGTCGCTGGGGACGGCCGGCCGGCACGAGCCTGCTCGCGTTCACCGGCTGGCAGCTCACCGCCGGCGGGATCGTGCTGACCGCCGTGCTGGCCGCGACCGAAGGGGTGCCCGACACGATCTCCGCGACCGCGGCGGGCGGCTACCTGTGGCTGGCGGTCCCCGGATCGCTGATCGCGTACACGCTCTGGTTCCGGGGCATCTCCCGCCTACCCGCCTCCACCGTCGCGTTCCTCGGCCTGCTGTCGCCGGTCGTCGCCAGCATCGTCGGCTGGGTCGTCCTCGGCGAGTCGCTGACACCCCTCCAGTCGGCCGGGTTCGTCGTCGCGCTCGCCGCGGTGGTGGCCGGTGCCACCCGCCGTTCCGCCGTCCCGGCTCCCGAGACCGGTGGCAGCGCCATCGCTCGGCACGGTGCCGGGAACGGCCGGCCGCTGGCGCCGGGCCAACAGTCACAGCGAGAATTGGCATCATCTGGGGGGTGATCGCGCTCGACAGTGCATCGGAACTCTCAGCCCAACGGTCGAACGAGAACACCGGCACCGCCCGCTAGCGCTCGAGGAGCACCACCGGCACATGCCGAGTTCGTTCAGCGTCGCGCTGCTCGGCCCCATGACCGTCGCGTTGGACGGGCGGTCCGTCGCGCTCGGTGGGCGCCGCCAGCGCACGTTGTTCGCCCTGCTCGTCGTGGCCCGTGGCAGTTCGGTGCCGCTCCAGCGCATCGTCGACACGCTCTGGCCCGACGGGCCGCCGCAGTCGACCAGGGCCAGCATCCAGAGCCACGTGTCGCGCCTGCGGCGAGCCCTCGGCGACGCCGGTGACCGCATCGAGCTCGGCCCGTACGGCTACCGGCTGGAGATCGCGGCCGACGAGCTCGACCTCGCCGGCGTCGAGGCCACGATCGACGAGGCCACCGCGGCCATGGAGACGGACCCGACCGTGGCGGCCGCCCTGTTCGAGGAGGCGCTCGGGCGTTGGCGGGGCGATGCGCTGGCCGAGTTCGCCGACAGCGCGGAGCTGCAGCCCGAGTGGGTCCGCATCGCCGAGCTGCGCCACCGCGCCGGCGACCTCCTGCTCGAGGCGCTGCTCGACGCCGGGCGCCACGAGGAGGAGCTGCCGAGGCTGAAGGCCGCGGCGTCCGCCGAGCCGCTGCGGGAGCGGACCCACTGCCTGCTGATGACCGCGCTGTACCGGTGCGGCCAGCACCACGAGGCGCTGCGGGTCGCCGAGGGCTACCGCCGCCGCCTGGCCGACGAGACCGGCCTCGATCCGACCGACGAGCTGGCGTCGCTCGAGTCCGACATCCTCGCCCGGACGGTGGCGGCCGCGCCGCCGTCGGCCATGGCCCGCTCCGGGCTCGGCGTCGACGACACCGCCATCGCCCGCCCCGACACCGTTGCGGGCCACGCCGCCGGCCCGGGCACGAACCCGGGGGACGCAAGCGACGGCGGGCGCGACCGGGCGACGCGGTCCCGGGCACCCCGCCTCGCCCCGCCGCCGAACGCGTTCGTCGGACGCCTGGCGGAGAGCACGCGGCTCCGGGAGGCGTTGATGGCCAACCGTTGCATCACCGTCACCGGCCTCGGGGGCGCGGGCAAGACCCGCCTGGTCGCCGAGCTGCTCGCGGCCGAGCCGGCGCTCGACCCGGTCGTCGTGCTCCTCAGCGGCATCGACGACCCCTCCGACGTCGTCCACGCCCTCGCCAACCAGCTGGTCGTGCGCCTCCCCGAGAACCTGGGCGCGGCGGACGCGGTGGTCGACTCGCTCCACGACAACCCCCGCCTGCTCGTGCTCGACAACTGCGAACACGTGCTCGACGAGGTCCGGCCGCTGGTCGACCGCATCCTCCGCTCGACCGACGCCACCGTGCTGGCGACCAGCCGGGAGCGCCTCGCCGTCGCCGGCGAACAGGTCGTCGCGCTCGGCCCGCTGGGTGCCTCACCCGACCGCGACCCAGACGGCCCGAGTGACGCCGCGCTGCTCTTCGTCGACCGGGCGCGGCGGGTCCGCCCCGACTTCACGCTCGACGCCCGGAACGAGTCACTGATCGAGGACCTGGTCGAGCGGCTCGACTCGCTGCCGCTGGCCATCGAGCTGGCCGCCAGCCGCCTCGCCACGTTCGACCTGCGCGAGCTGCGGTCGCGCCTCGACCTGCGGCTCGACCTCCTCGCCTCGCCCGGGGCCGACAGCCCGAGGACGGCGACGCTGCGCGGGGTCGTCGAGTGGTCGTACCGGCTGCTGGACGAGGACGCCCAGGAGCTGTTCGACGAGCTGTCGATCTTCGACGGCGGGTTCGCGCTCGACGCCGCCGAACACGTTGCGCTGGGCCGACGCGGGCGCATCGTCGCGATCACGCTGGCCCGTCTCGTCGAGGCGTCGATGGTCGTCGCCGACGACCACGAGCTCGGCCGGCGCTACCGGCTCCTCGAGACCATGCGCCACTTCGGGCGCGAGCGACTCGACGAGCGCGACCAGCTCGGGGCGATGAGCGCCCGCCACGCCTCGTGGGCCGCGGACCTGGCCGAGCGGATCCAACAGGGCCTGGCCACGGGCGACGAACCGGTGTGGGCGGCGACGGCGATGGCGTCGCTCGACGACCTTCGCATCGCCCACCGCTGGTCGCTGCGCGAGGGCACCGGTGAGGAGGCCGTCCGCATCAGCCTCGCCCTCGACGAGCTGCGCGTCTGGCACCTGCTCGACGAGCTCATCGGCTGGTCGATCGAGATCGGTGAGCGGGCGCGGCGCGACTCGCCACCGTGGCGGGGCGTCGGGCTCGGCCTCGCGTCACACGCGCTGCGGATGCGGGGCGACGAGGACGCCAGCGAGGCCGCGGCGCGCGACGGCCTCGACGGTGCCGAGCCCGGCTCGGAGGCGTGGACCATCTGCCGGGACGCGCTCGGCTGGCCGTGCATCTTCTGGGGCCGTTTCGCCGAGGCCCACGACCACTTCGCCGCGGCTGCGACCGGCCGCTCGAGCCGGCTGCCCGGCGACCTGCTCGCCCGCGCCGGGTTGTGCACCGCCTACGCCGGCGACCACGCCGGGGCGATGCCGATCGTCGACCGCGCCGCGGCGGCCGCCGGCGCGGCGGGCTCGCCCAGCGCGATCGCGTTCACCTGCTGGGTCCGGGGCGAGATCGGCCGGCTCACCGACGACCCGGCCGCCATCGACCACCTGCGCAAGGCCAACGAGCTCGCACGATGGTCGGGCGCCGCCATGCTCGAGCACCAGTCGGCGATCACGCTCGCGGTCGTCGCCGCCGACCACGGCGACCCGACGATCGGCGCCGCGCTGATCCCCGACGCGCTGCGGTTCTGGCGCCGCGTGGGTTACACGACGCTGCAGTGGCGCACGATCCGGATGGTGTCGGTGCTCTGCGCCCGTCTCGGCCGCCCCGAGGAGGCCGCCCGCCTGTTCGGCGCGTGCGAGGCGGCGCGCGCCCCCAAGTTCACCGAGCGGGACACGCAGTGGTTCGGCGCCATCCGCGACGGCCTCGAGCAGCAGCTCGGCCCCGAGCGCTTCGCCCAGCTCCTCGACGAGGGCGCCCGGGTCTCCCGCCCCGCGGCGGTCGAACTGGCCCTCGTCGCCCTCGTACCCCAGGACGCCACCGCCGGCCCCGGCTGAGCCCGCGTTCGATCTCCGACCACACGTCAGCGGGTGACTGGGTCGGCGGCGGGCGGCGGGCCTAGCCCCAATTGTTCATATCGCTACGTCTGGCCTGGTCAGGAAGTTGTCGGCCCGCCACGGCAGGTTCTGTATCCGTCCAGGTCACCGGTGGACTTCGGGGTGCCCATGAACAATCAGGGCTAGGGTCCGGCGCATGGAACCGCGACCCTGGGGGGTGGTCGCGCACAACACGGCCACCACCTCGCAGAACAAGATCCACGACGACGACGTCGCCCGGAAGTACGGCTTCCGGGGCGGACTGGTCCCCGGCGTGGACGACTACGCCTACCTGAGCCACGTGCCGGTCGAGCTGTGGGGGCTCGACTTCCTGGCACGCGGGACGCTGTCGGCCCGCTTCGCGCAACCCGTCTACGAGGGCGACCGCGTCGAGGTCCGGCCGGGCGCCGTGACCGCGAAGGGCGGCGACCTCCAGCTGACGTTGGACCTCGTTGATCCCGACGGCACCGTCTGCGCGACCGGCGTCGCCACCCTGCACGAGAAGGCCGATCCCGGCGGCGAGGACGTCCGGCTCACCGACGCCGGCGACGGCGCGGGCCCGAACCCGGAGCCGACGGCGGCCTCACCCGAATCGCTCGCCGTCGGGACCGTGCTCGCGCTGCGCGACCGCACCTTCGATGCGGATGCGGAGGCGGGCTACCTCGACGCCGTACGTGAGACGCTCGACCTCTACGCCGCGGAGCGGGTCGCCCACCCCGGCTGGCTGCTCCGCCTCGCCAACTCGGTGCTCGCCATGAACGTCCGCCTCGGCCCGTGGATCCACGTCGGCTCGACGGCCCACCACCTCGACGTCGTGCGCCACGGCGACCGGCTGGCCACCCGTGCGGTCGTCACCGACGAGTGGGAGAAGAAGGGCCACCGCTTCGTGGCCCTGGACGTCCGGGTCAGCCGCCTCACCGACGACGGCCCGACGCCGGTCGTGCGGATCGACCACACCGCGATCTACCAGCCCCGGAGCTGAGCGGGCGGGCGGGCTGCTCAGGACCGGGCCGGACGGGGCCGGGAACTGGCCCGGCCCGGGGCCCGGCTGCGAGGCTGCCGCCGTGGACCCCGCGATCGCCCGTCGGATGCACGAGGTCACCGGCCCCGTGCACGGCTTCGTCTACTTCGCGCCCGAGGCCGCCGAGGAGTACGCGGCGCTCGGCGTCGAGGGCATGGCCGGGTACTTCGCCAGCCGCGCCGCGGCGATGGGCCCGGTCGGGCCCGAGATGGTCGTCGCCACGTTCTTCAACTTCTGCCCCGACGTGGTCGCCGCTGCGCTCCCGGCGGCGTGGGCGAAGGCCGACGCTGCCGACCTGCAGCGCGCCCGGTGGCGGGCCGCGGGCCGGGTGCTCGACCGGGTGGCATCGGACGTGCTCGCGGGTGACGACCTCGACGAGGCCGTCGGCCTCGCCGCCCGGGTCTGCGACGGCGTCGGCTACGAGGGCAAGCCGCTGGCCGCGGCCAACCGGGCCCAGCCGCTGCCGGACGAGCCGCTCGTGCGGCTGTGGCAACTGGTCACGACCATCCGGGAGTGGCGGGGCGACGCCCACATCGCCGTGCTCCAGGCCGCGTCCGTCGACGCGGTCGAGGCGCTCGTCCTCCACGCCGCGACCGGGACGGTGTCGGAGAAGGTCCTGAAGGCGACGCGGGCCTGGCCGGACGAGGCGTGGCAGCGGGCCGTCGTGCGCCTGGCCGAACGGGGCCTGGTCGACGACACCGGCGCGTTCACCGACGCCGGTCGGGCGTTCCGCGCCGACATCGAGGACCGCACCGACGCGACGTCGCTCCCGCTGTGGGAGGCGATCGGCGACGAGTCGACGGCCCGACTCGACGAGCTCCTGGCGCCGGTCGCCCGGGCCCTCGTAGCCTCGGGGGCGTTCGGCCGCGCCCGACGCCGCACCGACGACTCGTCCACGGACTGACGACTCGGGGGCGTTCGGTCCCCCGGGTACGGGTCAGTCCTCGAGTGCGCTCGGGTCGGCGGGGACGTCGACGGCGTGCTGCTGGAGGATCTCGAGCGGGACGATCGCCAGCGCGGACTCGTGGGTCGATGCGAGCACCACCGGTGCCGCCGCCCCGTCGCGATGGGCCCGGAGCCAATTCTGAGCGGTGACACACCAGCGGTCGCCCGGTGAGAGCCCGGGGAAGTGGAACTCGGGGCGCGCGGTCATCAGGTCGTTGCCGATGCCCTGCTGGTGCTCGAGGAACTCACGCGACATCACGCCGCAGATCGTGTGGCTCCCGACGTCCTGGGGCGACGTGTTGCAGCAGCCGTCGCGGAAGAACCCGGTCATCGGGTCCGTCCCGCACGGCTCCAGCTCTCCCCCGAGGACGTTTCGCGCAGCCACGGGGCCAGTATCGCGACCTCGGGCCCGTCGGCCCGAACCCGGGCGCTCCGGTTCAGCGCTCCCGTCGGGCGCGCAGGTGGCAGAACAGCGGGATCCGGGACCACCTGCTGGCGGGATCGTCGTTGCCGACCTCCGTCAGGGCCTCGATGACGAACCCCGCTGCAGCGAACGCGTCGACGTAGTGCTGGAGCGGCCGGTGCTCGCCGTTGAACGCCATCGCGAGTCCGTGCTGGTGGACCTCGTCGCAGTAGCGCCGGGGCTCGAAGTAGGACCCGTCGATCACGAACGCTCCCCCGCCGTCCTGCTCGAAGGTCCCGGCCGAGTTGAGCGGATGGACGATGGCGGCGCACAGCCGACCGCCGGGCTCGAGGACCCGCCCGGCCTCGGTGATCACCCCGCCGAGGTCGTCGAGGTCGTGGAGGCACATGAACGCGACGACGAGGTCGGCCGCGGCATCGGCCAACGGGAGAGCGGCGGCGTCGGCCAAGGCGACGGGCAACGGGTCGGTGTGACCGCGCACGGCGCGCACCATCGTCGGCGACGCATCGAACGCCACGACCCGGTGTCCCCGTGTGACCAGGTCACGCCCGAAGCGACCCTCCCCGGTCCCGAGATCGACCGTGAGCGTGCCCGGATCGGGAACGAGCTCGAAGAACCGCAGCGCGTGGAACGCTTCGTAGCTGAACGCAGCTCGACCGGCGCAGCCGGCGAGCGAGGCTCAGCCCAAGCTGAACGCAGCTCGACCGGCGCAGCCGGCGAGCGAGGCTCAGCCCAAGCTGAACGCAGCTCGACCGGCGCAGCCGGCGAGCGAGGCTCAGCCGGAGTCGTGCCCTGGCGTCCGCGCCCACCGCACCCAGTCGCTGGCGTTGGCGTCCCAGGCGTCGCGCAACGACATACGCGGCAGTCTCATCGTTTCCCGGCTCGTCGGCCAGGTCGTTCAGGAGATGTCGTCGAGGAACGTCAGGGCTTGCTCGGTCCAACGTCCGAGTTCGTCCGCGGTGGTGGCGATCGACAGGCGGGCGTCGGGCAGCAGCTCGGCGAGTTGCTCGGCCGTCGAGACCGGGTGGGCCGGGTCACCGGTCCAGGCCAGGATCAGCGTCGGGACCGCGATCGCCCGGACGGCGTCCCGGGGAGGGAGGTCGGCGGCACCGGCACCGCGTAGGACGCGGGCGAGACGCACCGGGTCGGCGGCCAGGGTGTGGCGCTCGTTGGCGGCGGCGACGTCGTCGCGGCCGGCGAACGGGTCGGGCACCGGCAGGTCCTTTGCCGAGGCCGCCATCGCCGCGACCCCGTGCGCACCTATGAGGTCGGCGATCTGGCCCCACATCCCGGCCTGGGCGGCGCGGGTCTCCCAGGCCGTCGGCGGGATGACCAGTATCAGCGCGACGATCCGCTCGGGCGCCTCGACCGCGGCGTGCAGCGCGGTGCCAACGCCCATCGACGCGCCGGCCGCGACGTAGCGATCGATGCCGAGCGCGTCGGCCAGCGCGAGCTGGTCGAGCGCCAGGTTCCGCCAGCTGTAGTCGTCGGGCCCGTCGCTGGCCTCCGACTCGCCGTGACCGCGGGCGTCATAGCGGACGAGTCGCACGCGTTCGGCGACGGCCCCCGGGTCGAGCAACCAGTAGGGGTTGTCGTCCTCCGTCGCCCGGCTGGAGGTGAGCCCGTGGCCCCACACGACCGCGGGGTCGCCGGTCCCGCGGACCGTGCACTCGAGCCCGACACCTCGGACGGCGACGGTCGATGTCGAGGTCTCGGCCATTCCTGCCCCTCTCGGTCCCCCGGATGCGCCACACCCGATCCCCCGGTCCGGGCGGCGACGCTGGAGCGGGACCCTACGAGGGCGGGCGCCGAGCGTTCGCATCGGTTGCCGTCGGGCCGTGCACGACCGCGACCGGTCAGCCAGCGGCGCGGGAGGTCTCCCACAGGTCGATGCCGACGTCGACGGCATGCTCGTCGATGGCGGCCAGCTCCGCCTCGGAGAAGTCGAGGTTGCGGACCGCGGCGACGTTCTCCTCCAGCTGCTCGACGCTCGACGCGCCGATCAGCGAGGTCGTGACCCGCTCGTCCCGCAGGGTCCAGGCGATGGCCATCTGGGCCAGGGTCTGGCCCCGCTCCTGGGCGATGTCGTTGAGGGCCCGGACGTGGCCGAGCACGTCGTCGGTGATCCAGTCCTGCTTGAACGAGCCGTCCTTCGCCGCCCGTGAATCGGCCGGGATGCCGTTCAGGTACTTGGTGGTGAGCAGTCCCTGGGCCAGCGTCGAGAACGGGATGCACCCGACGCCCTGCTCACCGAGGGTCTCGAGCAGGCCACTCTCGATCCAGCGGTTGAACATCGAGTACGACGGCTGGTGGATGAACAGCGGGACGCCGTAGTCGGCCAGGATCTCCAGCGCCTCGACCGTCATCTCCGGCGAGTACGACGAGATCCCGGCGTAGAGGGCCTTGCCCTGGTGGACGACGTGGGCGAGGGCGCCCATCGTCTCCTCGAGCGGGGTCGTCGGGTCGTACCGGTGGGAGTAGAAGACGTCGACGTAGTCGAGGCCCATCCGCTTCAGGCTCTGGTCGAGGCTGGCGATCAGGTACTTGCGGGAGCCGCCGACGCCGTAGGGGCCGGGCCACATGTCGTAGCCGGCCTTGGACGAGATGAACAGCTCGTCGCGGTGGTCGGCCAGCTCGGAGGCGAGGATCCGGCCGAACACCTCCTCGGCGTGGCCATACGGCGGGCCGTAGTTGTTGGCGAGGTCGAAGTGGCAGATGCCGAGGTCGAACGCCCGGGTCACGACGTCGCGGGAGTTGTCGTAGGGCCGGTCGCTGCCGAAGCCCTGCCACAGGCCGAGGGTCACCGCCGGTAGGTCGATCCCGCTGGCGCCACAGCGCCGGTACGGCATGTCCTCGTAGCGCTCGGTCACGATCATCGACATCGGCGCGTCCTCTTCTTCTCGGCGATCAGGTTCTCGGCGGTCGGGCGGCCCGCGAGGGTACCCCTGCCCATCGGGGTACCGAGCCGGGCTCCGAGGTCAGGAGACCGGCAGCGGCCGATGACGAACGGCCCTGTCGGGCGCCCGGTGGGCGGCGCAGGCTGAGCGGTGATGCCCCACGCTCGGACGGTTCGAACGATGCTCGGCGTCGACGGGCCCGAGATCGGTGACTGGCAGGTGGCCGACACGATCTCGGAGTGGATCGAGATCGTCGCCATCGCGGTCATCACCGTCTCCGTCCTGGCGGCGTTCGCGTTCGGCGCCCGGGCGGTGCGCGCCCACGGCGTCGGGGACGCGGTCGAGCGGGTCAAGCAGATCGTCGGTCGCGGACTGCTCCTCGGTCTCGACCTGCTGATCGCCGCCGACGTCATCAGGACCGTCACGCTGGAACCGATCCTCGAGAACGTTGCCGCCCTGGGCGTGCTCGTGCTCGTCCGGACGTTCCTCGCGTGGTCGCTGATGGTCGAGCTCACCGGCCGCTGGCCGTGGCAACACGGCACGGGCGCCTCGAACGAGCGTGCCTCGACCGAGGTCGGCGCGAAACGGACGCAGCCGGAACACGCCGCCGGGTGACGCCCGCCGTTCCGGGGGACCGATCTGCCGCCGCCACGTGATCGGATGTGAGCAGTGTTCGGACTCGGCACGCCGTTCTGGCTACCGGACGGGGCGCGACGTGGCCGGAGTGGTTGCCAGTTCGGGTTCGGGTGGTGGGTCAGCTGCAGGCGGTGGCGAAGGCCAGGGCGTCGCAGACCTCGCGCATCCGATGAGGGCCGAGCACGCAGATGCGCTCGACCAGGTACGACTGTCGAACCGCGCGGAGGTTGTCGAGCGTGAGCACGCACTCGGCGGGCATCCCGTCGGCCTCGTCGAGCCTGACCTCGGACGGAATGCCCCGGATTGTGCGCGTTGCCGGGACGGCGAGGACCCGATGCACCGCCGGGATCACCTCGTCCCGGCTCAGCACCAGGTAGGGACGAGGCTTCTCTTCGGGGGCCTCGTGCCACCACACCTCGCCACGGCCTACCACTCGAGACCCTGCGCTTCCTCTTCGGCGTCGAGCGAACGGGCGAGCTCGCGTCCCGCAGCCTCCGTCGCCGCCTCGAGATCGCCCCACTCGTCGGGTGTGCCCTGCGGGATGGCGCGGTAGCCCTCGACGTAGCGGGCAACCTTCGCCGCCTCGCTGTGCGCGGCCAGCCACTCCTCGACCGCCTCGCGGATCAGCGCCGATCGCGACGTCCCCGTCCGGGCGGCCTCGCCGTCGAGCGCGGCGACCAGCTCGTCGGTGAGCTGCACGATCGTCTGGGTCCGGGCCATAGCCCAATGATAGCCCTATGGTCTCGGGTGGGGCCGGGCTACCTGCGGCCGATCGACGCCGATCGGGTGATCGGCGAGGATGGCGGCATGGTCGCCCGATACGACGCCGTGGCCGACGTCTACGGGGCCGGCGAGGACCACTACGAAGGCGCGGCCGTCGCCGCGCTGTTGGCGCTGGTCGGCCCGGCACCCGGGCCACGGGCGCTCGACGTGGCGTGCGGCCATGGTCTCGTCGCCCGCGAGCTGGCCCGCCGGGGCGCGGCGGTGACCGGCATCGACGTATCGGAGCGGCTGCTGGACAAGGCCCGCGCAACCGTTGGCCCGTCGATCGAGTACGTGCTCGGCGACGCAACCGACGACGAGGTGCTCGCCGGCTGCGAGTTCGAGTTGGTCACCTCGAACTTCGGGCTGTCGGACATCGACGACCTCGACGGGCTGTGCCACACGGTCGCCCGGGTGCTGGTGCCGGGCGGGCGGTTCGTGTTCTCGATCCTCCACCCGTGCTTCGGCGGTGGCGGCGACGTGTCGAGCTCGTGGCCGAGCGGCGGCACCTACCGGGACGAGGGCTGGTGGCGCGCCGACGGGGAGCGGTCGACGCTGCGCCAAGAGGTCGGGGCGAACCACCGGACGCTGTCGACGTACGTGAACACGCTGATCAGCCACGGCCTCGTCGTCGAGCGACTGGTCGAACCGGCGCCGGAACCGGAGTGGGCGGCGACGCGGCCCAAGGCCGCAGCGCAGCCGGTGTACCTGGTCGTCGCCTGCCGGCGAGCGCCGATCGCCTGACCGGTGCGCTCAGCCGGCGCGGCGGGCGCGTGCGGCGTCGCGCTCGGCGGCAAGGCGGCGGGTCTCCTCCGACGTCGGCGCGGTGAGGATGGCCGTGACCGTGTCGGTCAGGTAGCTGGTGAACAGCCGGTTGTCCTTGTTCGGGCCGTTGCGGGCCCGGTCGCCGATCTGGTCGACCGTGTAGGAGATCGTCGTGAACCGGCGGTGGAGGCGCACGGCGTCGTCGTCCAGCAGCGGATCGACGAGGGTGCGCCACCGGTAGACGCTGTTGCCCGGGGTCTGGAGCTTCGCCGGGTCGACCGTCGGGTTGGGCCGGTGGAACAGCTCGGCGTAGATCTGAAGGAACCGACAGCCGCTCGCGCCGTCGTCGAGCTTGGCCGCGTACGGCCGGACCAGCGCCCCGGCCAGGACCCGCAGGTCACCTGTGCCGGCCGCCTCGTAGGCGTCGAGGAGTGCGTGGCGCTGCGCCTCGACCGCCGGGAGATGGCGGTCGACGATCGCCCGGACCAGGCCGTCGCGATCACCGAAGTGGTACTGCAGCGCCGTCGTGTTGCGGGCACCCGACGTCCGGGTGATCTCGCGAAGGCTCACGCCCTCGACGCCGTCGCGGGCGAAGAGCTCCTCGGCGGCGTCGAGCAGCCGCTCGGGGGTCGAGCCCCGCGCGCCTCCACGGCGTGCGGGGCCAACGCCCCCCGTCTCGGGGTGTGGGTCGCTCATCCCGGCGACCAGGCCGCGCCCCCGTCGATCTTCAGGATCGCCCCGGTCGTGTAGCTCGAGGCGGCGCTCGCCAGGTAGAGCGCTGCACCGACGACCTCGCCGGGCTCACCACCCCGCTGGAGCGGGATGGTCTCCTTGGCCCGCTGGTTGAACGCCTCGAGGTCCCACGCCTTGGAGATGTCGGTGAGGAACGGGCCGGGCATGATCGTGTTGACCCGCACCGTCGGCCCGAACGCGTGGGCCAGCGCCAGCGTGAGCGCGTTCAGCCCGGCCTTCGCCGTCCCGTAGGGGACCTCGTTCATCGTCGGCTGGACGGCGGCGATGCTCGACACGTTGATGATCGAGCCGCCGCGGCCGGCGGCCATGTGCTCGGCGGCCAGGGCGCTGAGCCGGAACGGGCCCTTGAGGTTCACGCCGATGACCTTGTCGAACAGGTCCTCGGTGATCGAGCCGAGCGACTCGTAGAGCGGCGACATGCCGGCGTTGTTGACGAGCACGTCGATGTGGCCGAACCGGTCGAGCGCAGCGGCGACCAGTGCGTCGCACTGCTCCCACCGGCCGACGTGGCAGGCCACCCCGACCGCCTCGTTGCCCGTCGCCTCGGTGATCTCGGCGGCGGTGGCGTCGCAGGCCTCCTGCTTGCGACTGGCGACCACGACGTTGGCGCCGCGCTCGGCGAACGCCAGGCCCATCTCCCGGCCGAGGCCCCGGCTGCCGCCGGTGATGACCGCGACCTTGCCGGACAGGTCGAAGAGGTCGTTGGGGGACGGCACGGTCACAGCGAGGCGACCTCGTGCTCGATCAGGTCGGCGAGGCGGGCCCGCGCCTCTTCCCGCCGAGTCGGGAGGTGGGCCGACGGCCACAGGCTGTCGACCGGCTTGTGGTCCTTGAGGACCTGACGGGCGACGGTGATCTTGTGGACCTCGGTCGGCCCGTCGGCGATGGCCATGACCTCCGCGGCGACCATCATCCCGCTGAACGGCATCTCGTTGGACACGCCGAGCGCGCCGTGGAGGTGCATCGCCCGCTGCACGACGTCGTGGTACACCTTCGGCATCGCCACCTTCACTGCGGCGATGTCCTTGCGCACCCGCTTGTAGTCGTTGTACTTGTCGATCAGCCACGCGGTGCGCAGCACGAGCAGGCGGAACTGCTCGATCTCGATCCAGCTGTCGGCCACCCGCTCCTGGGTCATCCCCAGCGACGCCAACGGACCCTCACGGGTTTCGCGGGACAGGGCCCGCTCGCACATCATGTCGAAGGCCATGCGCACCTGGGCGATGGTCCGCATGGCGTGATGGATGCGACCGCCACCGAGACGGGTCTGGGCGATCACGAACGCCTGGCCCTCACCACCGAGGACGTGATCGGCCGGGACCCTCACGTCGTTGTAGCGGATGTAGGCGTGGGTCCCTTCGCCCGGCTCCTCGGTACCGACACCGACGTTGCGGACGATCTCGACGCCGTCGGTCTCCGCGGGGATGATGAACATCGACATGCCCTGGTACGGGCTCACGTCGGGGTTCGACACCGCCATCGTGATGTAGAAGCTGGCGTAGCGGGCGTTCGAGGAGAACCACTTCTCCCCGCTGATCACCCACTCGTCGCCGTCGCGCCGGGCCGTGGTCGTGAACAGCGTCGGGTCGGCGCCGGCGTGGGGCTCGGTCATCGAGTAGCAGGACGAGATCTCGCCGTCGAGCAGCGGCTGGAGGTACTTCGCCTTCTGCTCGTCGGTGCCGTAGTGGGCCAGGATCTCGGCGTTGCCGGAGTCGGGCGCCTGGCAGCCGAACACCGACGGCGCCCAGCGGGAGCGCCCGAGGATCTCGTTGAGCAGCGCCAGCTTCACCTGGCCGTAGCCGGGCCCGCCGAGCTCGGGGCCGAGGTGGCAGGCCCACATGCCCTGCTCACGAACCTTCGCCTGCAGCGGCCGCAGCGCGGCCATCGCCTTCTGGTCGCTCTTGTCGTACGGGTTGCCGAGCACCAGGTCGAGCGGCTCGACCTCGGTGCGGACGAACTCGTCGACCCAGTCGAGCTTCGCCTGATACTCCGCATCGGTCTCGAAATCCCAAGCCACGATGGCCTCCCCTCGGATCCCGACCAGCCTCGCGGAGCCGCGGCGATTCATGCAAGTGCATCAACGCCCCGATACGTGCTGCGACCAGGACGGGTCGGACGCCCCGGGCGGGCCGCTCGCCGGGCCGCGGACCACCTCGGCGGGCCGTTGAGGCGAACGCCTGCTCAGTCGCGTCGAAACCCGGGCCGGCGGTCGACCGCCTCCAGCTACCGTCGGCCGCCGTGCGATGGACGATCCGCCCCGCCGAACCGGCCGATGTCGCCGAGCTCCAGCACATCGAGGTCGACGCCGGCCGGTTGTTCGCCGAGATCGGCATGGAATCGATCGCCGAGGACGACCCGCCCACCGACGCGGAGCTCCTCGCCCACATCGGGACCGGCACGGCCTGGGTCGCGGTCGACGAGGCGGGCGACCCCGTCGGTTACGCGCTGGCGTCGACCGTCGACGACGAGGGCCACCTCGACCAGGTCAGCCTCCGGCCCCGGGCGGCGGGCCACGGCATCGGCGCCGCGCTCATCGAGGTGGTGTGCGGCTGGGCCGACGCCGAGGGCCACGACGCGGTCACCCTCACGACGTTCCGCGACGTGGCGTGGAACGGCCCCTACTACCGGCGCCTCGGCTTCGTCGACGTCGACGACGCGGCGATGGGCCCCGAACTGGCGGCCGTGCGACGAGGCGAGACCGACGCCGGGCTCGATGTCGCACCCCGGATCGCGATGCGCCGGAGCCCGGCCCGGTAGGCGGGGACCCGGGAGCCGACCGCGGTTCAGGCGCCGATGGCATCGGGCCGGGCCGGGGGCGGGCGCGGTTTTGCGATGCCGAGGGAAGCCGGGTCTACTCTGCCGCGGCAAACGGTCGGACGACGAAGGCGACTCCATGGCTGCTCCCGGGTTGACCCGCACACCGCAGATGTACGACCTGTCGATCTCCGAGAAGGCGCTGCCGCTCCTCGAAGCGGTCAAGGACTTCATGGCGACCGAGATCGACCCGAACACGGAGAAGTTCTACGCCCTCGGGGAGGGAAGGGCGGAGCACTGGGGCTACGGCGACGGCCAGCTCGAGCTGCTCGATTCCATCAAGCAGAAGGCCAAGGACAAGGGCCTCTGGAACTTCTTCCTGCCCGACGCCGAGACCGGTGAAGGGCTCAAGAACCTCGACTACGCCTACATCGCCTTCGAGCTCGGGAAGAACCCGCTGGCGTCGGAATGCCTGAACTGCGCGGCCCCCGACACCGGCAACATGGAGGTGCTCGAGCGGGTCGGAACTCCCGAGCAGAAGAAGCAGTGGCTGGAGCCGTTGCTGGCCGGTGAGATCCGCTCCTGCTTCGGTATGACCGAGCCCGGCGTCGCCTCCTCGGACGCGAAGAACATCTCCACCCGAGCCGTCCTCGACGGCGATGAGTATGTGATCAACGGCGAGAAGTACTGGACCTCCGGCGCCGGCGATCCCCGCTGCAAGGTCATGATCTGCATGGTCGTGACCAACCCCGACGGGCCGCCGCACCAGCGTCAGTCGCAGATCCTCGTGCCCATGGACACGCCCGGCGTCGAGATCCTCGGCGCCATGGAGGTGTTCGGCAACGACGACGCGCCCCACGGCCACATGCACGTCAAGCTCAACGACGTGCGGGTGCCCAAGAGCAACATGCTCCTCGGCGAGGGCCGCGGCTTCGAGATCTCCCAGGTCCGCCTCGGGCCGGGCCGCATCCACCACTGCATGCGGGCCATCGGCTCCGCGGAGCGGGCCCTCGACCTGATGGTCACCCGGGGCATGACCCGTGAGGCGTTCGGCCGTCCGATCGCCAAGCTCGGCAAGAACACCGAGGTCATCGCCAAGGCCCGCATCGACATCGAGGCGATGCGCCTCCTCGTCCTCCAGGCCGCGAAGGCGATGGACGAGCTCGGCAACGCCGAGGCCCGGGTGTGGGTCAGCGCCATCAAGGCCATGGTGCCCGCGCGGGTCTGCCAGATCATCGACGAGGCGATCCAGATGCACGGCGGCGTCGGCGTGTCCCAGTGGTTCCCGCTGGCCCGCATGTACGCCAGCATGCGCACCCTGCGCCTGGCCGACGGCCCGGACGAGGTCCACCACATGGTCGTGGGCCGCGCCGAGCTGAGCCAGTTCGAGGCGAAGCAGAAGGACGAGCCGATGACCTGGGTCCGCCCCGGCTGAGCGCGAGGGGCGCGACGGACCCGCCGGCCGAGCCGGCGGGTCCGTTCGCCCTACGACCCGGCGCCGTGGCCAGCGATCCAGGTCGTCGGCGTCCAGAACCCACCGCCTGAGGACACCGACACCGACCAGTCGCCGCTGCCGCTGTCGAACGTGACCAGGTCTGCCTTGCCGTCGCCGGTCACATCCGCGGTGAACTGGTCGGCGGTGTTCGGGCCGTGCCCGAACGCCCACTCCGCTGGCGTCCAGAACCCGCCGCCGGCCGAAGCCCCGACATGGACCCGGCCGTCGGAGGCAGCGAAGTACACGATGTCGTCCCGGCCGTCGCCATTGGCATCGCCCGTCAAGCGGCGCGAGCTGCCGGCGCCGTGCCCGAAGGACCATTCACCGGGGTACCCGAACGCGCTCCCGGTCGATGCTCCGACGAACCACTTCCCATCAGCTGCGAAGTACACGCCGGCGTCAGCTCGACCGTCCCCCGTGAAGTCGCCGACGGCCTGGTCGGTGCTGCCGACTCCGTGGCCGCTACGCCACGCCGTGGGAGGCCAGAAGCCCGAACCCGACGATGTCGAGACGAGCCACGTGCCGTTGCCGCTGAACGAGACGATGTCGTCCATCCCGTCGCCGTTGACGTCGGCCAGGAACAGCTCGTCCGCTCCTGTGTGCTGACCGGCAGCCCAGTCCGATGGAGGCCAGAAGCCCGAGCCGGACGAGAGGCTCACCTTCCAGTTCCCACCGCTCAGCATGGCGACGAGGTCACTCTGGCCATCGCCGTCGACGTCGCCGGTCAGGTAGCTCTCCGCTCCCACCGAATGGCCGGACGACCACTGCCCCGGGTAGCCGAATCCTGAGCCGGTCGACAGCGCGACAAACGCGTCGCCGGACTGCGCGTACATCACTGCGGCGTCATCGAGATCATCGCCGTTGAAGTCGCCGACGAGCCGCGTCGCGGTTCCGCCGCCCGACGAGCCGCCACCGGGAGCGTGGACGACCCCGGTGACCGAGTAGCCGGCCCATCCCACCATGGTCAACGTTCCGTTCGACCACGTCGCGTCGCTGTAGACCGACTCCGTGTTCTGGTTGACGAGTTGCACCTGCGCCGGATCGCTCCCGACGACGTTGTTGACGACCCCGGCGTGTCCGAGCCCGCCGTCGGCGAGCACCACGACATCGCCCGGGCTGAGGTGCTCGATCGTTCCCTGTGCCGACTTGGCGAGATGGCCGGGCGCAGTGTCGTAGAGCTCGAAGCCGTTGCCCGGCCAGGCCGAGGTGATCCAGCCCCGGGTGAGGTAGAGGCGATTGATCATCTCGACGCACTGCCACTTGTAGCCCGCGGTGACCCCACCCACGGTGCTCAGGCCGTGTGTGGCCCCCGGGTCACGTCCGTTCGATCGGATGTCGACCCCGTTGCCGTCGAGCCAACCGGCGCCCGCGAGGACGACCGTTCCCGGTGCGTCGACCCGGGTGTTGTCGACGTCGGCCCCGGCCGGGACCGCGAGGGCCACGGTCGACACGACCGCGACGGTGAGCGCGAGTGCCGATCGGAGGCGCGTCGACCCTCGCTTCGGCGCTGCTCGGTTCACACCCCGCACCGAGGCCCGGCCGAGCCGGTTCTTCGTCACCGTTCGCATCAGGGTTCGTCTCCCTCTTCGTGACTTGGACGGCGTGCGGCGTCCCAACACCGAGCTGTGGTCGCAGGAACGCGCTCGCAGTGTGGCGCCCGCCGAGACACACAGATGTGCAACTCGCTGGAGAGACCTTCCTCCGTCGCCGAGCCGCCATGGTGCGAAGTTGACAGAACCGGGCAAGGTGAAAGCGTCGTTGGACGAGATTCGACAGGAATTGCGCCAGGGTTGCGCTCAGTGCAATTCCGACAGCGCCATGGAGTGGAGCAGTCGATGACAGACGCGGGCAGCGGGCAGACGAGTACCGATGATCCCTGGAGGGAACTGGCCGAGCGGCTGCGTGCCGAACGCGAGCGCCTCGGCCTGACGACCACCGACCTGGCCAAGCTCGTCGACGTCTCACGTACGACGATCAGCAACTGGGAGAACGGGAAACGGATGCCCATCGAGCGTTGCGCCGCTCTCGCCGAGGCCCTTGCGATCGACCAAGACGTGCTGCTCGCGCTCCATCCAGAATCGGTGCCGCTCCACGTCGGTGGCCCCAACGTGTCGAACGGAGCGGAGGGCACGATGCCCTCCGCGCCCAACACCTTCCACCAGGACCTGGCGCGAAGCCGATGGACCTGGGTGGCCGCAGCGAGCGTCGCCCTGCTCGCCGCCGTGATGGGAATCGTGCAGTTCCGCCCGTCGGGAGATGGCTGCGTGGCCGTCGGCGACGGGTCCGACCTCCGGCGCGAGACCTTCCGAGAGACGTTCGCGCAGATGGGCGGCGAGGCACGACTGGGGTGCGCAGTGAACGCCGTCCACCAATGGGGACCGGGTCATGTGCAGGACCTCGATGGAGGGTCCGCCGGAAGGTCGATCATCATGAGCGTCGACCCGTCACGTGCCTTCGTCGTCGCTGGCGAGCTCTGGCGCGACTACGAGTCGATCGCCGGTGGCGCAACCGCGGCTGTCGCCGGACTCGTCGACAGCCCACCGCATCGATGCGGTGACGCCGTGGTGGTCCTGCTGAGCGGTGGCCTCACGGGAGAAGGAGCGCTGATCGCGAACGGCGGCGACGACCAGTACGTCTGGCTGAGCGGCGACATCTGGCGGGCGTACCAGGACATCGGAGGCCCCGGGGGCGCGTACGGGGCGCCCCTCCCAGTCGGCATGGAGCGCTCGGACAGCGGAGCGAGAGCGGCGTTCGAGCACGGAGAGATCGTCCACACCTATGGACGAGGCACTCGATTGAAACCCGTTCCGGCGCAATCGACGCCGCTCCGCGTCGAGGAGTGCGCACCAGCGTGACCCCCGACCCGGCGACGGACCCATGAACGGTCATGGATATCCTCCGGGCGTGACGACCTCGATCGACGTGCCGACCCCCGATGACTGGCACGTGCACCTGCGGGACGGGTCGATGCTCGCCGCGGTGGTGGCCCACACGGCGCGGCGCTACCGCTATGCCCTGGTCATGCCCAACCTCCGGCCGCCGGTCACGTCGACCTCGGCGGCCATCGCGTACCGGGACCGGGTCCTGGCCCACGCCCCCGCGGACGCCGGCGACTTCCGGCCGGTCATCGCCCTCTACCTCAACGACGACCTCGACCCCGCCGATCTCGCCGCGGCCAAGGACTCCGGGGTCGTGCCGGCCGTGAAGTACTACCCGGCGGGTGCGACGACGAACTCCGACCAGGCGTCGGGCACGCTGGCCGACTTCCTGCCCGTGCTCGAACAACTCGCCGAGGTGGGCCTGCGCCTGTGCGTCCACGCCGAGTCGACCGACCCGGCCGTCGACCTGTTCGACCGGGAAGCGGTGTTCCTCGAGCGGGAACTGGCCCCGGTGTGCGAGCGCCTGCCCGAGCTCGCGGTCACCGTCGAGCACGTCTCGACCCGCGCCGGCGTGGCCTTCACCGAGGCCCACCCCCAGGTGGCGGCGACGATCACGCCCCACCACCTGGCCTGCGACCGGGGTGACCTCCTCGCCGACGGGCTCCGCCCCGACCTGTACTGCAAGCCGGTCGTGAACTCGCCCGACGACCGCCGGGCGCTCGTCGCCGCGGCCACGGGCGACTCGCCGAAGTTCTGCCTCGGCACCGACTCGGCGCCCCACCCGACGACGGCCAAGTACGGCCCGAAGGGCGCGGCGGGCGTGTTCAACGCGCCGTACGGCCTCGAGGTCGCGGCCGAGGTCTTCCGGGTCGCCGGGCGCCTCGACCGCCTCGCCGCGTTCGTGTCGACCAACGGTTGCGCCATCTACGGCGTCGAACCGTCCGACACGCGCCTGACCCTGACCCACACCGAGGCCGACACGGCGCCGCCCGAGACGCTGACCACGGCCGACGGCGACGAGGTCGTGATGTTCGGCGTCGACGAGGCCCGCCAGTGGACGGTGGCCCCAGGGGCCTGACCCGGCGTTCGGGAAGCCGGAGGGCGGTCACCCCGGGCTGACGGCGCACCCGGACCGCGCCGGCGTCGCCTGGCGCACACCCACACGCGACCACGCAGAGTGCGGGACAACCGGCACCACGGGTACCGGATGACGCGCGCCGCCCGATCGGCGATATCGGGCTCTTCGGATCTGAGCGGGGTGGGTGGCGTGCGGTGACGTCGACCGGGGGCGGTTGAGGGGTCCGCGAACGAGAACAGGGGCTCAACGAATCTGGAGGTGTCTTACGTCAACCGGAT
>JAXHUH010000091.1:0-2078 GCA_034211175.1 Actinomycetota bacterium
GCTGGGTCGTGGCGCGCGGTGGCCCGTCGGGGCGTTCTGGCGTGGGTTTCTGCTCTGTGGGCCGTCGGTTCTGCCTGCCAGTTCGGGGTGGGGGTGGCCAGGTCGGGGGACGTTGGGGCTGGTCACGGGTAGCAGGATTGGGGAAACGGGCTGCAAACGTCCGAGTCCGTGCGCGACCGTCCGATCTGCAACCATGCCCCGCGTGCTCGTCGAACCCGCTCGTCCGCATCCGCTCGGGGCCCACTACGACGGCGCCGGGACGAGCTTCGCGGTCACGTCACGGTCGGCGAGCCGGGTCCAGCTGTGCCTGCTCGACGACGACGGCACCGAGCGGCGGGTCGACCTCCACGGCCCCGAGGACGGCGTGTGGCACGGGCGCGTCGACGGCGTCGGGCCCGGCCAGCGCTACGGGTACCGGGTCCACGCTGCGTTCGAGTCGGGCGGCAACCCCAACAAGCTGCTCGTCGACCCCTACGCCCAGGCCGTCGCCGGTGCGCTCGAGTGGAACGACGCCGTCTTCCAGGTCCGCCAGCCCCACGAGGACTCGGCGCCCTACGTGCCCCACTCGGTCGTGGTGAACCCCTACTTCGACTGGAGCGAGTCGATCCGGCCCCGGACCCCGTGGTCGGACACCGTCATCTACGAGGCCCACGTGAAGGGCCTCACCGCCCTCCACCCCGACGTGCCGCCCGAGCTGCGGGGCACCTACCTCGGCGTCGCCTGCCCGCCGGTGATCGAGCACCTCCAGCGCCTCGGTGTCACCGCCATCGAGCTGCTGCCGATCCAGCAGTTCCTCTCCGAGAACCGCCTCGGCGAGCAGGGCCTCAGCAACTACTGGGGCTACAACCCGCTCGCATGGCTGGCGCCCCACAACGGCTACGCCACCGCCGATCGGGGCCAGCAGGTCAACGAGCTGAAGACCATGGTGCGCGAGCTCCACCGGGCCGGCATCGAGGTGATCTGCGACGTCGTGTTCAACCACACGGCCGAGGGCGGGCCGATGGGGCCGACGCTCTCGCTGCGGGGCTTCGACGACAAGGCGTACTACCGGCACGACCCCGCCGACCCGAGCCGCTACCTCGACGTCACCGGGTGCGGCAACACCGTCGACGCCTCCAACCGCGACGTGCTCCGCCTCGTCATGGACGCACTGCGCCACTGGGTCACCGAGCTGCACGTCGACGGCTTCCGCTTCGACCTCGCCGTCACCCTCGGCCGCGACGGCGACCCCCGCCGCTTCGACCCCGGCGCCACGTTCTTCGACCTCGTCCACCAGGACCCGGTGCTGCGCGACGTCAAGCTCATCGCCGAGCCGTGGGACATCGGCCACGACGGCTACCAGGTCGGCGGCTTCCCGTCCGGGTGGGGCGAGTGGAACGGCCGCTACCGCGACGCCCTGCGCGACTTCTGGAAGGGGACCGACCACTCCCTTCCCCGCCTCGCCCGCCGCCTCACGGGCAGCGCCGACCTGTACCTCCACGCCCGGCGTTCACCGACCGCGTCGGTCAACTTCATCACCAGCCACGACGGGTTCACCGCCACCGACCTCGTCGCCTACGAGCACAAGCGCAACGAGGCCAACGGCGAGGACAACCGCGACGGCGACGACCACAACCGCAGCTGGAACTGCGGCGTCGAGGGCCCGAGCGACGACCCCGGCGTCAACGAGCTGCGGGCCCGTCAGCGGCGCAACCTCGTCGCGTCGGTGCTGCTCTCCCACGGTGTGCCGATGCTCCTCGGCGGCGACGAGCTCGGCCGCACCCAGCGCGGCAACAACAACGCCTACTGCCAGGACAACGAGATCTCCTGGGTCAACTGGGCGACGGCCGACGAGGAGCTGATCCGCTTCGTCGCCCACGTCACCGGCCTGCGTCGCGACCACCCGGTGCTGCGTCGCACGCGGTGGCTGACCGGGCGGCCGAACGAGGTCACCGACCGCCCCGACAGCGCCTGGTTCACGCCGAGCGGCCGGCCGATGGAGACCGACGACTGGGAGCGCGGCTACGCCCGCGCCGTCGGCCTCGCCCTCGACGGGCGGGCCGTGGCGCCCGAGGCCGGCGGTGAGGCCGAGACGGCCG
>JAXHUH010000092.1:0-7237 GCA_034211175.1 Actinomycetota bacterium
GAAGCCAATGAAAGCTTTATTTTAACCTTAACCAACCCGACCCATGAAGCCCAACTAGGCCCTCATGCTCAAGCAGTCGTCACCATTATTGATACGCCAGCGGCAGGCAGCTTAGAATTTGAACCACCTCCCGACCTCCACCCCTCGTGAGGAGCCATGAACGAGCTGCGCGCATCGAACCTCGACCGAATCGACGGCCACGACTTCGACGTCCTCGTCGTCGGCGGCGGGATCAACGGCGCCGTCGTCGCCGCGGCCCTCGCCAGCCGGGGTGCCGACGTCGCGCTGGTCGAGCGCGGTGACTTCGCCGGCGCGACGAGCCAGGAGACGTCGAACCTCGTGTGGGGAGGCATCACCTACCTCGGGAACTACGAGCTCCGCCTCGTGAGGAAGCTGTGCCGGAGCCGCAACCGGCTCATGGCCGCGTACCCCGCCAACATCCGGGAGATCCGCTTCCTCGCGGCGCTCGGCGCCACCGCGCCCTACCCGCGATGGCTGGCGGGCGCGGGCACGGTCGCCTATTGGGGCATCGGGGGGTTCCGGACCGCATCGCCGCGGGTGCTGAGCACCCGGTCGCTCGGTCGGCGGGAACCGCTCGTGAACCTGTCGGGGGTGAGGGGCGCGATCGAGTACGCCGACGCCTACCTGGCGGACAACGATGCCCGCTTCGTCTTCGGCTTCGTCCGCTCCGCCCTGGACCTCGGAGCAGCGGCCGTCAACTACGTCGAGCTGACCGGCGCCGAGCGCGCCGCCGGACGGTGGCGGGTCGCGCTGCGCGATCACGACGCGGGCCGGTCGCTCACCTGCGGCGCTCGGGTGATCGTGAACGCGGCCGGCCCGTTCGTCGGTGCGCTGAACGACTCGCTCGGGGCCCGGGCGGCCCACCGGATCGTGCACTCCAAGGGCATCCACCTCGTCGTCGACCGCCTCGTCCCCGACGAGCGCGTGCTGGCGTTCTTCGACGACACGCGCCGCCTGTTCTACGTGATCCCGATGGGCTGTCGCTCGGTCATCGGGACCACCGACACCCGGGTGGACGATCCCGACGTGCACGTCACCGACGACGACCGCGACTTCCTGCTCGAGCAGATCAACGCCCGCCTCGACCTGCCCGCGCCGCTCGGGCCGGCGGACGTCATCGCCGAGCGCTGCGGGACGCGCCCGCTCGTCGTTCCCACCGGAGGCGGCGACGAGCGCGATGCCGAGTGGACCTCGTTGTCCCGGCGCCACGAGATCGACGTCGACGCCGACCACGGCGTCGTCACGATCTTCGGCGGCAAGCTGACCGACTGCCTCAACGTCGGCGAGGCGGCGGCCGCCGCGGTCGGCGAGCTCGGCGTGGGGCTCGCCGCCGATGACGGGTCCTGGTTCGGCGAGCCGTCCGTCGAGACGCACCGGACGTTCGTGCGCCAGGCGCAGGGCCTGCGGCTCGACGAGCTGCGTCGTCGGGCCGGACAGGAGCCACTCAGCACCCGCCTGTGGCGCCGCTACGGGCGACGCGCCTTCGAGATGCTCGACGCCGTGCGGGAGGACCGGTCGATGAGCGAGGACGTGATGGGGTCCGCCGGTCACGTGCGGGTCGAGTTGCACCACACCGCGCGCAACGAGATGGTCGTGCGGCTCGACGACTTCCTGCGTCGTCGCAGCACGATCGCGCAGGTGGTGCGCGACGAGGACATCCGCGGCTCGGGAGGGCTGGCGGAGGTCGCCGAGGTCCTCTTCGGGGCGGATGCGTCAGCCCGGCTGCGGGAGCACTACGGCCCGGACTTCGTCGCCGCCGGGGTCGGTGAGGAGCCGCTCGGCACCGCGTGATCCGTCGTTGCTCGGCGCGACCGGGCGCCACGGCTCCCGCTGATCGGGCACCGCCCGGGGCCGGGGCCCGGTCCGCCCTCGACCGACGACGGAGATGATCAGCCGGCGGCGCCCGAGGGCGGCTCAGATCCCTGCCATCGGCTCGGTGACCCGTTCGAGGAGCGCCCCGAGCACGCGGCGCTCCTCGTCCGAGAGGCCGGCGACCATGTCGGCGATCCAACGCCGCCGGGCGTCGCCGAGGCGCTCCCTCAGCGCTCGCCCGTCGTCGGTGAGCTCGTGGAGGTGGGCCCGCCGGTCGGTCGGGTCGTCCCGCCGTCGCACGAACCCCGCATCGACCAGCGCGGCGACCTGGCGGCTCGCAGTGGAGATGTCCACCCCGGCGGCGCGGGCGAGCTCCGAGAGCCGCGCCGGTTCGCTCTCGCTCACCCTGACCAGCATCGCCGCTCCGGCCCGCTCGATGTCGGCCCCGGCGAGCTCGTTGATGCGCCGGTTCCCGCGCGGGTCGGTCGCCTTCCGCACGAGCAGCACGAGCGCCCGATCGATCTGCGCCAAGGGGTCGGTCATCAGACAAGGGAATGTAGATCGCCCACGGATCGGTTGTATGGTGCAACCAGTAGAAACTGTCTCGCCAAGCCAGTTCTCCCCTCCGGATCGGGCCCACCGGTCGCCGGGCCCGGAGCCGGAAGCCACTCCAGGAGATGTCGCCCGTGCCCACCTCTGACACCGCCGGAGCCCCGTCCGGGTCTGCTCCATCCGGGTCTGCTCCATCCGGGTCTGCTCCATCCGGGTCAATTGCCGGCATCCCGTACCGCTGGGTCGCGATGGGCGTCACCCTGTTCGGCGCGTTCATGGTCGTGCTCGACACGACCGTCGTGAACCTGGGGCTGCCCTCGCTGCAGCGCGACTTCGACACGGTCGAGGGCATCGAGTGGGTCGTCACCGCCTACCTCGCTGCGGTCGGCGTGACCCAGATGTGCACCGGCTGGGCGTCCGACCGCTTCGGCCGCAAGCGCTCGTTCGTGTTCGCGCTGGGCCTGTTCACCGTGGCCTCCGCACTGTGTGCCGCCGCGCCCAGCCTCGAGCTGCTGGTCATCGCCCGCATCCTCCAGGGCATCGGCGGCGGGCTGCTCATGCCGGTCGGCATGGCCATGATCTACGAGCTGTTCGAGCCCGACGAGCGGGGCAAGGCGCTCGGCTACTTCGGCATCGCGGTGATGGCCGCCCCGGCGATCGGTCCCGTCCTCGGCGGCAGCCTCGTCTCGTCGCTCGGCTGGCGGTGGCTGTTCCTGATCAACCTGCCGGTCGGTCTCGTCGGCGTGCCCCTGGCGATGCGCCTGCTGCGCGACACCGGCTACCGGGAGGCCCGCCCGCTCGACCGGGCCGGCCTGGCGCTCGGCGGCCTCGGGCTGGCCGCGCTCATGATCGGCCTGTCACGGGCCGGCGAGGCGGGCTGGACCCGGCCGGAGGTGCCGGTGCTGCTCGTGGCGGCCGTCGTGCTCCTCGCGCTGTTCGTGCGCCACGGCCTGCGGGTGTCGCAGCCGCTCGTCGACCTGCGCATCTTCGCCAACCCCGTGTTCGCCATCGGGATGGCCGTCATCGGCATGATGGCGATGGCCCAGTACACCCGCCTCGTCTACATCCCGCTCGAGCTCGGCACCCTCCGGGGCATCGGCGAGTTCCGCATCGGCCTCATCATGTTGCCGTCCGCCCTGTGCATGGCGCTGACGATGCCGATCGGTGGCCGCACGGTCGACCGGATCGGCGGTCGGGTGCCGGTCACGATCGGGGTCACCGTGCTCGGCCTGTCGTTCGTCGGGCTCGCGATGTTGCGGATCGATTCGCCGCTGTGGATGGTGTCCGGGCTCCTCGCGCTCGGTGGGCTCGGCTCGGGCCTGTCGATGATGGCCCCCAACATCCAGGCCATGAACGCCGTGAAGGCCAGCCAGGTGTCGCAGGCCAGCGGGCTGAGCAACGTGAGCCGCCAGGTGTCCGCCGCCATCGGCACGGCCGTCGTCGCCTCGCTCTTCGCCACGTTCCGACCCGACGACGGTGCGACCGGCGCCGAAGCCCTGGAGCCGTACCGGCTCGTGTTCCTCGTCGCGGTCGGCCTCCTCGCCGGTGCGGTCGTCGTGGCCCAGTTCCTCCCCGGTCGGGAGAAGGCGCTGGCGCTCCAGGCCGAGCGCCGTGCGGAGTCGTCCACCGGGGGCGACGCCGCCCGGGTCGAGCCCGTCCACGCCGACCTCGCCTGACCCGCCACACCACCTACGCCCACCCCACCCCGACGCGCCGTTCTGGTCTACACGGCCTGTCTCCTGAGCTGGGGTTTCGCGGGTGAGCTTGTAGACCAGTTCGAGCGGATTGTGGCGGTTCTGGCGGTCATTTCGGTACTGGCGGTCCGGCCCCATCGTCCGTGAACCGCGGCAATTCCGAACCCGATGGTCGGTGAATTCGGGGACACAAGGGTGAGCCTTTGTTCCCTTGATGGCACGCGCTGAGCGCGGGAACATCTCGACCGACGTTCGTGCCTGGCGCCGACTTCGGTGGCCGTGAGGGGGTTCGACGGTGGCCGGAGAACTGAGAACCGCGGTCGTCGGAGCCGGATCGTGGGGGACCGCGCTCGCCACCGTGCTCGCCCGCCAGGGGGTCGATGTCACCCTGTGGGCCCGCGAGCCCGAGGTCGTCGAGGGGATTCGCGCCCGGCGCCGGAACCCGCTCTTCCTCGCCGACGTCGACCTGCCCGCCACGCTCGGCGCCACCGGCGACCTCGACGAGGTGCTGCGCGGGGCCGACCTGGTCGTCAACGCCGTGCCCACCCAGCACATCCGCCGCGTCTTCGCCGGAGGAGCGGCCGCCTCGGTCGGGCGGGTGCCGATCGTCGTCACCGTCTCGAAGGGCGTCGAGGCCGACACCCTGCTGCTTCCCCACGAGATCCTGGCCGACGTCGGCGTCGCAGTGGAACGGGTGGTGGCACTGTCGGGGCCGTCGTTCGCCCGTGAGGTCGCCCTCGACCAGCCCACCGCGGTCGTCGCCGCCGGTGCCGACCACGACCGGTCGGTGATCGTGCGCGACCTCTTCGGCGGGCGCCGGTTCCGGGTCTACTCCTCCGACGACATCGCCAGCGTCGAGCTCGGCGGTGCGCTCAAGAACGTCGTCGCCATCGCCGCCGGCATCGTCGACGGGCTCGGGTACGGGCACAACACAATGGCCGCGCTGATCTCGCGCGGCCTGGCCGAGGTCACGCGCCTCGGCGTCGCCCGCGGCGGCGACCCCCTCACGTTCGCCGGGCTGTCCGGCGTCGGTGACCTGGTGCTCACCTGCACCGGCGGCCTGTCGCGCAACCGGTCGGTCGGCCGCGAGCTGGGCCGGGGCCGGTCGTGGCCCGAGATCTCGGCCGAGATGCACGAGGTCGCCGAGGGCGTCCACACCTGCCGCTCGGCACGCGAGCTCGGCCGGCGCGCCGGGGTGGAGCTGCCGATCACCGAGGAGGTCTGCCGGGTGATCTTCGAGGGCAAGGACCCCGACGCCGCGGTCGGCGACCTCATCGGGCGCAACCTGCGCGACGAGCGGGAGACCGCGTCGGCGGCCGCGCTGGGGGCACTGGCCGCACTGGCCGCGTCGGAGGTGCGGGGCACGGCGGGGTGAGCGTTCGCCCGGTCCGCCCCGACGGCGGTCCCGGGCCCGGCGGGAGATCGGGAGCGACGAGGCACGGAACCGAGTGAGTGGAGCCGAGATGAGCGTTGGACTCGACACCGAAACCCTGCAGATGGTGCTCGACTCGATCACCATGTTCGTGGAGGGTGAGCTGCCGGATTCACGATTGTTGGAGCTCGACGCGGCCGACGAGTTCCCCGAAGACACCGTTCGGGGGATGTGCGGTGAGCAGCTCGGCGTCTCGTTGCTGTTCATCCCCGAGGAGTACGGCGGGATGGGCGGCGGCGCGTTCGACGTCTACCGCGTGTGCGAGCTCATGGCGACGATCGACGTCGGTGTCGCCACCGGCGTCCTGGCCACGTTCCTCGGCTCCGACCCGATCGTCTTCGGTGGCACCGACGCCCAGCGCAAGCACTGGCTGAGCCGCCTCGCCGACGAGGGCCTGCTCATGGCGTACGGCGCCACCGAGCCCGAGGCCGGCTCCGACCTCGGCGCGATGCGCACGACGGCCCGCCGGGTCGAAGAGGGCGGCATGGTCGTCGCCTACGAGATCACCGGCAACAAGCAGTGGATCTCCAACGGCGGCTACGCCGACCTCTACACGGTCCTCGCCATGGCGCCCGACGGGCCGACCTGGTTCATCGTCGACCGCGACACCCCGGGCTTCGAGAAGGGCAAGCCCGAGGACAAGCACGGCATCCGGGCGTCGAACACCGCGGCGCTCGCGCTCCAGGACGTCCGGGTCGACGTCGAGCGGCTCGTCGGCGGCGTCGAGGGCCAGGGCCTCGTCCAGGCCCAGGCCGTCTTCGGCTACACCCGGCTGATGGTCGCCGCGTTCGGCCTCGGCGCCGGGTGGGACGCGCTGCGCCGCGCGGCCCGGTACTCGGCGGAGCGCATCCAGGGCGGCGGGCCGCTGTCGGAGAAGCAGGGCTTCACCCACAAGCTGATCGTGCCCCACGCCGCCCGGCTCGAGGCGTCCCGGGCCTACATCGAGGAGACCGCGACCCGCATCGACGCCGGCGAGGAGCTGCTCAACACCGAGGGCGCCATCGCCAAGTACCTCGCCACCGAGGCGGGCAACGCCGCGGCCGACGCCGCCGTCCAGGCCCACGGCGGCTACGGCTACACCAAGGAGTACATGGTCGAGAAGATCCGCCGCGACGTGCGGATCACGACCATCTACGAGGGCACGTCCGAGATCATGGAGATGACGATCGGGCGCGACCGCTGGCAGCACCACCTGAAGACCCGGGGCCGTCACTACCACGACGCCGCCGATCGCCTCGACGAGCTCCACGCCGCGAGCCCCGACGTGGGCGCCGACGTCGCCGCCCTCGCCCACCGGGCACTGGCCGAGGTCATGGAGACGGCCCGGGTCGGCCGCCTCACCCGCAACCAGCACCTCCTCTTCCGCATCGGCGAGCTCGCCGCCCACGTCGAGTGCGCCGCCGCCCTGTGCCGCCGGGCCGACGCCGCCGCCACCGGCCGGTTGCCCGACAAGGCCGAGCAGAGCTTCGGGCCGGGCGAGCTGGCCACCCTCGCCCGGGTGTTCGCCCGCGACGGCGCCGCCAAGGTCGCCGACGACGGCGTCCGCTGGGTGACCGGCGCCTCCGAGCCCGGCACCGTCGACGTCGCCGCCCTCGCCGGGGCCGTCGGCGTCGCATCGATCACCGCCGCGCAGGCCGGTCTGCTGGCCGACATGGATGCCGCGGCCACCGCCGTCTACCGGGTCACCACGAGCACCTGAACCGCGGCCGGGCGGCACGCGCCGCCC
>JAXHUH010000093.1:0-9450 GCA_034211175.1 Actinomycetota bacterium
GTCGGCGGGCGGCTCGGCGGATCTGGGTGGCGCCGGTGCGGCTGAGGGCACGGCGGTCGGCGGTGAGGGCGGGGTCGGGGATGCGGCGCTCGGCGGCGCCGGTTCTGCGGCCGGTGTGGTCGGCGTGGCGGCTAGCACGGTGTCGGCTCCCCTCGAGGTCGACGGGGATGCGTCGGGGGTGGTCGGTCTCGCTGCGGCCGCCGCGGCCGCCGAGCTCGGCCCGGCCGCCTCGGGTTCGGGTGTCGCCGGGGACGTCAGCTCTGGCGCGTCCGCCGTGCTCGGTGGTACGGCGACCGGGTCGGGTGTGGCCGGTGATGTGGCGACCAGCGCAGCGGCGGACCTGGGCGGCGCCGGCGCGGCTGAGGGCACGGTGGGCGTCGCTGGGTCGGCGTCCGCTGTGCTCGGTGGTACGGCGACCGGGTCGGGCGACGGGGCGACTCCGGTCACCGGCACGGGAGCCGCTGCGCTCGGCGGTGTCGCCTCGGCGTCGGGCCGTGTCGCGGCCGGCGACCCGGTTGTCGCGATCTACGACGCCGCCGATGGCCCGATCGGCTCCAGCTCGGTGACGGGCTGGAACGCCTACGCCGGGTCGTCCGGTGCGGCGCCGACCCTCACGCTCAACGGCGGCGCACCGGCCCTCGTCGCCGCCGCGACCCCGGCCGGCACCCCAGCGGTGCAGTTCGCCGCCTCCGACGAGGGGCTCCTGTCAGGCGACATCGCCGACCGGCAGCAGCCGTGGACGGCTGCGTTCGTTGCCCGCGTCACGACCGATGGCTTCTGCTTCGGGTTCCGGGCGTCGAACGTCGACTACATCCGCCGCCAGGCGTCGCTGAACCGGTGGCTTGTGTCATCCGGGTTTCCCGACGGGTTCAACCAGGTCGTCCCCGACTCAGCGCCCGACGACTGGCATGTATGGGTGATCGTGGCGGACGGGACATCGTCGGTCGTGAGCATCGACGGATCTGAGACGGCGGTGGAGCTACAGAACCCGGTGACGCACTTGACGTTCGGGTCGTTCCGTCCTTCTGGCCAGTCGTCGCCGATGCACTGGGCCGATCTGGAGGTGGCCGAGTTCCGGGTGCTCGCCGGCGCCGAGGACGCGTCTGCCCGGGCCGCGCTCGTGGCCGAGCTCACAGCGAAGCACCTCACCGCGCCGACCCCGGAGACCCCGACGGTCGAGGGCAACTCGGCCGGGTGGGACGCCCTCGTGTCGATCCTCGAGAGCTCGAGGGCGGAGGCGTGGCAGTCGGCCCGCGACGAGGCCCTCGAGCCGCTCGCGTGCCCGAACGATGGCCAGCCGTTGCGCCGTGCGGCGGACGGTGGCCTGTTCTGCGAGTTCGACGGGTGGCGGCCCGATGGGGGCTCGGCGTACCGGGCTGGCCGTGCGGGCGGCGCGCCGGGCGAGGCCGGCGACCGCGACTGGGGTGGCCTGGCGTCGATCCAAGCCGACATCGCGTCGAGTTCGAGGATCGCGGGCCGTCGGGTTGGTGAGGTGTCGTGCCCGCTCTGCGGTGAGCCGCTCGTCGACGGCCAGGACGGTGAGCGGCGGTGCTTGTACGACGGTTGGCCTGACGCCGACGTGTGAGCGCATCCGGGCCGGGTTGAAACGTATCAACCGGTGGCGCGAGGTGAGGCCCGGCCTTGCGGCCGGGCCTCGGTGTCAGCGGCCTCGCTCGCCCCACCCTCGGGCGAAGGCCTGGCGGAGGACTCGGGGCCACTCGGTGGGGCTCTCGGTGGGGCCGTTGCCCTCGTCTCGGGCTCGGGCTCCGAGCGTCTCGGCCTCGGTCACTGTGGGGAGCTGGTTCATCGGGGTCCCTTTCGGTCGGTCTCTCTTGCACCCCTATAGTCTCACAGACTTAAGCCCCCGTCAAGGGGGTTGTAAATCGGTCTGCGGGCTGTAGGGTGGTGTCCATGACCACCGCAACCCGTGCCCTGCTCGCCCTCCTCGCTGCCGCGGTCCTCGCCGTCGGCTGCTCCACCGACACCGACACACCGGCCACCCCCGGCACCGACGCCCTCGACGCCGTCACTGACGCCACCCCCGAAGCGACCACCACGACCTTGCCCCCCGTGACAGCACCCACCACCACCACCGTCGCCGTGGACGTCGACGCTGTCGTCGCCTCGGTCAAGGAGTCGCTCGGCGCTGAGTGGTTCACGGCTGAGACCGACACGGTCGACCAGGCCATCGCCAACGCCCTCGTCCGGCTGGGCTACGCACTCGGCGCGGTGACCTCCGACGACCTCGGCAACATCATCGCCATCCTCAACCGCGACGCCGCTGACGAGGCACTGGCCGCCGAGGCTGAGGCCGATGCGTCCCTGACGGCGGAGCAGCGCAACGCCGTCGGTTCGGCCGAGAGCTACATGTCGTGGGGCGACTTCAGCCGCACCGGCCTGATCGACCAGCTCGAGTACGAGGGCTTCACCACCGCCGACGCCACGTTCGCCGTCGACAGCCTCGGCGCCGACTGGATGGCGCAGGCCGTGAAGTCGGCCGAGGGCTACCTCGAGTGGGGCCACTTCAGCCGCCAGGAGCTCATCGACCAGCTGGTGTACGAGGGGTTCACACAGGCCGAGGCCGAGCACGGCGTAGCGATCGCCTACCGCTGAGCTGACCCCCACATCCGTCGCCTGGGCCCGCCCCTCGAGCCGCTGAGGGGCGGGCCCGCCCGCGCCCCGGGTAGAGTCCAGCCGAGGACAACCGAAGAGCCTCGGCCGCCCACGGGCAGGCCGTGCGCCCCAGAAAGCAGAGGGCAGGGCATGGGTGTGGCGTACACGTCGCGCGAGCGCGTCATGGAAGCGCTCGACATGGAGAACACGAGCCGACGCCGCCGCCAGACCGACCGTGCCGTCCTCGCCGGCGCCCGCTCCGTCGAACGCCTCCTCCACAAGACGTTCTACCCCGTCATCACCACCCGATGGTTCGACTGGCCGACCTCGGCGTCGCCCCGGTCGTGGCGGCTCTGGCTCGACGAACACGAGGTCCTCTCCCTCACCTCGCTCGTCTCCGGCGGCGTCACCATCCCCCCCTCGGACTACCTCCTCGAGCCCGCCAACGACGGCCCCCCCTACGACCGCATCGAGATCAACCTCGGCGAGGACTCGGCGTTCTCCGCCGGCGCCACACCCCAGCGGGCGATCGTCGCGACCGGCACGTTCGGGTCCTCCGCCGACTACGAGGCCGCCACCACCACCGCCGAAGCCGTCGACGCCTCCGAGACCGAGATCGACGTCGCCACCTGCGAAGCGGTCGGCACCCTCGACCACATCCGCGTCGACACCGAACTCATGCGTGTCACCGGCCGCAGCAACATCGACACCGGCCAGGACATCGGCGCCGACCTCGACGACACCTCCAACGACGACGCCGTCTCCGTCTCCGACGGCACCGCGTTCACCGTCGAGGAGACCATCGTCGTCGACACCGAACGCATGCGGATCGCGGACATCTCCGGGAACACGCTCACCGTCGAGCGCGCCGTCGACGGCTCCACCCTCGCCGCCCACACGTCCGGCGCCGACGTCTACGCGCCCCGCCGGCTCACCGTCGCCCGCGCAGCGCTCGGCACCACCGCCACCACCCACTCCTCAGGCGCGACGGTCGAGCGGCTCACCCCGCCCCCGATCATCGAGGCGCTCAACATCGCCGAAGCGATCGTCCGCATCGAGCAGGAACTCGCCGGCTACCTCCGCACCGCCGGGTCCGGCGAGGCGATGCACCCGATCGGCGCCGGCCCGGGCATCGGCGACCTCCGAGAGCAGGCCCTGGCGCTCTACGGGCGCCGCCACCGTGTGGCGGCCGTCTGATGGCCGATCCGATCCCCCGTTCCGGGTCCTCGGGGTTCTCCGTCCGGGTCCGGGACCGCACCCAGTGGCGCAAGATGCGCGACTCGGCACGCACCGCGATCGAAGACGCCGAACGCGACACCGCCCGCTGGACGCAACGCGAGGTCCGATCCAGGTTCCAGGGCTCCATCCGGGCCGGGACCGGCCGCTACGTGTCCCAGATCGAAGCGGAGCAGTACTCGAACGGGCTCTGGTACGTGCACGACAACCGCGTCATCTACGGGCCGTGGCTCGAGGGCGTCGGTTCCCGCAACCGGACCACCAGGTTCAAGGGCTACCGGGTGTGGCGCACCATCCGCCGCGAGTCCCGCGACATGCTCCGCTCGACCGTCGCCCAGAACCTGCGGCGGAGGCTCTGATGGCGTTCGGGCCCACCGAGATCGAAGAGCTCTACAGCCAGGTCGAGTCGCACGTGAAGGCCACCGGCCGGTTCGACAAGGTCAACCGCCACGAGCCGAAGAACCCGCCCGGCAAGAAGATCGTCGCCGCGGTGTGGGTCGACCGCGTCCAACCGATCCGCCAGTCCGGGCTCGCCGCCACCACCATCCTGGTGGTGTTCACCATCCGCTGCTACCAGACCATGCTCACCGAGCCGCAAGACACGATCGACCCCGAGCTCATGAAGGCGATGGCCGCCGTCCTCGAACGTCTCCACGGCGACCTCGCTCTCGGCGGCGACTCCGACGTCCGCAACATCGAGGTCATTGGCTCCAACTCGCCGGGCCTGACGACGCACTCTGGGTACGTCGAGATGGGCGGCCGCCAGATGTTCCGCGTGTTCGACATCGCCTGTCCGGTCGTGGTCAATGACGCCTGGGTCCAGGCGTACTAGCAGAAAGGCTTAAGCGATGGCGAAGGCGTCGGGGCTCGGTGACCACCTGTTCGTCGGCCCCTTGCAGGTGTCGGGCGACGCCGGGTCGGTCGGCCGCATCGGCGGTGGCCCGCAGACCACGGACGTCACCGGCATCGACAAGTCCGCCTACGAGCGGCTCACCGTCGTCCGCGACGGCGGCATCGAGTTCGCGCCGTGGTTCAACTCGGCGACCGACCGCATGCACGACGCCGTCTCCGCGCTGCCGACCGCCGACGTTCAGGTCACCTACACCCACGGCCTCGCCGTCGGGAACATGGCCGCGTCGTGCGTCGCGAAGCAGCTGAACTACGACTGGACCCGCGCACAGGACGGCTCCCTCTCCGGGTCGGTGACGGCCGAGGCCAACGCGTTCGGGCTCGAGTTCGGTATCCAAGCCACCGACGGGGTCGAGACGTTCGCGTCGGCGGACGTGGGCACGACGATCGACCGCGGCGCCTCCCTGTCGTCAACCAGCTTCGGGGTGCAGGCGTACCTCCACGTCCTCGACATCGGCTCCGGCACCGCGGACATCGCGCTCCAGGACTCGGCCGACGGGTCGACCGACTGGCAGGACGTCGTCACGTTCACCGCCGTCACCGCCGCCGGCACCGAACGGGTCCAGAGTTCCCGCACCGAGAACGTCCGCCGCTACCTGCGGTTCGAGGTGACCAACACGTTCACCGACCTCGACGTGCTCTGCAACCTCGTCGTCAACGACCACGCCGCCCCCAACTTCTGATGGCCTACCAGCGCCGCGCCCGCCGACCCCAGGCGCCGCCACCGCGGCCACGTGCCCGCGGGGCCCAGCCCTCGGGGCTCCTCGGCCCCACCGGGCGGCCGCTCAACCGGGTCGACGGCCGCACCCCGCCGCAGGCGCGGAACACCTACCAGATCCTCCAGCCGCTCGACACGCACTGGCGACCCGCGTCGTGCGCCGAGTACCGCTGCAAGGCCCACCTCCGGGGGTGGGCCACCGCCGTCGACGAAGCCACCCCGCTCGGCCGCCGCCAGGCCGCCTACATCCGCGCCCACTGCGTCCGCGACACCGGCGCCCACGCCATGGCCACCAGCGGCCGACGCCGCTACACCGAGACCCACGAGGCCGGGCTCACCGAGTTCCGGTTCCCCGCCGGCCAGGAATGCTTCCAGGAGCACCGGGTGCCGCTCGACCGCCCGCAACGGTTCCTCGTCCGCCACGGCGACGTCCGCCGCTTCGGTGGCGTCGTCCGCGACCACGGCGAACGGGGCGACCTGTTCGTCGAAGACATGGCCCACAACCTCGACCGCGTCCGCACCGCCGTCACACGCGGCTGACCCGCCCCGCCACCACCACCGAGACCAGCCACAGAACAGAGACCACACAGAAAGGCACGACAAGTGGCCAAGATCAGCGGGCTCGGTTGGACCGAGCTGTCGATCGACGACGCCGGCGGCTCGCCGCAGGACATCCGCAACGACATCACCAACTTCAACTTCGCCACCCCCCGAGGCGTCCAGGACGTCACCGGCATCGACAAGTCCGCCATGGAACGCCTCCTGCTCCTGGCGGACTTCTCGATCGACATCTCCGGGGTGTTCAACTCGGCGGCGAACATGTCGCACGCGGTGCTGTCGACGGTGCCGTCGGACACCACCCCAACGCGGTCGGTCACCATCGAGATCGACTCGCAGGAGCTCGACAACGAGTGCATGTTCACCGACTACGCACTCACCCGCGCCCAGTCCGGCGAGTTCACATGGAGCTCGACCGGCGTCCTCAGCGACGGCGAAGTCCCCACGTGGTCATAAAGTATAGGGTTGGGGATATGCTGGAAGCATGGCCAACCACCACCGACGTATCCCGGAATGTGGGCACCCTGACCGTATGCATCAGGCGAAGGGGAAGTGCGCCCAGTGCTACATGCGTGACTACGACCGAGCGCGAGCCCGCACCCTGGCGGAGCGCTCGGCGGCCTCACGTCCTAGTCGCACCGGGCCACCTCGCCGGATTGCCGAATGCCACCCCGACAGGCCGCACCAGGCCAAGGGCCTATGCGGGCCGTGCTACACGGCCCAGTGGACCAATGGGCGTCGCGCCGAATGCCATCCCAAGCGACCACATCTTGCCGGGGGCCTGTGTGCGTCGTGCTACTCCAAGCGCCGGTACGACGACGACCCTGAGCGGGCCCGGGCCTACGCCAGAGAACAGCAGCGGGCGACGCGTCAGAGGCTTCGCGACCAGATGGTCGCCGCCTACGGCGGACGATGCGCTTGCCCCCAGTGCCCCGAGACCAACCCTGCGTTCCTTACGCTCGACCACGAGAACAGGGACGGCAAGGAGCACCGCAAGCGGGTCGGGAGCCACACCTACGCCGATCTGCGGCGCCGCGGTTGGCCGAAGGAGGGGTTCCGCCTGCTCTGCTGGAACTGCAACGCCATGACCCGCCACGGCCAGCCGTGCCCGCACGAGGAGGACGCGTGACCCCCGCGGCGGCGGCCGGTGACGTGTTCGTCGTCCCCGAGCGGCCCCTGTTCGAGCTCCGCCACGAGGCCTACCCCGGCATGTGGGTCCGGGTCCGGCCGGCCGAGCTCGGCCCGTG
Source organism: Actinomycetota bacterium (assembly GCA_034211175.1). Classification (GTDB taxonomy): domain Bacteria; phylum Actinomycetota; class Acidimicrobiia; order Acidimicrobiales; family CAIXPF01; genus JAXHUH01. Next base: position 7,282 of record JAXHUH010000093.1, read on the forward strand.
GCTGGAGCTCTGTTCGCTCATCGGGTCCGCGCTCGACGCTGACCGCAAAGCCCAGCTCGAACCGGAGGACGGCGCCGCGCTGGCGCGCCTGTTCGAGATGTTCTCCGACCACCTCGAGGCGTGGAACCTCCACCGCGTCGCCGACGGCGTGCACGTCCCGATCCCACTGACCGACGTGCACACGCTCGACGCCTCGTTCGCGCTCGACGTCGTCACCGCCTGGTTCGACATGTCGGCCGCGGCGCGGGCCACGGCACCGGCGCCGGACATGCCGCAGGAGCCCATCGAGGAGTAGCCCGGTGGCCGAGGACGTCTCCATTGTCGTAGCAACGGTCGACCGCACTGCCCGCGGGTTGCGGTCGATCGAGGCGCGGCTCAACGGGTTCTCGCAGCGCGTCAACCGACAGTTCGGGTCCGGGTTCATGGGCGGATCCGGCCAGAACGCGCCAGAGCAGAAGGTCCGCCGGTTCGGTGACGCCATGGGCGGCGCCATGAACGTCGCCAAGGGGTTCCTCGCCGCGAACGTCATCGGCGGCCTCACCGACCAGGTGATGCGGTTCGGTCAGGAGTCGTTCGAGCAGGCAACCGCGCTGCGCGAGTCGTTCAACGCCGTCGAGCAGGTGTTCGAGGACCAGGCGGCGACGATCAAGCACTTCGGTGACGTGTCGGCCACCCAGTACGGCCTCTCGCAGCGTGCGTTCCAGCAGATGGCCACCCCCCTCGGCGCCATGCTTAAGAACCTCGGTCTCGACATGACCGACGTCGCCGACCAGACCATCGTGCTCACCAAGCGCGCCGCCGACATGGCCTCGGTGTTCGACACCGACGTCGACCAGGCCCTCGGCGCCATCCAAGCCGCGCTCCGCGGTGAGATCGACCCGATCGAACGCTACGGCGTGAAGATCAACGCCGCCGCCGTCGAACAGCGAGCGCTCGCCGACTCCGGCAAGGCCGCCAAGTCCGAGCTCACCGAGCTCGACAAGGGCCTCGCCCGCCTCGACCTCATCCTCGAGCAGACCAACGACACCGCCGGCGACTTCCGCCGCACCTCCGACGACGTCGCCAACTCGGCCCGCATCACCGCCGCCGAGATCGAGGAGGAACAGGCCGCCATCGGCGAGGCGCTCATCCCCGCCATGCGCCGCGCCGGGAACATCAAGCTCCAACTCGCCCGCGCTGCCGGGTCGCTCGCCCAGGCCCTCGGCCCCGTCATCGACAAGACCGGCCAGTACCTCGACAAGGTCAACGAGATGCAACGGGCCTCCGACGAGGCCCGCAACAAAGACGGGTTCTGGGCGGTGCTCGGCCTCGAGGACGGCCTCACGTGGGACCCCGGCGAGTTCTGGGACCGCCTCCTCCACGGGTCCGACGCGTTCCACGGCCGCATCGAGGACGCCAAGCCGTCGCTCGCCGACGCGACAGACCGCATGGATGAGCTCCGCCGCGCACGCACCCGCGACGTCGAGGCCAGCCACGAGCAGGCCGACGCGCAGGTCGAGGTCACCGAGAAGATCGACGAGCACGCTGCAGCGCTCGAGGATCTCGTCGACGCGATCGACGAGGCCGCCGGCCGGCAGAAGGACTACGCCGACTCGGTGCTCTCCGTGCGCGACGCCGAGCTCCGCCTGAACGAGGTGCTCCACGACTCGGAGGCCACCACCGAAGACGTCCGCGACGCGTTCATTGACCTCGCGCAGGAACGGGCCGACTCGCGGCAGGCCGCCGAGGAAGCGACCGGCGCCGTCTGGGATGAACGCGACGCCAACATGGCGCTCGCCCAGGAGCTCCTCACGCTCGCCGAGAACGCGCAGGGCCCCGCCCGCGAGGCGATCCTCGGCTACGTCGAAGACCTCGCAGGCATCCCCGAGGAGCGCTCCACCGAGTTCCGTGCGGCGGTGAACGACGGCGACCTCGCCGAGGTCGACCGGGAGATGCGGATGGCGACGCGGGCCCGCGAGATTCAGGTGCACATCCGCCAGTTCGGGTGGGACCCTCGGTTGCCGGATCACCTCGCCAACGACCGCCGCACCGGTGGCATCACCGGATCTGCCGCCGGTGGCGGCCCCCGCGGGCGCCGAACGCTCGTCGGTGAGGACGGCCCCGAGATCGTTGACCTCGCCCCCGGGTCGCAGGTCCACTCGACCCCCGACACGATGCGCATGCTCTCCG
>JAXHUH010000093.1:9550-22862 GCA_034211175.1 Actinomycetota bacterium
GCCGCCGGTGGCGGCCCCCGCGGGCGCCGAACGCTCGTCGGTGAGGACGGCCCCGAGATCGTTGACCTCGCCCCCGGGTCGCAGGTCCACTCGACCCCCGACACGATGCGCATGCTCTCCGAGGGCGGCGGCGGCCCGGTCGTCGTGAACTTCCACGCCGACGGCTCCCGCGCCGGCGAGCTCCTCCTCGAGCTCATGCGTGAAGCGGTCCGCGAACGAGGCGGGAACGCCCAAGCGGTGTTCGGGTGGTCCCGATGATCGTCGGCACCCTCGAGATCGCGCCGGGCGCCGACCGCACCGCAGACCCCGCCACGTGGACGTGGACGGACATCACTGCCCGCACCCGCACCAACGACGTCCGCATCGAGCGGGGACGCTCACCGAACGCCCAGCGGCCCGACCCGGGCCGCCTCGACGTCGTGCTCGACAACGGCGACGGCGCGCTCACCCCGCACAACCCCGAGTCGACGTTCTACCCCTACATCCGCAAGGGTCTCGTCGTCCGCCACCGCGTCGCCGCCGGTGACCCGTACCTCGAGCTCGACGGCACCAACATCAACTACGCCGAGGCCGCCGACGACGCCTCGTTCGACATCACCGGCGACATCGCGTTCGCGGTCGTGCTCGAGTCGCCGCTCCGCTACGGCCGGCACGCCCTCATCGGCCGGTTCGACTCGGTCGTCGGCCCCGACGAGTCCTACCTGTTCCGCATCGACGCCGCCGGCTACCTCCAAGTCCGGTGGAACGACGGCTCGACCATCCAGGTCGAGAACTCGACCGTGAAGGTCCCGCGCCCCGACTCCGGGCCGCTCACCGTCGCCGCCCAGCTCGACGTCGACAACGGAGCGTCGGGCTACACCGTCACGTTCTACGCCGGCACCGCCACGGTCGACGAGATCATCGCCGACCCCGACGCCTACCAACTCGGCGACCCCGTCGTCGGCGGCTCGACCACGTCGGTGGCCGCCGGCGCCGAACCGCTCGGAGTCGGGTTCGTCGTCGGCTCGAACCTCGACGAGCTCCCCGGCGGCATCCGCGAGGCCCGCCTCATCAACGGGCTCCTCGCCACCGGGACCGAGGTCGCGAACCCCGACTTCACCGCCGAGACCGTCGGCGCGACGTCGCTCACCGACGCCGCGGGCATCGACTGGGACTTCGGTGCGCTCACGAACGTCCGCACCCGGTTCATCGGCGAGCTCTCCGCACAGAGCCTCGCCTACCCCGGCCACGCCGTCGCCGACACCGCCGAGGTCCGCTGGTCGATCGGTGGCGTCACCCGCCGCCTCTCGCAGGGCGACCCCGTCCGCTCCGCGCTCTACCGGTTCGTCACCACTCGCGACGACCCGATCTACGGCTACTGGCCCGGTGAGGACGGCCGCGACGCCACCGCCATCGCGACCCCGACCGACGGCGCGCAGCCCGGCCGGTTCGAGGGCATGAGCCCCGCCGGCGACACATCGCTCCCCGCCGCCGACGGCCTGTTCTCGGTGTCCGCCGGCGCCGCGTTCTACTACAACATGACCGTCGGGAACGTCACCGCTACCGACTGGTCGGTCACGTGCCTCGTGCGGATCCCAGAGACCGACTCGGGCGGCACCGTCATCGTCGGCGCCCGCACCACCTCGCAGACCGCGAACCTCTGGCACGTCATCATCGACGACGACTCCCTCGACATCGACGCATGGGACGGATCCGGCTCCCAGGTGCTCAACCTCACCGGCGCCGCGCTCCCCGACGACCTCACCGAACGGTGGTGCGTCCTCCACTTCCAAGTCGAGCAGGACGGCTCAGACATCGACTACGTCGCCTACCTCACCCCGATCGGCGGGTCGACGACAACGACGTCCGGGACGCTCGCGTCGGCGACCACCGGCCGCGTGCTCCGCATCGGCACACCCCGCCAGACCGCCCCCGACTCCGGCCTATCGATCGGCCATTGGGTCGTCCGCAGGTTCACGTCGCTCGGGTGGCTCCGACCGGCCGACGACGCCTACCGGGGCGAACCGCCGGGTGAGCGCGTCGCACGACTGTGCGCCGAGGAGGGCATCCCGTTCGTCGTCGACGCACCGCACGGCGACTACGACGCGCCGGCCGCGTGGTCGGCCGTGTTCGACACCTACGCCGGCACCCCGGCGATGGGACCCCAACGCCCGGCGCCGATCATCGATCTCCTCGAGGAGTGCGCCACGACCGACCAGGGCGTCCTCTCAGAGTCCCGAGAGCTCCCCGGGCTCGCCTACCGCTCCGGCCGGAGCCTCACGAACCAGGCCGCCCAGCTCACCCTCACGTCGGAGGTCGTCCAGCCGCTCCGACCGGTCGACGACGACCAGAACCTCGTCAACGATGCCACCGTGTCGCGGCCCGCCGGGTCGTCGGCCCGCTACGTCGACGAGGCATCGGTCGACGCGCTCGAACGGCTCACCGCCGACCGCGACGCGAACGTGCTCTCCGACCTCCACCTCCCCGACCACGCCCGCTGGTGGGTCCACACAGCGACCCCGGCCGAGCTCCGCTACCCGACCATCGCCGTCGAGCTCGCCAAGAACACCGCCAAGTTCGTCGACTGGCTCGAATTCAACCTCGGCGACGTCGTCGCCGCCACGTCGCTCCCAGCCGACCACTTCCCCGCGAGCATCGCCCAGATCGTCGAGGGCTACACCGAGCGGATCTCTCCGCACCTCTGGCACCTCGAGCTCAACTGCACGCCGGCGACCCCGTGGGAGGTCGGTGTCCGCGGCGACGACGACAAGGGCAAACGCGACTCCGGGTTCTCGACGCTCACGAGCTCGGTGACCGACTCGGCCACGACGTTCAACGTGACGATCTCCGCCGGACCGTTCTGGACGACCGACTCCGGCGAGATGCCGTTCGACATCGACGTCAGCGGCGAACGGATCACCGTCACCGCGATCGGCGGCGAGTCCGGCGGGGTCCAGTCGTTCAACATCACCCGCTCGGTCAACGGGGTCGTCAAGGCACACGACGCCGGCGAGACCGTCCGACTGTGGCGCCCCACCATCCGAGCACTCTAGGAGTCTTAAGTCATGCCCGACCTGTTGGCCGGTTCGACCGTCCAGGCCCTCGACACCCCGCCCGCCGTCGCCGACGACGAGGCCACTACCTTCACGTTCAACGACACGAGCTACGGCGTCGACGCTGACACCGGCTCACCCGGCGACTGCGGCGTCGCGTTCGTCGCGCCCACCACCGGGCGGGTGATCATCCTGTTCCGATGCTTCATCGACAACAACGGCGCGAACTTCTCGCGCCTCGCCCCGCACGTCCGCACCGGGTCCACCGTCGGCTCCGGCACCGACGTCTACGCCGCCTCCGACGTCGACGCCATCACCAACGACTCGAACGGTGACGGCGAAACCGCCTGCTCGTTCGTCGTCGTGACCGGCCTCACCGCCGGCAACGACTACAACGTCCGCCTCGAGCACCGGGCCACGGCCGGGATCGGGACCATCACCCGCCGCTCGGTCGCCGTCATCCCGCTCTCGTAGCCCGTGGCCCGCCTCAACACCCCGCCGCCCGCCTCGGCCCGCCTGCCCGGGTTCGAGTGGGTCCCCAACGACCACAACACCGGCGGCACCTACACCGTCCAGGCGTGGCGGGTCGTGCTCCACACCACCGAGTTCCCCACGAGCTCGCTCGCACACGCCTGGGCCGTCGCCGCCGCGCACCCGAACCCGCCGCACGTCTGGTTCGGGTGGGCGCCCGGCAACGTCGAGGTCGCCATCCAAACCGTCCGCCTCGACCGCTCCGCCCGTGCGCTCCGCCAGCCGAGCTCGGGGCCGTCGACGAACCGGTACGGCGCCCTCCAATGCGAGATCTTCACCACGGCCGCCACCGCGGGCGCCGAGTTCTCCGACGCCCGCCTCCGCCGCATCGCCGAACGGGTCGTCGTCCCGCTCGCCCAGTGGGCCGCCGCCCGAGGCGGCACGATCGTCCTCGAGACCCGCCCGCGGCCCGGGCCTGGGCTCGCCGAGGGCCGGTTCGGCACCGGCGCCGCCGACCGGATGAGCTCGAGCGAGTGGATCGCCGCCGCGGCACGCCGGATCCTCTGCCACTACGACGTCTGGGGGAACTCGCACTGGGACACCGGCACCCTCAACACCCCCCGCATCGCCGAACACGCCCGCCAGATCATGAACGGAGACCAAGACGTGCCGCTCACCAACACCGAGATCGAAGCGATCGCCCATCGGGCCAACGAGGTCCGCGTCGCCTGGGAGAACCAGGCCACCCAGCTCGCCGCGGCCGGCGGCCCGGCGCCGTCCGCGTCGCTCGCGTCGAACCGGGTGTGGGCGAAGGGCTACCACGTTGCCTCCCGCGAAGCCGCAGAGGCCGCCACGGCCGCCGTGAACGCCCGCGCCGACGAGATCCTCGCCGCCGTCGCAGCGCTCGCCGCGGACGTCGCCAACGGCGTCACAGTGACGAACGAGGTGACGGTCACGACGCTCCCGCCGGAGGTGCTCGACCAGATCAGGGCGGTGCTCGTCACGATGCTCGCCGGCGGCATCGCCGGCCTCAACCCCGGCGAGTGAACCGCCCGACATCCGAAATCTGAACCGGTAGTGTCACCGGTGATGCTGGCCACCGTGGTCCTCGAGCTCGCCGCCGGCGCCGCCGCCGTCGCTGAATCCACCGGCGACGCTGTCCGCACCTACGGCCAAGACGTCGCCACCGTCCTCGGCGCGCTCGCCGCTCTGGTCGCCGCCGCCGCCGGCCTCACCAACGCCCGAGCGAAGGCCCGCGACCGCGACCGGCTCGACGACATCTCCGGCCGGCTCGGCGAACCGAACGGGCACGGCACCATCGCCGCGATGCTCGAACGGGTCTACCGTCGCCAAGCGAACCTCGAGCGGCAGGTCCGCCGCCTCGACGAGCACGGCGGCGCCGCTCTCCACCGACTGCGCTCTACGCTGTCGGACGACATCGCAGAGAACACCCGACGCCTCGACCACCTCGTCGAGCTACACGAACAGGAGACCCCCGAGTGAGCAACGCAGCGAAGGCCGTCGTGGCCGCCCTCATCGCCGCCCTCCAGACCCTCGGCGCCGTGATCGCCGACAACGTCATCACCGCGGAGGAGTGGTCCACCCTCGGCGCCGCCGCCGTCGCGCTCGTCATCGGCGTCCTCGGCGCGTTCGGCGTCTACCGGGTGCCCAACGAACCGGGCGACACGTAGCCCCGCAGACGCGGAACGGCCCCCGCCCCGAGGTCCGGGGTGGGGGCCGTTCCGCGTCTACGCAGCGACGTCGGAGACGAACCGGCGGGCCTCGTGCCAGTCCCGTTGGAGCTCCTCCGCCTGCGGCCGGAACACCGACGACTGGCCCATCACCCACGTGAACTCGCCCTCGGAGAGCAGAAGCCCACGGGCGCGGCGCACGTCGCCGTACTCCTCCGCCGCCGACGGCCCACCGAGCGCACCCCGCGAGTACATGAACGCACCCTGGGAGAGCCTCCGGACATCCTTGATGGAGACGAACTCCTGCCAGCCCGGGTTGAGGCCGAGCGAGATCTGTTCCTCGCGGTCCATCTGGTGTTGCATCGAGAACGAGATGTTGCCCCGCACGCTCGGCGGCAGCGTGTGCGCATAGGGGTGCTGCATCCCGATCACCAACACCCCGCCCGCCTCGCGGATCGTCCTCGCCGCGTTCGTGAGCACGAGCTCCCGCCGCCGCTTGTCGGCCGAGGACCCGGCCTCCATGTAGGTGGCGAGCTCGTCGATGAAGATCCACACCAACGGCGCGGCCTCGGTCGGCCAGACGATGCCCTCCATCGTCGTCTTCCGCCGTTGGCGGCGGTCGAGGAACCGTTGCACCGCCATGAACATCGCCTCGATGTCCTCCGGGGTGCGGGCCACGATCGTGCACCGCGGTTCGAGCTGGTTCGCGAACGAGTGCTTCGTGTCGCCGACACAGAAGATGATGCACCGGTGCGGCCGGTCGACGGCGGGGGGCTGCCACGTCCCGACGAGCGCCGCGAGGCTGCGCATCGTGTAGGACTTGCCGGCGTTCGTCTTGCCGAACACCCCGAAGTGCACGCCGGCGAGCGGCGCCTCGAGGAGCCGCAGGGTCTCGGTCATCGCGAACCCGACGGCCGGCATCTTGCGGTCGTGGCGCCACGTCGCGTAGCCCGGTGTGACGCCGGTGAGCGGGTCGGGGACGCCGGGGTACTGGCCGGGCTGGGCGGGCGGTCCCCATGGCCACGGCTGGTCACGTGGGAGCGGGTCGCGCCAGAGGACGTGCATCCGGTGGTTGATCTTCTCGCCGGGGTCGACGAGGTCGGCGGAGCCCTCCTCGAACCGGACGGCGTGCGCGCCGAACATCTCGCGCAGCTTCCCGGATCGGCTGGAGATGTCGGCGAGCTCCTGCCCGTCAGCGGTGCGGAGCCAGTAGGTGGACACGAGGCCGGGGACGGTCTGGCGGAGGAACCCGATGCGGGGTCTCGACGGGGAGTGGTGGCCGGGCATGCCCTTCGGGGGCCGGTTGAACAGGCCGGCGTAGTCGACGACGGTGCCGAACAGCTTCGGGACCTTGTCTCGTTCGACGCGTTCGTAGGCGCGCTTGGAGCGGCGCGCGTCGACCGCTTCGAGGACACCCCACGGTGCGTCCAGGGCGCCGCGCTCGGGAGCGGACAGGTCAGCCATAACGGACAGGGTAGGCGGTCGCCTACCCGTTGGTGTCGCCCTTCGTGAAGTAGAGCCACCCGTTGGCGACGATCGCCGCCGCGGTGACGTTGACCATCTGCCGGGCAGAGTCGTGCCAGATCGGAGCCCACGGCGTGAACGTCGAGAGCAGCCACCCCGACAGCGAGATGGCCAGGTAGACGGCGGCGGCGAGGTCGAGGCAGAGCGCGAACGTCAACCAGGGCCAGAACTCGATCTTGTCGTGGACCTCGCCGACGACGTTCCAGTCGTGGTCGCGGATCCACTCCGGGCCGGCGATCAGCCACCACGCGACGGCGGCCATGAACAGCACCCCGAGGAACGCGAGGGGTTGAACGGCGACGGCCCACCAGACAGCGACAGCGCCGACGGCTGACCACCCGAACCACGTGCGCCCGATCCGTGTGCGCCTCACCGCTCCACCACCCGGTCCTCGAGGCCGTGTTCGGCGACGTACTCGTCGAACGTGTAGGAGGCCCGCGCCCCGCCGGCGACCGGGGTGAGTTGAGCGACGACCTGCGGCGACAGCGGCGCCTCGACCGAGTGGTCGCCCTCGCCGTCATCGCCGCTCGAGGCGGGGAACCACACGAACGACGCCACCAGCACGACCACGGCGGCGATGACGACGAGCATCATCTTGACCTTGCCGTTGAGGACCTTCGAGCCGCTCATGCGTACCACCGGCGCCTCGGGCCGCGGTACCCCTGCCCGCACTCGCTCCGGTGCGCCGCGTAGGCAGCGAACAGGCTGAAGAACCGGCCGCACGATGGGCACCGGACCCTGAACCGCACCCAGCGGGCCACGGCCTTCATGAACGACGGCTTCTGGTAGCGGTTCGACGCTCCGGGCGCCGTCCGGTAGACGCGGGTCCCGACAGGCATGGTCAGTTCTCCTCGATGCAGGCGGTGGATGGGCGGCCGTTGGCGAGGCACCCTCGAGCGGAGGGCGGCTTCCATGGCTCGGTGCCGGGCGGCGGCCAGTCGTCGGTGGGGCACGTGGCGGGCATCGTGTTCGACTCGTCCCAGCAGATGCGCTCCTCTGCCGGTTCGGGAAGCGGTGCCGGGCCCGGGCCGATGTCGACGGAGACGGGGTCGCCGTTCGGGATCGCGTAGACGGGCTCGTCGGGGTGGACGTCGACGAGCACCGGCCCGCGGGTGGCGATCCACAGACCGAGGAGGGTGCACGCGACCCCGGCGACGATCGGTCCGGCCCAGCCCTTGCCGGCGTGCCACGCCTTCACCGCGACCAACAGCGCCACGTTCGGGGGGTCGTCGTAGTGGTTCGCCGCGTCCGCGTCCCGGGGGTGCGCTCGTTGGGCGCCGGGAGCGAACGTCGCGTCGCTCCACCCCGGCGGCGGCTCATCCGCGCGCGCGCCGCGCGGGGGGTCGCGCGGGGGTGGGTCTTCGGTGTCGCCAGTCGCGCGCGCGAACGGGTCGTCGTCGCGCGGTGGCGGGTCGTCGTCGCGCGGGCCGGGGTCGCGCGGCGCGGCACCCTGCGCGGCGCGCCACGCGTCACGGGTGCGCTGGTGGGACTCCATCGCGCGTGCTCGCGCGGTGGGGGACTCCTCGCCGCAGATCTGCTCGGCCTGAGCGATGAGCCGCGCGGTCTCCTCGGCGTCGGCGACGTCCTCGTCCGGGTTGTCCTGCCCCCGGGCGACGAGGTCGGGGTGGTTGCGGCGCTTCAGGTCGCGCGCCCGGGCGGCGCACTTCTCGGGTGTCGCGGTCGGGTCGACGCCGAGGATCTCGAACAGGGTGTAGTCGGGGGCGATCCACACCCAGCCGCCGCGTTCGGAGACGGAGACGGCGCCGATGCGGCGGCGGGCGGCGTGGATCTCGTCGAGCGGCCAGCCGCCGACGTCGGCGAGGTGTGGTGCGGCTTGGTCGACGGGGATGCGGCGCACGTCGGCGAGGAGCTCTCGGAGGGCGTCGTCGGGTGGTGTGCCGGTGCGGCGACGTTCCTGCGAGCGGGCGCGTCGGCGTTGGTTGGTGGCGGGGTCGACGGGTTCGGTGTGGCCTTCGCCGGGGCGGACGCAGGCGCGGTGTTGGCAGACGTGGTCGAGGTCCCAGCCGTGGGGGATGGGTTCGAGGTCGATGTCGTCGAGGTCGGCGAACCAGTTCCAGACGACGCGGTGCGCCTGGCGGCGTGTGCGAGCGGCGTTGGTGCCGGGGGGTGGCCAGCGGACGGTGCCGTAGCCGTTGCGGTTGGAGCCGGTCCAGAGCCAGTGGCCGTCGTCGACGTGGATGCGGTCGGCTAGGTAGGGGTGGAGGCGGTCGATGGTCGGTGTGCCCATACCCTCATCCTATCAAACAGCCTGGAGACCGGACGGATGTTGTGGGGTGGCCCCACGTGGCCCAGCGGGGGTGGCCCACCCCGGCCCACCCCTGGCCCCACCCCCGCTCCGACAGATTTCTTGATTCGCCGCTGACCAGGGCATTCGGGGTGGCCCAACGGGGGTGGCCCACCCCGGCCCACCCTTGCTCTCGCCGGTACGCTCCTCGGCGAGCCGCAGGCGTCCCGCACGGGCGCCGAGGAGCGGCCGGCTCCCGCAGCCCACCGTGTGGGCACCCACGGCCCCCGACACGTCGGTCGGGGGCCGTGGCGCGTCACTGGGGCCGGACGGCTGCGGCCGGGACGTAGAGGTCGGTGTCGGGCTCGTCGTCGAGGACGATGACCACGACGGCGATCACCTCGCCGTCGTGGTCGCCCTGAAACTGGTCGCTGCGCACGAACGTGCCGTGCCAGCCGTGGTAGGTGACGCGATCGCCGGGGCTCACTGCTCGGCCTCGTCTGGGGTGTTGGTGTTGACGCGGTGCCACGCGCCCTGGGCGGTCACACCGGCGGCGGCACCGAGCTCGGCGTACGTGTGCCCCACCGCGTGCGCCGCAGCGAGCGCCCGGTTCAACCGCTCCGACGTCTCGTCGACCGCCGCACGGGCCGCCGTGTGCGCCTCAGCCGCATCCACGACCGCGGCGAGTTCGGCGCTCACGACCCACCACTGGGGCGGAGGCGGGCCCTCGAGCGGGTGACGACCTCGTTGCGCATCAGGTGCGTGGTCTCGAGGTTGACCGGCCCGACAGCGGAGTCAACGACGACGGCGGGGTGGCCGTCGAGGTCGACCTCGGTACCGGCCGGCCACTGCCGACGCTCGCCCGGGCGGGCGAGCTCGACGAGCCAGTCGCCGTCGTGGACGGAGAGGACGTCGGCGGGGTGGCCGTCGACGTGGCATCGGGTGGAGACGCGCAGCGGTGTGCGCGTCGTGTGCGTGGTCATGTCGGTGTCTCCTGTCGTCGGTTGGTGAGCCATTGGCGGAGGTCGAGCTCGGCACGCAGATCGGCGAACGCCCGGGCCTGCCCGCCGGCGCCGCGTCGGGTCGGGCCTTCCCACTGGAACGGCCACCGGCTCGACAGCCTCGGGATGACGGCCCGGTACTCGTGCCCGTTGATCGGGTCGACGAGGACGTGGACGCCGGGTTCGGGGTCGTCGATGCGTGGCCAGTACCCCGACGAGATCACGTGCTCGTACCTGTCTTGCGGCGGAGTGTCCGGCGGACACTGTCCCGTTTGGCGTCCGGCATCCCGTTGTCCGCCAACCATGCGACGGCGGTGTCCGGGGTGTCGTGTCCGGCGGCGATCGCGGCGTCGACGGCGGCGGACAGGGTGTCCCATTGTCCGGTGTCCGGACGGGCGGGTGGGGCGGGTCGTGTCCGGGTGTCCGTGTCCGGCCCGGGTGTCCGTTGTCCGTTGCTGGTGGACACGGACGGGGCGGCGGCGAGGTTCGTGTCCCAGTGGAGCCCGTTGAACCGTGTCCGGATCTCGTCGTCGAGGCTGTCCGGTGCCGTGTCCGGGACGGTGACCACACCACCCGGGACAGGTACCGTCCGCTCGCCGTCGCGGGACAGGTCGATCGCTCGGCGGGCCGAGGTCTCCCCCTCGAGCACCGACGTCCGCCACGCCGCCCACGTCCCCCGCCGATCCACCAGCCACCGAGCGAGACGGAACCGGGCGATCGGGTCCTCCACCGCGCCCATCGACCGGAGGACGTCCCGGCGGACGTGGCGGAGGACGACGTCGAGGACGAGCGCGGCGACGAGCGGCATGGCGGCGAGGACGACAACGGCGTCGTCGGAGACGGCGGCGCCGTGGCGTGCGTTCGCGGCGGCGGAACCGGCGACGAGGGCCCAGAAGAGGGCGGTGGGGCCGGCGGCGGAGTCACCGCGGGCGGTGGCGTCCCATCGGAGGGCGACCATGACCATGGCGGCGGCGTCGAGAGCGACGGGCAGCGCCCACGCGGTGCGGGGGCCGAGGCCGAGGTCGTCGACGGCGTAGGCGGTGAGGCTGGCGAAGGAGATGACGATGGGTGCGGCGACGACGACGGCGAGGAGGGCAGCGATGGCTGCTCTCCTGCCGTGGCGTTCGGCGAGGTCGCTCACCCACCGGAAGACGCCGGTCATGTGGTGGCCTCGTCGTAGGCGGCGAGCGCCGCGGCGAGGAAGGCTCCTGACCGGCCCGAGCAGAAGACGACCACGTCGTCGCGGTCGTAGCCCTCCGTGGCGCAATTGATGCCAGCGTGTGCACCGGCAGAGATGGCGTCGATCACGTCGAGGCCGACGTCGAGGAGAAGGCGAACCACCTCTTCGGGTGGGGGATCGAGGCGGGGGGCGATCGGGGTGGGCTGGTCTTCGTGGTTGGCCATGAGGCCAGTGTAGTCCGGTTTGTCCGTTTGGTCAAACGGGCTTGACGTGTTTGTCCGGTTCACCTACAATTAAGCCCATGAGGGAGCGACCCACCGCCGCCGCCGAGCTCGAGGAGCTCCGAGCCCGCGGGCGCCGCAAGGCGTGCGCCGCCGCCGCCGGCCGGTGGGACGTGTTCGCAGGCGACCACCTCACCTGCCAACAGGCCCACGACATCGAGACCACGGTCGCCGCCGCCGGGCACCGCCCGACCACCGCCCTGTTCTGGAGGCTCTGCCTCCACCTCGCCACCGACACCGACCTACCAAGGTGACCACCATGACCACCGACCAGCCCACCGCACGACTCCGCCGTGCGCTCTCCGCCCTCGGCCTCGGCGCCGGCGACGAGTTCGAGCCGCTCCTCGACGACATCGACACCCGCGCCGCCGCCGGCACCGCCGCCATGGAACAGGCCCGCACCCGTGCCGGCCGCCTCGAGGCCCGGGTCAACGAGCTCGAGGCCCAGATCGTCGAGGCCGACGAGCTCGTCGCCGCACTCGAGTCCCAGATCGCCCGCCATGGGTGACCTCGCCGAGGTGACCGCCGTCGCCCGCCACCTCCGCGGGCTCGACATCGCCGCCCACGCCCACCGCCACGACGGCGTCGCCGACCTCACCATCGGCCACCACGGCGGCCGAGCCCGCACCGTCGCCACCGCCCTCCGCGTGCTCCGCGACCACGGCCTCGGCGTCACCCTCGCCAGCCACACCGACCGGGCGACCGTCTGGCGGGTCGCCACCACCCCACCCGCCCGCCACCTCGAGGCCGTCCAATGACGTGCCGGCACGCCGAGTTCCCCGCCGAACCGGTGCTCGACCTCATGGCCGAGCTCGGTGTCTCCATCCGCGAGATGGGCCGCCGCTCGAGTGGCCTCGATCGGCGCCTCCACGCCGGCACGTTCTCGTGCTCCGTCGCCGACCGCGCCGCCATGGCCCTCGAGCGGCACCCGTGCGAGCTCTGGCCCGACCTCTGGGGGTCGCACGACTGCCAGGCCGCCACGACCAAGGAGACCGACGCAGCATGACCACCGAACCGACCGCCGTTGTCTACGCCACCGCCGAGGTGCTCCTCGACCCGGTGGTGCGCTCCCAGCTCCTCGCCGCCGGGTCGACCGGTGTGGTGTGGCAGACCGACGAGCGTGACCGGCCCGAGTGCTGGCCGTGCGCCGTCCTCCGCCTCGCGACGATCGCCGCGCTTCGCCGGGTCTCCGGGGCGGCGGAGAACCCGATCGGTGTGGCCCAGTTCGGGCCGGTTGAGTGCGGGTCGCCGGCGCATGGTCCTGCGCCTGGGCCGTGGGAGCGGCTCACCGAGGCGCTCCGGGCGACCGGCGGGTGACGCGGTGGAGCCCCGGCCACCGTGGGTCGGGGCTCCCGAGGTGCGTCACCTCCGCATTATCCGCCAAACCCCCTTGACGGGGGCTTAAGTCTGTGGGATGCTTAAGTCACGCCAGAGAGAGGAGCCCAGATGGCCCGCAACACCCGATTCGGCAAGATCGGCGTCAAGATCCCCGCCGACTGGGGACCCGCCGACGAGGCCGAAGTCGTCCAGGCCAAGGCCGACGGGCGGAGCGCCTACACCGACGGCGAGAGCTACGTCGCCGACCCGTCGATCTACTCGACCCCGCAGGAACGGGCCGCCTACCGGGACGGCTGGATCGCCGCCTACGAGGCCGACCACACCCGCTGACCACCCGCCCCGGGGCCACAGCCCCGGGGCCACCAACCCCCACCGAGGAGCCCCATGACCGACCGCCGCTACATCGCCGAGCCCGTCCCGCACGGCCGCCGCCACCAGGTCCGCGACACCGCCAACCCCACCGCCGGGCCGCACCGCTCCGGCATCGTCGGATTCGCCGACACCGCCGCCGACGCCCAGGCCCTCGCCGACGAGCTCGAGCACCCCGCC
>JAXHUH010000094.1:0-26801 GCA_034211175.1 Actinomycetota bacterium
TCGGTCGAGGCCGTCCCGGCGGGGTCGTCGGTGTGCCCGGTGTCGGCGGCCTCGACCGAGGTGGTGACCGGCGACGACCTCGAGGACGGCGCCGCGGCGGACGAGCCGCTGGAGGACGTGGAGCCCGCGATGCCGGAGCCGGCGTCCGAGGACGAGACCGGCGACCCGATCGTCACCGATGGGGAGGCATCGACCGAGCCCGCCGACGCCGTCGACGAGGTTGCTGCGACCGGTGAATCAGCTGAGGTCGTGGCGTCGACGGACGTCGAACCGGTCGTCGACGAGGCCGCGTCCCCGCCCGATGAGCCGTCGGATGCCGACGCCGCTGCGGCCGATACAGCGGAGGTCGCCGAGCCCACCGAGCCGGAGGACACCGCGGCGGAAGCCGATGCGGGCGAGCCCGTCGATGAGGTCGCCGAAACCGCCGCGACGCCGGCCGATGCCGACGACGAGGTCGAGGCTGACGAGGCCGCGGAGCCCGACGTCGCCGCAGAGGCCGAGGCGGAGCCGGTTGATCGGCCGGCCGTCCCGGATGCGACGGTGGAGGACCTCGCGGCGGACGGTGAGGTCGACGAGCGCGTCGAGGTCGCCGGGAACGGTGACGCCGGCGAGTCGGTCGATGCCGTCGACGAGCGCGTCGAGGACGCCCCGGCCGAGGACGCCGCCGGGGAGCCCGCTGATCATCCCGACATGGCCCGGGACGCGGACGACGTGGCCGAGCCCGACGATGTCGCCGCGGAGGTCGGGCCGGCTGACCGGCCGATCGGCCCGGACGCGACGGCGGAGGACCTCGCAGCGGACGGCGCGGACGACGCGCTCGTCGAGGTCGCCGGGAACGGTGACGCCGACGAGTCGGTCGATGCCGTCGACGAGGGGGAGGTCGCGGCCGGCGGCGCGGACGCCCGTGCCGAGGAGCCGGCCGACCAGGTCACGGCGCCGGTCGACGAGCCCGACGAGCCGGCGGTGACCCAACCGCACGCCGGCGCCGCGCCGGAGGCACAGCCGGACGACGACGTGCCCGCCGAGGTGCCGGTCGCCGAGGAGGTCGCTCCGGACGAGCCGGTCGCCGAACAGGTCGCTGCGTCGGTCGCAGAGGACGCGCCGGTTGCGCCGGTCGTGGAGGATGCGCCGGACGAGGAGGTCGCTCGGGACGAGCCGGTCGCGGAGGAGGCGCCGGTCGAGCCGGTCGTCGAGGAGGACGCACCGGAGGCGCCGGTCGCGGACGACGCCTCACCGGAGGACGAGGTCTCGACCGTCGATGCCGCGGCGCCGGCCGCCGACGCGGAGACCGCGCCGGTCGGGCCCGACCTCTCGCCGCGGTCCGCAGCGATGCCGGGTGTCGTGCCCGGGCCGTCGTCGGGCCCGCACGACGAGCTGTCGACCGCACTGCTGGAGGCCTTGCTCGGGCCGCCGCCCCCGCCGCCGCCCACCGGGCCCGAAGGTGACGGCGCCATCCTCGCCGAGGCGCTGCTGGGCGCCGGGGCCCACGAGGACGACGGCGCCGAGGACGGGCTGATCATGGCCGAGGCGCTCCTCGGCGACGACCAGCCGGCCGCGCGGCCGCCCGAGCGCGCCGAGCCCGCCACCGCGTCCCACCCACCGGCAGCGTCGGCGGTGCCGGCGCCGCCCGCGCCATCGCCGCAGCCGACCCTGTCGGGTGCGGCGAGGACCGCCGGGGGTTCGGGCCGCCGACCGGAGGGGACGTGGTCGCTGGGTTCGCTCGTCCAGCTGGGCGTGCCGACCGCGGTCCTGCGCAGCCTGAGCCCGGACGCGTTCGACACCGATGCCGGGTCGATGGCCGCGGTCGCCGCCGCCATCGGGGCGGTCGTGCCCGCGCCGGTGGCCGCGCCGTCGGTCGAGCACCCGGTCGTGACCCGGGGCTTCTCCCCCGAGGCCGTGGTGGCCATGTTGGACAGCGGGGTGCGGGGTGTGCCCCCGTCGGTGATCGAGATCGACGGGGTCGTGGTCCCGGCCACCCCCGAGGAGCTGGCGAGGGCGCTGCGACGATGCTCAAGCCGGTGAGGCACTGGCCGACGGCGGTCGTCGGCCTCATCCTCCTCGTCCCCATCGGCCTCGGCCTCGTGCAGGGCTCCATGCCGATCGAGGTCGCGGGCTACCGGGCGTTCATCATGATCGTGGTCCTCGGCCTGTGCGACCACATCGTCGTGCCGCTGGCCTCGCTGCTCGTCGGGCCGCGGCGCGAGGAGGGCGACGAGACGGACGAGGCCGAGGGCGGCGACGGTCAGGCGTCGACACCGGACGGCGCCCGGCGGGCGAGCGACCGCCCCTCCTGAGCCCGCCCAACCCGTTCTGGTCTACCGGCCCCTGCGCGCCACCAGGGCATTCGCGTCGGCCGTGTAGACCAGAACGGTCGTGGGGGGTCGGGCCGGTGCGCTGTGCGGCGCAGTCGTCGCTCTCTGTGCGAGGCTTGTCAACATGGACGCCAGCCCGGAGCTCGCCAGGACGCTGGACCGCGCCGAGGCACGGGCGTGGCGCATCCGGGAGGAACGGGCCGGGGGGATGGGCATCAACGTCCGCGACTTCGGCGGCCCGGTCGGCTTCGTCAGCGCGCTGCACCCCGTCCCCGAGGCGAACCGCGTGCTCGGGCTGACCGAGGATGACGCCGGGGCCGTGGCCGACGTCGTGGCGTGGTTCGCCGAGCAGAACGTGCCGCCCCGCATCGATCTCGCCGAGCCGTCCTCGTCGCCCCGCCTCGAGGCGGCGCTGCGCGACGCGGGCCTCGAGCCGATGACCGACGGCGGTGCGTCGGTGGTGATGACCGGTCGACCGCGGCGCTACGCACCACCACCGGAGCCGAAGCGGGTGCGGCGGGTCGCCGGCGACGACGTCGACCGCTACCTGGCCCTCCAGGCCCGGATCGAGCCCATCGGTGAGGACGAGCAGGTGCGGCGGGAGATCGTCGCGCTCGCCACCCAGCAGCTGACCGGTGTCCACCGGTACGTGGCCATGGTCGATGGTGATCCCGTCGCCTGGGCGGAGGCGCACATGATCGACGGCACGCTCTACCTGACCGGCGCGGCGACGGTCCCGGCCCACCGGGGCGTCGGGTGCCACAGCACGCTCGTCCGCGTGCGGATCCTGGCCGGCATCGCCGAGGGGTCGCGCCAGGCGGTCGCCGCGGTGCCCGCCGGCTCGACCGCACAGCGCAACATGGAGCGCGCCGGACTCGAGGTCGCCTACACACGCCGGGCGTGGATGCCACCGCAGTGGGCCGTGACGCCCTTCTACTCGGGTGACTGACGCCGTTCGCCGCGGGCGACCGGCGCCGCCGCCAGCGCCCGGACCGGTCGTCGCCGGGGGTCGGACGGTGTGACCAGCGGATTTCTTGTTGCCCTCCACGGTGTGACCGGCCACTTGTGGTGTTACCGTCCCAACCGATGACCGCGAGCCGGGACCCTGGTCGGCTGGTGGTGGCCTGGGGTGGTGAGCGCCTGTCGACGAGCCGTCCGACCACGGTCGTCGTCGGTCGTGGGCACGGCGCCGATGTCCGCCTGGTCGACGAGCGTGTCGCCCCCCGCCACGCCTCGTTCTCCGCGACAGACGGTGCCTGGCGCCTGCGCGCCGAACCGGGTTGCTGGTTGTACGACTTCGACGACCGGGCGTGGGTCTCGACCCTCGACCTCGATCTCGAGCGGGGACGGCAGATCTGCCTGGGGGACGACTCCGGCGGCGCCTACCTGACGGCGTGGGTCGAGCCGGTCGCCGACGACGATGCGGTCGGCCCGGACGCCGCACTGCCCTCGTTCAACGCCGTCAACGAGCCGCCGCCGGTCGCGCCGCTCGGCCGTGACGCCGATGCCGACGGGGCCGACGGGGCCGACGGGGCCGACGGGGCCGACGGGGCCGACGCCGATGACGGTGGGGAGGACGTGGTCGCCTCACCGTCGAGCCCGACCGCTGCCGACGCCCCCGCCGCCGAGCCGACCGGGCTGACCGAGGCCCGCCCGGCAGCCGTGCCCGGCCCGCCGCCACCGGCCGACGAGCCCACCCCGGCGATCGGCTCGGCCCCTCCGCCGGTCGACCCGGTGCCCACGACGGCCGACACGGGCCCGGCGACGGTCGTCGACGTCACCGGGCCGCCCGTCGACGACGCCGTCATCGACGTCACGAGTGACCCCGCAACACCGGCCGACGCCGACGGGGACGGGTCCGACGGAGGCGCCGACGCCCCGGTTGCGGTGCCCGCGGGTCGCGGGCCGGCCGGTGACGAGCCCGGCGCCGGCGAGCCGACGGCCATCGCCCTCGGGCCGGTCTCACCGAGCACGGCCGCCGAGCGCACCACCGGCGGCCCGGAGGTGGGCGATGCCCCGGCGCCCCGTGTCGTGCGGGGCGAGCCGACGCCGGTGCCGACGGAGACATCGGCCGCGAGCGCCGGGCCCACCCCGCCCGCGCCGGTCGACGAGGCCCCGGGGACGACGTCGAACGGCGCCGTGTCGGGGTCCACGATCGTGCCCGTCGCCGATGCCTCGCCGATCGAGCCGGTCGGACCCGACACCGACCCGGTGCCGGCGGTCGCGGTCGGCGCCGGTGGCGCCGTGGCGTCGACGGTCCGCTCGGTCGCCGCGTCCCGGACGGCCGCACCGTGGGACGGCGACGACCTCGGCCTCTCGCGCAACGACCCCGCGCTCGTCGTCCACGTCGACGGCCGGGCCCGCCGGTTCGAGCCGGGCGTCGACGTGCTGATCGGGGCGGCGCCGCGCTGCGACGTGACCGTCGGGGGCATCGGCGTCGCCGACGAGCACCTCGTGGTCCGCCACGACGGTGCCGGATGGGTGCTCGAGCCGACCCCGGACGGCGCCTACTCGACCCGGGTCGACGGCGGGGTCGTCCCCTTCGGCATGCCGGCCGAGGGTGCGTTCCACGTCGAGCTCGGCGACCCCGGCTACGGCGCCGAGGTGCACCTCGCCACCGCCGGGATCCACCGGCGGCGGCGCCGGCCGGAGCGGCCGTGGGGGAAGGGGACCTCCTGGCGCGGCCCGGCGCTCGTGGCGCTGGTCGCCGTGCTCCTCGCCGCCCTCGTGCTCGCGCTGTGGCTCGTGTCGCGCTCCGACGACGCGGCCCCCGACACGGACGCCCAGCTCGCCGCCATCACCGGCGCGTCGATGCAGATCCGCACCGCCGGCGGCGAGGTGATCGGCACCGGCGTGCTCGTCGGCGACGGGGACCACGTGCTCACCGCGGCCCACGTCGTGTCGCCCCGGGCCGCGGGCCGTGGCCTGGCGCTGGAGTCGCCCCTGGCGTCCGCGGCCACGGGGCAGGTCGAGGTGCTGGTCTCGCCGGTCGGCAACGGCGAGCCCGAGCCGGCCGCGGTGACCCGGGCCCGGTCGGTCGCGGTGGACGGGTACCTCGACCTCGCGGTGCTCGAGCTCGTCTCCACCATCCGGGGCCACGAGCCGATCGCGCTCACCGACGTCGCCGGTGCGCCCGGCGACATGGTCCACGCCGTCGGCCTGGCCGAGGGCACGGGCGAGCTCGTCGTCGACCGCACCGAGATCACCAGCACGGCCAACGACCCCCGGCTCGGCGACGGGGCCGCGACCCTCGTGGCCGATGACGTCGCCCTGCGGCCCGGCACGGTGCTGACCCGTGACGGGATGCTCGTCGGGCTGGTCGCCGACACCGACCTCGGGGTCGAGACGGTGCCGGAGGGCTCGATGGTGGCCCGGCCGGCATCGGTGATCGCGTCGCTGCTCGAGCGGGCGGACGCCGGCCGCCCCTACGAGTCCGAGGTGCTCGTCGAACCGACCGGCGCCGAGGCCGCCGCGGCCCGCTGGGCGGCGCCGCCGTCGCAGGCGTGCGACAACGAGGGCGCGTCGTCGGTGTCGCTCGAGGAGGACGCCGGCGTCGAGATCGAGCTCACGTCGATGACACCGGGCCAGCACGTGCTCGTGCGCATCCTCCGGGTCGAGGACGGCAACGAGGCGACCGTGTTCTCGATGCCCTACGACTGGGCCGACGGCGACCCGGCCGACGGGTGCCTGGTGGCCACGCTGCCCCGGGACCGGCCGATCCAGCCGGGCCGCCACGTCGCCGAGGTGCGGATCGGGACCAACTACGAGACGGTGCTCGCCACCGCGGACACGCAGCTCGAGAACTGATCCCTCGCCGCGACGGGCTGGGATGGTCCCGCCGCCGTCGGCTACAAACCCCTCGGCAGCGACAACGGTCGCCGACGACGAGGGAGCTGGGTTCGATGGGGGAGTTCTGCAGCACCGAGCAGGACGGGCACGTCCTGACGGTCACGATGAACCGTCCCGACGTGATGAACGCGTTGCATCCGCCGGCCAACGCCGAGCTGAGCGACGTGTTCGACGAGTTCGAGCGCGACCCGCAGCTGTGGGTCGCGGTCGTCACCGGCGCCGGTGACCGGGCCTTCAGCGCGGGCAACGACCTGAAGTACCAGGCGACCGGCGGTGAGATGTTCGCCGTGCCGAAGGGCTTCGCCGGCCTGACCGCCCGCTACGACATCACCAAGCCGGTCATCGCCGCGGTCAACGGCGTCGCCATGGGCGGCGGGTTCGAGATCGCTCTCGCCTGCGACATCATCGTCGCGGCCGAGAACGCGGTCTTCGCGCTGCCCGAGCCCCGCGTCGGGCTCGCGGCCCTCGCCGGCGGCCTCCACCGCCTGCCCCGCGCCATCGGCACGAAGCGGGCGATGGGCATGATCCTCACCGGCCGCAGGGTGAGCGCGGCCGAGGGCGAGCAACTCGGGTTCGTCAACGAGGTGGTCCCGGCCGGGGAGGCGCTCGCCGGTGCCCAGCGCTGGGCCGCCCAGATCGCCGAGTGCTCACCGATGTCGATCCGGGCGTCCAAGCAGGCCGTCTACCAGGGCCTCGAGCACGCCGGCGTCCAGGCGGCATCCGCCGCGAAGTACCCGGCCGTGTCCGAGATGTACCACAGCGCCGACTTCGTCGAGGGCCCGAAGGCGTTCGCCGAGAAGCGGGCGCCCCAGTGGTCGGGCACCTGATCGGCTGAGGCGGCGACCCCGGCCGCCGGGCCGGGTCAGCCGTCGTGGGCCGTCGCCACCCACTCGTCGAACGAGAACCCGGACAGCACCTGGGCGGCGGTGAGGGCCCACTCGACGACCTCGGCGCTGCTCACGTCGGCGGGGACGTCGATGACCAGGCCGCGCCGGGGGTGGTCCTGACGGACCCGCCAGCCGGTGCCGGGCCCGTGGCCCTCGTCGCGCAACCGGGCCACGGCCCGGGTGCCGGCGGCGTGGAGGAGGCCGAGCTCACGCGGCCGGGGCTCGGACCGTCGGCCCCGGGCGCGGCCCATCACGGTGATCACGGGGACCATCGGGCCCCGCGTGGTCACGAGCCGGGCGAACAGGCCCGGCGGGCGCCAACCGTCGTCCTCGACGTCGGGCCGCAGCGTCACCCAGCCCCGGCCCGCCTCGTCGCAGCGGGCCAGCGCCTCGACGGCGGGGGAGGGGTCGTCCGCGGTGAACGCCCGTGCGTCATCCGCGTTCGTGCCGGGTACCGGTCCGATCGCGCCGTCTCCCGGGGCCCGGCTCAGGCGTCGTCGTCGCGCTGCTCGTTGGCGAGCTCGGCGCGGCTGCGGTCGATGGTGTCGCGGAACCGGTCGAGGTTGGCCCGGATCGCCTGGCTCCCGTCGCCCCGGCGGGTCCAGCCCTCGCTGCCGGGCAGCGGCGTCGGCCGCCGGCTGCGGCGGGCCAGGCCGCCCTCGGGCAGGTCGTCGTCGTCATCGTCGGCGTCGGCCCGCGACCGCAGCGGTGCGCGGTCGGCGTCCTCGGCGTCGCCCTCGTCGGTGTCGGCGTCGGTGTCGACCTCGGCCCCGTCGGTCGGGTCGCCCCTGGTGAGGTCGACGAGCCCGCTGGTGCGGCCCGCCGGCTCCTCGCCGAAGACGGCCTCGACCTCGAGCTCGGCCTCATCGTCCTCGAGCAGCTCCTCGTCGTCGTCCCACTCGTGGTCCTCGCCGTGCTCGTCGAGGAGCAGGGCGGCGGGGACGCGGACCTTGGCGATGATGCCGTCGGTCGCGGACTCGAGCAGCTGGACCGACACGCCGTGGCGGTCGGCGAGGCGGGCGACGACGGGGAGGCCGAACGACGTCGTGCCCGATTCCAGGATGGAGGCGCGGGAGCGCAGCCGGCCGTTGGCGCCCGCCCGGGCGTCCTCGGTCATGCCGGTGCCCTCGTCGACGACCGAGAGCGTGTAGCCGTTGCGGCCGCGTCGACCGACGACCACGATCTCGGTGCCGTTCTCGGTGGCGGTCACCGCGTTGTCGATCAGCTCGCCGATCAGGTGGGCGATGTCGGCGACGGCGGTGCCCGAGACGAGCGCCGGCTGCACCGACTCCCGGTCGATGCGGTGCCGGTGGTCGTTGTCGGCGATGGCGAGCTCGATGAGCTCGACGATCGTCGTGTCCTCGGTGGGCTCGGCGTCGGCGTCGTCGTCGGCGAGGACGACGAGCGTCTGTCCGCTGCGGCGCATCCGCAGGGCGAGGCGGTCCGCCTGCTCGAGCGACTCCGTCATCCCCGAGAGCTCGTCGCGGGCGGCTGTGAGTGAGTCGATCTGGCGCTCCGCCAGGTGTCGGGTCCGCCAGCCGACGGTCGTGAGGACCTCGGCCGCGTGCTGGTGGGCCGAGGCCGGTGCCGAGGCCCGCGCCGTCGCCGGCGTCCGCGTCGTCGCCGGGGTGCGGGCGGCCTGGCGCGTGGTCGCGGCGGACGCCTCGGGCGTCGTGCGGGCGTCGCTCTCGGGGACCTCGACGACGACGGGCCCGGCCGGGTTGAGGGCGACGGCGATCCCGGCGGCGATGGCCGTGACGGCGAGCCCGATGGCGCCGGCGACCACACCGGACCCGTCCTCCTGGGTCATGCAGAAGGCGGCGGTCGCGGCCACCCCGAGGACACCGGGGACGAAGGCGATGAGGAAGCTCCGGGCGCGCCCCGGCGAGGCCCCATGCGCAGCTCGCTGAACATCAGTCATGGCGCCTCCCACACGGGCGCCACTGTCCGCCACAGCACGCCCGCTCTTCGTCGAACCCCGACGACGGCAGCCTACGCGCCGACGGTGACCATCACCACCACCCTCGCGCGAGTGGCGGTGGGCCGTGAACGGTCCGCCGGGGTGGGCTCGCGACGCGCTGCATCGTGACGCACGACATGTCGAAAGTGTCGGCGCCCTTACAGAACCGTTGCCGAGCTGGTGGTCCACTCCTCCCAGGACACACGAGAGGGGCGTCGCCATGGCCGGGAGCACACGCAGGCTGGACTCGGGGGAGCTGGAGTCGCTGTTCGCGGAGGCTCTCGCCGGGTCGGATGATGCCTGGACCACCCTGCTCGATCGCCACCGGTCGCTGATCATGGCCACCGCACGGCGGTTCGGGCTGACCGGCGCCGACGCGGACGACCTGTTCCAGACCGTGGCGCTGCGGCTGCTCGAGCACCGCGACCGCATCCGGTCGCCCCGGGCGCTGCCCGGCTGGGTCTCGTCGACCGCGCAGCACGAGTGCCTTCGGGTCGTCCGCTGCCGGGACCGGGAGCCGTCGGTCGAGCGCATCGGCGAGCGTCCGGGCGCGATGGCCGCGAGCCCGGAGCCCGACGAGCGGCTCGTCCGCGACCTCAGCCGGCGGGCCGTGCGGGAGGCGCTGGCCAGCCTCGGCGCCCGGGAGCGGGAGCTGCTGATCCTGTCGGTCGCCACCGACCCCCGTCCGAGCTACGCGGAGATCGCCGGTCGCCTCGGCCTGGCGGTCGGATCGATCGGGCCGACCCGCGGTCGGTGCCTGGCCAAGCTCGCCGGGCATCCCGCGATCCGGGCCATCCGCCCGTCCGTCGGCTCGGCGGCCGCCTGAGCCCCCGAGCGGCCGGACCGCCTCAGCAGGAGCGTCGGGTGAGCATCGCCCGGCTCATGGCGCCCCACTCGTAGATCGCCCGCCACGCGGCCGGCTGGTCGTGGCTCGTGGCCACCATGCGGATCGTCCCGTCCCAGCACCGGTCGAGCAACATGCGAGCCCGGGTGACCTGGTCGGTCGACACGACCACGGCGACCTCGTCCCAGCCGCGCTGGTGGGCCAGACGGGCCACGTACTGCGACTCGCCCCGCGTCGTCTCCGGCTGGGGGTCGAAGCAGATGAGCTCGAAGTCGTGGGGGTCCTCGCAGAACCGGCCGAGCGGCTGGTACGGCAGTGCCGGCCGCAGGGGGCTCGACACGACCAGCGTCGGCGCGACGTCGCCCTCGATCAGGTCGAGCGCCCGCCCGAGGCGGTCGCCGCCGCCGCCGAGCATGATGACCGCGTCGACCTCGGTCGGTTGGTCCGTCGACGGCCACCAGAAGAGCTCGCCGGTCACCAGCAGCAGCACCGCGATCGCCCCCAGGGCCGCCGCGGGGCGCAGCCGCGAGCGGCGCACGGTTCGGTCGTCCATCGTCATCGTGGTCGTCATGCGCCCGCCTGTGCGATGTGGGGGTCCGGTCGCCAGCCGTGATCGAGGTCGCCCTCGACATCGACCGGGTGCCCGCCACGCTGCGCTTCCCGGCCGCCGTCGACGATAGCGAGCGCTCGGAGCGGTCGGGCGCGCGCGGTCACTGCATCGCTGTCAGTCCGTCAGACCGGCGCGCGGCCGATGCCGCCCCGGCCGGACCACCGATGCCGCCGCGGCCGGACCACCCGGGGGGCGGTCGCCGTGGCCGGTCCGCGCCGGCGCGTGCCGGCCGCTCAGCCCGCCCGTGCGATCGGGCGTGCGGGGTGATCGTGTCGTCGGTCGGGCACGAGGGCGTCGAGCAGGCGGGCCTGGCCGGCGGTCAGGGGGCCGCCGATGGTGTCGAACCCGGGACGGCCGACGAGGCGCTCGGCCACCTTCTCCGCGAAGTCGCCCGCCCCGACCTGGTAGTCGGTCATCCCGTTGCCGGGCCACCACGGGTGGTCGGCGGGCAGCCCCCGGGCCCGGAGCCACGCGGCGCGGTCGTCCCAGCCCAGGTGGCTGACGTCGATGGCGTGGCCGAGCTCGTGGGCGATGGTCATGGCCAGCTCGTCCGCGGGTGAGCCGTCGCGCACGTACAGCTCGATGCGCTTCTCGTAGGCCATCGTGCCGCCGAGGTAGCCCGTGCGGGTGGGGCGGAACTCGATCGTCCAGTCCGGCAGGTGCTCACTCCACGACCAGCGGATCATGTCGAGCGCGGCGCGGCCGACCGACGCCAGGCGATCGTCGGTCGCCGAGACGCGGGCGAGCCGGCACCGAGCGCCGGCGGGCCCGCCCAGCTCGCCGAGCAGCAGCGACGTCGGGGTCGCCGAGGCCCGAGGGGTGACGGCCCCCGGTGCGCCCTCGCCGACGAGCAGTAGGGCGCCGGTACCGGTGAGGGAGACGAGCAGCCCGGCGGCGGGCACGACGCGACGGGCCCGAAGGTCGCGGCTGAGGTCGTCGATGCGCGCCCGCCGGTGCCGCTGGCGGTGGTCGAGCTCGGCGGCGACCTCGTCGATGCCGGCGCCCACGGCGTCGGCCAGCGCGCCGAGGTCGTCGGACCGCAGGGCCATGACCTCGTCGGCCGCCTCGGGCGGGTCGTGGCGCAGCGCGCGCACGACCGCGAGGTAGTCGTCGAGCACCGACCCGTTCGCTGCCCCCTCACCCGGGTGGGCGGTCGGGCGCGCCGCCGGTGCCTCGAACCGGTCGAACACGAGCTGGGACCGCTCCGGGCGGAAGATGCCGGGGTCGATCTCGTAGAGGTCGGCCAGCCGGGCCACATCCGTGTCGGCGAGCGGTCGCTCCCCGAGCTCCGTCGCCGCCAGGTCGCGAACGGCGAGGTCGCGCCCGCGCCCCGCGACGTCCTCGACCGTGAGCCCCGCGGCGCAGCGGGTGCGCGCCAGGACCTGACCGAATCGCCGAGGGGGGACGAGTGCACACGGCTCGGCGCTCGTCGTGGCAGAGAGGGCCATGCAACCTCCGTGGACCCGATGGCCACGAGAGGATTCGACGATGCGCGCGGTCGCCTTGAGATCGCCGGAGGGGGCGCTGGCAGGTTCACCCGTCGGGGTGACGGCGCCGGTGTCGGGGCAGGGCGCGGTGTCGGCGGAGGGCGCGGCGTCGGCGCGCCACGCGGGTGTCGACCCGGGTCACGCACCCGGGGGCGACGGCGGGTCGCTCAGCCGAGGAGGCGGCGCAGGCCGCGGCGGACCGGCTTGCCTCGAAGGAACGGGTCGGACGCGCCGAGCGTGCCCTTCACCCGGCCGGCGAGCTCGCGCAGCGCCTCGTCACGGTCCTCGCCGTCGAGGTGGTCGACCATGAGGACGCCGTCGAGGTGGTCGAGCTCGTGCTGGATCACGCGCCCGAGCAGCTCGTCGGCCTCGATCTCCAGCTCCTCGCCGTCGATCCCGATGGCCCGCACGTGCACCTCCTTGGGGCGCACGAGCTCGTAGTAGAGGCCGGGGATCGAGAGGCAGCCCTCGGTGTAGACCCACTCGCCGCGGCTCTCGACGATCTCCGGGTTGATCAGGACCGTCGGCGCCTCGTCCGCGAGGCCGTGGACGAACAGCCTGGTCTGCTCGCCGACCTGCGGCGCGGCCAGCCCGATGCCCTCCTCGACGCGCAGCGTGACGAGCATGCGCTCGGCGAGCTCGACGATGTCGCCGGTGACGTCGGTCAGGGCCGGGGTGCGGCGCCGGAGGATCTGGTCGCCGAAGAACCGCAGCGGGATCGGGTCCGGCCCGTCCAGCTCGAGCGGATCGACCTCGTCCGCGCCGACCTCGCTCGGCTCGGTGCCGTTCGCCGGTGCACTCGACCCGACGTCACCCGTGGTGACGTCCGGTGCGGTCACGTCGGCGTCGTCGGAGCGCTCGGCGCCGGCGACCCGGCCGTCGCTGATCTCACCCATCGGGCTCACTATAGCGGCGCGCACCCGGCCGACGACCGGTCGAGACCTGGTCGCAGACGTGCGAGACCCGCCTGCGGTCGCGCCCACCGGGGCCGCGGCGAGGGCGGCGTCGCCCGGCGTGTCGGCCCCCGATGTGTCAGTCCTCGGTGTCGTCGTCGGATCGACGGCGCTGGAGGAAGTAGACGAGCGAGCCGACGAACACGAGCGCGAGGACGAAGGCGAGCCCGCGCCGGCGGCGATCGGAGCCGCCGTCGTCGACCAGGGAGACCGCGCCCTCGGCGAACGTCAGGACGGTGTCGCCGACGGTGGACACGCCGTCCATGAGGACGTCGCTGCCCCTGTCGAGGACCGCCGCGGTGACATCTTGCCTGCTCATCGGCCGCAGTGTACCGGTGGCGACCCCGGACCCACGCCCCGCGGTCGCGGCCGGCCGTCGGCTCGTGACCACGGTCGGGGACGGCCCCGAGCTGGGTGGTGGTCGTTCAGATCACGAGTGGTGCGCTTGCTGTCACGTCGGAACCTGCCCAGACTCTGACCGGGATCCGCGGGTGGGTCACGTGGTGCTGGTACGTTCCTGCACCGGATCAGGGGCCGCCCCACGCGGGCGTACTTGTTGCGCGTCCCCTAGGCACGGCCGACCCTCCTGTGACTCGTTTCCGACTCATCCCCGTCATCTGCGCTGTCGCCCTCGTCGTGTCGAGCGGCCAGTCCGGCGCCGACGATCTCGCCGATGCGCGGGAGCGTCGCGACGCCGTGCGCGCCCAGCAGACCGAGGCGGCCCGCGACCTCGACGCGGCCGAGGCCGACGTCGAGGAGGTGCGCGAGGTGCTCGCCGGTCTCGACGCCGCCATCGCCAGCCAGCAGGCGCTGGTCGACGCGGCCCAGCAGGAGGTCGACGACGCCGAGGCCGAGGCCGCGAGCTGGCGGAGCCGGGCCGAGGCCACCGCGGCGCAGATCGCCGAGCTGCAGGCCGCGGTCTCCGACGCCGTGGTCGACTCCTACATCGGCGCGACCGGCGAGACGACGACCGTGTGGCTCGAGGCGTCCGACATCGGCGAGGCCGTGAAGCGCGACGCCGTCCTCGACCTGGTCCGTGGCGACCTGTCGGACGCGGCCGACGTGCTCGGCGTGCTCGCGGAGGACCAGGACCGGGCTCTCGACGCCGCCGAGGAGGCGACGGCCCGCGCGGCCACCCAGCGCGACGAGCTGGCCTCGGCCCGGTCCGCGCTCGAGGCCGATCGGGCGCTCCAGGCCGAGATCGAGGCCGAGCTGCAGTCCCGGGTCGACGACTTCGCGGCCACGCTCGCCGATCTCGAGGAGACCGAGGACGAGCTCGACGACCTCATCCGGCGCGAGCAGCTCGAGCGCCTCGCGCCGAGCGTCTCGGTCGGCAGCCAGTCGGTGCAGGGCTTCGTCCGCCCCATCGCCGCGTCGCCGGGCTCGGGGTTCGGCATGCGGCGCCACCCGATCCTCGGCTACACGCGGCTCCACGCCGGCACCGACTTCGGTGCCTCGTCGGGCACGCCCGTGTGGGCGGCCAAGGAGGGCCGGGTGATCCACGCCGGTTGGCGGGGCGGCTACGGCAACGCCGTGGTCATCGCCCACGACGGCGGCATCACCACGCTCTACGCCCACCTCTCCCGGGTCGACGTCTCGAACGGGTCGTGGGTCGGTGGAGGCGAGGTGGTCGGCGCCGTCGGCTCGACCGGCCTGTCGACCGGCCCCCACCTGCACTTCGAGGTCCGGGTCGGGGGCTCACCCCAGAACCCGATGCTGTTCGTTCCCTGAGCTCGGCCCGGATCGACCGGCTCGCCCCGACCGTTTCGGGTCAGGGCCCCGGGATTCGGCCCGACGCATCGGCCGGGTGGTAGCGCCAGATGATCCGCCCGACGATCGCGTCGGGCGGCACGGGGCCCCAGTGGCGGCTGTCTGTGCTGGCGCCCGCGTTGTCGCCCCGCAGCTCGTAGCGGCCGTCCGGCCCGACGGCGGCGACGCGCTTGCACACGAGACGTCCGGTGCCCGGCTCCCGGGCGGCGACGATCGCGCCCACCCCGACGGGGGCGTGGGCCAGCGCGAGCAGGCGGTCGCCGGGGGCGAGCGTCGGCAGCATCGACGGCCCGGCGACCTCGACTCGACGGAGCGACGCGACGAGCGTGGAGCCCGTCACCAGGAGCGCGAGTCCAATGAGGGCTGAACGGGGTGAGGGTAACGTGGGCCCTCCCGGGGACATAAGGTGCCGACCGGAACCGGACCCGGACAGCGAAGGAGCTGCCGTGCGAATCGCCTCTCGCCTCCTCCATGCTCTCGACCGCATCAGTCCTCCCGACGTCGCGCACGCCCACTGCGATCTTCCCTGTGGTGTGTACGACCCGGCGCAGGCGCGGATCGAAGCAGAGTCGATCAAGGGCTGCCAGGAGAAGTTCCAGGGCTCCGACGACGATGTGTTCCGCCAGCGTGCGGTCCTCATCAAGGAGGAGCGTGCCGAGCTCTGCAAGCACCACCTGTGGGTGCTGTGGACCGACTACTTCAAGCCGCCCCACCTCGAGAAGTACCCGCAGCTCCACGAGCTGTTCTGGAAGGCGACCAAGCTCGCCGGCGAGGCGAAGAAGTCGGAGGACCCGGCTCAGGGCCAGTCCCTGCTCGACGCCATCGCCGAGATCGACACCATCTTCTGGGAGACCAAGAAGGGCTGACCGCCGCCGCTCCTCGTGAGCGGCACCGGTCGAACGTCATCGCCCAGCGCCCGTCCGACGGCACCGACCCGGTGCTCGAGGGCGGGCGTGGCGCGTCCGGGCACCCATCGGTCCCGGGTCGCGGGTCGCCCGTGCGGCCGGGAGGTCGTGTCGGTGGCCACGGTCCCCATGTGCCGGCGGCCCGGTCCCTACGCTTCGTGGTGCTGTGTCTTCGACCTCCACCGTGGCCGCGCGCCCCGACGGCGGGTGCCCGCGCCCGCTCCCGGCCGCCGGACGATCCCGACGGCCGAAGGTTCGTCGTGTGGTCGCCGCGTTGGCGGCGTCGGCGATCGTCGCTTCGTGCAGCACCCTCGGTGAGCTGGCGGCGCCCCCGTCGACGGTGCCGTCGGTGGCCGCCCCGGCGAGCGTGACGCTGGGTGCGTCGGCCGTCGCTCCGGTCGCCAACCTCGTCGACAGCTGCGCGGACCGCTACGCCGACACGGTCGACTACTTCCCCGACAAGGCCGTGATCGACGTGGCGTCGTCGCTGCGTGTGGCCTACGGCCCCAACCACAAGATCGTCGAGATCGGCGACCCGTCCGACGGCGCCGGCACGGTGCTGGTGCTCGTCCAGTGCGGGACGCCGATCCCCGCGGTCGCCGGCGAGCTCGACGGCGCGGTCGTCGTCGACGTGCCCGTGCCGAGCCTGGCGGTCGTCGACGCCCCCTACGCCGCCGGTCTGGCCGCCATCGGGCGACTCGACGCCCTCGCCGCCATCGACGACGCCACGCTCGACGCCGTGCCGGAGCTCGCGGCCCGGGTCGCCGACCGTGCCCTGGTCGAGACCGGTGGGGCCGTCGAGCCGCTCGACACCGAGGTGCTGGCCGCCGCGGCGCCGTCCGTCGTCCTCACCTCCCCACGGGCGGCCGACGCCATCGACACCGGCGTGGGCGACGCCGACGCCGTCGTGGCCACCGCCGAGGCGAGCGAGCCGACCCCGCTCGGCCGGGCGGAGTGGATCAAGCTCGTCGGCCTGCTGCTCAACGAGGAGGCGGCCGTCGACGACGTCTGGGAACAGGTCCGCGGGCGCTACGACGGCCTCGCCGACCTGGTGGCGGCCGAGGTCGCCACCCGTCCGAGCGTGGTCCGGGGCGGGCTGGTCGGGGACCGCTGGGTCGCCGACCACGGCGCCGACGCCCGGCTGGTCGCCGACGCCGGTGGCACCGACGTGCTCGCCGCCCGCGACGACGCGGCCGATCCGTCGCCGACCGTCGGCGACGACCCCGACGAGGTCGTGGCCGCCGCCGCCGACGCGGCCGTCTGGCTCGACCCGCCGCCGACGGTGGGCGACATCGCCGCCCTGGTGGCGCTCGACGAGCGCCACCGCGAGGTCGGCGGGCTCCGCAACGACCAGGTGTGGACCGCAGCGCCGCCCGCGTACGCCGAACCGCCGGACGGAGACGGCGAGGGCGACGGCGCCGGCGCAGCCGTCCTCGCCACGCCTCGCCGGCGAGCCGTGCTCTCGCCGGGTGACCTCCTGGCCGACGTCGCCTCCATCCTCCACCCCGACCTGCTCCCCGCCCACGAGCGGACGTGGTACCGACATCTGCGCTGACCGGGCACGCTCGGCGAGCGTCCGGGCGACAACGCGGGTAGCAAGGTGGTCACGATGACCGAGTACACCGGGCGCGGCGACCAACGACGGTCGATGGAGCTCCTCTGGAGTGTCGAGCGCGCCCCGGTCCGTGGCCAGCGGACCGGGCTCTCGGCCGAGGAGATCGTGGCCGAGGCCATCGCCGTCGCGGACACCGAGGGGCTCGACGGCCTGTCGATGCGCAAGGTGGCGGAGCGGCTCGGTCGGAGCCCGATGTCGCTGTACACCTACGTCCCCGGCAAGGCCGAGCTCCTGGACGTGATGGTCGACCGCGTGATGGCCGAGCTCGTCGGCACCGACCCGCTCGATGGCGGTTGGCGGGCCGCCGTGGAGCGCTCGGCGCGGGCCACGTGGGCGATGTACGAGCGCCACCCCTGGGTCCTGCGCGTCGGGCGGTCCAGGGCGGCGTTCGGGCCGAACGAGCTCGATGTCTACGAGGAGCGACTGCGCCAGCTCGACGGTCTCGGCCTGTCCGGGGCGGAGATGGTCCGGATCGTCGTCGTGGTCGACGGGTTCGTTCGCGGCTCGGCGCAGGAGGTGGCCGACGCCCGCACCGCCGAGCGGGTGACCGGGCTCAGCGACGACGACTGGTGGAACGCCCGGATGCCGCTCCTCGAGGAGCTGTCGACCCGGCCCGAGTGGGTGGAGCGGTTCCCCGTGGCCCACCGGCTGGCGGCGGAGGAGGCGTTCGCCCGGCCCGGACGCGTGGTCGGCGACCCCACGCCCCACACGGTGCGCGAGGCGTTGGACGCCTTCGACTCCGGGCTGCGCTGGCTCCTCGACGGCATCGAGGCCTTCATCCGATCCCGCAACCCGTCCTGAGAGTTTCTTGACGAACGTCTGAGGAGTCAACGAAGCCAACCAGAAATAGCACGTGCAGTGTGTGACTCACCACGGAGAGAAGTTGTCCTCGATCCGGAGTCACGATGAACCCCACCGCCCTCACCGCCGCTGCCACCACCACCACCACTGCCACCGGCGCCCCGCTCCGCCGTCTGGCCGTCGCCATCGCCCTGGCCGTCGTGGCGACGCTGCTCTACGTCGTCCCCTTCGCCGACCCGGCGGCGGCCACGACCGTGGAGCCGGCGAGCCGCAGCGAGATCGTCGAGGGCTACCGCCTGCTCAACGTCTACCGGGCCCGCCACGGCGTTCCCGCCATCCGGTACTCGGGGTCGCTGAGCGCCAAGGCCCAGGAGTGGGCCACCTACATGGCGCGGACCGGCCGGTTCCACCACTCCGAGCTCGCTGATGGCGTCCCCGCCGGCTGGCGCGGGCTCGGTGAGAACATCGCCTACAACTCCACCGTGCGGGGCGCCCTCAACGCCTGGGCCCACTCGCCGGGCCACCGGGCCAACATGCTCAACCCCCGGTTCGACAACGTCGGCATCGGCTTCGCCCGGGTCGATGGCCGCCTCTACGCCGTCCAGTTCTTCGGGGACTACCTGCCCTGAGCGCCACGGGCGCCACGGGCGCCCGGTCCCCCCGGTTCCGGCGGGAACCCGGCGGCTGCCCAAACCACCTGGCACACCACGCAGCCGCCCACCGGCGACGTCGGCAACGACAACTCGGCTCCGGCCGATGTCGGCGTCGCCGGGACAGGACCGGAGCCCTCGGGCTCCGGTCCTGTCGCGTCCGGCGCCGGGTGGGCTCAGTGCTCGGCGGGCGCCCCGCTCCGGTGCGGGCGGGAGGGCGTCGCGGGCCCGGCGGCCGGTGTGGCGGCGACGAGCTCGCGAACGAGGCGCCCCGCCGTGCGCATCGGCTCGGGACTGCGGGCCGCCCGGCTGAGCATGAACCCGCCCTCGACGGCGGCGACGAACGTCGTGGCCAGCGCCGCGGCCCGATCGGCGTCGATCCCGGCTCCGCGGAAGCGGGCCGCGGCGGCATCGACCCAGCTCGAGAAGACCTCGTGGGTCGCGGCCCGCAGCTCGTCGTTCGTGCTCGCCACCTCCAGTGCGACGGTGCCGATGGGGCACGCGTCGACGTAGTCGGTCTCGGTGAGCACGGCGGCGGCGCCGTCGAAGAAGTCGGTGACGGCCGACGGTGCGTCGTCGGCCCCGGCCCAGATCAGCTCGAACAGCTCGCGGTACGCAGCGCCCGAGGACCGGATCACGACCCCGGCGAGCTGGGCCTTGCCGTCGGGGAAGAAGTGGTAGAGCGACCCGAACGGCACGTCCGCCGCCTCGGTGACCGCCTTCATCGACGTCCCGTTGTAGCCCTGGCGGCGGAACAGCTCCGCGGTCGCCGTGATGATCCGTTCCCTGGTCTCGGCCACGCGTGCAACTGTAGAGCGCTTGCTCTAGAGTGATCGCTCTAGAGCGAACGCTCCAGAGCTGACCCGGGAGGGTGGCCATGCGCACCGACGGACCGATCGAGCGCCACAGCGGCTCCCCGGCGCAACGGCGACTGCTCGTCGCCGGCTACGTGTTCGCCGCGGGGAGCGCCGTGCACGCCGCGGACCACCTGCGTCGGGGTCAGGGGAGCATCTCCGACGAGCTCGACTGGCTCGGGAGCCTGGGCCTCGTCGTCCAGGTCGTGGTGATCACGCTGATCGTCACCCGCCATCGCCTGGCGCCGCTCGCCGCGGTCGCGGCCGGCTTCCCGCTCGCGCTGGGCTTCGCCGTGGTCCACTGGCTGCCGGAGTGGAGCGTGATCAGCGACCCGCTGTGGGAGATCGACTCGGCGGCCTGGCTGTCGTACGCGGCGTCGACCGCCGAGATCATCGGGGCACTCGCTGTCGGCCTCTGCGGCCTGGCCATCGTCCGCGAGCGCGGCCTCGCCTCGTTCGGCCACGTCCCGACCCCCGGCGCCGCCCCCGCCGGCTGACCGCCCCGGTCAGCTCCCGAACTTGGTCGTGTCGATGACGGGTCATCGACCTCTGCTGGGCGACGCGAGGCGCGGTTCGGCTAGCTCCCGAACTTGGTCGTGTCCATGACGGGTCATCGACCTCTGCTGGGCGACGCGGCGCGCGGTTCGGCTAGCTCCCGAAGCGCGTCGTGTCGATGACCATGCGGTCGTGGGTGCCCTCGCCGAGGACGCGGTCGCCGCAGCGGGCCTCGACCTGGAACCGCAGCTTGCGCCGGTCCCGCTCGGTGAGCTCGCCGTGGACCGTCACCTCCTCGCCGACGGCGGCCGCGGCGACGTGGCTCACGCACACGTGGACACCCACGGTCGTCTCGTTCTCGTCGAGGTGGGGCTGGGCCGCCAGGAGGCAGGTCTGCTCCATCAGCATGATCATGAACGGCGTGCCCAGCACCCCGACCGACAGGTGGGGCGGCGACATGTCCGCCGTGACCTCGTAGGTCGCGTCGTTGGTGATCCCGGTGGCGAGCGAGTCCTGCATGGCCCGCACCCTAGGTTCGCGGCCCGCCCCGCCGCTCAGGAGGGGACGCGGCGGGCGAGGTAGTCGTCGCAGATGGCGACCAGGCGATCGCGTCCGAAGCTCGGCTCGTGGCCGCCGTGGACCACCGTGACCGGCAGGTCCCGCAGGCGTCGCATGGTGGCGACGTAGGCGTCGATGTCGCAGCCGTCGAGCTCGTCGAGCAGCGGCCCGTCGTAGACGGCGTCACCGGAGAACAGGACGCCGGTGGCCGCCTCCCACAGGCCGATGCTGCCGGGGGAGTGACCGGGGAGGTGGAGGACCTCGAAGGCGCGGTCACCGAGGTCGACGACGTCGCCCTCCTCCAGCACCCGGGTCGCCGGCGCCGCCTCGATG
Source organism: Actinomycetota bacterium (assembly GCA_034211175.1). Lineage (GTDB taxonomy): Bacteria > Actinomycetota > Acidimicrobiia > Acidimicrobiales > CAIXPF01 > JAXHUH01. The sequence goes on from JAXHUH010000094.1 coordinate 20,884, forward strand.
ACGCCGATGGTCGCGGCGATCCCGCCCGGCGGTGCGGCGTCGACGAACAGCTCGCCGAACTCGTAGCCCGCGGCCCGGTACGGCCCGAGGACACCCTCGCCGTACGGCGCGGTCTCGAGGCACGTGGTCCCCTGGCGGGTCAGCGTGTCGGCCTCGGCCCGGTGGACGGCCCGCTGCTCGAACTCGCCGAGGCCGCCGATGTGGTCGCCGTGGGTGTGGGTGGCCACGGCGAGGAGCGGGTGGTCGGTGTCGTGCTCGACCAGGTGGCGCAGCGGGGCGAGCCCCAGCGACGTGTCGACCACGAGGTCGAGGTCGCGGCCCCGGACGTGCCAGACGTTGCACCGCAGCAGCGGGTGGACGTGGGGCTCGCTGACGTGGGTGACCCCGTCACCCACCCGCTCCCGCACGAACCACGGGTCCGCGACCGGCAGATCGAGCATGCCGCGCACGCTACCCGGTGGTGAGTCGGGCACGGGGAGGGGCGGGACTGGAAGACTCGGTTGCATGATCGAGCGCGAGATCGACGTGACGACGCCCGACGGTGTGATGAAGACGTTCATCAAGCACCCGACCCACGGCGGCCCCCACCCCGTCGTGCTCTACCTGATGGACGCCCCGAGCATCCGGCCCGCGCTCCACGACATGGCCACCCGCCTGGCCAGCGCCGGCTACTACGTGATGATGCCGTACCTGTTCTACCGGGGCGGGCCGTTCCGGGAGTTCGGCATGAGCGACGAGGACATGCACGCCCGCCGCGAGCTGATGGGCACCGTGACCCCGACCAACATCGTTCCGGACGCCGAGGCCCTCCTGGCCGTCGCCGCCGATGACGACGCCGCGGCCGGCGGCAAGATCGGTGCCGTCGGGTTCTGCATGAGCGGTGGGCTCACCATCGCCCTCGGCAAGGCGATGCCCGACCGCATGGCCGCCGCGGCGTCGATCCACGGCGCGTGGCTCGTGCGCGACAGCGACGACTCACCCCACCTCGGCCTGGAGAAGATGAACGCGGAGGCGTACTTCGCCTGGTGCGACAACGACGACACCGCCCCGGTCGACACGCTGGAGACGATGCGCAAGGCGATGGAGGCCGCGGGCGTGACCCACACGATCGACTTCATCGAGACCGCGGTCCACGGCTTCGCCCCCGCCGGCCCCCGCTACGACCGCGACGCCTCCGAGCTCCACTGGGAGCGCGTCCACTCCCTCCTGCGCCGCAACCTGTACTGACCGCGACGCTCAGCCGGCGGGCGCGGTCCCGCCGGCGAGGCGGGCGAGAGGGATCAACCTCGGGCGAAGCGGAGGCCGAGGAGGTTGGGCGTGCCGGGCGGCAGCGCGCGCTTCGGGTCCGGCTCGACGAGCGCCGTGCACGCCCAGCCCCGACTCGTGAACCCGTCGACGTAGGCGCCGAGCGGGCGGTGGTGGTTGCCCGCCTCGCCTCGCACGCTGCCCGGGAGCCCGGAGGTCCAGAACCGGGAGCGCAGGTAGCCGTCGGGGACGACGCGATGCCATCGGGGCGATGCGTGCTCCCCGTGGTCGTCCCATCGACCGTGCGGCGCTTCGAAGCACGGGTGGGGGATGACGACGACGGCCCGGGCGCCCGGAGCGGCAACCCGATCGATTGCGTCCACGGCTGCGTCGAGGTCGTCGACGTCGTTGAGCGAGAGGCAGGCGACCACGCCGTCGATGGTGCCGTCACCGACGGTGGCGAGGGTGCGGGCGTCATCGCGCCGGTAGTCGGGCGATCGGCCGCGGGCGCCGCTGGGGTGGGCGGCGGCCGCGGCGAGGAGCCCGGCCGAGGCGTCGACCGCGGTGACGTCGGCGCCCGCCGCGGCGAGCGCCCGGGCGACGTGGCCCTCGCCGCACCCGACGTCGAGCACCGCGGGCCGGCCGTCCAGCGGGCCGGCCAGCTCGAGCACGAGGTCGCGGGCGATGCGGTGGTTCTCGGAGCCGCTCCGCACGTGGTCGACGTACCACGGGGCGAGTCGCTCCCAGGCATGGTCGTCGCCTGTCGGGTCCGGGGTCCTCATCGCTGCGTCCTCCCTGCTCGGCGCGGGAGGCTGCCGGATGCAACCCAGGTTGCGAGGCTAGCGCTGGCGCCTCAGCGCTTCAGCGCCGCCGGCGGGACCGGCGGGTGCGCGGGCCGGTGTCGACGGTCGGGTCGTCGGTTGCGGTCGGCGCCTCGGCCCCGCCGGCGACGGGGCCGTTGAGCGCGTGGTCGAGGGCTGCGAGGAACCGGTCGCGGTCCCGCGAGGGGAGGTAGCCGGCCAGGCTCTCGTGGGCCAGGTGGAGGCTGCCGGTCGTCGCCGGGCTCGTGGCCCCGGCGCTGGACGCGCCGGTGGTGTCCGGGTGGTCGTGGGTCGCCATGGTCGTGCTCCCGCCGTTGTCGTCGTACCGCCTGGTACGGCGGCGATCGGCCGGCGGTTCGGGCGCGACGTGCGCCCGAACCGGGGATCCGCCGCCTGGAGGGTCAGACGAGACGGGGACCCGGAAACGACGGCCCGGGAGACGACGGTGCCGAGGAGCAGCCAGTGATGTCAGGAACGACCGGGCAGGAGGTGGCCGCCGAGCAGGCCGGCCCACCGGTCGCCACGGTGCGACGCGGCGCCGTGTCGGCTGCCGGCGCCGCTGATCGCGGCGTCGAGCGCGTTGGCGAAGTCGTCGTCGGCCGGTGCGGACGCCGCGGCCACGGGCACGCCGGTGGTGGCGAGCGGCGCGCCGGCGACGGGTACTCGGGCGTCGATGAGGGCGCTGTGGCTGGCGTGGTGGATCGACATGACTGGTTGCTCCCGCCTGGCGGTGTCCGATGCACCCGGGACTACGGGCGAACCGGCACGTCCAGTGTCGGGGACATCCCCGTACTGCCGGTAGGGACCTTGGGCCACAGCGCGGAGCGCATCCGTCGAGCGACCCGGAGAGGTCACCCGGTTCGCCGCTCCCGTCCTGTCGAGTCCCGCCGGTGCGATCAGGTGTTGCGGCCGCGGGCGGCAACCCGCCAGTGGTCGACGACCTCGCCGTGGCGGGCGACGGTGAGCTCGTCGACCAGGTTCACGACGACGCAGCAGTGGTTGGGCACCACCGCGACGACGTCGCCGACCTCGGGGCGGGGGCCGGTCGTCCACGCCACGCCGTGGTGCTCGGACAGGCTGCGCAGCTCGGCGCCGGGGTGGTCGGGGAGGAGGCCGTGGCCGCCGACCCACGCCGGTCGGTCGGCGGCCAGGACCTTGGAGCCGGCGTCGAGCACGAACCGGCCGTCCCGATGGCTCGCCACCACCGTCGCGGCCACGACCAGCGCGACCTCGCCGAGCGCCATGGCGCCGAGCGTGACCTGCTGGGCGTCGCCGAAGACGTAGCAGCCGGGCCGCTCGTCGGTCACCGGCGGGCGGGCCGAGCGCATGGCCGTCGGCGTCGACCCGGCGCTGCACACCGGCACTTCGAAGCCCGCGGCCGAGAGACGGGCGCGGGCGTCGGCCAGGACGCGCACCTCGTCGTCGGCCGCGTCGTCGGGCGCCCCGGCGGCGCCGTAGCCGTGGCCGGCGAACGTGAACACGCCCCGCACCTCGAGGCCGGCCTGCTCGGCGCTGCGGGCGATGGCCACGACCTCGGCCGGTTCGACCCCGGTGCGGCGCATCCCGGCATCGACCTCGACCAGCACCCCCAGGCGCCGGGCCGACCCGTCGACCGCGGCGGCGAGCGCCCGGGCCGAGCGCGTCGACTCGACCCCGATCAGCAGGTCGGACCGTTCGTGGAGGTCCCGCAGCCGCCGCGCCATCGCCGGGTGGCCGGCCCACGTCGGGTACGCCACGAACAGGTCGGTGTGGCCGGCGTCGGCCAGCACCTCGGCCTCGCCGAGCGTGGCCACGGTCAGGCCCACCACCCCGGCGGCCACCTGGCGCTCGACGACCTCGAGGCACTTGCTCGTCTTGGTGTGGGGTCGCAGCCCGACGCCCCGATCGGCCAGGGCTGCGGCCCACGTCGTCACGTTGCGGTCGAGTGCGTCGACGTCGACGACGACGGACGGCGTTACCAGCCCTTCGGGCACGGGGAACGGCATCGACGGCTCTTCCACGCCGGCTCCTCCGATGGCCTGTCGGCGACGACGGATGTTCGATCGTAGGGCGTGTGGCGTTCGCCGCAGGGCCGGCGACGCGTCCGGCGGCTCAGTCGCCGACGAGGAGGCGGGTCTGATCGGCCGAGGCCAGGTGGATGCCGTCCGGCGACCACAGGTCGATGCGCTCGTCCACCCAGCCGTCGGCCGTTGCCGAGACGCTGCGGGCCCGCAACAGGACCCACGGCGACGACGTCGCTCCCGGCGGCGCGGTCGGCCGCACCTCGAGGGCCAGCGTCGGGAGCATCTGCGGTTGGGCGAGCACTGCGGCGTAGGACGGGGCCAGCGCATCGGTGAGGGTGATGAGGCGCAGCAGGTCCGGCGGCTCGTCGTCCTCGACCATGCGGATCCAGGCAACGAGCTCCGGATCGTCGCCTCCGGCGAACGGCCGGGCGTCGCCGACCGGGCGGATGTCCAGGTGGACGGTGAACGGCGCGAACTCGGGCGGCACGAGGTACCGGTCGAGCGCGTCGGGCGGCGGCGCGGAGGGCATCGCCGGCGCGTGCGGTGCTGCGGCGTGGGTGCGCTCGTCGCCGTCGGACCGCGCCCGGCCGAACAGTGCCGTGGCGACGAGGCGGGTGCCGCGGTCGTCGTGCACCTCACCGCGCACAGCGGACGCCTGCCGACCCCGGCGCAGCACGCTCGTCTCGATGGTGGCCGGCCGGCGGATGGCGGCGAGGAAGTGCCCACCCACCGTGCGCAGGCGCCGGTCTGGCAATGCCTGCGTCATCTCCCGGGTCACGAGGGCGAGCGCCAACCCGCCGTGCACCCCGCCGAAGCCCCACAGGTCGGCCCCGACGTCGATCGTGCGGCCGGCCCCGGTGAGCGCGGCCCCGATCGTCGAGCCCGTCTCGGCCGGCTGCGCCGTGCCGGACTGCGGGCGAGGACCTGCTTCCTCAGTGAGTTCCATCACGCAACGGACACTACGTGAGCAGGTAGCGTCACGCAACCCTCGCCATCACGGCCGTCGGTCACGCCGGGTTGTTCGGCGTCTGTGACCTCGGCGGCGCCCGTCGCCGTCGGTGCGTTCGGCTCGACGGTGCTCCTCGTACAGCTGACGACACTGCAGCGATCCGTCGCAGGGCCGGTGCTCGGGCGGGTCATCTCCCTGTTCTCCGTCGGGGAGGCGGTGGCGACGCTCCTGGGTGTCGTGCTCGGGCCACGTTGGCCGGCAGCGTCGGTCTCGTGCCGTCGGGAGCGATCGCGGCGGGCATCACCCTCGTGGCCGCGGCGCTTGCCATGGCCGACCTGCCGTCGGGCGTTCTCCCGGCCGGCGCTGAGGTGCGCAGGCGCCCACGCTCGTCCGGATCGAACGAGCGAGCTGACGAACCAGCGAGCGGGCCGCTCTCCCGGAACTCCCGCCTGCCCGTACGACCGAGCGGCCTGTGGACCCGGCACCACCGCCGCAGCGGGAGTCGGGCGCGCCGGTGCGGCGACCCGGGTCGGGGTCGCCTGGCCGGCGCTGCTGGTTGGTCGTGCGGAGGTGGACCGGCGGGCGGTCACAGGAGTCTTGGTGGTTCGAGGCCGGCAGGTCGGCTGGTGCGGACCCGCCCGTCGGGTGCGGTGACTTCGAGCGTGAGATCGGGGAGGAGCTTCGCCTGCCAGCCGCCGTCGTGAATCAGGCGGTGGTGGTGCCCACAGAGGAGGGCGAGGTTGTCGAGATCGGTGCGCCCACCGTCGGTCCAGTGCTGCAGGTGGTGGGCGTGGCACCAGCGGGGTGGGCGGTCGCAGCCGGGGAAGCGGCAGCCGCCGTCGCGGGTCGCGACGGCCTTCCACTGGTTGGGCGGCGCGGTGCGCTCGGAGCGGCCGTAGT
>JAXHUH010000095.1:0-9129 GCA_034211175.1 Actinomycetota bacterium
CCGCCCCGCGGCGGTGGCGCTGCGCGGGCTGCCGGGGCGGGCGTGGCGTCGCGACGGCGTGGCCGATGCGGTCGCCGTGATCATCGGGGACAACCCGCCGCTGGCGCGGCTCGTGGTGTGGTCGGCCGGCGCGCTCGCGCTGATGGCGTGGCCCGCGCCGACGGTGCGGGTCGGCGTCACGATCGCCGGGGTCACCGTGGCGGCGCTGGCGGTCATCTGGCTGTTCACGTCGTCGGGTGCCAACGCCCGCCGCACCCGGGAGCGCCTGTCGATCACCGCCCCGATCGAGCGCCCGGCCGTCGATCACACGGCTCGGGTCCGGGTGGCCCTGGCCGTCGTCACGCTGGCGGTCGCCGCGCTGTGGCCCGCGTGGAGCGTGCGGGGCGCGTCCCAGTTCTTCGTCGCCGGCGCGCTCGTGCAGGCGGCGGCCGACCTGCGCGCCGCCTGGGCGCTGGCCCGCACCAGCCCGCTGCCCGCGGCCGAAGCCGAACGGTCACGGCCGGCTGCCGGTGGTCCGCCTCCCACCCGTTGGCTCGTGGCGGCGGCGCTCACGGTGATCGCCGGGATGGCGCTCGGTGCCGCGCTCACCGTCGGCTCGACCGGCGAGGCCCGAGCGTCCGAGGGCTGCAACGGCCACGTCGAGCTGTGCGACCGGTCGATCGACGAGGTGGTCTTCGCCGGCTCCCACAACGCCATGGCCGCCACCGACCTCGGGTGGGACCTGGCGATGCAGACCCACGACATCGTCACGCAGCTCGACCTCGGCATCCGCTCACTGCTGATCGACACCCACCACTGGGACAGCACGGGCAGCGCCGAGGTCGGCGACACGGCAGCCAGCCGGGCGGTCATCGAGGCGGCGCTGTCCGACGACCGGCCCCGCCCCGGCACCTGGCTGTGCCACGGGTTCTGCGCGCTCGGCGCCACCGACCTCACCGCCGAGCTGTCGGCCATCCGACTGTGGATGGAGTCCCACCCGCACGAGGTCCTGCTGTTCATCGTGCAGGACGAGATCCCGACCGACGAGACCTACGAGGCGTTCGCCGAGAGCGGGCTCGACCAGCTCGTCCACACCCACGAGCCGGGCACGCCGTGGCCGACGCTGGGCGAGCTGATCGAGGCCGACGAGCGCCTCATCGTCTACGCCGAGAACGAGGGCAGCCCCGACAGCTGGTACCAGAACGCGTGGGACACCGCGTTCCTGGACACGCCGTACACCTTCGCCGTGCGCAGCGACTTCACCTGCGAACCGAACCGGGGCGACGTCGACAACCCGCTGTTCCTGATCAACCACTGGATCACGACGGGGATCCCGGTGCGGGAGGCGTTCGAGGTGATCAACCGCCGCGACGTCCTCCTCGACCGGGTGGAGCAGTGCCGCGACGAGCTCGATCGCGAGCCGACGGTGCTGGCTGTCGACTTCGTCGAGACCGGCGACCTGTTCGAGGTCGTCGACGAGCTCAACGGCGTCGCCGACGACGACGACGGGTAGCCACCTCCCCCACCAACGCCGAACTGGCCTACAGGATCGACGTCCACGGCGCAGATCGGTAGACCAGAACGGGTCGTGGGGCGGGGAAGCGGCCGGACGTCGGGGGGTGGGTCAGCTCGCCTCGGCAGCGGGATAGGGGCCGAAGACGCGCTCGACCATGGCCGTGTCCTGGTACTCGCGCATCTCGACGATCCGGCCCTCGGCGAGGCGGTACATGAGGCAGTACTCGTTCTCGTAGGCGATGCCGTCGGTCGTGCGCATGTGGCCCCGGGCCTCGACGACGACCCAGTCGTCGTCGGCCAGGATCCGCTCGGCGGTGGTGAGGTTCGGCCCGTCGAGCCGGGCCCGCACCAGGCCGTAGAGGTCGCGCAGCACCTCCTCCTTGCCCCGGAACGTGCGGGACCAGGAGATGTCGCCGGTGATGGTCATCGTGACGTCGTCGGCCAGTGCGTCGACGAAGCCGCGGGTGTCGCCGCGTGCCACCCCCTCGAAGATCTCCCGGACGAGGGCCTTGTTCGTTGCTGCGCTCATGGTGCGTGCTCCCGTGCGCCGACTCTGCGGCTTGCTGTTCTACGACCGGTGTTCTGCCACGATGGTGACTGACCAGTCGGTCATTTCACGATGACGGTAGATGACGCCGGACTGGGTTTCAATGGGCGCGCCCGAGAGAGCGCCCGACGAGAGGAGCGGTCACGCCGTGCCCGACGCCGAACACCCGACCCGCGTCGCGCTGCTCGACGTCAGTCTCGCCCTGGCCGACGAGCGGCCCCTCGCCGCGCTCCCGGTCGACGAGATCGCCCGCGCCGCAGGGGTCGCGAAGGGCACCTTCTACGTGCACTTCGCTGACCGCGGCGAGTTCCTCGGCGCGCTCCACGACTGGTTCCGGGCCCGCCTGGCCGAGCGGGTCGCCGAGGCGGTCGACGGCGTCCCCGCGGGTTCGCCGAGACTGCGCGTCGGGTGCGAGGCCTACCTCGACGCGTGCCGTGACGCGGCCGGGGTGAAGGCCATGTTCTCGAGTGCCCGCGGCGAGGCCGTGGTCGACGAGCGCATCGCCGCGTCCGACGCCGCGTGGGCCCGCGCCTGTGCGGTCGACCTCGAGCACATGGGCGACCGGCGGGCCCCGGACACGGCCCGGTTGCTGGTCGCCGCGCTCGCCGAGGTCGTGCGGGTCGAGGTCCGGGATGGGCCGCAACCCGCGCTGCGCGAGGCGTTCCGGGCCCTGTTCGGTCTGGACGGCTGACCGCATCCTTCCCGGCCGGCGGCGAATCGTCCGCGCGTGGGTCGAACGGCTCTTGCGCGGGAGCGCCCGAGGCGTTGCGATCGCAGGGGTAGGGGAGGCGGAACATGCGAGATCATCGGATCGTTCGGGCAGGGTGGTCGATCGCTCTCGGCGCCGCGGCGCTGGGGATCCTGGCGGCGTTGGCCGTCGCGGCGGCCCCGGGCGCCGGAGCCCAGGAGGGTGTGCCCTCGACGTGCCCGGCGGGCGGCGAGCCGGTCGAGCTCACGTCGGTCGAGCAGGTCGAGGAGCTGTTCGTCGGCACGTGGATCCACTGCGACGGCGCCGCCGTCCTCGCGAACGACACCGTCGCGGGCGACATCGGCGTGCGGTTCACGGCCGACGGCCGGTTCCACACCGTCTACGAGGGCCCCGACGGCGGGCTCATCTACGCCGAGGGGCTCGACCAGGAGGGCGACTGGTCGGTCCGTGACGCCGACACGGGCGACTACGTGGTCGAGCTCGATGCCCTGGCCGGTCGGTTCCGGTGGGGCCTCGTCGAGGAGGTCGCGTCCCCGGTGGTGACGTTCAACGGCGGCTCGTACGTGGCGTGGACCGGCGACGACCCGGTCCCCGGTGTGCCCGCCGAGTTCGCCGACGAGCCGTGCGGCGTGCCGACCGACCCGGTCCCGCTGCCATCCGCGGCAGCCACCGTCGAGTTGCTCGCAGGCACCTGGATCCGTTGCAGCGGGTCGTCGCCGGTGTTCGACACACCCGGTGGCGACGTGGGCATCGAGCTCGTCGAGGACGGGACCTTCCACCTTCTGTTCGAGGCGGCCGATGGCACGCTCGTGCGTGGAGAGGGCGAGCGGCGGGAGGGTACGTGGACCGTGGTCACGGACCCGGCGTACACGTCGGTCGACCTCGCGCTCTCGGGTGCTTCGACGTATCCGAGGCAGGCATTCCTCTTCGAGACCCCGCCGTTCCTGCGTCTCCAGCGGCAGGTGAGCACGTTCTACGACCACGTCCGCTGGACCGGTCCGCCCCCGGTGGACGGGTCGGCTGTCGCGTCGACGACGACGGTGCCGACGACCCCGGCGACCACCGGGACCGCGGTTGCCGACGACACCGGTGTGCTCGGGCGGACGACGACGCTGCCCCGCACCGGCACCGACCCGCTCGCCCTCGTCGCCGCGGCGGCGGTGCTGACCGCGGTTGGTCTCGTCGCGGTCGCACTGGTCCGCCCCCGCTGAACGTCGGGGCCGGAGCGGTTCACCGGGTGGTGTCGCCGAGCGCGGCCCGACGCCGTCGCAGCAGGTCCCGCTCGGGCTCGTTGCCGGCCCGCTCGATGGCCCCGTCGTACGCGCGCGCCGCTTCGGCCGTCCGGTCGAGGCGGGCCAGGAGGTCGGCCCGGATCGCGTGGTGCAGGTGGTAGCGCTCGAGGGGCCGGTGGCGCTCGCCGAGCGCGTCGACGAGCGCGAGCGCGGCCTGCGGACCGTCGACCTCGGCGACGGCCACCGCCCGGTGCAGGGCGGCGACCGGGCTCGGCGCGACGACGAGGAGCTGGTCGTAGAGCTGCACGATCTGGCCCCAGTCGGTGGCCTCGACGCTCGGCGCGTCGGTGTGGACCGCGGCGATGGCGGCCTGGACCTGGTACGGACCGGGTCGGTTGCGCCGCAGGCACGCCCGGACCAGCGTGCGGCCCTCGGCGATCAGCCCGGCATCCCAGCGGCTGCGGTCCTGGTCCGCCAGCACCACGACGTCGCCGTGGTCGTCGGTACGTGCCGGGCGACGGGCATCGGACAGGAGCATCAGCGCGAGGAGGCCCGCCACCTCGGGCTCGTCGGGCATCAGCCCTGCCAGCACGCGTCCCAGCCGGATGGCCTCCGCGCACAGGTTGGTGCGCACCAGGTCGTCGCCGGCGCTGGCGCTGTGACCCTCGGTGAAGATCAGGTAGACGACGGCGAGCACCGCGTCCAGCCGGTCGGGCAGCTCGGCGTCGGCAGGGACCCGGTAGGGAATGGCGGCGTCGCGGATCTTGCCCTTCGCCCGCACGAGGCGTTGGGCCATCGTCGGCTCCGGGACGAGGAACGCCCGGGCGATCTCCGCGGTCGTGAGCCCGCCGAGCAGGCGGAGCGTGAGCGCGACCTGCGCGGCGCGGGCGAGCGCGGGGTGGCAGCACGTGAAGATCAGGCGGAGTCGGTCGTCGGGCACGGGCTCCTCCTCGCCGGGCGGGGGCACCTCCTCGTCGGAGCCGCGGCCGTGCACCAGCGCGGCGTCGGCGTGGCGGTCGTCGCGGGAGGCCTCGCGGCGCAGCCGGTCGATGGCCCGGTTCCGGGCCGTCGTGATGATCCACCCGGGTGGGCTCGGTGGCCGGCCGTCGACCGGCCACCGGCGCAGCGCCTCGGCGAACGCGTCCTGGACCGCTTCCTCGGCCAGCTCGATGTCGCCGAACCGTCGGACCAGCACGGCGACGGCCCGCCCGTAGTGCTCACGGAACACCGCGTCGATCGGCGCGGCTGCGTCGGACGGGCCAGCGGCGTCGTCGGGTGCCGGGCGGGCGCCGGTCACGAGGACCCGGTCACGGGCTTGGCCGCCGCGGGAGCACGGTCACAGATGATCGGCGGGCTCGCCCTGGAACGGCCGGACCTCGATCGGCAGGGTCGTCGCTCCGGCCAGCTTGCGGGCCCACCCGAGGGCGGCGTCGAGGTCCTCGGCGGCGACGATCGACAGTCCACCGACGTGCTCCTTGCCCTCGACGTAGGGCCCGTCGGTGAGGAGCACGTCGTCGCCGGCGGGTCGGACGACGGTTGCCGTCGAGGGGTCGTGGAGCCCTCCGGCGAACACCCACGCGCCGGCCGCCCGCAGCTCGTCGTTGAACGCCTGCACCTTCTCCATGATCGGCTCGATGATCTCCGGGTCCGGTACGCCGCCGTCGGGCTGTTGGATGCTGAGCAGGTAGTGCTTCACGTCGTCGTCCTCCTCCGGGAGGGATCGTCGCGCCGACCGGCCGCCGACGCCTCACCACCTGTACGAACGGGCGGCGCCCCGATCGACAGGTGCGCCCCGATTCGTCGGCGATTCTCCGAGCGGGTGGCGGCCGGGCCGGCTGCGCCGCAACGGCCCGGCGTTCCGTACGCTCGGTTCCGCCCATCCGGACGGCTGGGCGGGACCAGGGAGACCACGACGACGATGCCCCGACCGAAGGCCCGCGCCGCCCGACTGGTCGCGCCGCTCCTCGCGCTGGTTCTCGTCGCCGTTGCGTGCAGTGACGGCGACGATGACGACGAGTCGACCACGACGACGACCCCACCGACCTCGGCGCCGACCGACGGCGATGACGGCGCCGACGGCGACGATCCTGACGACGACGCCGATGACGGCGACGACACCGAGGGCGACGGCGGGGATGCGTCCGGCGCCTTCGTCGCCGAGGGTGAGCCGCCGTTCGGCGACGACGTCGTGACCGAGGCGATCGCGTTCGTCGAGGCCGAGACCGGTCGTACGTTCGTCGATCCGCCCCGCATCGTGGCCCAGACCGACGAGGAGTACGAGGCCGGCGCCGCCGAGCTGCTCGAGGAGGACCTCGACGAGCTGCAGGAGGACATCGACGCGATGGCCCGCTACTACCAGGCGCTCGCCGGCAGCGAGCTCGGTCCCGGCGAGCTGCTCGACGCGGTGCTCGACCTGTACTCCGACAGCGACACGATCCTCGGCTACTACGTGCCCGAGGACGACGCGCTGTTCCTGCCGGTGTCGGCGGGGGACGACCCGGAGCTGCGGGTCACGCTGGTGCACGAGCTGGTCCACGCGCTCGACGACCAGTACGTCGACCTCGACGCGATGAGCGAGGAGGCGTCGTCCGACGAGAACGAGGGGACCGAGGCCGGCATCGTGCTCGACCTGGTCGTCGAGGGCCGGGCGAGCTCGGTCGAGGAGCGGTGGCGCCAGGAGCAGGGTGAGGGCGGCGACGGTTCCGAGGAGCCGTTCGAGCTGCCCGAGGTGCTCGAGGTGGTGCCGCCGATGCTCGTCACCGAGATCGGCCTGCCCTACGAGTTCGGCCTCGCCGCCATAGAGGCCCGCGGCGGCGCGTCGGCGACGTGGTCGCTGCTCGAGGACACGAGGCCGGAGACGGTCGACGCCCTGCTGTTCGACCCGGGCGGCGACGTGTCCGACGTCGACGCCACGGCGACCCTCGAGGAGCTGCACCGTGGCGCGTTCGGCGTGGTCGACATCATCGCCGTGCTCGCCGGCCAGAGCCTGGAGCCCGACGAGGCGACCGTGATCACCGCGACCGAGGCGGCCGTCGGATGGGCCGGTGGTGAGTACGTGGTGACGGGCGACGACACCGAGTCGTGCGTCGTGATCTCGCTGGCGGCGGACACCGACCGGGACCTGGCCGAGCTCGAGGACGCGTTCAGCGCGTGGGCGTCGGGCGACGACGGGCGCGACGTCTCGGTCGACGGCGACCGCGTGGTCGTCGACGCCTGCGCGCCCTACGTGTCCTGACGTGCACCGGCTCGCGGCCGACGTGGTGACGCATCCTCAGTCGAGTCCGGTCGCCCTGCCCGGGCGATGGTGAGCTGTCATATCGTCAGTAACGTCGATCCGTGCGGAACGCTCGGTCGGCATCGGACAGGTCCCTGGGCGCAACGGCGCTTCTCGTCGCGGCGCTCCTGGCGTCCGGGTGCGCCGGCGACGACGCCGAGGTCACGAACCCACCGACCGGCGGGGACGGTCCGGCCGGTTCCGTGGCGACGTCCTTCGCGGCCGACGAGCCGTCGGCCAGCGCGGCGCCGTCCCTCAGCACGGGCCCCGGCTCGCTGGCGGCCGCGATCCAGCCCCTGACCGTCCCCGCCGGCATGGTCGACCGGAACTGGGTCGTCTTCCACTCGTTGACGCCGGACCCACCCGAGTGTGAACGGGGCGATCCGCTGGCCGTGGTCGCCAGCGGGTACTCCCGGCCCGAAGACGCCCGCAGCGTCGACATCCGGGTCGAGCTGCACACCGACGCCGTCGCGGCCCGGGAGCAGCTCGAGCTCCTCCGAGTCGACGAGACGTGCGCCGAGGCCGAGTTGGCCCGGGCCAACGCGGGTGACGACGGCCTCGGCGAGGTGAGCTCCGATGCCCCGGCCGGCGTGCTCGTCGAGCCCTACCTCGCGGACGTCCGCAGCAGCGACGCCCGGACGAGCGACGATGAGAACCGGGACGCGGCGAGCCTGGACGAGCACCACACCTTCACCCGCGCGTACACCGGGGAGCTCGAGGGAACCCCGATCAGCGGTGCGGTGAGCGCCTACGTGGACGGGCGCGTCGTCGTCGAGATCGACGTCGGCACGTTGTCCGACGAGAGGGACGGGTCCGCCGACCACGTCGCGCTCACCCGGGAGATCCGCCGGCTGCAGTCCGCAGTCGAGGTCCCCGACGAGCCGGAGGCCGACCCGCTCGTCGATGACGCGGTCGACCGGCTCCGCAGCGTCCTGTCGGCCGCTCCTCCGGCGCCGCGCTTCGAGCTGAGCCACGCCGTCGTGGTCCAACCGGCCGGCCGGTACGCCGACGGGTGCAGCCCGGCCCCTGCCCCCCTCGCCGAGGTCTTGGGGCCCGGTTGGACCGGTGTCGGCGGGCAGAGCCTGCTCGTGCGCACCGCGCACGTGACCGAGGACGAGGCCGCCGCGTCGGCGCTGGTGTCGGCGCTCGCCGGTGACGGCACAGCGTGCAGCGGCACCGGGCCGCTCGACGGTGTACCCGGGGCGTGGACGGATGCGGCCGCCGGCTCCGGTTCCACGGAGGTCGTCGACGGTCGGGAGGTGGCGCTCGTCCGACGGACCGTCCGTCGCGACGATGCGCCCGATGTCGAGTGGACGGAGATGAGCACGGCCGCCGCGGTCGGCGCCGAGGTGGTCGGCTGGCGGTTCTTCGGGCCCCTCGGCGACGAGCCCGACCTGGTGGCGCTCACCGCGGCGGTCGCCGCCGACCTCGACGGCGGCTGAGGAGGACCGCTCCGGGAGGGTTCGGGCGCGTGGCGCTCCGCCACGGGATGGAGGCGCTCCGTCGTGAGGGGGAGATCGGTCACCGGCGGAGGCGCCGATGACCGCTGAGCAGGCCGATTCGTACGTTCGTCTCGTGCTTCCGATCGGCGGAGGCGAAGCGAGGAGACGCCGGCATGCACCGACCTGTTCACGACACGGCGACCCGCGCCCGACTGCTGGCCCTGCCGCTCGCTCGTGAGCCGGCGATCGAGGTCCGTTTCACCACCTGGGCCGCCCGCACCGATGGCCGGACGGTTGTCGAGGACGACGGCGTCGTGACGGCGACGGGTTGTGCGCCGCATCTGCCCTGAGCGCTCGGGCGGGGGTAGCGGTGCCGGGTGTCGAGACTGCGGTCCCACCGGTGTCGACGGCGACGACCGTGCGGTCGTCGC
>JAXHUH010000096.1:0-39471 GCA_034211175.1 Actinomycetota bacterium
CGCGCTCCGCGGCGAGCCGCTGCTCACGGGCGGCGGCCTGGGCCGCGGCCTGGCGACGGGCCTCGGCCTGCTCGGCCCGGATGCGCTGCTCGTCCTCGGCGCTGCGGGACGGGCCGCCGGAGTCACCGCCGCCCTTGCGGGAGCGGATGAAGCGACCCTCGAGCACGGCGTCGGAGACCACGCGGCACATCAGGGTGCCGGAGCGGATGGCGTCGTCGTTGCCGGGGATGATGTAGCGCACGAGGTCCGGGTCGCAGTTCGTGTCGACCACGGCCACGATCGGGATGCCGAGCTTGTTGGCCTCGGTGACCGCGATGTCCTCCTTCTTGGTGTCGAGGATGAACACCGCGTCGGGCAGCTTCTCCATGTCCCGGATGCCGCTGAGGTTCCGCTCGAGCTTCTCCAGCTCGCGGCTGATCATCAGGGCTTCCTTCTTGGGCATGGCGTCGAACTCACCCGAGTCCCGCATGCGCTGGTAGTCCTTCATCTTCCCGACCCGCTTCGCCATGGTCTGGAAGTTGGTGAGCATGCCGCCCAGCCAGCGCTGGTTGACATAGGGCATGCCACACCGCTCGGCGTAGGACTCGATGGAGTCCTGGGCCTGCTTCTTGGTGCCGATGAACAGGATCGTCCCGCCGTTGGCGGTGAGATCACGGATGAACGTGTACGCGTCCTCGATGCGCGTGAGCGTCTGCTGGAGATCGATGATGTAGATCCCGTTGCGCTCGCCGTGGATGAACCGGCGCATCTTGGGGTTCCAGCGGCGGGTCTGGTGGCCGAAGTGGACACCAGCCTCCAACAGCTGCTTCATGCTGACGACAGCCATAGTGGCTCCTTCGGTTGATCGAGACCCGACGCGTGCGCCCACCGGAGCGGGCGACCGAAGCTGCATGCATCGGGCGGTGATGTGTGATCGACGGGCCCCGGGCGGATCCCGGGTGCGCGTCACGGCCCGGCGGTCGTGCCGGGCCGTGGAGCAGTATAGACCGCGTCGGGGCCCCGACGAAGGCGGATCGGCGACCATCCGCCGCGATCATCGTCTCACCGGCCGGGCACCGGGACGAGGCGGGCGCGACGGGGCCCGAAGAGGGCCGCGGGGTCGAGGTAGGTCGTGCCCCGGCGCACGCCGAGGTGGAGGCGACGGCCCGCGGAGCCGACCCGCCCGCCGCGCTCGAGCCGGTCGTCGACGGCGACGTCGACCGTGGCGAGGAACGAGTACGACGAGCGCAGGCCGTCCGGATGGCGCACCGTCACGTGGAGCTGGCCGGCCACGCTCCCCGCGAACGTGACGACCCCGGGGCCGATCGCCCCGACGGCCGTACCGGGGCGGGTCGCGTACTCGAGCCCGCGGTTGCCCGGCCCGTAGGGACCCGACGGCGGCCGGAAGCCGTCGACGACGGGGGCGTCGACGGGTGGCCGGTAGTCGATCGGCCCGGGCGGGGCACCGTCGGCCGCGGGGACGGCCGCCGGCGGCAGGAGCGCCAGGAGGACACCGAGCACCACCCGGGCGACACCGGCGCTCACCACGGGGCCGTTCCCCGGCCGTGGGCGACCGCGGCGGGGCCCGGGCGCCCGGGGCGCGGGCTCAGTCGGTGAAGCGCCGGTTCATGTGGAGGCGCAGGTGCATGATCGCCTTGGTGTGGATCTGGCACACCCGGCTCTCGGTCACCCCGAGCACCCGGCCGATCTCGGCGAGCGTGAACCCCTCGTAGTAGTAGAGGAGGAGCACCAGCTTCTCCCGCTCGCCCATGTCGTTGATCGTGTCGGCGAGGAGCTGCTTCATCTCCTCGGTCTCGAACAACGTGACCGGGCCGTCGCCGGCGTCGGCGATCGTGTCGCCGAGCGTGAGCGTCTCGCCCCGCTCGCCGCTCACCGACAGCATCTCGTCGAGGGCGACGAGCCCGAGCACCGAGATCTGCGAGAGGAGCTGCTGGAGCTGGGTCTCGCTGATCCCGAGCTCGGTGGCCAGCTCCGGGTCGGTCGGGGCCCGACCGAGCGACGACTCGAGCTTGGCCAGCGCCTTCTCGACCGAGCGGGCCTTCGCCCGGATCGAGCGGGGCACCCAGTCGATCGAGCGCAGCTCGTCGAGGATCGCACCCTTGATCCGCTGCATCGCGTACGTCTCGAACTTGTTCCCCATGTCGGGGTCGAACTTGTCGATGGCGTCGATCAGCCCGAAGATGCCGTAGCTCACGAGATCGGACTGCTCGACGTTGCTGGGCAGCCCGATGGCGACACGACTCGCCACGTACTTCACCAGCGGCGAGTAGTGGACGATGAGCTGGTCGCGCAGCGCCCGGTCGCGGGACGCCACGTACTCCTTCCAGAGGCGCCGCAGCTCCTGCTCCTGGCGCGCGACACGCTCCTCGTCCTCGATCTCCAGAGGTGCCTGCCGAGCCCCTCGTGCCAACGTCCGTCCTCCTCCGGTGGTGCGTCATGGGCGCCGCCGGTTCGCCGTTCTCGGGTCGTGCATCGCCGCACGCCGTCCGCCGCCCGGTTCGCACCGTACCCACCCGACACTCTCCGTACATATGCCAACACTCTCCGTATCCTATGGTTGGACGGATGTTCGCCCAGCCGGGCGACCGTCGATGCGTGAGCGGCGGCAGATCCAGGCCCCCTGCCGTTCGACGAGGTGCAACCGCCGCAACCGTTCGACCGCACGGGCGACCTCGGTGAGGGAGACCCCGAGCGCCGCGACGATCTCGTCCTGGCTGCGGGGCTCCCAGCCGAGACGGTCGAGCACCGCACGCTCGAGCGGCTCGAGACCGGCCGGGAGGTCGTCGGTGGCGATGGCGCCGTCGGGGGTGACGATCTCGAGCAGCTCGAGCACGTCGGCGACGTCGCAGAGCGGCGAGGCACCGTCGAACACGAGCCGGTTGGTGCCCCTCGACGACGGTGACCGGATCGGTCCGGGGACCGCGAGGACCGGTCGGTCACGGCGCACCGCCTCGGCCACGGTGTGCATCGACCCACCGCGCTCGTGTGACTCGACGACCACGACCGCGTCGGCCAGCGCGGCGATGATCCGGTTGCGGGCCGGGAACCGCCAGCGCTCGGCGTCGGTGCCGAGGGCGGCCTCGCTGACGAGGACGCCCCGTGCCGCGACCCCGTCCCACACGTCGGCGCTCGAGCGCGGGTAGACGACGTCGAGCCCGGTGGCCACGACGCCGACCGGTGGGGCGCCGGCGGTGCCCAGGGCGCCGCGGTGCGCGGCGGCGTCGATGCCCCGGGCCAGTCCGGACACGACGCCCACGCCGGCCCCGGTGAGCGCCTCACCGAGCTCGGTGGCCACGTCGAGGCCGTACGGCGTCGCCCGGCGCGTGCCGATCACCGCGACGGTCGGCCGGGCGAGCGCCTCGAGCTCGCCGGCGGCCAGCAGGAGCGCCGGCGGCTCGGGGTCGTCGCGCAGGCGGGCCGGCCACGCGGCGTCACCCTCGAGCACGACGCGGATCCCGAGGCCACGATGACGGGCCAGGACCGCGGGCGGGTCGACCCGGGCCGCGGCCCGTCGCCACCGCGCCGCCACCTGGTCGCTCACCGCCCGGGCGAGCGCGTCGGGGAGGTCACCCGAGCGGACCCGTGACCAGGCACCGCTCGGTCGCTCGGCGGCGACGAGGGCGCGCAGGCGCGACGGGCCGAGACCCGTCAGGCCGCTGAGCGCCAGGAGGTGGGCGAGCTCGTGATCGTCGCCGCGGACCGCGTCGTGCAGCCGGGCGTCAGACATGGGCACGGAACGGATGGAGATCGACCCGCAGGCCCAGCGCCGTGGCGATGTGGTGCTCGGCGAGCGGCCCGTCGTCGCCGGCGAGGTCGGCCAGGGTCAGGGCGACCCGGCGCACCCGCTGGAGGCCCCGGGCGCTCAGCCGACCGCGGGCCAGCTCGTCCTCCAGCAGGCCCGCGCCCTCGGGCCCGAGCGGGGCGAGGTCGTCCAGCGCGGAGGTGGGTAGGGCGGCGTTCATCTCGACGCCCCGTCGGCGCGCCAGCTCCCGCACCCGGGCGACCCGCTCGGCGACCGCGCTCGACGGCTCGCCCGCCGGGCCCCGCAGGAGATGCTCGGGTGACGGGCGATCGACCTCGATCCGCAGGTCGAAGCGATCGAGCAGCGGACCGGACACGCGCCGGGCGTAGCGCTGGCGGGCCGACTCGGAGCACGCGCACGCGCCGGGACGACCGCCGTTGCCGCACGGGCACGGGTTCATCGCCGCGACGAGGAGGAACCGGGCCGGGAAGGTGACCGTGCCCGCCGCCCGGGACACCCGCACGACACCCTCCTCCAGCGGCTCGCGCAGCGCATCGAGCGCGGAGGGCGGGAACTCACCCATCTCGTCGAGGAACAGCACCCCACCGCTCGCGAGGCTGATCTCCCCCGGGCGGAGCTGACCCGACCCGCCGCCGACCAGCGCGGCCGGCGAGGTGCTGTGGTGCGGCGCCCGGAACGGTGCCCGCCGGCCCAGCACCGTGCCCGCGGGCTCCCCCGCCGCCGATCGCAGCTGGAGCGACTCGAGCGCCGCCGCGTCGTCGAGTGGTGGCAACAGCCCGGGCAACCGGCGGGCGAGCATGGTCTTGCCGGCGCCCGGTGGACCGCTCATCAGCAGGTGGTGGCCACCCGCGGCCGAGACCTCGAGCGCGAGCCGGGCCGTCGGCTGGCCGCGGACGTCACGCAGGTCCGCGACCGCGGCCTCGGGCTCGGCGGTCTCCGCACCGACGGCGTCGGGCCACGGGGCCTCGCCCCGGAGCACGTCGACCAGCTCGGCCAGCGTCGAGGCGGCCCGCACCGTCAGACCGGGCACGAGTGCGGCCTCGGCCGAGCTGCCGTCCGGGACGACGAGCGTCTCCGTGCGCACCGACCCGGCGAGGGCGGCCATCGCCGGCACCGGGCGGAGACCGCCGTCGAGGCCGAGCTCGCCGACGAACGCGAGCCCGGCGACGGCCTCGGCGGGCACCACCTCGCACGCGGTGAGCAGGCCCATCGCCACCGGGAGGTCGAGGCCGGCGCCGGCCTTCGGCAACCCCGACGGGGCGAGGTTCACCGTGATGCGCCGCGGCGGCCAGTCGATGCCACTCGACAGCAGCGCGGCCCGAACGCGGTCACGGGCCTCGCGGCACACGCCGTCGGGCAGGCCGACGACCGTGAAGCCCGGCAGACCGGCGGAGACGTGGACCTCGACCCGTACGGGGCTGCCCCGCCCGCCGAGCACACACGCGGACTCGATGACACCCAGCATGGGACCCTCCCAACCCCCGGGGTGCGGGGGCGACGTTCACAGGAGGGGCCCGAGGGCCACCGATGTCGAGATCCTACGCCGGCCCACTGACAGCGCGGGCCGCCCGGGTCAGGGGCCGACGGCGCTCACAGCACCTCTCGGGTGTAGCGGACGACGGCGTCGATCTCGTCGTCGCTCAGCCGGTCGCCGAACGACGGCATGCCGCCGACACCTTCGACGATGACCGCCCGCTGACCGGCCGCGTCGGGGAAGTTGTCGACCACCGCACCGTCGCCGAGGCCGGGGCCCGAGCCACCGCCGCCGGACGCACCGTGGCAGCGGGCGCACTGCTCCTCGTACACCTCCCGGCCCGCGACCAGCTCCGGGTCCGCCGAGCCGTCCTCCTCGCCGGGCACCGCCGGTGACTCCGGGGTCCCGCACGCTGCGAGCACCAGGGCCAGGGCCAGGGGGACCGCCCGGGCGATCGCGAACGGGCGACGCGCACGTCCGACCTGCAGTTCGTCCATGCGGCGCACGATACTGGGACCGTGGGTCTCAACCCGTTCCGACCGTCCAGACGCCACAGCCGGCTCCTCGACACGTTGTTCGTGGTCGCCGCGCTCGTGGTGTGCGCCGTGCTCGTGGCCTGGGCGCTGTTCGCCTGAGCATGGCCGGGCGGGACCGGGGCCGGCGTCGATCGCCGGCGCCGTACCTCGACGACGTCGAGGTACGGGTCGTGCAGCCGTACCAGGCGACGAAGGACTACCTGTGCCCGGGGTGCAACCGCGACATCGTGGCCGGCACGGGCCACGTGGTCGCCGTGCCCCGGCTCGCGCCCGACCTGCGTCGGCACTGGCACAAGGGGTGTTGGGCCCGGCGAGACCGACGGGCGCCACCCGGCACCTGAGCGCGGCGGCGACGTCAGAACGCACCGTGCACGACCTCGATCCGGCCGGGCAGCACGGCAGCCACGTCGAAGCGGATCGACGAAGGTCGCCGACCACTCGAGGCGAGGAACGACGCCGCGGCACGGCGCAACCGGACCTGGCGCTTGGCGTCGACCGCCTCGGCCGGGTGGCCGAATGCCAGGCTGCGCCGGGCCTTCACCTCGACGAACACCAGGACGCGGCCCTCGGCGACGACGAGATCGAGCTCGCCCTCGCGGCAACGGTGGTTGCGGGCGACGATGCGCCCGCCCCGCTGTTGGTACCAGCGGGCCGCGATCAGCTCACCGGTGCGCCCGAGGGCGAGATGGCCCGGTCTGCGTGAGGACACGACGAACCTCCGGTCCGGGGGACGGGAGGGGCGAAGACGTGCCCCGAGCGGGATGGCGAGCCGGGTGAGGGGCTCGGGTGCGCTCCGTTCCCGGGGGAACGGAGCGCCGCCTCAGTAGCGCTTCTCCTTGACCCGGGCGGCCTTCCCGACCCGGTCGCGGAGGTAGTAGAGCTTGGCCCGGCGGACGTCGCCGCGGGCGGCGACCTCGATCTGGGCGATCACGGGTGAGTGCACGGGGAACGTGCGCTCGACGCCGACGCCGAAGCTCACCTTGCGGACGGTGAAGGTCTCCTTGGCGCCGGAGCCCTGACGCCGGATGACGACGCCCTGGAACACCTGGATGCGCTCGCGGCTGCCCTCGACGACACGCACATGAACCTTCAGCGTGTCGCCGGGCGCGAAGTCGGGAACATCGTCACGGAGGCTCGGCTGGTCGACGATGTCGGTGGGGTTCATGGTTGGATCAGCTCCTCGGCTCCGTGAGCCGCGCAACACGAGATCGAATCAGGATAGGGGAGTCGCCGGACCGCGACCAATGCAGGTGGGGCGCCGGTGCGCCGGCTGAGACGACCGTCACAGACGGTCGTCGAGGTCGAACTCCGCGAGCATCGCACGCTCGACCTCGGTGAGCCCACCCCGCTCGGCGATCAGGTCGGGCCGATGGGCCATAGTACGCGACAACGCCATCGCATGGCGCCACTTCGAGATGCGACCGTGGTCACCGCTGCGGACGACCTCGGGCACCTCGAGCCCGCGCATCTCGGCCGGGCGGGTGTACTGGGGGTACTCGAGGAGCCCGTCCGAGAAGGACTCCTCGGTCGCCGACGTGGCGTTGCCCATCACCCCGGGCACGAGCCGGCCGACCGCCTCGAGCACGACCATGGCCGCGACCTCGCCGCCGGCCAGCACGTAGTCGCCGATCGACAACTCGCCGTCGACCAGCTGGGTCCGGACGCGGTCGTCCACGCCCTCGTAGCGTCCGCACAGGAGCGAGAACCCGCCCCCGGCCGCCAGCTCCCGGGCCATCGCCTGGTCGAGGCGACGCCCGCCGGGGCCGAGCAGGTACAGGGGACGCGGCGGTTGCACGGCCTCGACCGTGGCGAAGATCGGCTCGGGCATCAGCACCATCCCCGCTCCCCCGCCGAACGGGGCGTCGTCGACGCTGCGATGCGGATCGGTGGTCACCGAGCGCAGATCGTGGACCCGCACGTCGAGGAGCCCGTTGCGGCGGGCCTTGCCGATCAGGCTCGTCGAGGCGAACGACTCGACCATGTCGGGGAAGATGGTGATGACGTCGATGCGCACGGCGCGCGCCGATCGTCAGTCGAAGAGACCGGCCGGCGGGTCGATCACGACCTCGCCGTCGCCCCAGGACACGACGAACGTGAGCGGGACCAGCGCGCCGTCGTCGAGGACGAGAAGGTCCGAAGCGGGGTTCGCCTGCACCTCCACGACCTTGCCGCGCTCGGGGCCCTCGGCGTCGCGCACCACCGAGCCGATGAGCTCGTGGACCCAGAGGCGGGTCGGGTCGTCGATCGGCTCGGCGCGCAACACCACCCCGCGCAGCGCCTCGGCGGCTTCGCGGCTGGCGCATCCCTCGAAGACGACCAGGTGACGCCCCTGGTGGGGGCGGCTCGTCACGACCACGAGCGGGCCGCGGTCGCTCTCGATGCGGGTGCCGGGAGCGAGCCGGTCGGCCACGTTCGTGGTCAGCTCGACGACCACCTCGCCACGTACCCCGTGGGGCTTGGCGATGCGGCCGATCTCGAGCAGCACCCGCTCACCGCTCAATCGAGGAACTCGACCTCGAGCGTCACGCCGTCCCGCACGGCCGCGGCGGCGACGACGGTGCGGATGGCGTTCGCCACCCGGCCCCGCTTGCCGATCACACGGCCCATGTCGGAGTTCGCGACCTGGACGCTGAGCTGGACGCGCTCGCCGTGCTCGTCGGCCTCGATCTCGACCTCGTCGGGATGCTCGACGATCGAGCGGACGAGGTACTCGAGGACGTCGTGGGCGGTCGGCGCGGGGCTCTCCTCGCCGAGCTCGTCGTCGGACGCGTCCGCGGCGTCGGTCGCCTCGGTGTCGCTCACGATGCTGCGTCGGCCTCCGCCGCGGCCGCCGCCACGGGAGCGGGCGGCGCCGTGCCGTTGAACTCGGCCCACGCGCCCGAGATCTCCAGCAGCTTGCGGACGGTCTCGGTCGGCTGGGCGCCGTTGCGGAGCCAGCGGACCGCACGCTCGTTGTCGATCGTGATCGCCGACGGCTCACGGCGCGGCTCGTACGTGCCGACGATCTCGATGAACCGCCCGTCACGGGGCGAGCGCTGATCGGCGGCGACCACGCGGTAGGTCGGCTGCTTCTTCTTACCCATCCGCATCAAGCGGAGCTTCACGGCCACGTCTCGGTGTCCTCTCGGTTTCCTCCGACGGCCGGCGCCTGCGCGCGGCCGCCGTCACATGCAATCGACGTGCAATCGATCATTCGATCGTCGCCCCGCCCGGCCCGATGGACGCGCGATCGCGCCACGGGCAACAAGACAGCTTGGGGCATGTTAGACGCGCGGATCAAGGCGTGCGCGCTCCTCGGCGTCGACAATCGCGCACGAGGTGATCCGAGCCGGCTCCCCGCCGGTCACAGACCGGGCAGGCGGAGCCCTCCCTTGGGCTTCTCCTGGGCGGCCTCGGTGGGCAGCGTCAGCGACTTCGGCGGCGACGTCCGCCCACCCTTGCTGCCCTTCTTCTTCTTGCGCTTGCTGCGACCGCCGACCTTCTTCGAGCCCATGCCGCCGGCCTGCTTCATGAGCCGCTGCACGTCCTTGAACTGCTTGACGAGCTGGCTCACCTCGTTCGGCCTGGTGCCCGAGCCGTTGGCGATCCGGTGGCGACGTGACTGGTCGATCAGGTCGGGCTCGGCCCGCTCCTCGAGCGTCATCGACCGGATCATCGCCTCGATGCGCGCGACCTGGCGGTCGTCGATCTCGGCGTCCTTGACCTCCTTCGGCACGCCCGGGAGCATCCCGATGAGGTTGGTCAGCGGCCCCATCTTCTTGAGCTGCTGCATCTGCTCGAGGAAGTCGTCGAGGGTGAACTGGCCCTCGAGCAGCTTGGCCGCGGCCTCCTCGGCCTCCTGCTGGTCGTAGGCCTCCTCGGCCTTCTCGATCAGCGTGAGCACGTCGCCCATGCCGAGGATGCGCCCGGCGAGGCGGTCGGGGTGGAACTGCTCGAAGTCCTCGAGCTTCTCACCGGTCGACGCGAAGGCGATCGGGCGGCCGACGACCTCCTTGACCGACAGCGCCGCGCCACCCCGGGCGTCGCCGTCGAGCTTGGTCATGATGACGCCGTCGAGCTCGAGCGCCTCGTGGAAGTTCTTGGCGACGGTGACCGCGTCCTGGCCGGTCATGGCGTCGACGACGAGGAACGTGTAGTGCGGCTCGATCGCCTGCTCGATCTGGCGCACCTGCTCCATGAGCTCGGCGTCGATCGCCAGGCGGCCGGCGGTGTCGCAGATCACGACGTCGCGGCCGGTCTCGATGGCGTGGCGCAGGCCGGCCTTCGCGACCTCGACCGGGTCCGTCGGCTCGCTGAACACCGGGACCCCGACCTGCTTGCCGAGGGTCCGCAGCTGCTCGACCGCGGCCGGTCGCTGGAGGTCGGCACCGATCAGGAGCGGGTTGCGGCCCTGGCCCCGGAACCAGCGGGCGAGCTTGCCCGCGTTGGTCGTCTTGCCCGAGCCCTGGAGGCCGGCGAGCAGCACCACGGTCGGCGGCTTCGGCGCGAAGGTGATCGCCAGCGTCTCGCCGCCGAGGGTGGCGATGAGCTCCTCGTGGACGATCTTGATGATCTGCTGGGACGGGTTGAGGGCCTTCGAGACCTCTTCGCCGACCGCCCGCTCACCGACGCGAGCCGTGAAGTCCTTGGCGACCTGGCGGTGGACGTCCGCCCCGACGAGCGCGCGGCGGATCTCGCGCATGACGTCGTTGACGTCCTGTTCCGTCAGGACGCCGCGGCTGCGGATGCGCTTGAAGATCCCGTCGAAGCGTTCGGAAAGTGACTCGAACATGAGTGACCCAGTCTAGAGCGGACGAGCGGCCGACTTCGGGCCGCGGCCGGCGGTGTCGTCGAGCGGGTCGGCCGGGCGCGTCAACGGCGGTCGGTGCGCCGGTCCGGGCCCTCGAGGACGCCGAGCGACGGCTCGACCACGAAGAGGCGGTCGGAGACGACGTCCACTCCGGGCACCGAGAGCGCCTCGGCAACGAGCGCCCGCCGGGTCCCGTCGTGGGCGACGACGCCGCTGAGCACGATGACGTCGGCCTCCACGCGGACCTCGATCGGCGGGACGTGCCACGTGCGCTGCGACGTCGCCAGGCGCCGGGCGACGGCGACGTCGAGGCCGGCACGCCGCAGGCGGACCCGGTTGAGCAGGTGCCGCGACGTGGCCACCGCGGCGAGGACGGGGAGGCCGACCGTCACCGCGGCCCGGGCCGCCGAGACCGCGGCCGGCTCACGCGAAGAGCGCATCGACGAACTCGTCGGGATCGAAGTCGACCAGGTCATCGGCGGTCTCGCCGAGGCCGACCAGCTTCACCGGCATCCCGAGCTGGGACTGGATGGCCAGCACGATGCCTCCCTTGGCGGACCCGTCCAGCTTGGTGAGGACCACGCCGGTCACGTCGACGGCGTCCGTGAACTGCTTCGCCTGGACCAGGCCGTTCTGGCCGGTCGTGGCGTCGAGCACGAGGAGCACCTCGGTCACGTTGCCGGGCTCGCGGGACGCGACCCGGCGCACCTTGCGCAGCTCCTCCATCAGGTTCGTCTTGGTGTGGAGGCGGCCGGCGGTGTCGGCGAGGACGATGTCGATCCCGCGGGCCGCGGCCCGCTGGACACCGTCGAAGATGACCGAGCTCGGGTCACCACCCTCGCTGCCCCGGACGAGCTCCGCGCCGGTGCGATCGGCCCACATCGTGAGCTGCTCGGCGGCCGCCGCCCGGAACGTGTCGCCCGCCGCCATGAGGACCGAGCGGTCCTCGGCGCGCAGGCGCCGGGCCACCTTGCCGATCGTCGTCGTCTTGCCGACGCCGTTGACGCCGACGAACAGCCACACGTTCGTGGTGCCGTCGTCCAGGCGCAGCGAGCGATCGGCGACCGCGAGCCGGTCCTTCAGGAGCACCTTGAGCTGCTCGAGCAGCAGCTCCGGCTCGGCGATCTTCAGCTCGTCGGCCCGCTCGCGCAGCTCGTCGAGCAGCGCGGTCGTCTCGTCGATGCCGACGTCGGCGCTGATCAGCGCCTCCTCGAGCTCGTCCCACGTCTCCTCGTCGATCCGATCCCGACCGAGGACCGCGCCGACGTACTCGCCCAGCGCGGACCTGGCCTTGCCGAGCCGCTCGCGGAACGACGGGCGGACGAGCGGTCCGGGCTCGACGACCTCGGGGGCCGCCTCGGGCTCGGGAGGCGCGGTCGGCGCCTCCGCCTCGGGCACGGCGACGTCGCCCGGCTCGGGCACCGCCTCGGGCTCGGTGACCGGGCGCTCGTCGAGGGTCGGCGTGCCGGCCGCGGACCGACCGGGGGACGGCGGCGGCTCGAGCTCGACCTCGCGGCGGCGACCGCGCGTGACGGCGACACCGCCCGCGACCAGGCCGACCAGCAGTACGACGACGATGAGGATGACGACGACATCCATGGCGCCGGCATCCTACCGGTCCGCGCCGCGGCGGCCGGAAGCGCAGCCGCCGGCGACCTCGAACCGCCGGGACGGACCGCGTTCGGTCAGGGCGTGCCGAGCGTCGCGGTCAGGGTGACGGCGTCGTCGCCCCGGGCGATGTCGAGCTCGACCTCGGTCCCCGGCTGGTTGGACCGGATGGCGGCCTGGAGCTCGCTGCGGCCCCGGATGGCCCGGCCGTTCACCGCCACGATGCGGTCACCGGGCTCGAGGCCGGCGGCGTCCGCCGCGGTCCCCGGCTCCACCGTGGCGACGAGGGCGCCGGGCTCGTTGCTCGTGTTGTCGGCGAGGGAGACCCCGAGGTAACCGGGCCGGTACTCCTCGCCGGACACGATGGCCTCGGCGACGTCGACCGCGATGTCGATCGGGATGGCGAAGCCGATGCCCTGGTTGCCGCCGCTCGAGGTCCGGATCGAGTCGTTGATGCCGATGACCCGGCCCTCGATGTCGGCGAGCGCACCACCCGAGTTGCCGGTGTTGATGGCGGCGTCGGTCTGGACCATCGGCTGGACGTACCCGTTGGCGATCGGCACCGGCCGGTCGATCGCGCTGACGATGCCGGACGTGACGGTCTGATCGAGCCCGAACGGGCTGCCGATGGCCACGGCCAGCTGGCCGACGACGAGGTCCTCACCGACCGCCAGCGACGCGACCGGCAGGTCGTCCACCGGGTCGATCTCGACGACGGCGACGTCGGTGCCGACGTTGGTGCCGAGCACGCGGCCCTGGAAGAGGCGGCCGTCGGCCAGGCGGACCTCGACGAGCTCGCCGCCGCCCTGGACGACGTGCGCCGCGGTCAGGATCAGACCGGCCGGGTCGTACACGAAGCCCGAGCCGAGCCCGAGCGACGTCTCGATCTGCACCACGGCCGGTGCGACCGCCTCGGCGACGGCGGCGACCGGTTCGAGGTCGCGGTCGAGCTCGGGCGGCGGGATCGCGGGCAACGACGAGCTCGACCCCGGGGCGGACGGCTGGCCCTCCGTGCCCGGGGGCACGCTGACGCTCACCTGCTCGTCGGCCGTCGTCGGCACGGAGGCCTCCTCGGTCTCCGGGGCGGACGTGCGCCCGAGCAGGAAGCCGGCGACGAACGTGACGACGAGGACCACCACGGCTCCGACCGCCCGGCCCACCCGCCCACCTCCGGCGGGGGAGGGGGGAACCGGGTCGGTGGGTCGGGGGGTCCGGGTGGACGGAGCGGTGGTGGTCCGGGGAGCGTCGAACGAGGGCGGTGGCTGCGACGGGCCGACCCGCGGCATCTGCCGCAGCGTCGGCGCCACGTAGCCACCGGAGACCGGCGGGATGCTCGACGGACGGGGAGGCGACGACGAGGTCGGCGGCTCCTTGCCAGGGTCGATGTTCCAGTCGGACACCAGGTGGTCCCTCGGTTTCGGGTCGCCGCCGGTGACGCATCGGGGAGGTTGCCGGGGCGACCTCCCGGCACGGGCCGGCGGTGTTGATCGTCGACCACGGTACCGATGGCGGGCTAAAGCATGCGTAAGCGTTCGGTCACATCGCTGCGGCGGCCGCGGCGAGGTGACCGGGGCGGCGGTGATCGCCGTCCGACGTGGGAGCGAACGGGCGCGCGTCGCCGACGACGTGGAAGGATCCGCGGCCATGAGCGAGGGACGGGTCAAGCGCGCCTGGGACATGGTCGCCGAGGCGAAGGAGCAGATCGACAACCTGGGGGTCGAGGAGGTGCGTGCCCGCCTCGACGAGCCCGGCACGACCGTCATCGACATCCGGGACTTCCGGGAGTTGGTGCTGCGGGGCAAGATCCCCGGGGCGGTCAGCGCGCCGCGGGGGATGCTGGAGTTCTGGGTCGACCCCGAGAGCGAGTACTACCGGGACATCTTCGACCCCGACCGCAGCTACATCCTCTACTGCGCCGGCGGTGGCCGCTCGGCGCTGGCGGCGAAGACGATGAAGGACATGGGCTACCCGAACGTCGCCCACCTCGAGGCCGGCTTCTCCGGCTGGGAAGCGGCAGGCGAGGAGATCGAGGACGTCGCCTCGTCCTCCAAGTGGGTGCAGCGGGGCTAGCCCCGGTCAGCGACCCATGGCGTAGAACTCGTCGTTGGGCCGCATGCTCGTGAGGTTGGCCATGCGGTTCGACAGCGCGAAGAACGAGGCGATGGCGCCGATGTCCCAGATGTCGTCGTCGTCGAACCCGTGGGCCCGGAGCTCGTCGAGGTGGTGGTCCTCGATCTCGGCGGCGCGGGTCGCGACCAGGAGCGCGAAGTCGAGCATCGCCCGCTGACGGGGCGTGATGTCGGCCTTGCGGTGGTTGAGCGCGACCTGGTCGGCGACGAGCGGGTCCTTCGCCCGGATGCGGGCGATGGCACCGTGGGCCACGACGCAGTACTGGCAGTCGTTGGCCGCGGACGTCGCCACGACGATCAGCTCCTTCTCCGCGGCGCTCAGCCCGCCGTCGCGGCCCATGACCGCGTCGTGGTAGGCGAAGAACGCCCGGAACTCCTCCGGGCGATGGGCCAGCACCAGGAACACGTTCGGCACGAAGCCGCTCTTCTCCGCGACCGCCTCGATCCGCTCGCGGATGTCGTCGGGCAGGGTCGCGAGGTCGGGAACCTCGAAGCGGCTGATGGGGCGATCGCTCATGCCACCGAGCCTTGCACAGCCCGCTCCGGCGTCACCTCTCCGTCGTCGGGCACCAGCGCCGGCAGCCAGATCGAGAACACCGAGCCCTGCGACGGCTCGGACACCAGGCCGACCTCGCCGCCGTGGGCGCGGGCGATCTGGCGCACGATCGTCAGGCCGAGCCCGGAGCGGCCCTCGCTGCGGGCCCGGGCCGGGTCGCCGCGATAGAACCGCTCGAACACCTTCCGCTGGTCGTCGGCGGCGATGCCCGGGCCCTCGTCCTCGACCGCCAGCCAGATCCACGGGCCGTCGCGCCCGGCCGCGACCCGGATCGTGGTGCCCTCCGGCGCCAGGCGGACCGCGTTGGCCAGCAGGTTGGCCAGCGCCTGGCGCAGCGCCACCGGGTCGCCCCGCAGGAGCAGGCCCGGGTCGGCGACCGGTTCGAGGCGGATGCCGCGCCGCTCGGCGGAGGCGGCGAACTCCCCCGCCGCCTCGTGGACCAGCCGGGCGCCGTCGACGGTGGTGCGGCGGTCCGACGCCCGCTCCTCGCGGGCGTGGGTCAGCAGGTCGTCGACGAGGACGCCCATGCGCTCCGCGGCGCGGCCGACCACGGCGACCGTCTCGCGCAGCTCGTCGGGCGGGATGTTCTCGTCGGCGAGGGCGACGTCGACGTTCGTGCGGATGACCGCGATCGGGTTGCGCAGCTCGTGGGAGGCCTCGTGGATGAACGCCCGCTGGCTCTCCCAGGCCGCATCGAGCCGCGTCAGCATGTCGTCGAACGTGTCGGCCAGCTCGCGCAGCTCGTCCTTCGGCCCGGCCATCTCGATGCGACGCGACAGGTCGGTCGCCGTGATCTCCTTGGCGACACGGGTGATCCGCCCGATGGGCCGCAACGCCCGGTCGGCGAGCAGGTACCCGATGCCGAGCGACAGGAAGAAGAGCGTGCCGAGGGCGTAGATGGAGTAGCGCTTGAAGTGCTCGAGCGCCGACCGGTTGACCTGAGCTGCGATCAGGTCGACCGGGTTCACCCGCTCCTCGGTGAAGCCGGTTCCCTCCGCCACGTAGTGGAGCACGAAACCGTCGGCCGTCCGCTCGACGACGAGATAGCCCTCGGACGTCTCGAAGTGCACCTTGCTCGTCATCGACTGGTCGTCGAGGGCCCGGGACACACCGGCGTACAGGGAGCCGACCATCAGGGCCGCCAGCCCGAACACCAGCACCGAGTAGAGCACCGCCAGGCGGACCTTGATCGAGCCCAGGAACGACGGCAGGCGGGCCGCCGTGCGCATGCCGCGGGGGGCGCCCGCCGACGGGGCCGCCGGCTGCTCGTCGAGCAGGGTGACGTCGAGGTCCGCCGGCGCCTCGGGGACCGGCTCCGCCCGCCGCTCGTCACGAAGGGCCATCATCACCCGCTTCGCCGGAGCCACCCGCGACCTCCGGCTCGAGGAGGCGGTAACCGCTGCCGATCACGGTCTCGATGGGCTGGGCCTCGTCGTCGACGGCCAGCTTCCGCCGCAACGTCCCGACCGTCACCCGCACGGTGTTCGTGAACGGGTCGGCGTTGGCGTCCCACACGTGCTCGAGCAGGTGCTCCTGGGACAGCACCTCACCGGGGTGGGTCACGAAGTAGCGGAGCAGGGCGAACTCCTTGGCGGTCAGGTCCAGCTCGCGCTCGCCGCGCAGCGCCCGGTGGCGGCTGGTGTCGAGGCTGATGTCGCCCACCCGCAGGACGGCGTCGGACTGGCCGGTGTCGCGACGCAGCAGCATGCGGACCCGGGCGCTCAGCTCGGGGAACGCGAACGGCTTGACCAGGTAGTCGTCGGCGCCCCGGTCGAGCCCGGCGACCCGGTCCTCGATCGTGTCGCGGGCCGTGAGCATCAGCACCCGTGTGGCCGCGCCGGCGGTGCGGCGGATCTCGCGGCAGACGTCCATGCCGTCCACATCGGGCATGGTGAGGTCCAGCGACACGAGGTCGTACTGGTTGGTCGCCAGCACATCGATCGCCTCCCGGCCGCCGTACACCACGTCGACCGCGTAGCCTTCGCGACGCAGGCCGCGGCCGACGGCGTCGGCGAGGTCGGGTTCGTCGTCCACCACGAGTACCCGCATGCACGAGAAGGTATCCGGTCGAGCATCCGTACCTCGGGCGGTCGTCCCAACCCACGGGACATCGGCTGACGCCCGATCACCCGACGGACGCCCACCACCGCGGACACCGAGAACCCGCAACGGTCTTTATCTTGGTCTTCGGACCGGCGTGCTTCGGTGAACGCACAACCCCGAGCCGCCGCGGCCCCACGGACCCCGCCGCCGCGCCGCCGAACGACGAAGGATCACCCCGACCCCATGCAACCGCCGCAGTCCGAAGAGGCCGCCCGCCTCGAATCCGCGCTGTTCGAGGTCAAGAAGGTCATCGTCGGCCAGGACCGCGTGATCGAGCGCCTCTTCGTGTCGCTCCTCGCCGGCGGGCACTGCCTGCTCGAGGGAGTGCCGGGCCTGGCCAAGACCCTGGCGATGGAGACGCTGGCCGTCGCGTGCGGCGGCACGTTCGCACGGATCCAGTTCACTCCCGACCTGTTGCCGTCCGACATCGTCGGCACCCGCATCTACCGGATGTCGAGCGAGCAGTTCGACGTCGAGCTCGGGCCGGTGTTCGCCAACTTCGTGCTGGCGGACGAGATCAACCGGGCCCCGGCCAAGGTCCAGTCCGCGCTGCTCGAGGTCATGGCCGAGCACCACGTCTCCATCGGGGGCCAGACCCATCCGATGCCCGAGCCGTTCCTCGTGCTCGCCACGCAGAACCCCATCGAGTCCGAGGGCGTCTACCCGCTCCCCGAGGCCCAGCGCGACCGCTTCCTCATGAAGATCCTGGTCGACTACCCGACGCCGGCCGAGGAGATCGAGATCGTCTACCGGGTCGGCGTCGACCGTCCCGCGCCCCGCAGGGTGTTCGAACCGGGCGAGCTCGAGGCGCTGCAGCGCCGGGCCCGCGAGATGTTCGTCGACCGCGGCGTCGTCGAGTACGCGGTCAACGTCGTGGGCGCCACCCGCCGACCGGCCGAGCACGGCCTCGCCGAGCTCGACGAGCTGCTCGACTACGGCGCGTCCCCCCGGGCGAGCCTCGGTCTCGTCGCCGCCGGGCGTGCGCTCGCCATGATGCGGGGCCGTACCTACGTGCTGCCCCAGGACGTGTTCGACGTGGCGCCCGACATCCTGCGCCACCGCATCGTGCCGTCCTACGAGGCGTTGGCCCAGGGCCGCACCGTCGAGCAGATCCTCGCCCGGGTGCTGTCGACCGTTCCGGCGC
This sequence comes from Actinomycetota bacterium, assembly GCA_034211175.1. Lineage (GTDB taxonomy): Bacteria > Actinomycetota > Acidimicrobiia > Acidimicrobiales > CAIXPF01 > JAXHUH01. The sequence continues at coordinate 18,103 of JAXHUH010000096.1, forward strand.
CGCGCATCGCGCCGTCCCAGAGCGCGGAGGCGTACGACTCGCGCCAGGGCGGCGTCGCCCACGGTGATCCCAGCCTCGGCGCCCCGACGCCCCGAGCCTGGGAGCAGGGCGCCGCCTCGTGACCGCCGAGGACCGCAACGTCCACTCGCTCTTCTCGGACGCGCGTGCCGACGAGGTGCTCCGCCGGCTCGAGCTGACCGTCAACCGGCGACTCGACGGCTACCTCCACGGCGACCACCGGGGCCTCGTGCCCGGTCACGGCTCCGAGCCGGGTGACACCCGCTCCTACCAGCCCGGCGACGACGTCCGCCGCATCGACTGGAACGTCACCGCCCGCACCAGCGAGCCCCACCTCCGCGAGACGATCGCCGACCGCGAGCTCGAGACCTGGGCGTTCGTCGACCTCTCCCCCAGCATCCACTTCGGCACCGCCGGCTGCGAGAAGCGCGAGCTGGTCCTCGCGTCGTTCGCCGCCGTCGGGTTCCTGACCGCCCGGGCCGGCAACCGCCTCGGCGTCGTCCACACCGACGGCTCGTCGACCTCGGTCCACCCGGCGCGCGGCGGGCGCATGCACCTGCTCGCCGCGCTCCGTCGGCTCATCGAGGTCCACGCCCCCGACACCGCGACCGAGGAGCGGACCGACCTGAGTGACGGGCTGCGCCAGCTCCGCACCCTCGCCCGCCGCCGGGGCCTCGTCGTCGTGCTCTCCGACTTCCTGGCCGACGGCTGGGAGCAGGCCCTCGGGGCGCTCGGGGTGCGTCACGAGCTGCTCGCCGTCGAGGTCGTCGACCCCCGGGAGCTCGAGCTCCCCTCCGTCGGGGTGCTGACCCTGGTCGACCCGGAGACCGGGCGCCGGCGCGAGGTGCAGACCTCCGACCGCGCGCTGCGGGCGCGCTACGCCGAGGCCGCCGCCGACCAGCGCGAGGCCATCGCCTCGGCCATCCGCGGCGCCGGGGCCGACCACCTCGTGCTGCGCACCGATCGAGACTGGCTCGGCGACCTCGTCCACCTGGTCGACGTGCGCCGCCGCCGTGCCGAACGACCCCGCACACCCCAGCGGTGAGGAACGACCGACGATGACCCTCCTCTCCCCCGGCTGGCTCGTGCTCCTGGTGCCCGTCGCCGCCCTCGCCGCCGGCTACGCGGTGATGCAGCTGCGGCGCTCGAAGGTGTACGCGGTCCGGTTCACGAACATGGCGCTGCTCGACTCGATCGCACCGCAGCGCCCCGCGTGGCGCCGCCACGTGCCCGCAGCGCTGTTCCTGCTGGCCGCCGTCGCGCTCGTCGTGGCCGCGGCCCGTCCGGCCCGGGACGTCGAGGTGCCCAAGGAGCGGGCGACGGTCGTGCTCGCCATCGACACGTCGCTCTCGATGATGGCGACCGACGTCGAGCCGAGCCGGATCGACGCGGCCAAGGAGGCGGCGATCGACTTCCTCGACGACCTGCCGCCGAAGATCAACGTCGGGCTGGTCAGCTTCAACGGGATCGCCTACGTGAACGTGGCCCCGACGACCGACCGGGTGCTGGTCGCCAACGCCATCGCCGACCTCGAGCTCGGCGAGTCCACCGCGATCGGCGACGCCATCTTCGCCGGGCTCGAGGCCATCCAGTCGGTCCCGGTCGAGGACGGCGAGGAGATCGCGCCGGCCCGGATCGTGCTGATGTCGGACGGCGAGACGACGGTCGGGCGGCCCGACGCCATGGCCACGGCAGCCGCCAACGACGTGTCGGTGCCGGTGTCGACCATCGCGTTCGGGACCGCCGACGGCGAGATCACGATCGAGGGCGAGGTCGCCCCCATCCCCGTGCCGGTCAACTCGGTCGCCCTGCGCGCCATCGCCGAGACCACCAGCGGGTCGTTCTTCACCGCCGACACCGCGGACGAGCTCAGCCGGGTCTACGCCGACATCGGCTCGGCCATCGGCTACGACGTCGAGAGCCGCGAGATCACCGGCTGGTTCATCGGGATCGCGCTGGTCTCAATGCTGGCGGCCGGCGGCTTCAGCCTGCTCTGGTTCTCCCGGCTCCCGTAGCCCTGGTGCCGAACATCGTGTGGCCTCACTCATCGCACTCCGGCACCTCGCCGTTGTGGCCAACGGGGTCCGTGTACCCGGCGTAGATCCAACCCGTGTGCACCGCCGCGGGTTCGGACTCCAAGTACTCGTTGGTGGCCTCGTCCGAGGGCCAGCGCACCCTGTACCACATCGGACCGGTCCCCAGCGCCGGGTCCGGGTTGAAGCTGGTCGTCGTTCGGCACTCCACCCACGCAGTACCGCGGTCCACAATGGCACCCACGGTCACACCGTCCTTCACCGCGCTCGAGCGCACCTTCAGACCGACGGATTCGGTTCTGTAGACGATGAAGGGCCATGGGCCGCCGGGGATCACGTCCTGGGGATCAGCGTCATAGGCCTCCGCCTCGAGCTCAGCGTCCGACATGGCTCCCGCTTCCTGGAGCGAGACACCAAGCTGACAGACCAGTTCGTTTCCGTCACCGGCGACGTTGCCGCACGTCTGCCGCGTACCGTCCTCTGAGCCGTCGAAGAGCATCACCACGACGGCGAGTACACCGGCGACAGCAGCAACCACCCCGGCGACGATCCCGATCGTCCGGCCGCCCAGATCGCCGCGAGGCGTCGCGCCCGACTCCGACCGTCCGCTTCGACCAGCGACGGACTCGCCCACACCGACCGAGCCACCGCTCTCGGGACTGCTCATGTCCTCTGACCGCATCCTCCACCCTCCTGACAACGAACACCAGCAGCGGGGGACCAAGCGATCGCCGCCGCAACGCCATCCTCGGCGTTACCCGGACGGGGTCAATCGACCAGAGAACCACGTACGTCCGCTGGTATCGTTCCAACGTTCCTGCTTCTGCATGACGGGGACGACGTGCGCAAGGGCTCAAGAACTGAAGCGCTTGACAGAGCGCCGCTGAGCCGGCCCGACGAGAGGGTCCGGTTCGTGCTCGTCGCGCAGATCGACGCCTCTGATCACACGCAGAAGGAAATCGCCAGCTCGACCGGGATCGGTGAAGCGCGCCTGTCGGAACTGCTGAGGCGTGGTGACCTGCTGGAGCCCGGCAACTTCGAGCTCCTGGGGAAGATCGAGTCGGTACTCGGCACCCGTGTCGTCTCCCGGTTCGCCGAGCGAGTCCGCCACCCTGCGACGGCCGAGCATCGAGACATCCTCGCCGACGAGAAGTGGTGGAGCGACCTCAGATCAACGACATTTGATAGTCCGGTCTCCGTGGTGATGGCGGGCCACGCCCTTCTCGCGGCGAGGGGTCAGCACGAGCCGGATGCCATTGCACAGCTTTCCGAGCGCACGAGCCGCCGTCACCTTGCGTTCGGACTGTGCCGAGTTGCAAGCGGACCGTTCGGTCACGCCTTGGAGGCAATGACTCTCCTCGCCCGTCTCGCTCCCGAGCTCGGCGATGAGATGTGCTACTTCATGAAGCACTCGCCGCTGGGTGGCTGGGTAGCGAGAGCCGCCGACCGAGCGCTCCGACTCTACCCCGATGACCAAGATCTATACTACAAGATCGCGACAACGTCCCGCGAGATGGTCATCGACCCTCTCGACCCTGCCCGATTGATCTACCCATTGCTACTCAGGCGCAGAGTCGTTCTACACGGACGGCATCATTCAGAAAGTCAAATACCGCGAGACCTCATCCGGCACTTCACCGAGATCGCCTTGTCAAGCACCTTCCCGAGCAGATGGCGCCGCTTCTCACTCTGGATCCTCGCCGAGTTCCTTCACCAGCCACTCCCAGGCAACGGCCAACACCTCGTCGACCTCGCGTCGTTCAAGACACTCGTCGAGGAGTGCGCCACGGATCGCGATCTGAGCGACATAACCTCGGTGTTCGAGAACGGTCCCGCTGGTCCCGTCGAGACGTGGGAGCTGCCTCAAGACGACCTCTACCGCTTCGACACAAGAGATATGGCGGGCCACTTCTCCTGGCACCTCGACGCACAGACCGACCAATGGATGGCACTCCACCTTGACAGACTACTCAATGGCAGGTCACGACCATCACGCTGGCGACAAGCCGGCAGTTCTCGACTAATGATCCGCCTGCACGACTCGCTCAGAGAGCTGATTTCACATCCAGGATTCGTTCGCGTGCAGTCGGCAGTCGAGATGTTGCTGACGGCCGGCCCAGCTATCGTTGCACCGACAAGCCAGACACTCACCGAGATGGCCGAGTCCGTGATCTACCAACCGGATGTCTCACCTGGACCGGTCGACAACGTCATCTATGCTATTGGAGCACTCCGTGCAGGCTGGCGAAGCCCGAGCACACGCTACGATCCAGCGCCATGGCTCAGTGCACACGGACTGAAGTTCCCGTTGGCCGAGCATCGAGCGAGTGCGATGTGGAGCATTGGCGACACATGGACCGGCAGAACCGCCCCGCGAGACATGTCATCGACACTCGAGCGTGCAATGAATGACGAATCGCCGATGGTACGCCGTGCCGCACTCCATACATGCGCTTCGCTCGAGCCATCCGGGCTGGAACGGCTCGTGACCGGCGCAGCAGATGACGGCGATCCCAGAACAAGCAGATTTGCCCGATGGTGCATGCTCGTCTGGGACGCACGATCGCTCTCGATGCCACCCGTCGACTTCACGTCGTAGCCGAGGACACGAGGTCAACCAGCGCCGGCGCCGACCTTCTCCAGCACGACCTGCGACGAGCCACCCGGCTTCATCGTGACGCCGACGAGGCAGTCCGCCGCCTCCATCGTCCGCTTCTGGTGGCTCACCACCAGCAGCTGGGCGTCGCGGCGGAACTCGTCGAGCAGGTCGAGGAAGCGGTGGAGGTTGACGTCGTCGAGCGCGGCCTCGACCTCGTCCATCACGTAGAACGGCGACGGCCGGCTGCGGAACACGGCGAACAGGTACGCCAGCGCGACCAGCGAGCGCTCGCCGCCCGAGAGCAGCGACAGCTTCCGCACGTTCTTGCCCTGGGGTCGGGCCTCGATCTCGATGCCGGTGGCCAGGAGGTCGTCGGGGTCGGTCAGCTTCAGGCCACCCTTGCCGCCGGGGAACAGCGTCGTCACCAGGTGCTCGAAGTTGGCGGCGACGTCGGCGTAGGCCGCGGCGAACGTCTCGAGGATCTCCTTGTCGATCGCCCGGATGACCTTGGCCAGCTCCCGGCGGGTCGAGCGGACGTCCTCGACCTGGCTCATCAGGAACTCGTGGCGCTCGGTCAACGCCGAGAACTCCTCGGCGGCGAGCGGGTTCACGGGCCCCATCATCCGCAGCTCGCGGTCGAGCTCGCGCACCCGGTTCTCGGCGCTCGTCGCCGCCGGCAGCTCCGGCAGCGTCGATGCCTTCGCCTCGTCCGGCTCGACCTGCAGGTCGCGGCGGATCGACTCGGTCGCCGTCTCGATCCGGACCCGCAGCTCGGTCTCCTCGAGCTCGGTCCGCGACGAGCGCTCGCGCACCGCGGCGAGCTGCTTCTCCAGCCCGGTGCGCTCCGAGCGAAGCTGCGTGAGCCGCTCGGAGATCCGCCGCGCCTCCTCGCTGAGCGCGTGCTGGCGGCGACGCAGGACCTCGAGGTAGCCGCGCAGCTCGGTGATCGCCTGCTGCGTGCGCTCGGCCAGGCGGCCACACGCGGTGACCTGGCGTTCGAGCCGGACGCGCCGCTCGGCGGCCGCCTCCCGCTCGACGACGGCGTCGGCGAGGCGCTCGTCGAGCTCGCCCAGTCGGGCCTCCGCCCGCTGGCGCCGGGCGCCGAGGGCCTCGACCCGCAGCTCGTGCTCGCGGACGCGGGTGCGAAGGTCGGCGGCCTGGCGTTCGAGGTCCTGACGCGCCCGGTTCCGGGCCGCCTCGACCTCGCGGGCCTCGGCCGCCGCGGCCTCCAGTGCGGGCAGCCGGGCCTCCAGCTCGGCAATGCGCTCGTGCTCGCCGCCCGACTCGTCGGTCAGCCCTGCGATCTGCGCCTCGATCGACTCCTGCGCGGCCCGCGCCTCGGCGAGATCGCCGTCGAGGCGCTCCAGTCCCGAACGGGCCTGGGCGGCGGTCGACGCGTTCTCGTCGGCGGCGCGGATCGCCACCTGCTCGGCCTTGCGGGCGGCGTCGAGCTCGGTGCGGGCCCGGGCCAGGGCCTCGGCGGTCACAACGGCCTCGGCGTCGGCCTCGGTCGCCGCGGCCTCCGCCTCCTCCAGCGCGGCGCCGGTGGCGCCGGCCCCGGAGGCCCCGATCCGCCAACCGGTCGACCCGAAGCGGTCGCCGTTGCGGGTCACGATCACCGAGGCGGGATGGGCGAGGGCGGCGTCGGCCGCGGCCCGCCAGTCGCCGTCGACCGCGACCGCACCGCCGATCAGCGTCCGCAGCAGCGGGGCGAGGTCGTCGCGACGGGCACGCACGTGGTCGGCCACGGGCTCGCCGACCGGCGGTGGCTCCGGGGCGCTGGCGCCCACCGGGACGAGGACCGCGCCGCCGAGGTCGCCCTCGACCAGCAGCTCGATGGCCCGGCGGGCCGTCTCGGCACCGTCGGTCACGACCGCGCCGAGCGCCTCGCCCACGGCGGCCTCGACCGCCTGCTCCCAGCCGGGATCGACCTCGATGACGTCGAGGAGCGTCCCGAGGACGCCGTCGAGCTCGTCGAGCCGCTCGGCGCCGGCCCGCGCCCGTGCGGCGTCGAGTGCCATGGCCAGGGCCTCGGCCCGGGCCGACCACGACGAGCTGGCGGCGGCGGCCGTGCGCGCCGCCTCGTCGGCCCGTTCGAGCGCGAGCTCCGCCTCCTCGCGACGACCCTCGGCGTCCTGCACCGCGTCGTCGAGCGGGTCCTGCGCGGTCTCGGCCGCCTCGGCCGACTCCACGAGCCGGGCCCGGTCGGCGACGAGGCGGGTCGCCCGGGCCTCGGCGTCGGTGAGCTGGCGCCGGAGGCGTTCCAGCTCCCGGCCGCCACGCTCGGCCGTCGCGGCGAGCCCCGACAGCTCCCGCCGGACCTCCGCGGCCGCGGCGGCCGGGTCCTCGGTCGGGCCGTCGTGCTCGGCGTCGTCGGTGGTGTGGGGGTCGGCGGCGTGGGCGTCGTGCATCTCGGCCCGCAGCTCGTCGAGGCCCTCGAGCTCGGCGTCGAGCTCGGCGCGGACGGGCTCGAGCCCCGCGAGCTCGGTGTCGACCGCGTCGCGCTCGGCCACCAGGCGGGCGGCCTCGGCCTCGAGGTTGGCGACCACGCCGGCGTCGACCGTGGCGTTGCGGTCGCGCTCGAGGCTGCGGCGGCGCTCGGCGAGCACCGCGAGCACCCCCTGGGCCCGCTCGCGGACCCGTTCGGCCCGGCTGAGCGCGTCACGCACGTCGTCGCCGCCGGCGTCGGCGAGCTCGGCCTCTGCGGTGGCGATGTCGGCGTCGAGCCCGCTCAGCCTGCCGAGCAGCTCCTCGTCCTGGCCGGCGAGGTCCCGGCGGGTGCCGACGATGCCGCCGAGGCGGGCCTCGAGCCCGGCGAGCTCGCGACCGGCGAGGTGGAGCCGCAGCGCCTGGAGCTCGGCGGCCATGGCCTCGTAGCGGCGGGCGGCCTCGGCCTGGCGCTCGAGCGGCTTCAGCTGGCGGCGCACCTCCTTCGTGAGGTCGGCGAGCCGGGTGAGGTTCTCCTCGGTGGCCGCGAGCCGGCGCTCGGAGCGCTCCTTGCGCTTGCGGTACTTGAGGATGCCGGCGGCCTCCTCGATGACCTGGCGCCGGTCCTCCGGCCGGGCGTTGAGCACGGCGTCGATCTGGCCCTGGGAGATGATCACGTGCTGGCTCCGGCCGACGCCGCTGTCGGAGAGCAGCTCCTGCACGTCGAGGAGGCGGCAGGGTGAGTTGTTGATCAGGTACTCGCTGTCGCCGCTGCGGAACAGGCGCCGGGTGATCGTCACCTCGGAGAACTCGATCGCCAGCTGCCCGGAGCTGTTGTCGAGCGTGAGGCTGACCTCGGCGCGGCCGAGCGCGGCCCGACCCGACGTGCCGGCGAAGATGACGTCGTCCATCTTCGCCGAGCGCACCGCACTCGGGGCCTGGGCGCCGAGCACCCAGCCGATGGCGTCGACCACGTTCGACTTGCCGCTGCCGTTCGGGCCGACGACGACGGTCACACCGGGCTCGAGCCCGAGCGTCGCCGCGTCGGCGAACGACTTGAACCCCTTGATCGTGAGCGTCTTCAGGAACACGGGCCCTCCCGATGCGGCCGGCTCACGCCACGGAGGGCAGCGCCATCCGTGGGATCACCGGGCCGGATCGCCGCCGCGACGCCGGTCGACACCGACCTGTCCGTACCGATGATGACACGCGGCCACCGGCGCGCGGCGCAGGCCCGCGGCCCACCGCACCCGGCGCGGTCGTGGGTGATCAGACCTGGTAGTCCGTGAAGTAGGTCCAGCTGCCATCGACCTTCGCGCGCTGGACGAGCGTGCGCCCGTTCGCGGAGCGCTGGCCGTCGCGCCCGTAGACCCCCAGGTACTCCTGGTAGCCGCCGGGCTCGCCGGCCAGGTTCACGAACGGCGACGACTCGATGGACGTGCCGCCGTGCTTCACGGCGTCGTGGATCGTCTCGACGATCGCCCGGTAGAGGCGGCGGATCTCCTGCGCCGACAGCGTGTCCGGCGTGCGGTCGTGGCGAAGGAGCGCCGAGTGGAGGATCTCGTCGGCGTAGATGTCGCCGAGCCCGACGACGAAGGAGTCGTCGCGCAGCAGCGACCGCAGCGTCTCGCGCCGCGCCCGGAGCATGACCGCGAAGTTGGTCCAGCTCAGCGGCTGGTCGAACAGGTCGGCGCCGAGCGTCGTCAGCTCGGGGTGCAGCGACAGGAGCCGCTCCTCGTCGGCGAGGAACACCCGCGTCCCGTCGACGCCCGAGATGCGCAGCTGGCCGCCCTGGGTGAACGTCACGATGACGGACGTGCCCTCGGCGACCTCGTCCTTGTTGGCCGCCCGACGCAGCGCGCCGCCGGCCGACAGGTCGACCACCAGCATGTCGGCGCCGTCGAGGATGAGGCACAGGAGCAGGCCGCGTCGCTTGGACCCGCTCACCTTGGCGCCCTCGAGCCGCTTCACGAGGCCCGGGCCGTCGATGCCCTCGGCCAACGGCCCGTCGTCGAGCACCTCGACGGACTTCACCTTCTTGCCGACGACCTCGCGCTCGAGCTCGCGTCGTAGGGTCTCGATCTCGGGGAGCTCAGCCATCGGTCGTCTTCTCCGCGTCCTGTCTCGTGGTGGCCGGCACGGCCTCGTTGCCCGCACCCGGGTGGGCGGCGCCGGCAGTGTGGTTGTCATCGTTCGGGGAGGTGACGGCACCGTCGCCGCCGGCCTCGTCGCCGAGCGCACCGGCGCGTTCGAGCCCGACCCATGCCGAGCGCGCCGCAGCCTGCTGCGCCTGCTTCTTCGATCGGCCCTCGCCGCTGCCGAGCGCCTCGCCGTCCACGACGACCGTGGCGAAGAACCGCTTGGCGTGGTCGGGGCCCTCGTCGACGATCTCGTAGGAGGGCAGGCTCTCGAAGCGCCGAGCCGCGACCTCCTGGAGCCGCGTCTTGTAGTCGGAGCCGCCCGGGCCCGATGCCGCGGCCGCGATGCGCGGGCCCAGCAGGTCGAGCACCGCGTTGGCGGTCGTGTCCCAGCCACCGTCGAGGTAGAGCGCGCCGATCACGGCCTCCATGGCGTCGGCCAGGATCGACGGCTTGGACCGACCACCGGTGATCTCCTCGCCCCGGCCCAACCGGAGGTGCTCGCCCAGGCCCAGCTCGGACGCCATCTCGGCGAGCGCCGCCGAGCTCACGACCGAGGCACGGACCTTGGCGAGGGCACCTTCGGGCAGGTCGGGGTACGAGTCGAAGACGTGGTCGGTGACGATGAGCCCGAGCACGGCGTCTCCCAGGAACTCCAGACGCTCGTTCGACTCGGATCCGTCGTGCTCGGCGCACCAGGACCGGTGGGTCAACGCCTGGATCAGGATGTCCCCATCGGAGAAGCGGTGCTCGAGGCGGCGGGCGAGATCGTCGGCGTCCGGCGCCCTGGCGCCCTCAGCCGACTCGTCCGACAACGTAGTCGACCGCGTCCCGCACCGTCTTCAGGTCCTCGAGGTCGTCGTCCTCGATGCGGAAGCCGACAGAACGTTCGCCGAGCTCTTCCTCGAGCGCCTCGACGAGCTCGATCAGCGCCAGCGAGTCGGCGTCGAGGTCGTCGGCGAAGGAGTCGCCCTCCTTGATCGTGCCGGGCTCGATCTCGAGGATGTCGGCCAGACGGTCGCGCACGAGCTCCAGCACTTCCTCGCGCGACATCGGACTTCCTTCGACGTGGGTCTCCGCAGGCACAGGCTCTCCAAAACCATCCGTGGCGCCGGGAATTGTACTGCCACCAAAGATCGTGCGCTTGTGAAGCGCGACGTCAGGGCCGGACGAGCGACGCCAGCGCGCCGACCGTGTCCGCCAGCACCGTCTCCCGGGCCACGCGGATGGCGTTGGCGATCGCCCACGCCGACGACGAGCCGTGGCTGATCACGCACACGCCGTTGACCCCGAGCAGCATGGCGCCGCCGGTGTTCTCCGGGTCGAGCTCGTCGACCGCGCGCCGCAACAGCGGGCGGGCCTGGTCGGCGTCATCGCCCGCGAGCTGCTCGATGAGCCCGACGATGCCCGAGAGCGCACCCTCGAGCGTCTTGAGCGCGACGTTGCCGGTGAAGCCGTCGGTCACGACGACGTCGACGTCGGGCGACATGAGGTCGCGCCCCTCGACGTTGCCGACGAACGGCGCACCGGTCGCCCCCAGCAGGGGCGAGGACTCGAGCAGCGCGTGGGCCGACTTCACGAGCCCGTTGCCCTTCACCGACTCCTCGCCGATCGACAGGAGCCCGACGCGGGGTTTGGCCATGCCGAAGCGGGTCCGTGCCAGGGCGACGCCCATGATCGCGAACTGCACGAGCCACTCCGGCTGGCACTCGGCGTTGGCGCCGGCGTCGAGCATGACCGTCGGACGGCCGGAGGGCTTCGGGATCGGGATGGCGATGGCCGGGCGGCTCACACCCTTGATCCGGCCCATGCGCAGGAGCGCGGACGCCATCGCCGCACCGGTGTTGCCGGCGCTGACCATGGCGCCGGCCCAGCCGTCGCGCACCGCCTCGGCGGAGCGCACGAGCGAGGAGTCCTTGCGGCGGCGGACGCTCGGGCCCGGGTCGTCGTCCATGGCGATGACCTCGGACGCCGCCAGCACGGGGATGTCGGCGACGTCGCCCAGCTCACCGGGACGGCCGACGAGGATGATCGGCGTGCCGTCGTCCCACGCCCGCCGGGCGCCCTCGACGACGACGGACGGGGCGTCGTCCCCACCCATGGCGTCGACGGCGATCGGCGCGTGGCCGGCGGCGGCCACGCGCTCGCTCAGCGCCTCGCTCTCGGGTGCGGTCGCGACCGCGGCGCCGCTCACCGGGCACCCATCGGTGCCGGTGAACCGGCCGCGGGCGCCGGCACCAACGTGCCGGGTGCCGTCGCGAACGCCGTCATCGCAGGATCGCCAGCGAGCGGATCAGTCGACGTCGATCGCCTGGCGGCCGTTGTACCAGCCGCAGCTGTTGCACACGACGTGCGGCAGCTTCGAGGCACCGCAGCGCGGGCACACGCTTCGCGAGGGGGCGTCCAGCCGCCAGGCCGACGAACGTCGGCTGCGGCTCTTCGCCTTGGACATCTTCTTCTTGGGGACGGCCATCGAAACAACCTTGGCGTCGGGGCGCGGAAGACGTGCCGCCACCGGCGGCACGGGCAGGTCAGCATAGCCGCACCGGGATCGGTGATCCATGCACCGGATGGATCAGCCGCCACGGGGACCCGCGGGTGGCGGGGCCGGGTCGGCTCCGGGAACGAGCCGCCCGGGCCTCAGTCGCCCTTGAGCTGGTCGAGGACGGCCCAGCGTGGATCACCGAGACGCTCGCCGTCGTCGCCGTCGGCGTCGGCGTCCACCGCCACGGCCCCGGCCACGCCCTCGGGCGTCGCCGGGAAGCGCTCGGGCTCGGGCCCGAGGCAGTCCTCCGAGCACACGACGGCCGTCGGCAGGCTGAGCAGCGCCGCGTCGCGCACGAGCGGCCCGAGATCGATCGTCCGATCGGCGAGCAGGTAGGTCTCACCCTCGGTCGGGACGGACTCGAACACCTCGCGCACCTCGGCGACCGCGGTGCCGCTGACCTCCTCGAGGCAACGACGGCAGTCGGCGCGCCACGGCACGCTCACGGTGCCGGTCGCGGTGAGGGCCTCCCCGGAGGTCGACTCGACCACGACGTCGAGCACCAGCGGGTCGTCGCCCACCGTCGTGCCCGACACGTCGGCGTCGGTGAGCCCGAGGTCGGCGGCGTCGACCTCGCGACGGACGTCGCGGCGGGTGCCCGGCCGCCGCAGGAGCTTCTCGCACTCCAGCGGCAGCTCCATCCGCTCGGGCGAGGTCGTGCGACGGCGCCGGGTCACAATCGGTCCTGGTCGAAGAAGCCGTCGCGCCCGCGGTCCTGCTCGGGCGCCCGCATCTCGGGATGCTGGCCCGTCGACTCCACGACGCGCTCGTGGGCCTGCTGCTGGCCCTGGTGCTGGACCGGCTGGCCCTCACCCTCGGCCCGGGACGCCCCGTTGCGCTCGGCGTGCTCCTGGCCGTTCTGCGACTGGCCCTCGGGACGTCGCTGGTCGGGGGCGTCGAGGCCGTTGCGGCCGCCCTGGAGCTTCTCCCGGCCCGACGACACCATCTTCATGGTCCGCTGCAGCACGATCTCGAAGCTGCCGAGCTTCTGGTCGCAGAAGTCCTCGACCTCGTTGCGCAGGCGGCGGGCGTCGGCCTCGGCCGCCTCGACGATCTGACGGGCCCTGCTCTCGGCCGCCTTCACGACCTCGGTCCGCTGGACCATGCGCTCGGCACGGGTGCGCGCCGCCTCGAGCAGGTCGTCGCCCTCGCGACGCACCCGGGCGAGGTAGTCGTCACGCTCCTTGAGCAGCCACCGGGCCTGACGGATCTCCTCCGGCAGGTTGGTGAGCGCGTGATCGACCAGGTCGAGCACCTCGTCGCGATCGATCATCGCCGAGGCGGACAGCGGGACGTTCTTGGCGTGCCGGACGATGTCGGCGAGCCGACGCAGGGCCAGCTCCGTGTCCGACGGCGTGGGCTCGTCGAGATCCTCGAACGCTGACTCGGCCAGCTCGTCGACCGACCCGGCAGCTCCCGGGACGTGGTCTCCGTCGCCGACGGGTGTGGTCACGTGCTGAATCGCTCCTCGAGACGCTTGGCCACCACCGGTGGCACCATGTCGCCAACATTACCCCCGCCCCGCGCGATCTCACGGATGTACCGCGACGCCAGGTGCGCGAGCGCGGGCGCGGTCGGCAGGAACAGCGTACGCACGTCGCCGACGGCTGCGTTCATCTGCGCCATCTGCATCTCGCTGTCGAAGTCGGTCACGCCGCGCAGGCCCTTCACGATCGCCCGTGCGTCGACCTCCGCCGCGAGCTGCACGACGAGGCCGCCGAACGAGCGGACCACGACGTTGTCGAGATGGGCGACCGACTCCTCGATCATCGCCTCGCGGTCCGCCAGCTCGAACAGCGGGTTCTTGCCCGGGTTCCCCACGGCGGCCACGACCACCCGGTCGAACAGGGCGGCCGCCGTCTCGATCACGTCCAGGTGCCCCAGGTGCACCGGGTCGAACGAGCCCGGCACCAGCGCCGTCACCATTCCCATCGCCCCACGTTCGCCATCGTCACGGTCATCCTCCTCCGTCGCCGCGGCCCGCCGCCGGGTCGGGGCCGTGCTCGTCGTCGGCTCCACGGGTGACGGCGAACACATCGACGACCGTAGACCCATAGCGCTTGCGGCGAAGAAGCCGGAACCGCTCGGGCACGTCGAGCTCCCGGTCGGTCTCGACGACGACCAGGTCGGCGTCGAGGCGGGCGAGGAGCGTGGCCCAGTCGTCGAACCCGTACGGCGGGTCGCACAGCACGAGATCGGCCCGCTGCTCGACGACCGGGTGCGACGTCGCGTCGCCGGCCACGACCGTCGCCCGGTCGGCAAAGCCGCAGGTGCGCAGGTTGTCCCGCACCGCCCCGAGCGCGGCACGGTCCCGCTCGACGAAGGTCGCGCTCGCCGCGCCCCGGCTCAGCGCCTCGATCCCGAGCGCGCCCGACCCCGCGAACACGTCGAGGACGGTGAGCCCGTCGACGCCGCCCATGCTCCCGAGCGCGTTGAACAGCGCCTCGCGCACCCGCTCCGACGTCGGACGGACCTGGCGGCCGGCGGGTGTGATGAGGCGGCGGCCACGGGCGGTCCCGGCGACGACTCGCACGCGGGCGACGCTAGCGCCGTTGCTCCGTGGACCACCTCGTGAACGCCCCGGGCCACGGCGAGGCGCAGGCGCTGCCGGGTTCCGGCGGCCATATCGTCCCGCCGAGGCTCTTCCGTCATCGTCACACGATCGTCATGATGGACGCAGGCGGGCGCGGGCGACGGGCACCCAACGTCTCTCGTGATGTCTCTTCGAGGAGGCAGCTGATGTCGGCCATCCGCCCTGCGGCGTGCTGGCTCCGGCGGCGCCGCGACCGCGGCACCGCACGGCGCCTACGATCCCCTGCCGTGGAACCGGCCGAGACCATCGTCTGCGTCGACTGCGGTGGCCGCTGCCACCTGATGTCCCACCGACCCCACGAGGGGTGGGAGGCGGGCGACATCGTCGCCTACCGGTGCGAGGACTGCTTCGACCGCTGGGACGTCGAGCTCGACGAGGCCGACCTCAGCGACTGAGCCCCGGGCTCGATCCCGGGCGGGGCCCGCAGCGGCCCCGGCACCACGGCGTGGCGGGCATCGGCGCGGGCGTCATCGGTCCGGAGGACACGACCATGTTCATCGATCCCGGGTTCCGCATCCGTACCCTGCTCGCCGCGCTCCTGGTGACCGCGGCGGCACTCGTCGGGCTGGCCCACGCGTCGGTCGACGCCGACGACGCGGCGCCGTGCCCCGACGTCGCCGCGACCTGCGGCGCGCCGGCCGACGGGCCCACCTGAGCAGGCCCGGGAGCGTCAGCCGTCGAGACCGTGGCGGCGACGGGCCCCGGCCCACTCCCGGGCCCGTCGGGCGACCGCCACGACGTACGCGACGCCGAGCGCGGCGACCACCGCGCCGAGCACCGGCACCGTCACCACGCCAACGACGAAGCCGGCCACGATCACGGCCACGCCGATCGAGGCGTCGACGAGCAGGACGCGTCGCCAGTTCGACGCCGCGGCCGCGGGGTGGATGCCGTCCTCGCTCACGACGCGCTCCCGATCACGACCCGCCTCCGTTCACGGCGCGCCGCTCATGACTTGAGGAGGAACTCGGCGTCCTCCTCGGCCACGATCAGCTCGACCTCGGCCGCCAGGTCGGGGTGCGACGACAGGCTCGGGTCGTCGTCGACGATGTCGCTCGCCGCCTCCCGAGCGTGGAGCACCCACTCCTTGTCGCGCCGCAGGGACGCCAGCTTCAGGTCGTTGCGCCCGGTCTGGCGCTCCCCCATCAACGTCCCCTCGCCCCGCAGGTCGAGGTCGACCTCGGCGAGCTTGAAGCCGTCGGTCGTCTCCACCAGCGCGGACAGCCGGGCCGACGAGTCGCCTGCGTCCTCGTCGCCGTCGCCGGGCTCGCTCACCAGCCAACACGTCGACGCGTGAGCGCCCCGCCCGACCCGGCCCCGAAGCTGGTGGAGCTGAGCGATGCCGAACCGATCCGCGTCGAGCACGATCATGACCGTGGCGTTGGGGACGTCGACACCGACCTCGATCACCGTCGTGGCCACCAGCACGTCGAGCCGGCCGGCGCGGAAGTCCGCCATGACCTCCTCCTTCTGGGGCGCCTTCAGCCGGCCGTGGAGGAGCCCGACCCGCAGGCCCGCGAGCTCCCCGGCCGTGAGGCGGTCGTGGGTCTCCTCCGCCGAACGGGCCTCCAGCCGATCGCTCTCCTCGATGAGCGGGCACACGACGTACGCCTGGCGGCCCTGCGCGACCTCGTCGCGCACCTGAGCCCACACCGACTCCTCCTCCGCCTCGCCGCGGGCCCAGCGGGTCACGATCGGGGTCCGACCCGGGGGCAACTCGTCGAGGATCGAGACGTCGAGGTCCCCGTAGACCGTCATCGCCGCGGTGCGCGGGATCGGCGTCGCCGTCATGACGAGCACGTCGGGCGGCGGGCTCCCGTCCGGGCGGTCCCTCAGCGCCGCCCGTTGCTCGACCCCGAAGCGGTGCTGCTCGTCGATGACGGCCACCCCGAGCGACGCGAAGTCGACGCCTTCCTGGATGAGCGCATGGGTACCGACGACGATGTCCACTGCGCCGCCAGCGAGGTCGGCGAGGACGCGGCGACGCTCGGCGGCCGCGACACGATTCGTCAGCAGCGCCACGCGAAGCGGCCGCTCGCCCATGAGCGTGGCCTCGTCGCCGACGGTGAAGCCGGCGAGCAGCTCGGCGATGCCGATGTGGTGCTGCTCGGCGAGCACCTCGGTCGGTGCCATCAGCGCACCCTGATGGCCTCCCTGCACCGCGACGAGCAGCGCCGCGACCGCTACCACCGTCTTGCCCGCGCCGACGTCACCCTGGAGCAGCCGGTGCATCGGGTAGCGCCGTCCGAGGTCGTCCACGATGCGGTCCACCGCCTTCTGCTGGGCGCGCGTCAGGGGGAACGGCAGCCGCTCCCGGAACCGCTCGACCAGGGGTCCGTCGGTGGTGTGGGTCACTCCGCGGGTCGTCGCCTCGAGGTGACGCTTGCGCGCCACCAGCGCGACCTGGACCCGGAGCAGCTCGTCGAACACCAGTCGTCGTCGGGCCTCCTGCTGGGCGGCCATGTCCTCGGGGGCATGGATCCCTCGCAGGGCGCGACCACGGTCGACGAGACCGTGACGACGCAGCACCGCCGCCGGCACGGGGTCAGCGAAGCCACGACCGGTCCCGCTGGCGCGGCCGACGGTCCGGGCGATCGCCTCCTCGACCAGGGCAGCCAGCTCCCACGTGTTGAGCCCGGCCTTCTCCGACTGCGGGTAGATGGGCACGATGCGTCCCGTGCGCTGGGAGCCGGCGCCGTCATCACGAATGACATCGACGACCGGGTTGGTCATCTGGCGCTGTCCCCGGAAGTACTCGAGCTTGCCGAACACCGCGGCTTCGATGCCCGGTCGCAGCTGGCGCTCCCGCCACGGCTGGTTGAAGAACGTGAGGCGCAGCCGCCCGCCCCCCTCGGCGAGGCCGGCCGCCTCGACGAGCACCATCGTTCGCCGGTTGCGGGTGCGCCGGGACGTCACGGACGTGATCCGGACGAGGACGAGCCCCTGCTCGTCGCGCTCGAGCTCGTCGATCGACGCCTCCCGGCTCCGGTCGACGTAGCGCCGGGGGTAGTGCGTGAGCAGGTCGGCCAGGCTCGTGATGCCCATCTCGGCCAGGGCCTTCGCCTTGCGGTCGGACACGCCCTTGAGCTTGGTCACCGGCATCGACGAGAACTCGGCCAGCGTGATCGGCGGCGACACGCCGGCGGCCCCCTCAGCCACGGGCGCACCCGGGCCCGTGGGCCGCTGCGGCGCCGACGTGCCCGCGCACGGCGTCGATCCCGGGACCGGTCGTGGCGGCTCGCACCATGACGCCGAGCGTAACCGCCGCACGCCGCACGACCCGGCGACGGGTGCCCCCACCGGCTACCCCGTCCGACGCGGCTAGCGTCCGGCACGGTCAGCAGCGGTTTCGCGGAGGTCTTCCACCCATGGCGGTCGAGCAGTTCCTGGATTTCGGGGGTGTCCCCGGGGAATCGACCCTTCCCGCGGCGCGCGACCACATCCCGGTCCTCGGCTGGAACCTCGGGGTCAACCGGCCGCTGGAACCGGCCGGTGCGTCACCGACGTTCTCGGACCTCACGGTGCGCAAGACGATCGACAGCTCCAGCCCGCTGCTGCTCCTCCTCTGCTCGCGGGGCACGCTCACGCCCCAGGTCGTGCTCACGGTGCGCCAGGCCGGCCACTTCCGGCCACGGCTGCTGCTCGACATGCGCGACGTGGTCGTGACCAGCGTGAACATGGACATCGAGGCACCGACCCAGCCGCTCGGCGAGGTCGTCCACCTCTCGTTCGCCCGGATGTGGCTCGGCGCGGCCAGGGTCGACCGCGACGGCACGAGCGAGGACCTGACCTGGTTCTCCTGGGACCTCAGCGCCGGCGAGCCCGCGTCCTGACCCGCCGGGCGAGCCGAGCCCGTCGGGCACCGCTGGCCGGGATTTCGCGCCCGCCCGTCCGCTCGCTACCCTCCCCGTCGGGGTGTTGGTGCGGCCGGCGTGGCAGCATCGCCGGACGACACCGGCCACGGCGCGTGCTGCGCAGTGGCGCCACCGTGAGGGCACAGGGAGCGAACGTGCAGGGCGTGATCAAGTCGTACGACCCGGGAACCGGCGACGGTGTGGTGATGCGGGACGATCTCTCGCTCGCGGAGCACGACCTGGCCCCCGACGCCGTCGCCACGTCCAACTTCCGGATGCTGCGCCAGGGCCAGCGCATCGTCTTCGATCTCGACGAGCACGGCCGGGCCACGATGCTGCGGCTCGGTTCCGAGGTCGACATGGGCACGCCCGGGTTCATCGGCGACGTGGGCTGACGCCGGCTCGGCCCAGCCGTCGACATCCTCCCGCCCGCCGGCGACCCTCCCCGTGACGGCGCTTCGCCATTAGGTCCGGCCATCGGCCCCGGTGATAGCGTCGCCTCAAGCCATCGAGGGAATCGGTGGCCAGCCGGGACAGGACAGCGACAGCGACGTCGGAGATGCGATGACGGCACCAACGAAGCACCAGAAGCTGCTCGACTGGGTCGAGCACTGGAAGGCCATCCTGCAGCCGGACAGCGTCGAATGGTGCGACGGCAGCGAAGAGGAGTACGACCGCCTCTGCCAGCTCCTGGTGGACGGCGGCACGTTCGAGCGCCTGAACGACGAGCTGCGCCCGAACAGCTACCTGGCGCTCTCGGACCCGGGTGACGTCGCCCGCGTCGAGGACCGGACGTTCATCTGCTCGGAGAACGAGATCGACGCCGGGCCGACCAACAACTGGCGCGCCCCGGCCGAGATGAAGGCCGAGCTCACGGAGCTCTACACGGGCGCGATGAAGGGCCGCACGATGTACGTCGTGCCGTTCTCCATGGGCCCGCTCGGCAGCCCCATCGCCCACATCGGCGTCCAGCTGACCGACTCGGCGTACGTGGTCACCAACATGCGGATCATGACCCGCATGGGCGCCGGCGCCCTCGACGTGCTCGGCGACGACGGCGAGTTCGTCCCGTGCGTGCACTCGGTGGGCTACCCGCTGACCGACGGGCGCGAGGACGTCCCGTGGCCGTGCGACGCCGAGAACAAGTACATCACCCACTTCCCCGAGACCCGGGAGATCTGGTCCTACGGCTCGGGCTACGGCGGCAACGCGCTGCTCGGCAAGAAGTGCTTCGCGCTGCGCATCGCCTCGACGATGGCCCAGCGCGACGGCTGGCTCGCCGAGCACATGCTGATCCTGTCGATCACGCCGCCGAGCGGTGAGAAGAAGTACATCGCCGCCGCGTTCCCGTCCGCGTGCGGGAAGACGAACATGGCGATGCTCATCCCGACCCTGCCCGGCTGGAAGGTCGAGACGGTCGGCGACGACATCGCCTGGATGAAGTTCGGCGACGACGGCCAGCTCTACGCCATCAACCCCGAGGCGGGGTTCTTCGGCGTGGCCCCGGGGACGTCCGAGGAGACCAACCCGAACGCCCTGGCGACGCTGTACGCCAACTGCATCTACACCAACGTCGCGAAGACGCCCGAGGGCGACGTCTGGTGGGAGGGCCTCACCGACGAGCCGCCGGCGCAGCTCACCGACTGGCGGGGCAACCCGTGGACGCCGGCATCGGACACCCCGGCGTCGCACCCGAACGCCCGGTTCACGGCCCCGGCCGCGCAGTGCCCGTCGATCGCCGACGAGTGGGAGGACCCGAAGGGCGTCCCGATCTCGGCCATCCTCTTCGGCGGTCGCCGCGCCACCAACGTGCCGCTCGTGACCCAGGCCCGCAGCTGGGAGCACGGCGTGTTCCTGGCGTCGATCATGTCGTCGGAGAAGACGGCGGCCGCGGCCGGCAAGGTCGGCGACGTCCGCTTCGACCCCTTCGCCATGCTGCCGTTCTGCGGCTACAACATGGGCGACTACGTCGGTCACTGGCTCGAGATGGGCGAGCGGGACGGCGCGAAGCTCCCCGAGCTCTTCTGGGTCAACTGGTTCCGCAAGGACGACGACGGCAAGTTCATCTGGCCCGGCTTCGGGGAGAACTCCCGGGTGCTCAAGTGGGTGCTCGAGCGGGTCGCCGGCGGGGCCGACGCCACCGAGACGGCCATCGGCCACGTGCCGACGCCCGCTTCGCTCGACACCGACGGCCTCGACCTCGACGCCGCATCGCTCGAGACGCTCCTGTCGGTCGATCCCGACTCGTGGCGCCAGGAGCTGCCGTTGATCGAGTCGCACTACGACTTCCTCGGCGAGCGCCTGCCCCAGCGGGCGCGCGACGAGCTGGCGGAGCTGGAGAAGCGCCTCTCCGCCTCCTGATCCGGCCGGCACGACCGGCACGTTCTCCCGACGGGGCCCTCCGGGGCCCCGTCGTCGCGTTTTGCCGCGAGCTCCGGAATAGGACCTGCGCTGCCGAGGTTGGATTAGTTGAGCACAACCGACTCAGGTTTCCGGATAGGCTGACCGAAGGTTCGGGCAGCCGCCGGAGCCACCCGGACCGACCACCCGAGTGATCGGAGCCCGGACGACCAGGGCCCGACGATCCCCGGGCCGACCGACCCCGGCTCGGAGGCCGCGAGACCGTGCAGAACCGACAGAGGAGAACCGACGAGATGCTTCGACGCTTCGATCCCTTCCGCGACTTCGACCGCATCGCCGGCACGGCGTGGACGGCACCTGGCCGCTTCACCATCCCGATGGACGCCGTGCGCACCGAGCACGAGGTCACGGTGTACTTCGACCTCCCCGGCGTGGACCCGGGCGCGGTCGACCTGACCGTCGAGAAGAACCGCCTCACCGTCGAGGTCACCCGCGAGACGATCGCCGACGACGACACGACGATCATCGCCCGCGAGCGCCCGCAGGGTGCCTTCAGCCGCCAGCTCGTACTCGGCGAGAACCTCGATGCCTCCGGGGTCGAGGCGAGCTTCGACAACGGCGTCCTGACCGTGCGCATCCCGGTCGCGCAGACCGCCCAGCCCCGCAAGGTCGCGGTGTCGGCGGGCGGCGGGACGGTCGACGTCGAGCCGACGGCGGCCGACAACCCGGCCACCGACAACTGAGCCCCGACAACAGCTGATCCTCCCGAGCCGTCGCGGCGTCGCCCCCTCCCCTCCCCCG
>JAXHUH010000097.1:0-33648 GCA_034211175.1 Actinomycetota bacterium
CGGCCGACCCGACTCGGACACCATGCGACGGAAGGTGGCGAACTCCTCGTCGGTGTTCATGTGGTCGGACACGACCTGGAGCACTCCGCGCCCCAGCTGGCCCAGTCCCCGGGCGATGCCAACGAGCTCGTCGGCCGACGCGGTCAGCGTGGGCGTGGGCTCGCCCCGGCTGGTGCGGTGGTTCATGGTCCGTGACGTCGTGAAGCCGAGCGCACCCGCCGCCACGCCCTCGGCCGCGAGCGCGGCCATCTGGGCGATCTCCTCGGCGGTGGCCGGTTCCCGCTGGGCGCCCCGCTCCCCCATGACGTGCAGGCGCACCGCCCCGTGGGGCACCTGGGCGGCGACGTCGATGTCGTGGGGGATCCGGTCGACGGCGTCGAGGTACTCGCCGAAGGACTGCCACTCCCACGACAGGCCCTCGTGCAGGGCGGCGCCGGGGATGTCCTCGACACCCTCCATGAGCTCGATGAGGCGGTCGTGATCCGCGGGCCGCACCGGTGCGAAGCCGACGCCGCAGTTGCCCATCACCACCGTGGTCACGCCGTGCCACGACGACGGCGCCAGCTGGTGGTCCCAGGTCGCCTGCCCGTCGTAGTGGGCGTGGATGTCGACGAAGCCGGGAGTGACGAGCGCGCCGTCGGCGTCGATCTCCCGTGCGCCGGCCTGCGCGACCCGGCCGACGGCCACGATGCGGTCGCCGTCGATCGCGACGTCGGCCGAGTGCGGTGCACGGCCTGTGCCGTCGACGACGGTGCCGCCCCGGATGACGAGGTCGTGGGCGGTCACCTCAGGCGGTGGTGGTGAGCGTGGACGTGTCGATGCCGTAGAGATCGGCGACGTTGTCGCACAGGATCGATCTGGTCTGCTCGTCGGTCATGCCTGCGGTGTGCTTGTCGAGCAGCTCCTGGGACCAGGGCCAGGTGGAGTCGCTGTGAGGGAAGTCGTTGGCCCACATCAACCGCTTCCAGTTCATGGCATCGGCGAAGCGGAACGCGGTCCAGTCGTCCTGGAACGTCACGAAGATGTGCTCGGCGAAGTACTCGCTCGGCAGGCGGACCAGGTCGGCGCCGGGCTTGAGCCAGTAGCGGTGCCGGTTGAAGGCATGGTCCATCCGGTACATGAAGTGCGGCACCCAGCCGGCGTCGGCCTCCACGCACACCACCTTCAAACCGGGGTGGCGCTCGAACACGCCGCCGAACACCAGCATGGCCATGATGTCCTGGCAGCCCCGCACGATGGACAGGAAGCTGGAGATCGCCGGGCCCCGCGTCTTGTCGCTCTTGGTGGTGAGGATGTGGAAGCTGAGCGGGAGCTCGAGCTCGACGGCGGTCTCCCAGAACTCGTCGTACACCGGCGAGTCGTAGTCCTCCACCGCCGGCATGCCGGGCATCATCACCCCGCGCAGGCCGAGTGCCTTGATGGCCTTCAGGTCCTCGATGCCCTCCTCGGGGGAGCGCATCGCGGTCTGGCCGCACCCGAGCAGCCGGTCGGGAGCGTGGGAGCAGTAGTCGGCGATCCAGCGGTTGTAGGCGTCGAAGGACGCCTTCTTGAGGTCGAAGTCGTCGATGTTGCACAGCACCATGCCGACCGTGGGGTAGATGACCTCGGCGGCAACACCATCGGCGTCCTGCTCGGCCAGCCTCGCGGTGGGATCCCAACCGCCCCGGTGGAGCTCGTCGAAGCGGGTGCCCTTGGTGCGGATCTCGGAGGGATCCTTGCCGGCGGCGGCGACCAGGCCCATGGGGATCGGCACCGTGGAGCCCTCCACCACGAACATGTCGCCCATCTTGTCGCCGCCGTCCACCAAGTGCGGAGCCCGGTCACGCCAGGCCGGGTCGATGAAGTCCGTGTAGGTGTTCGGCGCCTCGGTGATGTGCGAGTCAGCCGAGATGATCGGGTAGTCGACCTTCATGTACGTGTCCCCCGTGCTCGAACGCGGTGCCCCGTGGCACTCGTGAGTGCCACCGAGCATGCCGCAGAACGGACGGCTCCGCAAGGTGCCGGATCCGGCGGGTCCGGATCGGGCCAGGGCGTCGGAGGGATGGCGACGAGCCGCGCACCCGAGCCGGCAGCCAGCTCGATCAGATCGCGGCGCGAAAGGCGTGGGCCGATCGTTCGCCCGAGGGGGCACCGATACCTGGCACGGGGAGCTGACCGCTCGGTGAGCTCCGCGCTCTGGCAGGCCTCCACGTCAGCGGGCACGCTTCCGGTCGTCGCGCGGCGGGGACCCACCGGACGTCAGCGGCCATGGTGGTGGGCGTGGGCGCAGCCGCCGGTGCGTGCCGCCTCGGCGGTCACGTCGGGACGGCGGGGGCTGGTTCGGAACCCGTCGGCTCGACGCAGCCCACGCGGGATCATCGTTTACCCCTGGGGCCCTTGTCCGACCCGCTCTTGCCGGCGCGGCCCCTTCCGGAGCGGAACGGGCCGGTCACCTCGAAGGTGATGCCCGCCCCGGCCGGCGCTGGGCCACGCTGGGAGCTGAAGTACAGGCGGGTGCCGCTCGGGTCGAAGACCGGGCCGGTGAGCTCGGAGGAGTCGTTGCCCTCGTAGTGCAGGAACGGCGACACGGTCCGGTCCGGGCCCGGGGTGATGAGGCAGATCTCCATGTTGCCGCCGTCCTCGGCCACGTAGAGGTCGCCGGAAGGCGCCACCACCACGTTGTCGACGCCGGTCAACGGGGCGGCCGGGCCGGGGGTGGCGGCGTCGTAGATGACCTCGAGGCAGTCCTTGGTCACGTCGAGCGCCCACACCCGGTTGTCGCCCTTGGTGGTGAAGTACACGATGCCGGCGTCGTACCAACAGCCCTCGCCGCCGTCGAAGGCGGTGCTGGCCGGCACCTGGGTGCGGGTCGTCTGTTGCGACGCCGACGGGTCCGGGACCTTCGACCACCGCACCGAGGTCCCGTCGACCACGGCGACCTCGAGGAGGCCGGCGGACAGGTCGGGGTAGGTCTCCGGCGTGAACCGGTAGAGGCGACCGTCGGGACGGTCCTCGGTGAGGAAGAGCCGCTCGCCAACGGGGTCGACGGCCACGGCCTCGTGGTTGAACGCCCCCATGGCCGGGCGCACGACGCCCTGACCCCGTTTGGTCGGATCGCACTCCCACACCTGGCCCTCGCCGACGTTGCTGGGGGCCTGGGCCTCCTCGCAGGACAGCCACGTACCCCACGGCGTGGGCCCGCCGGCGCAGTTGCCCGAGGTGCCGGACAGGATGCGGTAGGCGTCCTCGACGACCCCGTAGGGGCCGAAGCGGATGGCGCTGGCCCCACCGAGGCCGGCCGGCACCTCGCTGTTGACCACGTACCACCAACCGCCGTCGGGGGCGGGGAAGGTGGCGGCGCCGTCGGGGAAGATCGGCCACGTGTACGTCGTGCCGGGAACCGGTAGGCCGCTGCGAGCGATGACGCGGGAGCGGAAGCCCTCGGGCAGCCACAGGCCGTTGTCGTCCGGACCGACGGGCGATCCGTAGGGGCCGACACCGGGATCAGCGGTGCCGGCGTAGGCGGCGCGCCAGAAGGCAGGCCCGAAGGCTGCGGTGGCCCCAGCCAGGGCACCCGTGCGCAGGAAGCGTCGGCGGTCCATCATCGCTGCACCTCCTCGTCACGACGCCGGCGCAAGGCGAGGGCGCCGGCGGCAGCGGCCAACGGCACGACCGGGCCGAGCCCCGACGCCGAGACCGGCATGACCGCCGGCGCCGCGGCCGGCGCCGGCGTGGCGACGGACCCGTCGGTGGCTGGCCCGCCGGCTTCGGAGAGGTGGTTCTCGCCCCGCTTCGTCGCCCAGCCGGCCGCGAAGCGCTCCTCGGTGGACGGTTCGGTGACGGTGGCCGGGTGGAACCAGTCGGACTGGGCCGACTCCGGGGTGAGGGTGAGCACCAGGTAACCGTTGGCGTCGAGGTCGACCCAACGCACGTGCGGGTTGGCGACCTGGGCGGCCAGCTCGATGGGCGTGGACGGGATGCCGGTCACGTCGTCGACGTTGGCCGACGTGACCGACGGCGTGACGAACTCGACCGCCATCGAGCCGCGCCCGAGCTCGGGCACGTAGCCGGTCACGGGGAAGCCGGAGTCGGGCACGTCGTTGGCCCACGACGTGTGGATGTCTCCGGTGAGCACGACCACGTCGTCGATGCGGCCGGCCCGGTTGGCGCCGCGCAGCACGTCGATGATGCGCTGGCGGTTGGCGTTGTAGCCGTCCCACTGGTCGGGGTTGAGAGCCAGACCCTCGCGGGGCAGGCGCAGAAGGTTGAGGGCCGGTAGGTCGGGCAGCGGCGCCAGGTTGAGCGGGGCGAACATGACCTGCTGGCCGAGCACCCGCCAGGCCGTGCCCCGCTCCTTGGAGGCGGCGAGCTGCTCGGCCAACCAGGCCTCCTGGTCGAAGCCGAGCATCGTGCGGGCCGGGTCGTCGGTGGTGCCGTCGAACATCGCCGGCTGCTGGTCACGCCCCCACAACCGGGTGTCGAGCATCACCAGGTCTGCGAGGTCGCCAAAGGGCAGGTGCCGCCAGATCTTGAGCGGCTCGTTCGGGTCGGGCAGCCGGGTCGGCATCCACTCGTCGTAGACGCGCGCCGAGATCGCCTTGCGCTCGAACCAGTCGCCCTCGCCGGGGTCGTGGTTCTCGGCGCCGTCGCGCCAGGCGTTGTCGGTGCTCTCGTGGTCGTCCCACACGGTGATGAACGGGTGCTGCTGGTGAGCGGCCCGTAGGTCTGGATCGAGCCGGTACTGCGCGTACCGAGTCCGGTGGTCGGCCAGCGTCACCATCTCATGGGGCGGGTCGGCGGCCCGGCCCAGCTCGCCGGCCGTCCCGTACTCGTAGACGTAGTCGCCAAGGTGAACGACGGCATCGAGGTCGTGGCGGTCGGCGATGTTCCGGTAGGCGTTGAAGTAGCCCTCGGGGTAGTTGGAGCACGACACCACGGCGAAGCGGAGCCGGTCGACGGAGCCGGCCGGCGCGGTCTTGGTCCGCCCGGTGAGCGACGTGCGCCTGCCCTGGCCGCCGCCCGCGACGCTGAAGTCGTAGTAGTAGGTGGTGCCGGGCCCGAGGCCGGTGACGTCGACCTTCACGCACCAGTCACGATCCGGGGTGGCCTTGGCGGCCTCCCCCCGGGCGACCACGTTGGTCAAGGCCGGGTCGGTGGCCATGCGCCAGGTGACCGGGATGACGCCTCCGCCGCCGGCACGGTGGTCGGGTGTGACCCGGGTCCAGATGACGACCCGATCGGCGAGGGGGTCGCCGCTGGCCACCCCGTGCAAGAACGGGGCCAGGGTCTCGTCGGGGCCGGCGTGGGCCCGGCGGGCCTGCCACCCGCCGAGCAGTGCGATGCCGCCACCGCCGGTGACGGCGGCTCGGCGGAGGAACTCCCGGCGGGCGAGGGGTGGTGTGGACATCACGGTCCTTCCGTGTGCTGGGGTGCGGTCGGGTCACCATTCGTGCCGACCGGTATCCGCGCCTGCCTCGGCCCGCAGCGTTGGCCGAGCGTCCATCGCACCGTCGCTCCCGGTTCACCGAGGCGCCACCGATCCCAGCCCCCGACGAAGGCATGGAGCCGCACCACGTGCAGCTGGTCGAGCTGAACGAGGGGCGTGACGATGGACGACGTCGGTACGGCGCTGGCCACGGGCAACCCCGGGGCGCCGGTGCGTCCTAGAGGTGCAGGGGGCGGATGGGAGCGACGATGGCCTCGGGGTTCGAGTGCCAGTCGACGCCGGGCACGTCGACGTAGAGCTCGATCTCGTTGCCGTCGGGATCCTGGATGTAGAGGCTGTGGGTGATGGTGTGATCCGACGCACCCACGATGGTGATGCCGCGATCGCGCAGCCGGCTCAGCGCAGCCCGCAGCTCGTCGTCGGTGTCGCCGACCTTGATGCCGAAGTGGTACATGCCGACCCGGCGACCCCGTGGGAGTGGCGCGGCGCTGGGCCCGACCTCGATGAGCAGCAGCTCGTGGTGAGTTCGTCCGGCCGAGAACGCCACGGCGCGGGTGCCGCCGAGGTCGACGTCTGCGGCGACCGGCCAGCCGAGGACGTCACCGTAGAACGCTCGGCTGGTGTCCAGATCCCGCACGTACAGCACGACGTGGCCCAGCTCGACGACGGTACCCGGGGTGTGACCGCTCATCAGCGCAGGTCGATCCGGCGCAGGTTGCGGGTCTTGGCCCGGCCCTCGACCCTGTTGGTCACCACGTCGTCGCCTTCGAGGTCGACCCACGCCGGCGTCAGGCGCGGGGGGCCGTCACCGCCGACGGTGGCGAGGTGCACGAGCACTGGTGTCTCCAACAGCGCCCTGGCTTCCGAGTTCAGCTTTGCGTCGCTCACGGTGTTCCTCCACTGCCGGCCCCCTTCGTGCCCCGCCAAGGTAACTGGACCGGGCGCGGGCGCGGCGGCCACGCCAGCGGTCCGGTGCGGCAGCTCAGCCGCGGGTGCGGCGGCGAACCAGTGCGCGCCCGGCGCCGGCGAGGGCCAGCGTTGCCGCGGCGGCGAGGGCGCGGTCGTCCTCGCATCCGCTGGTGGGCAAGGCCGGAGCGGGAGCTTCCGGCGGAGCCGGCTCCTGCACCGGCTGGGCGGTCGCGCCAGCACGAGCGAGGGAGCCGGGCGGTGTGCAACGCCCTGGTCACCCGACGGCGGCCTCCGTCTCACGTACCACTGGCGTGACCGGGTTGCTGAACCGCATCACGCCGTCGTCCACGTCGGCCCGGCGGGTGGCGCGGTAGTCCCGCAGGTAGCTCTGGTACACCTGCCACGGGAACTTCGACCCTTGCTGGGGCATGCGGTCGAGCGCTCGCTGGATGTACCCGGACCGCAGGTCCAGCAGCGGCGCCGCCGTCACCTCGGGATCGGTGTTGACCGCCACGCACTGGCGCAAACCCGTCTCGCGCATGTGGTTGAGCAGACGCATGACGTACCGGCAGGTCAGGTCGCACTTCAAGGTCCAGGAGGCGTTGGTGTACCCGATGGCGATGGCCAGGTTGGGCACGCCCTCGAGCATCATGCCCTTGTAGGTGAGCCGTTCCTTCAGCTCGACCGGTTCACCGTCGACGCGCAGCTCGATGCCGCCGAGGAACAGCAGCTCCAACCCGGTGGCCGAGACGACGATGTCCGCCTGCAGCTCCTGCCCCGAGTGCAGCTTGATCCCTGCCTCGGTGAAGGTGTCGATGTGGTCGGTGACCACCGTCGCCTGTCCGGACTTGATGGCCTTGAACAGGTCGCCCCCGGGAACGGCGCACATGCGCTCGTCCCACGGGTCGTAGTGGGGGCTGAAGTGGGTGTCGACGTCGTAGCCGCGTGGTAGCTGCATCCGGACGCCGAACCGGAGCAGTCGCCGCACCGGGTTCGGGTAGCGCTGGCTCAGCTCGTAGAGCGCTTGCGCGCCGAGGGCGTGAGCCCAGCGGACGGCCGCTCCCGCCATCTTGTCGGGCAGGACCGCTGGACGGCACCCACCACCGGGTTCTCATCGGGCACGGTGGCGATGTAGGTGGGCGACCGCTGGAGCATGGTGACGTCGGCACCCCGCTCGGCCAGGCTCGGCACCAGCGTGACGGCGGTGGCCCCGCTGCCGATGACCACCACGTCCTTGCCGGCGACGTCGAGATCCTCGGGCCAGTGCTGGGGATGCACGAGATCGCCCCGGAAGCGACCGGCGCCAGGGAAATCGGGTTGGTAGCCGTGGTCGTAGCGGTAGTACCCGCTGCAGGAGAACACGAACCCGCAGGTCACCTCCACGGTCTCGCCGGTGTCGGTGCGCTCGGCGGTGACGTGCCACCGGGCGTCGTCGGTGGACCACTCGGCGCGGACGATGCGGTGCTGGAACCGGATGTGGGCGTCGATGCCCTCCTCGGCCGCCGTGTCCTCGATGTAGTGGCGGATGGCGTCGCCGTCGACGATCATCTTGTCGCTCTTCCACGGGCGGAAGGGGTAGCCGAGGGTGAACATGTCGGAGTCGGAACGCACACCGGGGTAGCGGAACAGGTCCCAGGTGCCGCCGATGGCATCCCGGGCCTCGAAGATGGCGTAGCTCGCCCAGGGCGTCTCGGTCTGCAGGTAGTGCCCGGCGCAGATGCCGGACAGCCCGGCGCCGACCACGAGAACGTCGAGGTGCTCGGTTGCGGTCATCACGCCGCCTCCGCCAGCCGGTCGTTGAGCGCGCCGTCAGCGCCGAAGAGCTCCTCGCTCCAGCCGGCCAGCAACTCGGTGGCGTCGCCGTCGGACGGATGGAACCCGGGCTGGTTGTTGTTGCGCAGCTCCCGCCACAGCTCCCGGCTCGCACGCCACAGGAACAGCTCACGCACCTTGTCGTGACCGAACAGCGCCCGGGTGTCCTCGTCGCGGAGGAGCTGCTCGGCCAGGGTGGCGGTGTCGTGCTCGAGGGCAGCGGTGGCGGCCGGGCAGGCCGTGGGCGAGAGGACCCTGTGGGCTCCGGCCAGCAGCCGCTCGGTGAGACGCTCGAGGAACCGGGTTGGGTACCCGAGCTGGCTGAGGCGCCGGTTGAACGCCCGGTGGTCCCGGCCGTGGATGGCCTCCTGCCCGACGAACCCGCCGACCTGGCGCTTCAGCACAGGATCGGTGATGTCGCCGCGGAAGTGGTGGGGCACCTCCTCCAGCGACTCCTCGTAGGACATCCGACGGGTCCGGATCGGCGGCGCGGTGGCGGCGGGGGGCATACGACCTCCTGGTCGATCGGCAGCGGCGAGACGTTACAACAACGATGTTGCATCGCAACAGTTCGCCACGATCAGCCCGACATCCTCCTCGGGAGCTCACGGACGTGGCCGCCACCTCATCGGCATGGGTCTGGTGGGGAGGAGGGATCACGGAAGCGAGGGCCGTGGAGACGAGCACCAGCCCGGCGATCCCGGTGGCATCGCGCACGGTTCGGCACAGCGAGGGTCGGGCGATGCTGCGCCGACGCCGACGCCGACGACACAGGCAACCGCCGTCGGTCCGGGAGGTGCAAAGGTGTGTCGATGGCTGCCGATTCCCTCGACACCGAGCCGGTCGACGATCCACGCGCCGTGGTGCGCCAGCGCATCGTCCTCGGCGCCCGTGTCGAGCTGGCCGAACGCGGCCTCGCCGTGCGGGTCGAGGACGTGGCGGCCGCCGCCGGGGTCAGCCGCCGCACCGTCTTCCGGTACTTCGAGACCCGCGAGTCCCTCCTGGCCGCCGCCCTCCGAGACTCGATGCGCAGCTACGGCGACCACGTGCCCCGTCCGGAACCCGACGTCGAGCTCGAGGAGTGGCTTCGGACCGCCCTGGTCGCCGTCCACCGCATGAACGCCCAGCACGGCCGGGTGTACTTCGAGCTGGCGTCGGGCGCCGACTTCGACGGCCAGCTCGGCGACATCGCCCAGGCCCGGCGTGCGGCCCGGGCCGAGCTGGTGCATCGGTTCACGGACACGGCCTGGCGCCTGGCCGGCGGCACGGCCGATCCGCCCCGCTGGCTCCACGACGCCGTGGCCGTCTCCTTGTCGGCCTTCGCCACCGAGGCGCTCGGTCCCGACTTCGGCCGCACCCCGCAGGAGGTCGGCGAGGCGCTGGCGCCCGCACTGGCCCACGCTGTTCGCGGTGCAGTCGCCGAGGGCGACGGAGGCGCAGGTCCGAGCCGATCACGCATCAGATCGCGGCGCCGCCAGAGCTCCTGAGCCGCCGGGAGCTTCCGCCACCGCCGTGGGCATCCTCGCTCCCGCCGACCCGCAGGTCGATGCACGCGTCGAGCACCAAGCTGACCCCGACCAGGTCGATGACCTCGGCCGAGCCGTCGCCGCTCTCCAGACGTTCGACGGCGCCGACGGAGGTCCCGGCGCGGCCCGCCAGCTCCTCCCGGGTCATGCCATGCACCTCGCGCAGCGACCGCACTGCGTCAGCGACTTCGACCGCTCCCTGCACCTGCCGGTAGGCAGCAAACGCCAGGGCCTCACCGAGCACCCGATCGCGGAGCTGGAGCCATCCGGTGCGATCGTCGCCGGCGCGACCGGAGCGCACGTCGAGGAGGAAGCCCCCCGGCTCATCGCTGAGCGTGAGACCACGGGTACGCCGACCCAGCGGCACGACCACCTCGGCACGGCCGTTCCGGCGCACGGCGTCGACGACACCGTTGGCGAACGCGTGGTCGAGGTGGGCCAGCGCTCGGCCCCGGTGATCGCCGCTGAGCGATTGGAGCCAGGCGACGGTGCCGGCGGTGACCTGCACCGCCGGTGCGGCGCCATCGACGCCTGCCCCTGACCCGCGCTCGGCCGCCGAAGACCCGGCGGCCACCTGCTCGCCCGGCGCGGCGGCCTCGAGCTCGATGCGAGGCAGACGCCGGTCGAGCCACCCGGGCAGCCACCAGTTGGCGTCGCCGAGCAGCTCCATCGTGGCGGGCACCAGCACCATCCGGACCACGGTGGCATCGACGAGCACGGCGACGGCGAGCCCGACGCCGAACGTCTTCACGATGGGGTCGTCGCCGAGCACGAACGACGAGAAGATGATCACCATGATCGCCGCTGCCGCAGTGATCACCCGGGCGGTGGCTGCGAGGCCGTCGGCGACGGCGGTGGCGTTGTCGCCACCGTGGTCGTACTCCTCGCCGATGCGGGACAGCAGGAAGACCTCGTAGTCCATGGAGAGCCCGAAGAGGATGGCGAACAGCATCATCGGGATGAACGCCATGATCGGGCCGGGCCGGTCGATCCCGATCAGCCCTGCTCCCCATCCCCACTGGAACACGGCGACCACCACGCCGTAGGCCGCCCCGATCGACAGGAGGTTGAGCAGCGCCGCCTTCAGGGGCACGAGCACGGAGCGGAACACCATCATCAACAGGAGGAACGAGAGTCCGATGACCGTGGCGATGAACACGGGCAGGCGGCGGTTGAACAGGTCGGCCATGTCCGCGAACAGGGCCGTCACACCGGAGACCGACACCTCCACATCGGAAGAGCCGACCGCAGCCGGCACCACGTCGTCCCGCAACCGCTCGACCAGCTCCTGGGTGGCGGCGGAGTGCGGGGCCGACTCGGGGATGACGGTGACCACCGCCGTGTCACCGGCCGGATTCGTCACGGCGGGCACCGCGAGCGCCACGCCGTCGGCGGCGCCGATGGACTGCACGAGCGCATCGAGCACGGCCAGGTCGCCAGCCCGGCCCGGGACGATCTCGGCCACGATGGCGAGCGGGCCGTTGAACCCTTCGCCGAAGCCCTCCGTCACCAGGTCATAAGCGCGCCGGCTGCTGTGGGACTCAGGTCCTGCGCCGAAGTGTGGCCCGCCGAGCTCCATGCCCAGGACAGGCGCGGCGAGGGCGACGAGCACCACGAGCCCGCCCAGCAACGCCGGCCACGGACGTGCCTGGATCGTACGGCTCCAGCGGTACCAGCGGCCCCCGGACGGGTCGCCACCGGAGGGCTGGAGCCACGTGATGCGGTAGCGGTCGATGCCGGGACCGATGAAGCCCAGCACCGCCGGGAGCAGCGTGATCGCCGCGGCGACCGTGCACGCGACGACGAGTGCGGCGCTCAGCGCCATGCCCACCACCATCGACACACCCATCAGCACCATGCCGAGCAGCGAGATCACGACGGTGGCGCCTGCGAAGACCACGGCACGGCCCGCGGTGCCGATGGCGGTGCCCGTGGCGACCTCCGCCGAGGCGCCTCCCGCCAGCTCCTGGCGATACCGCGTGACGATGAACAGGGCGTAGTCGATGCCCACCCCGAGCCCGATCATGGCTGCCAATGGCGGGCGCGAAGGTGAACACCTCCATCACCCGGGTCAGCAGGAACACGAGGCCCAGACCGGCCCCGAGTCCGCCGAGGGCGACGGCCACCGGCAGGCCGGCGGCCAGCACCGATCCGAAGGTCACGAGCAACACGCCGAGCGCGACGACCACGCCGGCAGCCTCCCGCTCCCCCGGAGGCTCCATCTCGGCGAACATGGCGGTCGGACCCCCGACATCGACCTGGAGGCGCGGGACCTGCGAGAGCTGCTCGGCCCGGTCGATCACGGATCGGACCAGTTCGGGGTCGACCTCGGGTCCGAACTCGGCCAGTCGGACCTGGGCGATGGCGGTGGTTCGATCGGCGCTCACGGGGGCCAGTCCGTCGTACGGGGAGACCACCTCCTCCACGCCGTCCAGGGCAGCCACATCCGCGAAGAACTGATGCATCCGACGGCGCACGTCCGGGTCGTCGACGGTGTCCTCGGCCCGGAAGACGAGCGCGAGCGGATCGCCGGCGAACGCGGGGAAACGCTGCTGGAGCAGGTCGAGCGCTCGCTGGGACTCCGACTCCGCCACGCGGAAGTCGTTTCGGAACTCGCCACCGTAGACCTGCGAACCCACGCCCAGGATCAGGAGAGCGACCAGCCACGCGAGGAGGACGCGGCGCCGCTTCCGGAAGCACCACCGAGCGAGCTCAGACATCGCGGCCTCCTGCGGACCCAATGAGACAGTGGCTGCGAACGGTATCGCCGCTGCAGTCGAATCGCCCAATTCGGACACGGTGGTCCGGGGGTCGATGATCACCGAGACGGTGGGCGTGTTATGTTTCGCCGTCCGCTCGGTGGCGCACGGCCACCGATGAGACGAACCCGGGAGGGACGCTCGTGCCCAATCCGCTCCGCGCCGCCGCCATCGTCGGAGCCGTCGACGCCGTGTCACCCGACGGGCGCCTCGGCCGCTCCGACGCCCAGCTCGAGGTCGAGATGATCCGCGGCGCCCTCGACGACGCCGGCCTGACCATCGACGACGTGGATTGCCTGATGTCGACCAACGGGATGATGGCGTCGCTGGATCTGGGCGAGCGCCTCGGCGTGCGCGGTCGCTTCACCGACTCGACCATGACCGGCGGGTCGAGCTTCGAGGTGCACGTCGAGCACGCAGCCGCAGCCATCGCCGCGGGCCTGTGCGAGGTGGCGGTCATCGTGTACGCAGCCACGCCGCGCGGCGGTTCCAACCCCTTCGCAGGCGGGGGACCGGGCATCGGCGCGAAGGACTCCGCACTGTTCCAGTGGGATCTGCCCTACGGCCTCGGGCTGCCAGCCGCGAGCTACAGCCTGGCGGCCCAGCGGCACATGCACGACTTCGGCACCACGAGCGAACAGCTGGCCCAGATCGCGGTGTCGTTCCGGGAATGGGCAGCCAAGAACCCGAACGCCTACCACCAGGACCCCATCACCATCGACGACGTGCTCACGTCGCCGATGGTCGCCGAGCCACTCCACAAGCTCGACTGCTGCCTCGTCACCGACGGAGCCGGCGCGCTCGTCGTCACCAGCGCCGAACGGGCCCGGGACCTCGCCCGCCCCCCCGTGTACGTCCTCGGTGCCGGCACCGCCCACACCCACGGCATGTCCTTGAGCCAGATGGGCGACGTCACGACGACCGGCGCCGCCGTGTCCGGCCCCCAGGCCATGGCCATGGCCGGCATCGGCCACGAAGACGTCGACGTCGTGGAGCTGTACGACTCGTTCACGATCACGGCGCTCATGACCCTGGAAGATCTCGGCTTCTGCACCAAGGGCGAGGGTGGCGACTTCGTCTCCGACGGGCGCCTCGGCCCGGGAGGCTCGCTCCCCACGAACACCAACGGCGGGGGCCTCGCCTACACCCACCCGGGCATGTACGGCATGTTCATCCTGGTCGAGGCCGTCCGTCAGCTGCGCGGCGAGTGCGGGGACCGCCAGGTCCCCGGCGCCGAGGTCGCCGTCGCCAACGGCTGCGGCGGCGTGTTGTCGTGCACGTCCACCATCGTCCTCGGCACCGAGTCCACCCGTTGAGGAGACCCCCGATGGCACGCATCGAACCCCCCGTCACGCCCCTCGCCGAGCCCTTCTGGGACGCGACCCGTCGCCGCGAGCTCGTCGCCCAGCGCTGCGACGCCTGCGACCGCTTCGTGTGGTATCCGCGAGAGGCCTGCCCGGGCTGCCTGTCCGCGGACCTCGACTGGGCCCCGCTCGCGGGTACCGGCACCATCTACACCTTCAACGTCATGCGCAAGCCGGGGAACCCGATGATGGGGGACGAGGTCCCCTACGTCGTCGCCCTGGTCGACCTCGACGAGGGCATCCGCATGACCACCAACGTGGTCGGGTCCGACGTCGGCTCGCTGCGCTGCGACCAGCGCGTGCGAGTGGACTGGTCGGTGGAGCTCTCCGACGGTCGGCGCCTGCCGGTCTTCCGGCTCACCGACGGCTGACACGATCAGACGAGAACACGACAACCCAAGGGGGGACCATGTACCCAGCAGTCCACGCAGCCAGCACGCCCGACAAGCCGGCCCTGATCATGGGGAGCAGCGGCGAGGTCGTCACCTACGCCGAGCTCGACCAGCGTTCCAACCAGCTGGCCCGGCTGTGGCGCGACCACGGTCTCGGGCCGGGCGACCACGTCGCCATCTTCAGCGAGAACAACGCCCGCTTCCTGGAGGTCATGTGGGCGGCCCTGCGGTCGGGCCTGTACATCACGACGGTCAACAGCTACCTGTCCGCTGAAGAGGTGGCCTACATCCTCGACGACTCGGGGAGCCGGTCGCTGGTGACCACCACCGCCAAGGCCGACGTGGCCGCCGAGGCGCTGCGCGACGTCCCGAACGTGACCCTGCCGCTGCTGATCGGCGATGACGACCCTCGGTTCGAGTCCTACGTCGACGCCATCTCCACCATGCCCACCGACCGCCTCGACGAAGAGCCGGCCGGGGAGATGATGCTGTACTCCTCGGGCACCACCGGCCGGCCCAAGGGCATCAAGCGACCGCTGTCGGGCAACACGATCGACCAGGGCATGATGATCTCGAGCCTGCTCGGCGGCGTGTTCGGCATGGACGCCGACACCGTGTACCTCTCCCCTGCCCCCCTGTACCACTCGGCCCCGATCGGCTTCAACCTCGGGGTGCAGTCGCTGGGTGGCACGACCGTGATCATGGAGAAGTACGACCCGGTCGAAGCGCTGCGGCTCATCGAGACGCACCGGGCCAGCCACTCGCAGTGGGTCCCGACGATGTTCGTGCGGATGCTGAAGCTCCCGGAGGATGAGCGGCGTCGATACGACGTATCGTCGATGCAGGTCGCCGTCCATGCCGCTGCCCCGTGCCCTGTGGAGGTCAAGCAGCAGATGATGGACTGGTGGGGCCCCGTACTGTACGAGTACTACGCCGGCACCGAGCTCAACGGCTTCTGCCTGGTCAAGCCGGAGGAGTGGCTGGAACGGCCGGGCACGGTGGGCAAGCCGCTCATCGGAGAGATCCACATCCTCGACGAGGAGGGCAACGAGCTGCCTCCGGGCGAAGCCGGCACCATCTACTTCGCCGGCGGGCCGCCGTACGAGTACCACAACGACCCGGACAAGACGGAGAGCTCCAAGGACCCGAAGGGCCATGGCTGGACCACGCTGGGCGACGTGGGCTACCTCGACGAGGACGGTTGGCTGTTCCTCACCGACCGCAAGGCGTTCATGATCATCTCCGGCGGGGTGAACATCTACCCCCAGGAGATCGAGGACTGCTTGGTCATGCATCCGAAGGTGGCCGACGTGGCGGTCTTCGGCATCCCCGACGACGAGATGGGGGAGCAGGTGCTGGCCGCGGTGCAGCCAGCCGAGGGCGCCGAACCCGGCGCCGAGCTCGAAGCGGAGCTGCGGTCGTTCACCCGGGAGCACATCGCCGGCTACAAGGTCCCCAAGCGCTTCGAGTTCCTCGACGAGCTGCCCCGGCTGCCGACCGGCAAGCTCTACAAGCGCAAGCTGCGCGATCAGTACTGGAAGGACCGCGATCGGGCCATCTGACCGCGCCTCGCCGCGCGCGGGCTCTGCCCACGCCTACGTTGACGTTGACGTCCGTCACATCGGCCCCTTTGGAGCACACGACATGCCCGGTTGGAACTTCGCCGAAATCTGGGAGGCTGCGGCCGACCACCTGCCCGATGCCCCCTTCGCCAAGCAGGGCGACCGGACCGTCACCTGGAGCGACGCCGATCGCCGGGCTGACGGCATCGCCCGCACGCTCCTCGACGCCGGCGCAGGCAAGCAGGACAAGGTCGCCCAGTACCTGTACAACTGCCCGGAGTACCTGGAGACGGTGTTCGCCTGCTTCAAGGCGTCGCTGGTGCCGGTGAACACGAACTACCGCTACACCAAGGACGAGCTCGTCTACCTGTGGGACAACGCCGATGCCGTCGCCGTCGTGTTCCACGGCTGCTTCGTGGACACCATCGAGGCCATCCGCGACCGCGTCCCCAAGGTGCAGACGTGGCTGTGGGTCGACGACGGCAGCGGGCCGTGCCCGGAGTGGGCGATGCCGTACGAGGATGCCGCATCACGCCAGACCGAGCGGGTCCTGCCCGACCACGGTCGCGACGGCGACGACCTGTACATGCTCTACACCGGCGGAACCACCGGCATGCCCAAGGGCGTGATGTGGCGCCAGGACGATCTCGTCATCGTGCTCTGCGGCACCCTCGGCACGCCGATGCCCGAGGAACGGGACCCGGCCGTGCTCGACACGATGTTCGAGAACCCCGGTCCGGTCGGCATGCCCGCCTGCCCGCTGATGCACGGCACCGGCGCGTTCACCACCTTCTCGGTGCTCTCCGCCGGCGGCTCCATCGTGCTGCTCCCCTCCCGGCACTTCGATCCC
Source organism: Actinomycetota bacterium (assembly GCA_034211175.1). Lineage (GTDB taxonomy): Bacteria > Actinomycetota > Acidimicrobiia > Acidimicrobiales > CAIXPF01 > JAXHUH01. The sequence continues at coordinate 16,600 of JAXHUH010000097.1, forward strand.
GTCGAGTTGCTCGACGAGGTCGAGGACAAGGGCGTGAACGCGATCGCCATCGTCGGCGACGCCTTCGCCAAGCCGATCCTCGGGGCCCTCGACGCCAACGAGGGGCGCTGGGACCTCTCGTCGCTCATGGCCATGACGTCGTCGGGGGTCATGTGGAGCGAGGAGACCAAGCAGGGCCTGCTGCGCCACAACCCCCAGATGTTCCTGATGGACGCCTTCTCGTCGTCCGAGGCACTCGGCATGGGCCAATCCGTGTCCGGTGGCGGGCAGGCGGCCAAGACCGCCAAGTTCGAGCCGAGCCTCAACACCATCGTCGTCAGCGACGACGACCAGCGCATCACCGAGCCCGGGGTGATGGGCCGCCTGGCGGTCGGGGGGCGCCAGCCCATCGGCTACTACAAGGACCCGGAGAAGACGGCCCGCACCTTCATCACGGTCGACGGCAAGCGCTACTCCTGCCCCGGTGACTACGCCGTCCTCGAGGAGGACGGCACCGTCACCGTGCTCGGCCGCGGTTCGGTGTGCATCAACACCGGCGGCGAGAAGGTCTTCCCCGAGGAGGTCGAAGAAGCGATCAAGACCCACGCCGGCGTCCGTGACGCGGTCGTCGTCGGCGTCCCCCACGAGCGCTTCGGCGAGATGATCGTGGCCGTCGTCGAGCCCAAGGGCGACGCACCCGACGAGCAGGAGATCATCGACCACGTGCGCGAGCGCCTGGCCGCGTACAAGGCGCCCCGCCGGGTGATCACGATCGACACCATCGGGCGCGCCGCCAACGGCAAGGTCGACTACAAGCGCATGAAGGAGCACGCCACCTCCACGGTGTGACCTCGAGCGTGTGACCGTGTGAACGGCACTCAGTCGGGATGGGGCGGGCGGTCACGAGACCGCCCGCCCCGTTCGCCCGGTGTGTGCGTACTCGCCGGCGTCGACACCTTCCGCTCGACGTCGGCCTGATCGAAGAGGCTCGCCACTCCGGGTCCTGCCTGCACCGGCCGGATAGCGTCCCCCGTGACCGCCACAACCAGGAGGACCTGTGCCGAACCTCAGCTCGAAGGTCGTGATCGTGACCGGCGCCAGCCGCGGCATCGGCGAGGCCATCGCTCGCCGGTTCGCCGCCGACGGCGCGGCCGTGGCGGTGACCGCCCGCACCGTCGAGGAGGGCGACCACCCGCTTCCCGGGAGCCTCGCCGCCACCGTGGCGGCCATCAACGCCGAGGGTGGCACGGCCCTGGCCGTGGCCGCCGACCTCGGGCGGGCCGAGGATCGGGCTCGCCTGGTCGACACGGTGACCCGTGAGTTCGGACCGGTCGACGTGCTGGTCAACAACGCCGCCGTCACCTACTTCGAGCCGGTGGCCGAGTTCGCGGAGAACCACTACCACCTCATGTTCGAGGTGCAGGTCCGGGCGCCGTTCGACCTGGCCCAGCGGGTGCTGCCCGCCATGCGCGAACGCCGGTCGGGCTGGATCCTGAACATCTCCTCGCCGGCCGCCATCCACCCGCAGGGCCCGCCCTATCCCGGCACGATGCCGGGCGGGACCGTCTACGGGATGTGCAAGGCGGCGCTCGAGCGCTTCACCACCGGCCTGGCCGCCGAGGTGTACGACGATGGCATCGCGGTCAACGTCTTGTCACCCTCCGGCCTGGTGCCGACGCCCGGCGTCGTCCACCACCACCTCGACGAGATGATCCCCGAGGAGATGCACGAGCCGGCCGCGTACATGGCCGAGGCGTCCCACGCGCTCTGCACCGGCGACCCGGCCACGCTCACCGGCCGGATCGCCTTCTCCCGAACACTCCTCGACGAGTTCGGCATCGACCTTCCGAACTGAGTCGTGCCGGGCGCTCAGAGATCGACCGGCGCCGGCAGCTCCACGACCACGTCGTGGAACGTCATCCCGCCGGGCGCACGGCTGCCGGTCAGCAGGAACATGTCCGACACGGGCGTGAGCGTCAGGTAGAGGGTCTCCCCCTCCGCGACGCGCACCCCGACGCCGGGCAGCTCGACGTCGATGGGGACACGGCGAGCGCTGCCGGAGTGGCGGATGGGCAGGACGTTGTTCTGCACGACACGGGCATCCAGCGCCGTGGTGCCGACGGAGAGGCCGGCGAACAGCCGATTCTCGGCTCCGAGGGAGCTGATCGTCGCTTCCAGCTTCGGGATGCCGGCCACCTCGAGGGGGCCCTGCGCGATCGGGATGTGGACCGGAAGTCCGACGCCGGTGGTCAAGGTGGGCGGTACCGCCAGATCGACCCGCACCTGGGTCGACGTCAGCGCGTCACCCTGAAGGCAGGCACCGTCGGGGGTGGCGATGTTGAACCGTTGCAGCGGCTCCGGACGGCTCGGGCGCCTCTTGCCCGCCGGGTCCACTCCGGAGAAGAAGTCGACCGTGAGGCCGGGGAAGTCGGACGCGGCCAGGGCGGTGCAGGGGTCGCCGGAGCCCTGCGTGCCGAGGGGCAGCAGCTGGGGCAGGGCGTGACCGCCGTTGAACCCGATGAACGTGCTGTCCTTGCGTGCCTGCTCGGTCAAGACCAGTTCGAAGTTGCGCAGCCCCTGGTTGAGGTTGAACAGGTTGTCGGTGGTCCCCTGGCGGACGATCACCGGGATGTCGAGCTGGATGCCCTGATCGCTCCACCAGCTGGGGCCGTTGTCGGCGAGGAACTCGACGATGTCGGGACCGTTCAGCACCTGGGTGACCGTGGCGGCGTCGATGCCGAGCGGTTCCACGAGGGCGGCCACCTGGTCGGCGACGCCGGCCGGCAGGTCGGTGCCATCAGGCATGGTGCCGGTGACCACGCCGACGGCGTAGCCGACGATCACCTCCGGGGGCAGCGCGTTGGCGCCGGCCAGGACGAGCAGCGTGTCCCACAGGGTGCGAGGCACGCCCTGGGGCCCGAGGCTGTCGTTCAGGTCGTGCCAGGTGATCTCCGGGGCGAGGGCGTCGAAGCGGGGGCCGTCCTCGCGGGTCGCCTGCTCGAGCAGGGCGCCGGCGAGCTGATAGCCGCCGCCGTAGCTGCCGCCCACCGCGAACAGGACAGGGTCGTCGGCGTCCTCGTGCGCCTTGCTGTCGCGTGCCACCCAGGGCAGCGAGGCGACGTAGTCGACGACCGCCACCACGTCACGGCCCTCCTTGGCGGGGTCCATGATGTTGGCCTGGTCGTCGGTCGACTCACCGAACCCGCGCTGGTCGAAGCTGAGCACGCCGTAGCCGGCGGCGAGGTAGGGGGCCACGGCGCCGGTCGCCGAGGTCTCGCGGGAGCCGCCCCAGCCGTGGCTGTGCATCACCATGGGCACGGGGTCCTTCGCGTCGGCGCCCGCTGGACGGAACACGGTGGCGACGATCTCGTGTCCGTCGGCCAGGTTGACAATGGTGACGTCCTCCACCTCGGCGGCGCCGGCAGGTTCGGGCACGCGGGTGTCGGCAGCGACGGCGGCGGTGGCGGTGGCGGCGACGAGCACGGTGGCGGCGACGAGCGCGGACGTGGTGCGACGGCGGATCATGTCCGCTCTTTCGCCGTGCCGGCGTCGTTCCCCTGTCCAGCCGGATGCGTGACCGGGCGGATGTCGGGCCCGGACCGCGGTGCAGGCTGATCAGCCGGCGGTCGCCGCCTCGGCCGACACCGCCGATGCCGGGGCCAGGGCCCAGCCCCTCCCCGTGGCCCGCTTCACGTCGTACATCGCCGAGTCGGCCCGTTTGATCAGCTCGGCGGCGGCCACGTCGGCACCTCCCATGGCGACACCGATGCTGGCGCCCACCTGCACAGGCTGGCCGCCGATGTCGACCGTCTCCTCTGCTGCATCGCAGAGCCGCTGCGCCACCCCGCACGCCGTGTCCTCGGTGGCGTCGGACAGCACCACGAGGAACTCGTCGCCGGCCAGGCGCCCCACCGTGTCGGTGGGACGCACGACGGAGGTGAAGCGTGCCGCGACCTGGGCGAGGACCTCATCGCCGAAGTCGTGTCCGAAGCGGTCGTTGACGTCCTTGAAGCGACGCAGGTCCACGAACAGCACAGCGACCTGCCCGCCGGTCCGGGCGCTGCCTCGGAGCGCGGCGTGGAGACGGTCGTCGAGCAGGGCACGGTTGGGCAGGCCGGTGAGCGCATCGTGGAGCTCCAGGTGGGCCAGGTCGGCTGCTCGCGCCGCCTCCGCCTCCCGCAGCACGGTGTTCTCCATGATCAGGTCGCACTCCAGGACGAGCTGCTCCACCAGGTGTCGATCCGCCTGCGACCAGCGCCGGAGGTGGCTGCTGGTGCTGAACAGCACCCCACCTCGCAGCCGGTCCCCCGCACCCAGGGGGATGGCCACGTAGGAACGGATGTACAACCCGTCCACGAGCTCCGCGGGCAGCAGGTCGCTATCTGCGGCGTCATCGACGAGGACCGGCCGGCGCTCATCGACCACGTAGCGACCGAGGGGCACGTCGCTGAGGCGCAGGCCGACGAAGCGTTGATGCATGAGTTCGGCGGATGGAGGCGTGATGCGGACGGTGACCAGATGCTCGATGACGCCACCGTCGTCGAACACGAAGGCGCAGGCATGCTCGGCCTCCAACGCCTCGAGACCGACGCGGGCGACAACGTCGACCGCCGCCCCGGCCGTGGCCGCACCGGTGCCCTCGCGCAAGAGGCGCCGGACGGCGGCGCCGGCCCGCAAGCCGCGCGCTTGCTCGTCGAGCAGGCGGGCCCGCTCGTACAGCACCGAGAAGTGGGCAGCGGCCGCTTCTGCCAGATCGACGACCTGCGGCGTGAACCGTCGCTTCTGGCCATCGTCGAGGGTGAGCACGCCCAGCGGCTCCTGCTGGCTGCCGATCGGCACCGCGACCCCGGAGCCGATGTCGAAACGATGGTGCCAGTCGTCGAGCAGGTCGGAGGCCGCTTCGTCCACCACCACCGTCTGCCACCGGCGGAACGCCTCGACGACGATGGCGGGCGCATCGGACGCGGACGTGAAGGCCAAGAACGCTTCGCGGTCGACCCGACCGTCGGCGTAGTGGGCCTCGGCCGTGACCAGCTCCCCGTCGACGACCAGGAACACGCACGTCCGGCGAACGCCCACCTGGGCGGCCAGGCGCTGGCAGAGGTGGGCGATGGCGCCACCGCCTGGTACGGGCGCGGCCGTGGCCCGGGTCAGCTCCAGCAGCAGGTCGAGCTCGGCCTCGCGACGATCGGCGACGTACCACGCCCGGGCCGCGCTCAACGACTGCGCCATCGGCTCGGCATACGGTGCCGCCTCGGCGAGGTCGCCGGCGGCGGCCGGCTCCAGGGCCACCACGCCCAGCGCCTGCCCGCCGAGGGACAGCGGGGCCACCCACACCGAGGAGATCTCCAGGTCGGAGATCAGCTCGGCCGGGACGTCGACGGCTGCTGCGTCGTCGACGCGCACCGGCGCACCACCGGCGATCGCGTCGGCGAACGGTCCGATGCGCGCCAGGGGGAAGCGCGCCCAGCGCCGGGCCACGTCGGGGCGGGGTACACGAGACCCCACGGAGACCAAGGGGGAGACGGCGCGGCCCTGTTCGTCGAGGACCCACAGCGACGCTCGCTCTGCGCTGGTGGCCCGGCGCAGTTCCTCGCACGCGTCCTCCACCAGCTGGACGTGCCCCCGTCCCTCCAGCCTTCGTTTCGTCGCCATCATCCCCTGCCACGCTCGACGCCGCCGCGACGCACGGTAACAGCCCGGTCCCACCGAGGGTCTGTCGGGAAGGACATCGGCGTCTCAGCCGTCGAGCTCGCTGACCACCGTCTGCCGAGCCCGATCGGGGACGGACCCGTCCGGCGGCCACGGGTCGACTCCCTCCTCCAGCGGAACCTCGAGGGACCGCAGGAGCTGGGCGAACATCGACCAGTTGGCGATGGCGACCACCACCTCGATGCGGGCCCGCTCGTCGGGGATGGTGGCCTCGAGCTCGGACCAGGTGCGAGCGCTGATCGCCCCCGACCCGAGGGTCTCGTCGGTGGCGGCCAGCACGGCCCGATCAGCGCGGTCGAAGCGATCGCTGGTCTTCCAGTCGCGCGCGGCGACGAGGTCGTCCTCGGGGATCTCGAGCATGCGGGCCACCCGCCAGTGCTGGGTCCACTCGTACACCGAGCCCTGGCGCCACCCGATGCGCATGATGATCAGCTCGCGCAGGCGGGCGTCCAAGGCGCCGTTCCACAGCAGCTGGTGGAGCAACCCGTTGACCCGGGCGGCGAGGTCCTCGTGGCGCAGCAGCACCTTGAACACCGACAGGTCGGCCATGCCCTCGGGCACGCCGACGCGGGCGGCGGCGGCGCGGGCGTCGTCGACATCGAGCATCGGGATGCGGGCATCCGGTGGGTTCGTCATCGTGCGGGTCCTCTCGCGGTCCCGGCCGGTCTACCAGCGCACCGGCACGCTGCGCGGGCCGCGGACCTGGCCGCCGCTCCACGCCACGGCGCCGGGGTCGGCGAGCTCGAAGGTGGGGATGCGGTCGAGGAAGCGCTCGATGGCGACGCGCAGCTCCATCCGGGCCAGGTTGGAGCCGAGGCAGCGGTGGATGCCCGAACCGAAGGCGAAGTGCCGGTTGCGCTGCCGGTCGATGACGAACTCGTCGGGTCGCTCGAAGTGCTCGGGGTCGCGGTTGCCGGCGGGAAACGCCATCAGGATCTTGTCGCCCTTCTTCATCGGGCAGCCGGCGTACTCGGTGTCCTCGGCCACGTAGCGGGCCATGGTCACCGGGCTGTAGAAGCGGAGGAACTCCTCGATGGCGCTGGTCATCAGCTCCGGCTCGTCGCGCAGGCGCTGCTGGTCCTCGGGGTTGGTGGCGAGGTGGTAGAGGCTCGATCCGATCGAGCTCCAGGTCGTGTCGATCCCGGCGAGCAGGAGCAGGAAGCAGCTGCCGATGCGGTGAGGGTCGTCCAGGGGGTCGCCGTCGTGCCGGGCCTCGACCAGCATGGTGATGAGGTCGTCGGGCCGCTGACCCTCCGGGACCCGCTCCCGCTCATCGAGCTTGTCCTTGAAGTAGCTGATGACCTCCAGCACTGCGTCGGTGGAGCCCTGGATGTCGTGGAACCCCTGCTGGAGGATCGTGACCGCCCAGCCGGTGAAGATGGCCTCGTCCTCGAGCGGCACGCCGAGCATGCGGGCGATGACCCGCACGGGGATGTGCTGGGCGTAGTCCTGGGCGGCATCGGCGTGGCCGGCGTCGACGAAGTCGTCGATCAGGTCGTCGGCCAGATCGCCGGTGATCGGCGTGAGCTCGTCGACCCGGCTGGGTCCGAACCGGGGCAGCAGCATGCGCCGGGCCCACGTGTGCACGGGTGGGTCGGAGGTGATGGGCGGGGCGATCAGCATGATCGCCGCCTCCGGGTTCAGCTCCCGGCCCGGCGTGATGACCGCGATGTCACGCGACGAGAAGCGCTCCACGTCATGCGCGATGGCGGCGAGGTCGTCGTAGCGGGTCGGCAGCCAGGTGGAGCCGTACCGCTCGGTGTGGGCCATCGGGCAGCGCGCTCGCAGGTCGGCCCACACCGGTGCCGGGTCGGCCACGTAGTCGGGGTCGAGGATGTCGAAGTCGGTGGCCCAGTCCTGGACGTCGGAGCGAGGGTCGGTGGCGGTCATCGGGTGTCCTCAAAGGCTCGGAGAAGGGTTTCCAACCGGAGGCAAGGGCCCCTTCGATGCGACACTAGTCCGAAGTTGTCTCTCGACGGAACACGTGGCAGGCTCCGTCTCGCACGACGGCGGCACCGGAGGGAGCGTCATGCCAGCCGAGGGGAGGCGCACAGCACACGGTCCGTGGGGATCCACCGCCATCGCCGGCGTGGGTGAGACCGACCACGTGCGCGGATCCGACGTGCACGTCTGCGATCTCATCCTGGACGCCTCCATGACCGCCATCACCGACGCCGGGCTCACGCCCGCCGACATCGACGGCATCATCCCGCCGCCGGGCTTCATGAGCACCGAGGAGATCGCCGCCAACCTCGGGATCCCCGACATCGCCTACCACGTCAGCGTCCTCATGGGCGGCGCCTCCCCGACCGCTTCGCTCCAGACCGCGGCGATGGCCGTCGGGGCGGGGCTGGCCGAGGCCGTGCTGGTCACGCTGGGCTGGAACGGGTACTCCGCGCTGCGCCCGAAGCCCGACGCCCGCCCCACGAAGCGCACCATGAACCTCGGCCCCATGGGTGAGACGGTCCGCAACTTCTACGCGCCGTACGGGCTGATGTCGGCGGCGCAGCACTACAGCCTGTACCTCCGCAGCTACGTGGACACCTTCGGCGTGCCGGAGGATGCGGCGGCCGCCGTCGCGCTCACCTGCCGGGAGCACGCGCAGCGCAACGACAAGGCCTTGATGCGAGGCCGACCGCTCACCCGTGAGGACTACGACGCCTCTCCCTACATCGCCGAGCCGCTCCGCAAGTTCGACTGCTGCCTGGAGACCGACTGCGCGGCGGCCGTGGTCGTGACCTCCCTCGAGCGCGCACGCGACCTCGCCCACCCAGCGGTGGTGTACCTCGGTGGCGCCGAAGGTCACCCTCAGCCCGCCGACGAGATCATCAATCGGCCCGACCTGCTCGAGCTCGGCATCCACCGGGCCGCGCCCCGGGCCTTCGCCCGGGCCGGCGTGGGCCCCCAGGACATCGACGTGCTCGAGATCTACGACTGCTTCACCTACGTGGTGCTGCTCCAGCTGGAGGCCCTCGGCTACGCCGAGCCGGGCGGCGCCGCCGACTTCGTGGCCGACGGCACCATCTCCATCGAGGGCAGCTTCCCGCTCAACACCCACGGCGGCCTGCTGTCCCAGGGCCACTGCTGGGGTCTGAACCACCTGGTCGAGGCGACCCGGCAGCTGCGGGGCGACGCCGGTGCGGCCCAGGTGAGCGACGCCGAGCTGGCGCTGGTGACGGGCTACGGCGACCTGGGCGACGGCAGTGTCGCCATCCTGGGGGTGGACCGGTGAGCGGCAGCTACGTGCCCAAGCCCGAGTGGCTCGTGCTCGACTGGCACCACGCCTGCATCGAGGCCGGCGCGCTCACCGTGCAGCGCTGCGACGCGTGCGGGACGTCACGTCAGCCCCCGCGGCGGTTCTGCGCCCGGTGCGCCAGCCCGGCGTCGTCGTTCGAGCCGGTGGCGGGAACCGGAACGGTCCGCTCGCTGGCCGTCAGCCACCGCAGCCTCGACCCGGGCTGGCAGGCCGAGGTCCCCTTCGCCACGCTGGTCGTCGAGCTCGATGAGGGCCCGAGGGTGCTCGCCGCCACCAAGATGGGCCCGGACGAAGTCGGGATCGGTGCGGCGGTGCGCTGCACCGTCGAGCGCCGCTCCGAGGACTTTGCCCTGGTGTGGGCCGAACCGATCACCGACACCACGGAGGGATGACGGCCACGCCGTCGCACATGCCATGTTGCACACCCGTTTGACCGACCTGCTCGACTGCGAGCACCCCGTGATGCTCGCCGGCATGGGCGGCGTGTCCTACGCCGCCCTCGTCGCCGCGGTGAGCGAAGCCGGCGGCTTCGGCACCCTCGGCGCCGCGCCCATGGGGCTCGACCGCTTGCAGCGCGAGATGGCCGAGGTCCGCGCGCAGACCAGCGCACCGTTCGGCGTCGACCTGCTGACCGCGCTTCCCGGCGGCATGGAGGAACAGGTCGACGCCATCATCACCGGCGGCGCGTCCGTGTTCGTGGCCGGCCTGGGGGTGCCACGCGAGGTCGTCGACCAGTGCCACCGCGCCGGCGTCCTGGTCATGAACATGTGCGGCAAGGTCCGCCACGCCGTGGCCGCGGTCGAGGCCGGCTGCGACGTCGTCATCGCGCAGGGCACCGAGGCCGGCGGGCACACCGGCACCGTGGCCACCATGCCGCTCGTGCCCCAGATCGTCGACGCCGTCGGCGACCGGGTCCCCGTCGTGGCCGCCGGCGGCATCTTCGACGGCCGGGGCCTGGCTGCGGCCCTCGCCCTCGGCGCCGACGGCGTGTGGGTCGGCACCCGCTTCATCGCCACCCCCGAGGCCCACGTGGTGTCCGGCTACCGCGAGGCGCTGGTCGAGGGCCGCGACGACGACACCGTCATCACCCGCGCCTTCACCGGCAAGACACTGCGCGCCGTGCGCAACGACTACACGCAGTTCTTCGAGGAGCACCCCGAGGAGCTGGCCCGCTTCCCCGACCAGATCGGCCGCTCGATGTCCGACGGTGCCATGCACCTCGGCGCCCCACCCGACACCGACGACATCGACCCGGCCAAGGAGTGCTACGCCGCCGGGCAGGGCCTCGGAGGCATCCACGAGATCGTGCCCGCCGGCGAGCTCGTCCACCGGTTCGTCGAGGAGGCCGAGCACGAGCTCGACCGGCTCGCCTCGCTCCGGTCGCCCGCCTCCCGGTGACCATCGTCATCCCCATCGGGAGCCGCCGGCTCCCGCCACCCAGCTGAACAGGAGCGATCACCCATGACCCTGACCGAGGACACCGCGCTCGACGTCGATGCGTGGCTCGACGAGAACTGGGACCCCGACCTCACCGTCGAGCAGTGGTGGGCCCGGCTCGCCGACGCCCGCCTCGCCCATCCCATGCTGCCCGCCCCTTGGGGCCGGGACTGGTCGCGGACCGAGGCCTCGCAGCTCGCGCTGGCCATGGTCGAGCGCAAGGCGCTCGGGCCGCCGTCCGGGCTCGGGATGATGCTGGCTGCGCCGACCATCATCGCCCACGCGTCCGAAGAGCTGCAGCACCGTCTGCTCCCGCAGATCCTCAACGGTCAGCACGGATGGTGCCAGCTGTTCTCCGAGCCCGGCGCCGGCTCGGACCTCGCCGGACTGCAGTGCCGGGCCGAGCGCGACGGCGACGAGTGGGTGGTCAGCGGCCAGAAGGTGTGGACCTCGCTGGGCCAGTGGGCCGACTACGGCATCCTCATCGCCCGCACCGACCCGGACGCGCCCAAGCACCGGGGCATCACCTACTTCGCCTTCCCCATGCGCCAGGACGGCGTGGAGGTGCGACCGCTGCGGGAGATGACCGGCCGGGCGCTGTTCAACGAGGTGTTCATCGACGACGCCCGGGTGCCCCATGCCAACGTCATCGGCGATGTCGGCGACGGCTGGCGCGTGGCCAACACCACGCTGATGGTCGAGCGCAGCGGCATCGGCGGCAACAACGTCGCCGCCCCCAGCGCCGCCATCCCCGGCACCATCGCCGGGCACCTCACCCGCCCCGCCGGGTCCTTCGAGCACGAGGTGCCCGCACTCGGCGAGGGCGGCGTCGGGCCAGGTCGCGTCAAGTCGCTCATCAAGCTCGCCGAGGAACAGGGCAAGCTCTCGGACCGGACCATCCGCAACGACCTCATGCGCCTGCATTCGATGGTGGAGATCACCGGCTGGCACCTCGGTCGCATGAAGTCCGGCAACGCCGCCACCGGTGGCGAGGGCAACCTGGCCAAGCTGCGCAACAGCGACGTCATCCGCCTGGCCCGCGATCTCGGCTGCCGGATCCTCGGACCCGGTGCCACCCTCGTGGGCCCGGAGTCCCCGTCCGGGGGGTCCATCCAGGAGATGACGATGTTCTCGCCGTCACCCTCGATCTACGGGGGCAGCGACCAGGTGCAGCGCAACATCATCGGCGAACGCGTGCTCGGCCTCCCCAAGGAGCCGGGCCCGGACAAGGCCACACCGTTCCGGGACCTGCCGCAGAACACCGCGCCATCGCGCTGAATCGATCCAACACTCCTCCCGTCCCGACACATGGGACGGGAGGAGTGCTACGTTGCTGGACGGCAATACTTGCCGACGCTCCGGGGGGTGCGGGCGCTCGATCTCGAAGCCGCGGTGAGCGGTGTGTTCACCGGCGGCAGCTATGCGCTCGTCGGTGTCGCCATCACACTGATGTTCCGTTCGACGGGCGTGCTGTCGTTCGCCCACGCCGCGTTCGCCGCCGTCGCTGCGTTCGTGTACGTCGACTTCGGCGAGCGGGGGTGGCCGCTGCCGCTCGCCGCGGCGGTGGCCGTGCTGGTGGCCACCGCGTATGGCCTGATCTCGAGCGGTTGGCCGTGCGTCCCCTCGTCGGCGCCAACCCGGCCACCCGGCTCATCGCCACGCTGGGCATCCTCACCTTCACCTCCGGTCTGCTGCTGTGGCACTACGGCTTCGCCCCGGTGGTGGCCGAACCACTGCTGCCCTCCCGCTCACTGACCATCCTCGACGTCGCCGTCTCCTACCAGAAGGTGGCGGTGCTCGTCGCCGCCGCCATCCTCGCCGCCGCACTGGCCTGGTTCCTGGAGCGCACCCGCTTCGGCACCGCGGTGCGGGCCGTCGCCCAGGACCCCGAGGCAGCCCGGCTCCACGGCATCTCGCTCGGCGCGGTCGCCCGGTTCAACTGGGGGCTCGGGGCGTGCCTGTCGGCCATCGTCGGCGTCCTGGTCGCCCCCTTGCAGATCGTCAACGTGGGAACCTTCACCCTGCTGCTCACCAAGTCGCTGGCCGGCACCCTCGTCGGGGGCATGGCGTCGCTGCCGCTCACCTTCCTCGGCGGGCTGTTGGTGGGCGTCGTCGAAGCCATCTCCTCTGTCCACTTCGACCAACCAGGCATGCGCGAGATGGCGGTGCTGGGCTTGGTCGTGGTCGTGCTCCTCGTCCGGCGAACGTGGGCCGTGGCCCCCACCGCCTTCGCCGAGCCGCGGACCCGCCGGTGGATCCGGGTGCCGGTTCCGGCCTTCGTGCGGCCGCTGGCGCTCGCGGTGGCCGCAGCCGGCGTCGCCGTCGCCCTGGTCGTGCCCGCCGGGTCCACGTACTGGTCCTTCGTCGGCGGTCGGACGCTGTTCTTCGTCATCCAGGCGCTCAGCCTCGTGATGCTGGTCGGCTGGGGCGGCCAGGTCAGCCTCATGCAGGGGGCCTACGTCGGGGTGGGCGCGCTCGGCACCGGCTACCTCGTCGTCGAGCACGAGCTGGCCCTGTGGCTGGCGCTGCTGCTGGCGGCGGTGGCCGGCACCGCGATGGGAGCCATCGCCGGCATCCCGGCGCTACGACTGTCCGGCCTACAGTTCGCGGTCGCGTCGCTGGCCCTCAGCGGGGCCGCCGCCGCGTGGCTGTTCCAGCGACCCGAGATCCCCTCGTCGCTGGCCCGCAGCGACCTGTTCGGGATCGACCTGTCCAGCGACACGTCCGTCTACTACGTGATGCTGGCGCTCACCGCGCTGGCGATGCTGGCCGCCGCCAACCTCCGACGGTCGGTGCAAGGCCGGTTCCTCATCGCCGCCCGCGACACGCCCGAGGCCGTGGAGCACTTCGGAGCCTCCGCCACCCGGGCCCGCATGGGCGTCTTCGTGGTCGCCGCCTTCACCGCCACCCTCGGTGGTGGGCTCTACGCGGTGCTGATCAGCGGACTGTCGCCGACCGACTTCGCGTCGATGCTGTCGCTGTCGCTGCTCGTCTACACCGTGGTCGGCGGCAGCCAGTCCTTGGTCGGTCCGGTGATGGCCGGCCTCGCCTTCGGCCTGCTGCCCCAGATCACCCAGTCAACGGCCAGCGGGTCCGCCAACGCCATCCCGGACATGATCGCGGGCGCCACCGTCATCCTCGTGCTGATCTTCCGGCCCGGGGGGCTCGCCGACCTCGTGCCCCGCCCGCGGCTGGCCCCGGACGCAGCAACCACCTCGGCGTCCGATGTCGCCGCCACCGTCCGCGACCGCCTCCGCAACGTGGCACCGCCCACCGCCGCGGCCGCGCTCACCGCCGCCCGTTCCCACCCGTACCAACCGACGAAACCTGGAGAACCACGTGCCAGAGGAGCTCTCCGCGCACCCGTTGCGTGACCAACAGCGCCCCAACCCTCGGGGCGCACTCGACCGATGGCTGCCCGTGGCCGTGGCGGTGATCGGCGCAGTGTTGCTGTTCGCCGGCTACTGGGGCGCGTCCGACAGCACCGATCCGGGCGAGCAGCTGCCCCACATCGCGTCGGCGACCATCCCCGGTGCTGTGCTGGTGATCACCGCCGCGGTGCTGTTGCTGCGCCAGGAGGCGGCCCGCGCCCGGGAGGAATCGGCCGCTGTGGGCGCCCGCCTCGACGCCTTGGTCGAGTGGTTGGCCACCGCCAGCACCGACGCGGCGGCGGACGACGTGCCCGCTCGCGAACCGGACGCTGGCGGGCACGTCGTCCGGTCCCGGTGACGGTCACCCAACCGGTGACCACGCTGGAGCCGCTGCTGTCGGTGCGGGGCATCACCGTGCGCTTCGGCGGCGTGGTGGCCAACGACGACGTGGTCCTCGATGTGCCCCGAGGTGAGGTCAGCGCCATCATCGGCCCCAACGGCGCGGGCAAGACCACGCTGTTCAACGTCATCACCGGAGCCCAGAAGCCGACCTCGGGTCGGCTGCGCTTCGACGGCGAGGACATCACCGACCTGTCGCCCCGCCACCGGGCCGGCCTGGGCATCGCCCGCACGTTCCAGAACCTCGCGCTGGTTCCGTCGCTGACCGTGCTCGAGAATGTCTCCATCGGTCTGGGCCGCTTCCGGCGGACCGGCGTGTTCGGAGCGCTCCTCCGTGCGCCGCGCACCCGGGCGGAGGACGCCATGGTGGACGAGGTGGCCTGGGGGGCCCTCGGCCTCACCGGGCTCACCGCGGAGGCCCACCTGCGCGCCGATCAACTGTCCTACGGGGGGCGCCGCCGGGTGGAGTTCGCCCGGGCCCTGGCCATGCGTCCCCGGTTCCTGCTGCTCGACGAGCCCTCAGCGGGCATGGCCGAGGCAGAAACCGCCGAGTTCGTCGACGCCCTGCGTCGCGCCGTCGACAGCCTCGGCCTCACGGTGCTGGTGGTGGAGCACGACATGACCTTCGTGCGTGCCATCGCCACCCACACGGCGGTGCTCGACTTCGGTCACGTCCTCACCGCCGGGCCCACCGGCGAGGTGCTGGCCGACCAGCGGGTCGCCGAGGCCTACCTCGGGAGCCAGGCATGATCCTCGAGGTCGAGTCCCTGCAGGTTCGCTACGGCGACGTCACCGCGGTCCGGGGGGTGGACCTCGCCGTCGAGGAGGGCGCGGCGGTGGCGGTCCTCGGCCGGAACGGCGCCGGCAAATCCTCGACGCTGCGGGGTATCGCGGGCGCCACCATGCCATCGGGCGGAGCGGTGCGCGTCGACGGCGTCGACCTGGCCGCCCGGCGGGCCGACGACCGCGTCCGGCACGGCATCGTGCTCGTGCCCGAGGGGCGTCGGCTGTTCCCCCAGCTCTCCGTCCGCGAGAACCTCGCCGTCGGCGCCTACCTGCACAAGCTGCGCCCGGCCGCGTTGGAGCAGGAGATCGAACGGGTCACCCAACACCTCCCCCGGGTGCGGGAGCGGCTCGACCAGCAGGCCGGCAGTCTGTCCGGCGGCGAGCAGCAGCTCGTCGCCATCGCCAGGGCCCTCATGGCCCGCCCGCGGATCCTGATGGCCGACGAACCGTCGCTCGGCCTCGCCCCCGTCATCGTCGACTCCATCTACGAGCTGTTCCGCGCCCTGCTGCAGGACGGGCTCACACTGGTCGTCGTCGAGCAGTACGTGGGCGTCGCCCTGGCCCTGGTCGATCACGCCCTCGTGATCGACCGCGGCGCCGTTGCCCTGGCTGGCCCTGCAGCCGAGCTGGCCGAATCGCCCGACCTGTGGCGCGTGTACCTATCCGGCTCCGAGGAGGAACCAACATGAACCGAAGACTCCTGATGCTCGTCATCGCCGCTGCGCTCGTCGCCGCTGCGTGCGGCGCGCGCGGCGATGACGACGACATCTCGGCGGGGTCCCAGACCACCGACTCGACCGCGGAGGAGCCGACCGAGGAGCCCGTCGAGGAGCCGGCGGCAACCGAGTCCGACCCCGGTGTCACCGACACCGAGATCCTCGTCGGCGCCTCCGTCACCCTGTCCGGCGTCACCGGCTTCCTCGGCGAGGAGGTGGTGGCGGGCATCGACTCGGTGTTCCAGGAGGTGAACGAGGCCGGCGGCATCCAGGGCCGGAACCTGCGCCTCATCGCGTACGACGACGGCGGCGACTCCAGCCAGATGCTGGCCAACGTGCGCAAGCTCACCGAGGAGGACCAGGTCATCGCGCTGGTCACCGGCCTCGGTGACGCCGCGTTGGACTACGTGACGCAGAAGGAGGTGCCCACCATCTCCTTCGGCGTGACACCGGGAGCGTTCTCCTCCAAGTACCCCACCGTGTACCCCATCGTGGGCAACGCCCTGCTGTGGACCCAGGAGACCATCGCCGGGCTCGACGAGAACGGCGTGATCGAGCCCGGCATGAAGGTGGCGATCCCCTACGACACCGGCCTGATCGACATCAGCCCCTACCTGGACGCCCTGAAGGAGTCGTGGGAGAACTACGGCGCCGAAGTGGTGAGCACCGACGCCCTGACCCTGGAGACGGGTACGTGCGAGCCGCTGGTGCTCAAGTGGCGCGACCTCGACGTGGACTGGGTCGACTTCCAGTCCGCCGCCTGGTTCCTGTGCGTGCAGGCCGCCTCCGACCAGGGTTGGAAGCCGGCGAACGGCATGGGGGGCTGGCCGGCCAGCGTGCCCACCATCGCCTCGCTCGCCGGCCCCTTCGTGGAGGGGGTCTGGGCCGGCTCCAACGGCGATCAGCCCGACGGGTCACCGCGCGAGCTCACCGAGGCCCACGAGCAGTTCACCGCCAGCCTCGAGCAGCACTACCCCGAGATGCTCGACCCCCAGCACCTCGACTCACCGGCGCTGCTCGGCTACTACGCCGGATCGAAGCTGCTCGTGGCCGCGCTCGAGGCGCAGGGCGAGGTCATCACCCGGGCCGGCCTGAACGAGTGGATCCAGGGCGTGGAGGACTTCGAGACCGGGATCACCCCGGACATCAAGTCCATGGCGCCGGACTGCAAGACCGGCTCCGAGGAGGTCTGGATCGGCCCGTGGGAGTACGACGAGGCCACCAAGACCGCCAGCCGCACGCCGGTCGGCGGGTACTTCACCAGCCCCCAGAATCAGCCCCGACTGCTCGATCGGGGTGACGCTGAGCCGCTTGAGGCCGCGGTCCGCCCCCACGAAGTCGGCGACGAAGTCCGACGCCGGTGAGCCGAGGATCCGGTCGGGTGTGTCGTACT
>JAXHUH010000098.1:0-13244 GCA_034211175.1 Actinomycetota bacterium
CGCCGTTCGACGTCGCCGCGCGACAACTCCCGGGTCGAGGAGGCGGAGTCCTCCCCCAGCGCCGAGGACGGGCAGACCGGTGGCGGGACGGCCGAGGCCGAGCCGGCCAAGCCCAAGCGCCGCCGCACCACCAAGAAGGCAGCGGAGGCCGACACCACCGAGTCGGTCAGCGCGAACGGGTCCGCCGCGGCCACCGATCACCTCGAGGGGCTGGAGCTCAGCGCCAAGGGGACGGTCCGGGTCGGGGCGCTCGCCCGCCATCTCGACGTGACCGCGACCGAGCTGCGGACCCATGCGGATGCCGTCGGCGTGGTGATCACGAGCAACCTGGCCACGGTCGACCGGGAGCAGGCGGCGAGGATCGCCGAGCACGTCGCGACCTCGACGAGCGCCTGAGCCCACTCCCGACCGGCGGCCGCTGCGGCGTCCCGGGCCCTTCGGCCACCGACGGTAGGCTCGCGTCCCATGAGCGCCCAGTTCATCTTCACGATGCGCAAGGTGAGCCGGTTCCACCCGCCGGACCGGGAGGTGCTCAAGGACATCACCCTCGCCTTCTACCCCGGCGCCAAGATCGGCGTGATCGGGGCGAACGGGTCCGGCAAGTCGTCGCTGCTGCGGATCATGGCCGGCGTCGACGACGGCTACACGGGTGAGGCCCGCCTCTCCCCCGGCTTCACCGTCGGCTACCTGGAGCAGGAGCCGCACCTCGATCCCGACAAGGACGTCGTCGGCAACGTCATGGACGGCGTCGCCGCGGTGCGCGACCTGCTGACCCGCTACGAGGAGGTCCTCGCCGGCTGGGCGGACCCGGACGCCGACTACGAGAAGCTCGGTGCGGAGCAGGCCGACCTCGAGGCGAAGATCGAGGCCGCCGGGGCGTGGGAGCTCGAGCGCACGATCGAGATCGCGATGGACGCGCTGCGCCTGCCGCCGGGCGACGCCGACGTCTCGACGCTCTCCGGCGGTGAGCGCCGCCGGGTGGCGCTGTGCCGGCTGCTGCTGTCGCGCCCGGATCTGCTGCTGCTCGACGAGCCGACCAACCACCTCGACGCCGAGTCGGTCGCGTGGCTCGAGCGGACGCTGCAGGACTACCAGGGCACCGTCGTCGCGGTCACCCACGACCGCTACTTCCTCGACAACGTGGCCGGCTGGATCCTCGAGCTCGACCACGGCCGTGGCATCCCGTTCGAGGGCAACTACAGCTCGTGGCTCGAGCAGAAGCAGGAGCGCCTGCGCCGCGAGGAGCGCTCCGACTCGGCCCGCCAGCGCACGCTCGAGCGCGAGCTCGACTGGGTGCGGATGGCCCCGAAGGCCCGCCAGGCGAAGAGCAAGGCCCGTCTCGCCGCCTACGACAAGCTCCTGGCCGAGGCCAAGGAGTCCGAGCAGCGCCAGGACAAGCTCCAGATCCACATCCCGCCGGGCCAGCGCCTCGGTGACGTGGTCATCGAGGCCGACTCGCTGCGCAAGGGCTACGGCGACCAGCTGCTGATCGACGACCTCAGCTTCACGCTGCCGCCGGCCGGCATCGTCGGCGTGATCGGCGCGAACGGCGCCGGCAAGACCACGCTGTTCCGGATGATCACGACCGCCTCGGGCGAGACGGTGGGCACCCCGGTCGAGCCCGACGACGGGTCGCTGCGGATCGGGCCGACCGTCGAGCTGGCCTACGTCGACCAGTCCCGGGACATCCTCGACGCCGAGCGCACGGTGTACGAGGAGATCACCGGCGACCGCGACTTCATCCGGCTCGGCGACCGCGAGGTCAACGGCCGTGCCTACGTCGCCTCGTTCAACTTCAAGGGCTCGGACCAGCAGAAGCAGGTCGGGGTGCTCTCCGGCGGCGAGCGCAACCGCGTCCACCTGGCCAAGATGCTGGCGACCGGCGGCAACGTGCTGCTGCTCGACGAGCCGACCAACGACCTCGACGTGGACACGCTGCGGGCGCTCGAGGACGCCCTCGAGGCGTTCCCGGGCTGCGCCGTGATCATCAGCCACGACCGCTGGTTCCTCGACCGGGTGGCCACGCACGTGCTGGCGTTCGAAGGCGACTCGTTCGTCCGCTGGTTCGAGGGCAACTTCAGCGACTACGAGGCGTACCGGCGCCGAGAGCTGGGCGCCGATGCCGAGCGTCCCCACCGCATCAAGTACAAGCCGCTCGTGCGCTGAGCCCCCGCCGGGCGCACCCCGTCCGGTACGAAATCCGGCGGCCGGCAGAATTCGTCCTTCGTTCGGCCGTCCGACACGCCGATAACTGTGACATGACGACCACGGAGAGCACTTCCAAGGTCTGGACCAGCCGCGCGGTGGTGCGCACGGTCGAAGCGGGCAGCTACGTCGAGTGCACACACTGCGGTGACCGGATCAAGTTCCAGGCGAAGCACCGCCATCAGCAGGTCATCTGCAACGTGTACCGCGACGGCCGCTGGGATCGGGTCGAGCACTACCACGCCCCGTGCTACCAAGAGGCCGAGCAGCCCTACGGCGAAGCCGCCTGAGCCGGTCCTGCCGGCTCCACAACCTCCGGCGTGCGGCGCGGCGACGCGGTCGTCCGCGCACGACCTCCCGATCATCCGCTCCGCCGGTGGGCTCGCCCCGGCACCCACCCGGCGCGACAGGATGGGGTCGTGCACGCCACTGCGGAGGACCATCAGCTCGCCCGCGACCTCGCGTCCGCCGTCGGTGAGCAGCTCGTCGCCCTCCGGGCCGAGCTGGTTGGCCGCGGCACCCCGACGGACGAGCTGCGCGACGCGGGTGACCGCTCGGCCCACGAGGCGCTCGTACGCGCCCTCGGCGCCCACCGCCCCGACGACGCCGTCCTGTCGGAGGAGGGCGACGACCGCGACCTGCGCCGCCTCGACGCCCGACGTGTGTGGATCGTCGACCCGCTCGACGGCACCCGCGAGTACGGCATCGACGGTCGCGACGACTGGGCCGTCCACGTCGCGCTGGCCATCGATGGTCGCCCGGTGTGCGGGGCGGTTGCCATGCCCGCCCGCGGCGCGGTGCTGTCGACCGCGGAGCCGCCCCGTCTCGCCCCGGCCGGCCCGCGGCGGCGTCTCGTCGTGAGCGGCTCCCGGCCACCGGACTGGGCGCCGGCGCTCGCCGAGCAGCTCGACGCGGAGCTCACGACCCTCGGCTCGGCCGGGGTGAAGGCCATGGCCGTGGTCGTCGGTGAGGCCGACGTCTACGCCCACGACGGCGGCCAGTACGAGTGGGACAACTGCGCGCCCGCGGCCGTCGTCATCGCCGCCGGCGGGGCCGCGACGAGGCTCGACGGCTCGGAGCTGGCCTACAACCGGGCCGATCCGGCGATACCCGACCTACTCGTCTGCCGGCCCGAGCTGCACCGACCGGCGCTGGACGCCCTCGCCGCGCTGGGTGTGACCCGGTCCTGATCACCGGCGTGGTCACTACGGTGGACCGGGGGACCCGCGGCGCCGGGAATCGGTGTATCCATCCCCCCGCCGCGCCATCTCCTCGATGAACGTCACCACCGCTGGGGAGAGCTCATGACGAACACGGCAGGTCCCGACGTCGCCCGCGTCGGTCTCGTCGCCGGCACCGTCGGCATCGCCGCCGCCGGCGCCCTCGTGGTCCACCGCCGTCGGCGTCGTCCCCACCTCGTGCTCGTGCACGACGCCGACGCACATCGCTGGTCGCCGCCCGCAGCCAACGGCTGAGCGCGACCGACCAACCACCGGCGGGCCGCCGACCCGGTGCCCGCATCGTCGCCGAACGCCGCCGCCGACCGCCGCCGGAGCCACCCTCGACCTGCCCCGGGGACCGCTCGCGTGTCACCATCAGGTGATGGACCTGCGGGCGATCCGCCTCGAAGCGGACGGGGCCGTGGCGACGATCACGCTCGATCGCCCCGATCGGCTGAACGCGTGGACCGGCCGGATGCACACCGAGTACCGGTGGGCGCTCGCCGAGGTCGAGGCGGACCCGGGCATCGGCGCGGTCGTGGTCACCGGCGCGGGTCGCGGGTTCTGCGCCGGTGCCGACTCGAAGGCGCTCGAGGGCCACTCCGCCAAGGGCGGCTACGACGACGGCGTGCTCGAGGAGCTGGCCCGGCCGGGCTACGGCGTCCGTGACGAGTTCGACACGTCGTTCGCCTTCCACTTCGGGCTGACCAAGCCGGTGATCGCGGCGATCAACGGGCCGGCAGCCGGGGTCGGGCTCGTGCTCGCCTGCTACTGCGACCTGCGCTTCGCTGCCGCCGGGGCCAAGCTGACCACGGCGCACGGCAAGCTCAACCTGCCGGCCGAGTTCGGCCTCTCGTGGCTGCTGCCCCGCATCGTCGGGCTCACCCACGCCAACGACCTGCTGCTGTCGAGCCGGACGATCCTGGCCGAGGAGGCCGCGTCGATGGGGCTGGTCAACGCCGTCCACGAGCCCGACGAGCTGCTCGGGCACACCTACGAGTACGCACGCCGGCTGACCGCGCAGGTCTCGCCCCGGTCGCTGCGCGAGACCAAGCGCCAGATCTACGTCGACCTCCACCGCGACGTGGCCTCGTCGGTGCGGGAGTCCGAGACGCTGCTCGACGAGATGGTGCGGGAACCGGACTTCGCGGAGGGGGTCGCGGCGCTCGTCGAGAAGCGACCGCCGCGGTTCCGTTGACGAGCCCCGAGGCCGACGCCTCCCCTCGGACCGAGGACGACCACCAGCTCGCCACCCGGATCGCCGCCGAGACCGGCCGGTTGCTGGTCGAGCTGCGCAACGACCTGGTCCGGCGCGGGGTCAGCCGGTGGGAGCTGGAGGACGGCGGGGACCTGGCCGCGCACGACCTCATCGTCGAGCTGCTGGCCGAGGCCCGGCCCGACGACGCTGTCCTCTCCGAGGAGGGGGTCGACGACCGCAGCCGGCTCGAGCACGACCGCGTGTGGATCGTCGACCCGCTCGACGGCACCTCCACGTTCGGCCAGCCGCCCCGGGCCGACTGGGCCGTGCACGTCGCGCTGACCGAGTCGGGCCGATCGACGGCCGCCGCCGTGTCGCTTCCCGCGCTGGAGCTGGTGCTGTCGACCGAACCGGCACCGGTGCTGCCGCCCCGCGCCGACGGTCCCGTCCGGGTCGTGGCCAGCCGGTGGCACCCGTCCGCGGCGTCGCTGGTCGTCGCCGAGGGCCTGGGGGGCCAGCTGCTCGGGATGGGTTCGGCCGGGGCCAAGGCGATGGCCGTCGTGCTCGGCGAGGCCGATGTCTACGCGCACTCCGGGGGCCAGTACGAGTGGGACAACTGCGCCCCGACCGCGGTGGCCGCGGCCGCAGGGTGCCACGTCTCACGTCTGGACGGCTCGGAGCTGGTCTACAACGGCCCGAGTGCGTACCTGGGGGACTTCGTCATCTGCCGCCCCGAGCTGACCGAGCCGGTGATGGCGGTCCTCGACGAGGCGATCCGCCGAGGCCGCGGCTGACCGCGATCAGTCGAGGACGGTGACCGTGCCGGCGGTGCCGTCGACGCGGACCCGCACGCCGTCGTCGAGTGAGGTCGTCGCGCCGGACACGCCGACGACACACGGCACGCCGAGGCCCCGGGCGACGAGCCCGGCCGGGCCGTCGGTGCTGCCGAGATCGACGATCACCGCACCCGCGGTGGCCACGAGCGGCATCCACGCCGGCCCGACGGTGTCGGTGACGAGCACGTCGCCGAGCTCGAGGGCCTCGGGGTGGGCGGGATCGGCGATGACCCGGGCACGGCCCTCGGCGACGCCCGGCGCGGTCCCCGTGCCGGTCAGCACGAGCCCGGGTGCGGCGGTGCCGGCGAGCGACGCGTGGGTCGGCCACGTCGGCAACGGCGGGACCGAGCCGTCGATGACCGGCGGCGGTTCGAGGCTCGCGAGACGCTCGAGCTGCCCGCGCCGTTCCTCGATGATGGCGGCGAACGCGGCCGGGTCGGCGACGCAGGCGTCGAGCTCGTCGTCGGTCACGAGGGTGATGTCCGAGATGTGCTCGAGCTGACCGCGGTCGACGAGGCGCCGACCGAGCTCCATCACCGCGTGACGCACCTCGCCGATCAGCTTCACGAGCGTCGTGTTGGTCTGGACCCGTGCCGGGATGCACACCGCCGCCGAGCGCAGCGCACGGTGGAGCTCGGCGCGCCCCTCGTCGTCGAGCGCGGCCTCGACCTCGGCGAGGACGGCCGCCCGATCGGCGGCGAGCCGCTCCTGACGCCGGGCCGGTGACGCGTCGTCGGCCACGAGGCGGAGCCGGTCGATCGCCGCGAGCAGGATCGTCGGGTCCGACTCCCAGGTCGCGGTGGCGAGCTCCCAGTCGTTCGGGCCCCGGGAGCCGTGGCGGCGCACGATGTCGGCGAGGCCGTCGAGGAAGGCGGCGACGTCGCCCGACTCCGACGCCCGCAGCCGGGCGAGCAGGCCCGCGGTGCCGGCATCGAGCTCGGCCGTGAGCTCGGGCGACGCCCGCACGGCCCGCGACAGGTCCCACAGCGCCCACGACGGGCTGTCGGCATCGGTCGACCTGAAGCCGGCGACCAGGCGTCGCCCGAGCGACGGGTCCCCGAGCCGCTCGCCCAGCGCCACCAGGGCGCCCAGGCCGATGCTCGACGCCACCGTGATCATCACGTGGCGGTCGAACATGCGCCGGCACGCCGGCACGAGGCGACGGGCCCGGGCGATGACGTCCGCGTCGTCGAAGGTGGCGAGGTCTGGCCGCCCCGAGCGGGTGGCGTCGGCCTCCTCGCGGTCGACCCGCAGCTCGGGCAGGTCGGTCGCGTCGAGCACCCAGCCGAGGCGGTGCCCGACGACCGACACCTCGTCGGGCACCGCTGGGTCGACGATCGGCGGGAACGACGCGGCCGCCGCGCCGAAGTACGCGGCGTCCACCCGTGCCGGTGTGAGCCCGGGGGCACGGCGGGCGAACTCCCGCACGATCGACAGCGACAGGTAGGGGTACCCGCCGGCGACGATCATGACCTCGGGACGGTCCGCGTCGATCTCGTCGGGCCCGAACCCCATGAACGTCAGCGCGGCGTCCCGCCAGCCCTGGCGCAGGCCCGGCTGCCACAGCAGGGTGTGGCCCAGCGGGCTCAATGGTCGGGGCAGGAGCTCGTCGATGCTGGCGCGGGTGTAGACGGGATGGCGCGGGTCGATCTCGTCGTCGAGGAACCAGCGATCCGGCAGTTCGGCGGCGGCCATGTCACCCACTCCCTGTGGTTGGCCGAGCGTATCGAACCGGCCGGGACCGGCGAGATCCCGGGCATCGCGCCATCCGCGGCCTCGTGGAGCCGCGCCGTGCCCGCGCCGGGACGCGCCCGGGGCCGGGCGTTGAGCCCGGCCCCGAGGGTGTTCATGCCGGCCACACCGAGGGGCCGGCCGAGGGTTGCGTCGTCAGGCGCGCACGCCGGCGAGCAGGTTGCGCCGACCGGCCAGGCACACGAGGCCGGAGGCGAGCAGCATCAGCGCGCCGGCGACCTTGGGCAGCGGCGTCGAGCCGGTGACCGGCAGCGTCGACTGGAGCACGACGACCTGCTGGGGTGCGGTGGTCGTGGTCGTCGGGGCCGCGGTCGTGGTGGTGGGTGCGACCGTGGTGGTCGTCGGGGCCACCGTCGTGCTGGTCGTCGTCTGCTGGACCTGCACGTCGCAGCTCTCCCGCAGCGTCGGGTCGACGATCGACGGCCACGGGATCGCGCCCTGCCAGAAGATCTCGCCGGTGCCCGCCTCCTCGTCGAAGTCGGCCGAGGTGTAGCGGGCGAAGATCCGCAGGTTGGCCGTCTCCTCGGCAGTGAACTGCGACAGCAGCTCGCGGTCGTCGACCTGGAGCGTCACCGTGCTGAAGACCTCGTTGTCCGGGTCCGGGGCCGCGGGGACGATCGCCGCCGCGCCCGGCAGCTGGATGGCCTGGTCGGCCTCGATGTCGCGGACGCCGGCGGCGACCCACAGCTCGGCGTCGGCCGCGATGTTCGCCGTGTTGGTCAGCACGACCTCGAAGCCGCAGGACTCGGTGCGGCCGTCGGCCAGCGTGTTGGGGCCGAAGTCGACGAGCAGGCTGCCCGACGAGAGCGACGACGACCGGACGCAGTTGCCCGAGCGGGCGACGTTGCTGTCGAGAAACGCCGGGAGCCCGGCGCCGAAGGAGTTCTCGCCCTCACGCGCCGTCAGGCTGAACCCGGCCGTGTTGCCGTGCGTGAACGTGGCCAGCGAGACCTGGTCGTCGATGCGGATGTCCGCGGTGCCGCCGGGAGCCACGGTGACCGTCGTGATGATCTCCTGGGTGCCGGGGGCACCGAGGTCGGGCGTCCACTTCAGGTCGACCTCGATCTCCGAGCCGGATTCGCTCACGATCTGGACCGCGAGGCCGCACGAGTCGAGTCGCCAGTCGGCGAGGGTGCCGGGCAGCGGCTCGATCCGGATGTCGTCGTTGTTGAAGAAGATCGGTTCCGGTGCTGCTGACTGTGCCTGCGCCGTGGCTGCGCTCGGTATCGCCAGAGCGACGAGCCCGGCGACGGCCAGGATGGCCGCGAGGGCGCGATGCGCGAGGGACATTGAGAGAGGTCCTCCATGAGATTCCGCCGAGTCGGCACCCTAACCGTGGGGAAGCTCACCGCGTTGGACGACGATAACTCAGCCAAACAATCGTCATATGACGGACATCTGACCGCCACACGATGTCCGGCGGCGCGCGATCGGGGGTGCTGAGTACCCACAGGGGTTGCCGGGCTGATTCAGTGGTGGCGTGGACGCAGCAGACGCCACCGCACGCGACACCCCCGACGGGGCCACGGCCACCGGGCGGCCCGCGGACCTCGAGCACTTCGCGTTCAGCGACGACCCCCCGTGGATCGTCGAGCCCGAGCGCCTCGCATGGCGGGGCGGGCTCGACGAGCTCCGGGCGCGCACCCGCGCCGAGGTCCCCGAGCTGACGCGTCCCCGTCGCATCCCCCACGCACCCCGGGTGGTACGGGTCGTGTGGCGCCTCGGCACCGCCGTCGGCACGTGGATGGCCTTCGACCGCCGCCACGGCGGCAGCCGCTCGCGCCAGGGCATCTCCCGGCGGGTCCGCGAGGCGGCCGAGCACCTCGGGCCGACGTACATCAAGCTCGGCCAGATCATCTCGTCGGGCCGGGGGCTGTTCCCCGACGAGCTCGTCGACGAGTTCACGAAGCTGCGCGACCAGGTCCCGGCGGAGCCGTTCGACGTCGTCCGCAAGGTCGTCGAGGAGGAGCTGGCCCAGCCGCTCGAGGACGTGTTCAGCGAGTTCGACCCGACCCCGCTCGCCGCGGCGTCGATCGCCCAGGTCCACCGGGCGGTGCTGCGCGACGGCGGCGTCGAGGTCGTCGTGAAGGTCCAGCGCCCGACGGTCTACGAGCTCGTCCACCAGGACCTCAAGGCGATGGCGTGGCTGGCGCCGTTCCTGATCGGACGCATCCCGGTGGCCGCGCTGGCCAACCCGCCGGCGCTGGTCGAGCTGTTCGCGGAGACGATCACCGAGGAGCTCGACTTCCGCCTCGAGGCGGGCAACATGTTGGACCTCGCCCGCTCGTTCCGCGAGCTCGGCCAGACCGGCTACGTCGTGCCCCGCCCCCACGCCCGCTACGTGACCCGCCGGATCATCGTGATGGAGCGCCTCTCGGGCTTCGCGTTCGACGACGTCGCCGGCATCACCGACGCCGGGATCGACACCGAGGCGATCATCCGCACCGGGATGATCGGGTTCATGGAGGGATGCATGCTCCACGGCATCTTCCACGGCGACCTCCACGGCGGGAACCTGTTCGTCATGGAGGACGGGCGCACCGCGCTCCTCGACTACGGCATCACCGCCCGCATGAGCCCGACCGAGCGCCACGCCTTCCTGCGCCTGCTCGTGACCGCCACGATGAACGACGTGCGCGGCCAGATCGCGGCGCTGCGCGACCTCGGCGCCCTCCCGCCCGACACCGACCTCGACGCGGTGATCCGCGACCTCGGCCTCGACCAGCCGCCGATCGACCCGACGTCGATGACGCCCGACGAGCTGGTCACCGAGCTCCAGCGGATCGTGAAGGCCATGCTGGCCTACGGGGCCCGCATGCCGAAGATCCTCATGCTGTTCGTGAAGAACATGCTCTTCCTGGAGGCGGCGATCGCCACGCTCGCCCCCGACCTCGACCTGTTCGGCGAGATCACCCACATCTCGACCCACTTCGCCACGACCCACGGGCCCCGCATCGCCCAGGAGATCGGCATGGAGCCGACCGAGTACGAGCTCGACCTGTCGGGCCTCAAGGCCGGCTTCGGCGTCGAGCCGACGACGTCGACGCTCACCTACCGGGAGCTCCAGGAACGTCGGAACCTCATCCGGTCACGTCTCCGCCAGGACGACGGGCCGGTCGACGGACCCGCCGACGGCCCCGCCGACGAGAGGGCCTGACGCGCACCGCCACCGCGGTGGACCGCCGCCGGCAGGGTGAGCCGGCGGTGACCGCGGGCCGTCTACGCTCCGCGCCGTGCGCCTGGTGATCGCTCGCTGCTCGGTCGACTACGTCGGCCGCCTTACCGCCCACCTCCCGCTCGCCACGCGGCTGCTGATGGTGAAGGCGGACGGCTGCGTCGCCATCCACGCCGACGGCGGCGCGTACAAGCCGCTGAACTGGATGAACGCGCCGAACCGGCTGAACGAGGAAGCCGATCGCTGGGTGGTCACGAACGGCAAGGGCGAGACGCTCACGATCACCATCGAGGAGGTGCTGAGCGACATCTCCCACGAGATGGGCGTCGACCCCGGCCTCCAGAAGGACGGTGTGGAGGCCCACCTCCAGCAGCTCCTCGCCGCCGACCCGTCGGCGATCGACGACGGCCTGCGCCTCGTGCGGCGCGAGTACCCCACCGACATCGGGCCGGTCGACCTGCTGTGCCGCGACCCCGAGGGCAACGCGGTGGCCATCGAGGTGAAGCGGCGCGGCGAGATCGACGGGGTCGAGCAGCTCGCCCGCTACCTGGAGCGCCTCGACCGGGACCCGACGCTGCGGCCGGTGCGGGGCGTGTTCGTGGCCCAGCTCATCAAGCCCCAGGCCAAGGTCCTGGCCGGTGACCGGGGCATCGCCTGCGTGGAGGTCGACTACGACGAGCTGCGCGGCGTCGAGTCGGCGGAGCTGCGCCTGTTCTGAACGGGCGACGTCCGGGCTCACGGGCCTGAAGGCCCGGACGCGCCACGGGGTGGCGCCACCGCAGCTCTCGCGGCGACACCACCCCGTCCGCGGTCGGTCCGGCGCCTCAGCGACCGGCCCGGCGTGGGTTCAGGGCATCTCCTTGACGTCCTGGCCGTTCATCGTGGCGTTCGGCCGCGCCTTCGCGAGCAGCGGGCGGATGGCGTCGTCGAGCTGCTTCGGGTCGTCGATCGGCCCGGCCTCGGGGCCACGGTGCCAGCTCTCGGCGATGGCCAGGCCCTGGCCCGACGCCTCGATGACCCGGCCGGTCACGTCGGACGACTGGGTGCTGGCCAGCCAGGTCGCCACCGGGGCGATCCAGCGAGGGTTCATCATCTCCTTCTGCTCGTCGCTGGCCTGGCCGAGGCCGAGGCCCTCGGTCATGCGGGTCAGCGCGGTCGGAGCGATGGCGTTGACGGTCACGCCGTAGCGCTTCAGCTCGCGGGCGGCGATGATCGTGAACGACGCGATGCCGGCCTTGGCCGCGCCGTAGTTGGTCTGGCCGACGTTGCCGTAGATGCCCGACACCGAGGCGGTGTTGATGATGCGGCCGTTGTTGGTCTCGCCGGCCTTGGAGCGCTCACGCCAGTAGGCGGCGGCCCAGCGGCTCGGGGCGAACGTGCCCTTGAGGTGGACCTTGATGACCGCGTCCCACTCCTCCTCGGTCATGTTGGTCAGCATCCGGTCCCGGAGGATGCCGGCGTTGTTGATCACGGCGTCGAGCCCGCCGAAGGTCTCGACCGCGGTGTTGATCAGCTTCTGGGCGCCCTCCCAGTCGCTGATGTCGTCGTGGTTGGCGACGGCCTCGCCGCCCATGCCCTTGATCTCGTCGACGACCTGCTGCGCCGGCGAGGCGTCCCCGCCGGAGCCGTCCATGGCGCCGCCGAGGTCGTTGACCACCACCTTGGCGCCCTCGGAGGCGAGCATCAGCGCGTGCTCGCGGCCGATGCCGCGTCCCGCACCGGTCACCACGCAGATCCGTCCCTCACACATGCCCGACATCGGAGCTCCTTCTGGCACTGGCAGTCGCGTCGTCGTTGGCTCTCGGCATCACCTCGCGTGACACCGGTCTCCCGCGGGAGACCTCGGCAGGTCTAGCCCAAATGTTTCAGATCGCTCCATTCAGGCTGGTCAGGGCAACGGGTGTCGGTCCGGGCCGGCGACGCCCGACACGAGCCGGTCGCCGCCGCACGCGCCCGTCCCGCCGTCGACGCCGACCGGGGGGCGGCTCGCGAGGTCGACGCGACCCGACCGGAGGTGACGGGGCGGGCGATCGGCGGGGGTGATCCGCCCCGAGGTGATTACCGCAAGGGTTGTGGACGCGCGATCCTGGCATCGGTGAATCGACTGCGCACGACGGCGTTGGTCGCTGGCGGTGTCCCCCTCATCATCGTGGCGCTGATCGTCGCGGCGTGGGCGATCGACACGTCGGCGTCGGGGGGCGAGGTGCTCCGCAACGTCTCCTTGGCGGAGCGCGACATCGGCGGCCTGGGGCGCGCCGACCTCGGGGTGGTCCTGAACGAGATCGGCGCGGACATCGCCTCGGTCGGCGTGACGATCACGAGCGAGGACACCTCGGCCCGCACGACGGCCGGCGCGCTCGGCGTGTCGGTCGACGAGGAGGCGACGTCGTCGGCGGCCATGGACGTCGGCCGCGACCGGGCCTTCCTGGTGCGTCCGTTCGTGTGGCTGTGGTCGTTCTTCGACGGCGACGAGGCACCACTCGTGCTGAGCACCGACCCCGGCCTGGTCGCATCGGCCCTCGACGAGCTCGACGAACTGGCCGACGTACCGCCGACCGAGCCGACGCTGACCCACCGGGACGGCGCGCTCGAGGTGGTGTCGGGCGCGCCGGGCCGGTCGATCGACCCGAGCGACGTCGCCCGTGCGCTCGGCCGCGTCGACGACGTCGACGCCGACGGCATCCACATCACCGTCGAGCCGGTCGAGACGCTCCCGTCGGTGGCCGACGAGGAGGCGCAGGCGCTCGCCGATGCCGTCGGGGCCGCACTCGCCGCCCCGCTGCCGATCGAGGTCGCGACCCCGGCGCCCGGCGACGGGGACGACTCCGACGGGGACGACACCGACGGGGACGACACCG
>JAXHUH010000099.1:0-29011 GCA_034211175.1 Actinomycetota bacterium
CTCGACCGCGGCGCGGGCGGCGGCCAGTGCGCTCTCGTCGACGGCAGCGGCGGCCGTCGCCGCCTCCTCGCGTGCGGCCCGGGCCTCCTCGAGCTTGGTCGAGGCCGTGGTGACCGCCTCGGTGGCGTCACCGACGGCCGCGCGGGCCGCCTCGGCCTGCTCGGTGGCCTCCTCCGCGGCGGCGACCGCGGCGGCGACCTTGGCGTCCCACGCCGCACCGATCTCCTCGGGTGTGGCGTCCGCGTAGCGGTACCGGCCGAAGAAGGTCATGAACACCTGGCGGCTCATGTAGAAGGCGGTGAGCAGGGCCGTGACCAGGCCGACGGCCCACAGCGCCGGGTTCACGTCGAACGCGTAGGCCAGGATCTCGTCCTTCGACCAGAACCCGGCGAACGGCGGCACGCCGGCGATCGCCAGCCAGCCGACGATGAACAGGCCGGCGGTGATCGGCATGAAGCGGTACAGGCCGCCGTAGCGGCGCATGTCCTGCTCGTGGTGCATCCCGTGGATGACCGAGCCGGAGCCGAGGAAGAGCAGGGCCTTGAAGAAGGCGTGGGTGATCATGTGGAAGATCGCGGCCACGTACCCGCCGACACCGACGGCGAGGAACAGGTACCCCAGCTGGCTCACCGTGGAGTAGGCCAGGACCTTCTTGATGTCCTGCTGCGCGACCGCGGCGGTCGCGGCGAACAGGGCGGTGATGGCGCCGGTCCAGGCGACGACGTCGGGTGCCCAGTCGTAGGCCAAGGCCAGGATCGGGTTCGTCCTGACCATGAGGTAGACGCCGGCGGTGACCATCGTCGCCGCGTGGATGAGGGCCGAGACCGGCGTCGGGCCGGCCATGGCGTCGGGCAGCCAGACGTACAGCGGCAGCTGGGCGCTCTTGCCGATGGCGCCGACGAACAGCAGCAGGGCGATGCCCGTCGCCGTGACCGCGGCGATCTCACCGCTCGCCGACGCGGTCAGGACGTCGACGTAGTTGATCGACCCGACCGCGAAGAAGGTCAGGAACATGGCGGTCATGAAGCCCCAGTCCCCGATCCGGTTGGTCACGAACGCCTTCTTGCCGGCGCTGGCGTTCGCCTCGTCGGTGAACCAGAACGAGATGAGGAAGTAGGAGCAGGCCCCCACGCCCTCCCAGCCGAGGAAGGTCAGCAGCATGCTGTCGCCGAGGACGAGCATGAGCATCGAGAACACGAAGAGGTTCAGGTAGATGAAGAACTTCGAGAAGTGCTCGTCGCCGTGCATGTAGCCGATGGCGTACATGTGGATGAGCGTGGCGATGCCCGTCACGAAGAGGGCCATCGTCACCGACAGCGGGTCGACGAAGAAGCCGACGTCGACGCTGAAGTCGCCGGCGGGCACCCACTCGAACAGCGTCTGCGTGAAGTAGCGCTCGTCCTCGGCCCGCAGGCCTGCCCAGACGGCGACGGTGGCGGCGAAGCTGCCCGCGGTCGCGAGCGTCGCCACCCAGCCGGCGAGCGGCTCACCGAGACGGCGACCGACCACGACCAGGAGGACGAAACCGGCGAGCGGCAGCGCCGGGATGAGCCAGACCAGATCCAACACTCAGCTCACCCCCGGAGCAGGGACACGTCGTCGGCCGTGGCCTGCGGACGGCGACGTAGCACCGCGACGATGATCGCCAGGCCGACGACCACCTCCGCAGCCGCCACGACGAGGACGAAGAACACGACCGTCTGACCGCCCACATCGTCGAGTGCGCTGCCGAACGAGACGAAGGTCAGGTTGACGGCGTTGAGCATGAGCTCGACGCACATGAACATCACCAACGGGTTGCGGCGCACCATCAAGCCGACGGCGCCGATCGTGAACAGGATCGCGGCCAGTACCAGGTACCAGCCGTCGGTGACCTCCATGGTCTGTTGGGCTCCGCAGGTAGTAGGTGGTCGTCAGCGCCGGGCCTCGCCCGGCTCATCGGCGGGCAGATCGTCGCCCGTCTCGAGGCGCCGCGCCAGGACGACGGCCCCGACGACGGCGATGGTCAGCAGGATCGCGGTGATCTCGAAGGCGTAGACGTAGTCGGTGAACAACACGCGCGCCAGGAGGGTGATGTTGGGATCGTCGTCGCTGGTGGGGCTGCCGAGCACGCTCTCGGCGCCGGTCACCGTGCTGCCCGCGCTGAGCAGGGCGACGAGGGTGAGCCCGAGGGTGGCGACACCGAGCACGATCGCCGCCGGTCGCTGCGCGACCAGGGGCTCGACCGTCAGGTCCTCGATGCGGTCCCGTCCGAGCAACATGATCACGAACAGGAAGAGCACCACGATGGCGCCGGCGTAGACGATGACCTGCACCGCGGCCAGGAAGTGGGCCTCCTGGGCGATGAACAGGACGGCGATGCCGAACAGAGTCGCGACCAGGCTGAGCGCGGCGTGGACCGGGTTGGCCGACAGGACGACCCCGAGCGCGCTGATCAGCACGATCGCTCCGGCGACGAGGAAGACGGCGGTCTCCATGGCGTGTCCTCAGTGACCGCTCGCGGCCGCGTGGCCGTGAGCGTGGTCGTCGTGGTCGGCGTGGTCACCGGCATGGCTGGGCACGGCGACGTCGGCCCCGGACGTGTCGAGCTGGGTCACCTCGACACCGAGCAGGTCGTCGCCGGTGAGCTGGGGCGCCTCGGCGGCACGAACGCCGTAGCCGAGCTCGCCGGCCCACGCGACCTTGTTGACGTAGTCGGCGTCGCCGTTGGGCGCCGTCGCCCGCATCCACGCGGAGGTGTGCTCGTCCTCGCCCGGGCGCCAGTCCTCCCACGGGAGGTGCTGGGGCCGGCCGTGGTCGTCGACGACCAGCTCGGCCTTCGTGTAGATGGCGTCGGCGCGGTCGATGAAGCTGAACTCGAACAGCTTCGACTCGGTGATCGCCTCGGTCGGGCAGGCCTCCACGCACAGGTCGCAGTGGATGCAGCGCAGGTAGTTGATCTCGTAGACGTAGCCGTACCGCTCGCCCGGGCTGACCGGGTCGTCGGCCGGGTTGTCCTTGCCCCGCACGTAGATGCACCGCGCCGGGCAGACGCCGGCGCACAGCTCGCAGCCGATGCACTTCTCCATGCCGTCCTCGTAGCGGTTGAGGACGTGGCGACCGTGGAGGCGGACGTGCTTGTGGCGCTTCTCGCGGGGATAGGGCTGGGTCAGGCGCTCACCGAACACCTTGCGGATGGTGAGGTTGAAGCCACCGAGGCCTTCGAAGATGCCCATCAGGAACCGGCTCCGTCGGACGGGGTTGCGTGGATCTGGGCAGGTCGCCACTCCTCGCCCTTCGCCCGGGCGCGGTGGGCGGCGTTCAGGGAGAGTCGGAGCAGGCCGTAGCCGACCAGCGCGATGGCCATGGCGACACCGACCGCCACCGCCCAACCGGCGCCCTCGTAGCGGTCCTGGCTCACCCGGATCGTGGCGAGGATCAGGAACCAGCCGAGCGCGGCCGGGATCATGACCTTCCAGCCGAAGTCCATCAGCTGGTCGTAGCGGAGGCGGGGCAGCGAGGCCCGGGCCCACACGAAGAAGTAGAGGAGGGCGACCAGCTTCAGCGCGAACCAGCCGATCGACCACAGCCACACCGGGCCGACCGGTGCCGGGCCGGCGGGACCGCCGAGGAAGAAGGTGACGATCAGGGCCGACATGGTCACCATGGCCATGTACTCCGACAGGTAGTACATGGCGAAGCGCATCGAGGTGTACTCGGTCAGGTAGCCACCGACGAGCTCCTGCTCGGCCTCGGTGAGGTCGAACGGGGGCCGGTTCAGCTCCGCGGTGCCGGCGACCACGAACAGCACGGCCGGGATGAAGCCGACGGCGACGAGGTTCCAGTTCGGGATGAAGCTGCCGAAGCCGTCACCGGCCTGGAAGGTCACCATCTCGTTGGTGCTGAGCGTGCCCGACACGAGCACGACCGAGGCGAGGGCGAGGCCGAGGGCCGCCTCGTAGGACACGATCTGGGCCGACGCCCGGATCGAGCCGAGCAGCGGGTACTTCGAGCCCGACGACCAGCCGGCCAGCATCACGCCGTAGACGCCGATGCCGGACATGGCCAGGAAGAACAGGGCGCCGATGGGCGGGTCGGCCAACTGGAGGAACGTCTCGCGGCCGAAGATCTCGACGGTGCCGTCGCCGCCGTCCGCCCAGTTGCCGCCGATCGGCACGATGGCGAACGCGGCGATGGCCGGGACCACCGAGAGGTACGGGGCGAGGATGAACACCCGACGATCGGCGGCGTCGGGGATCATGTCCTCCTTGAACGCCAGCTTCATGCCGTCGGCCAGCGTCTGGAGCAGGCCCCACGGCCCCGCACGGTTCGGTCCGACGCGGCTCTGCAGGTCGCTGATGACCTTCCGCTCGAACCAGACGGTGAGGATCACCGTCAGCAGGACGATGAGGAAGGTCACGACGACCTTGCCCAGGATGATGAGGACGTCGACGCCGTCGAGGCCGTCGGCGAACAACGGGTCCATCAGCGGGCCTCCCCGTGCGTCGCGTCGCTCACGTGGTCTCCAGCCGGATGTCGGTGATCGGGTTGGCGATGTCGAGCAGCCGGTTCGACTCGACGCCGCCGAGGTTGGCGCCGAGCACGGCGGTGCCGGCGAGGACCGTCTCGTCGGCCACGATCGGTAGCTCGATCGAGCCCTTGGCCGTCGAGGCCCGGACGGTATCGCCGTCGGACAGGCCGAGCCCGGCCAGCACCGACGGCTGCACCCGCAGCTCGCCCGGTCCGGCGAGCTGGGCGAGGCCCGGCGACTTGCGGGTCAGCACACCGTTGTCGTACATGCGCGCTGCGAGCGTCAGCCGTTGGCTGTAGGAGTCGGTCGGCGGCACCCGTGGCGCCTCGGCGGCCGGTTCGAACACCAGCGAGCCGGTGCCGCCGACGACGATGCCGTCGGCGTTCTCGCGGGCCTCGAGCGCGCTGCGGGAGACCGCGGCGTGGAGCTCGGAGCCGGCGACGACCTCGGCCCACAGCGCGTCCACCGACTCCGGCCCGAGGGACCCGCCGAGGCGGTGGGACAGCTCGGCCGCGATCATCCAGTCCGATCGGGCGCTGCCCGGCGGCGTGACCTTCTGACGCTGGGTGAGCACCCGCCCCTCGAGGTTCGTGAACGTGCCGTTGACCTCGGTGAACCCGGCGACCGGGAACACGATGTCGGCCAGGCCCGACGAATCGGTGAGGAACTGGTCGAGGGCGATGACCGTGCCGGTGCGCTCGATGGCCCGCTCGACGAGGCCCCGGTCGGGAGCGTCGGCGATCGGGTCGGCGCCGAGGAGGACGAGCACGTCGATGTCACCGTCGGCGGCTGCCGTGAGGATGCCGGCGGCGTCGAGGCCGGTCGCCTCGGGGACCTTGCCCCACGTCTGCGACCAGGCGGCACCGCCGTCGGCCAGGCTCGTCCGCCCGGGCAGCAGCCCCGGCGACAGGCCCATGTCGAGCGCCCCGAAGACGTTGCCCCGGCTCAGCAGCGGCAGCACCGAGGCGTCGTCGAGTGCGCCGAGGAGCTGGGCGGTCGCGTCGGCGACCACGGACGGGTCCTCGGTGATCGCGGGCCGCCCGATCAGGAGGGTGACCGGCCCGTTCGCGGCCCGGAGGGCGTCGCGGGCGGCCGTGAGGGCCTCGGCGCCGATGCCCGAGGTCTCGGCCGGGCTGTCGGACAGCATCGCCCGGGTCACGCGCCCCAGGTGCCCCGCCGGGGCGAGGAGCGAGTGGTGGGCGTAGCGGGTCAACCCGCTGACGTGGCTGCCCAGCTCGATCAGGGTGACGCCGTCCTCGACGACCGCGTGACGCAGCCGCAGGAACAGCGCGCCCAGGCGCTCCTTCGGGTCGGGCCCGAGGTAGATGACCGTGCCGCCGGGGCGGCAGGCGTCGGCGATGGTCGCGCGGGGCACGCCGAGCACCAGCTCCGGCGGGAGCCCGTCGGCCAGCTGGGCGTCGACGTTGTCGGTGCCGATCACGCCCTTGGCGAGACGGGCCCAGGCGTACTGGTCCTCGTTGGTGAGGCGGGCGCCGCCGAGCACCGCGACCCGGGACGGGCCGCCGGAGGTGACGGCGTCGTCGATGGCCTCGGCCGCCTTGGCGAGGGCCTCGCTCCACCGCGCCGGGGCGAGCTCGTCGCCGTCGCGCAGCAGCGGCTCGCTCAGGCGGTCCTCGCTGTTGACCGACTGGAAGTTGAACCGCTCGCGGTCGGACAGCCAGCTCCAGTTGATCGCCTCACTGTCGACGCCGAGATAACGCAGCACCTCGTTGCGCGACGACTGGACGACGATGCGGCTTCCCACCGTGTCGGTCGTCGCCACCGACTCGATCTCCTCCAGGTCCCACGGGCGGGCCCGGAACCGGTAGAGCGACGAGGTCAGCGCACCGACCGGGCAGATCTGCACGGTGTTGCCGCTGAAGTACGACGAGAACGGGTCGTCGGGGAACGTGTTGACCTGGGTGTGGCCGCCCCGGTCGATGAAGTGGATCAGCGGGTCGCCGGCCACCTCCTTCGCGAACCGCGTGCAGCGGTCGCAGAGGATGCAGCGCTCGCGGTCGAGATCGACCAGGTCGCTGATCGGGATCGGCTTCTCGAAGTGCCGCTTCTCCTCGACGAAGCGGGTCTCGCCCGGGCCGAACGCCAGCGTCTGGTCCTGGAGCGGGCACTCGCCGCCCTTGTCGCAGACCGGGCAGTCGAGGGGGTGGTTGATCAGGAGGAACTCGAGGACGCCGTCCTGGGCCTTCTTGGTGACCGGCGACTCGGTCTCGACCTTCATCCCGTCGCTCACCGGCAGCATGCACGAGGGCTGCAGGGCGGGGCCGCGGCCGGTGTCGACCTCGACGATGCACATGCGGCACATGCCGACCGGCCGCATCCGGTTGTGGTAGCAGAAGCGCGGGATGTAGACGCCGTGGCGCTCGGCGGCGTCGATGAGGAGCTCGCCCTTGTTCGCCGCGATCTCGGTCCCGTTGATGGTGACCGCGACGGCGTCGGTTGCAGTGGTGTCAGTCATGGCTGCTCGCGGAGACGGCGGGCGCGGGGGTGGCGTCGGCTTCGGCGTGGTCGGCACCGTTGCCGTTGGCCGGGTTGCGGGCGATGTGGGCCTCGAACTCGGCGCGGAACCGGTGGATGGCGGAGGTCACCGGCGCGACGGCGGACGGCCCGAGCGGGCAGATCGTCGTCTGGCGCGGAGGATAGGGCACGGCTTCGAGGCCCTTCTCACCGAACGCGGCCACCGGGTAGGGACCGGGGCTGATGTTGTCGCCGACGTCGAGGAGGAGGTCGATGTCGGACGGCCGACCGTGGCCGTCGAGGATGCGGGCCAGGATCTTCTCCATCCAGCCGCCGCCCTCGCGACACGGGGTGCACTTGCCGCACGACTCCCGGGCGAAGAACCGCACGACCCGCCAGCACGCCTCCACGGCGTCGGTCGAGTCGTCCATGATCACGATGGCGCCCGAGCCGAGCATCGAGCCGGCGCCGCCGACCGGGCGGGCCTCGAGCGGCAGGTCGAGCTGCTCCTCGTAGAACCACGGCGCGGAACCGCCACCGGGGATGAACATCTTGAGCTCGTGGCCGTCGCGGATGCCCCGGCAGAAGTTGTCGCCGTAGATGAGCTCGCGGAACGTGGTGACGCCGTGCTCGACCTCGTAGACACCCGGGCGCTTCACGTGGCCGGACACCGCGAACAGGCGGGTGCCGGGCGAGGACTCGCTGCCGTGCTTCTTGTACTCGACCGCGCCGTTGTTGATGATCCACGGCAGGTTCGAGAGGGTCTCGATGTTGTTCACCACGGTCGGCTGGCCGTAGAGGCCGATCGCCGCCGGGAAGAACGGGGGCTTGAGGCGGGGCATGCCGCGCTTGCCCTCGAGGCTCTCGATGAGGGCGGTCTCCTCGCCGACGATGTAGGCGCCGGCACCCCAGTGGAGGGTGATGTCGACCGACAGGTCGGAGCCGAGGATGTTCTTGCCGACGTAGCCGGCCTCGTACGCCTCGTTGAGCGCGGCGGCGATGCGCTCCTGGGCGTGGGCCATCTCGCCCCGCACGTAGAGGAAGCACTGGGCGGCGCCGATGGCGTAGCACGCGATCAGGCAGCCCTCGATGAGCTGGTGGGGATCGCACTCCATGAGGAGGCGGTCCTTGTAGGTGCCGGGCTCGGACTCGTCGCCGTTGACGACGACGTAGCGGGGCCAGACGCCGGGCGGGCAGAAGCCCCACTTGATGCCGGCCGGGAAGCCGGCGCCGCCGCGCCCGAGGAGGGTCGCCTCGCGGACCTCGGCGTGGACCTGGTCGGGGGGCAGTGCGAGCGCGGCCCGCAGGCCCTCGTAGCCGCCGGTCTCGAGGTAGCGGCGGAGCAGGTGGCCCTCGTCGTCGGCGAACCGACTGGTGACCAGCTTGGGCCCCTCGTTGAGGACGTAGCCGGGTGCCCGGGGGACGTAGCCGTCGTCGGCTGGCGCAGCGGTGGTCACGACCCATCCTCGTCGTCGCTGTCGTCGGTGGGGAACCAGCCGGGTGGGACGCTGACGTCGGGGTCCGCGTTGCCGGCGCTCTTGTGGGCCGCGACCGACTGGCGGGTGACCGCGAGCGTGCCGTGGGACGGGACCTCGGCGTCGCCGACGGCACCGCCCCGGGTCGGGTTGCGCCCGGCCCGCAGGTCGGCGATCACCGCGTCGAAGTCCTCGTGGCTCAGCCGCATGAAGTAGCGGTAGTTGACCTGCATGCACGGGGCCTCCGTGCAGGCGGCGATGCACTCGACGTCCTCGAGCGTGAACAGGCCGTCGGAGGTGGTGTTGCCCGGGCGGATGCCCAGGCTCTCCTCGGCGTGGTGGAGCAGCTCACGGGCGCCGAGGAGCTGGCACGAGATGTTCGTGCAAATGTTCACAAGGTACTGCCCGACAGGCTCGAGCTTGAACATCTCGTAGAAGCTCGCGGTGCCGAGGACCTCGGCCGGCGTGCAGCCGACCAGCTCGGCGATGTGCTCCATCGCCTCGGGCGAGAGCCAGCCGTCCTGCTCCTGGGCCAGGTGGCAGAGCGGGATCAGCGCGGAGCGGGCCCGCGGGTAGCGCCCGACGATGTCGTGGGCGATGGCGAGGTTGGCGTCGGTCAGGCGCGCCATCAGCGGTCGACCTCGCCCATGATCGGGTCGACCGAGCTGATGATGGCGACGCCGTCGGCGAGGAGGCCGTCGGCCATCATGTGCGGTAGCGCCTGGAGGTTCACGAAGCTCGGTCCTCGGATGTGCATCCGGCACGGCCGTGAGGTGCCGTCCGAAACCATGTAGCACCCCAGCTCGCCGCGCGGGGACTCGACCGCCACGTAGACCTCGCCCTCGGGGACCTTGAACCCCTCGGTGAAGATCTTGAAGTGGTGGATCAACGCCTCCATCGACTCGTCGATGCGGGCGCGGGGCGGCGGGGTGACCTTCTTGTCCTGGGCACGGTAGTCCCCGGCCGGGAGTCGCTCGAGCACCTGGTAGCAGATCCGGATCGACTCGCGGATCTCGTTCAGGCGGATCGCGTAGCGATCGAAGCAGTCGCCGTAGCTGCCGACGAGGACGTCGAAGTCGACCTCGTCGTAGAACAGGTACGGCTGGTCGCGGCGCAGGTCCCACTCGTAGCCGGTCGAGCGCAGGATCGGCCCGGTGATCCCGAGCTCCATGCACTCCTCGACCGAGATGACCCCGACGCCCTGGAGGCGCTCCCGCCAGATGGGCTGGCCGGTGAGGAGCTCGTCGAACTCCTCGAGGTGGTCGAGCTGGTTCTCGAGCACCCGCAGCGCCGCGTCCCGGAACCCGTCGGGCAGGTCGGCGGCGACACCCCCGGGCCGGATGAAGTTGTGGTTCATCCGCAGGCCGGTGACCATCTCCAGCAGGCGCAGCATCTCCTCGCGGTCGCGCCAGCCGAAGATCATGGCCGAGGTCGCGCCGAGGTCGAGCCCGTTGGTCGCCTGGAACAGCGTGTGGCTCGAGATGCGGTTCAGCTCGCACAGGAGCATGCGGAGCCACGTGGCCCGCTCCGGCACCTCGATGTCGAGCAGCTTCTCGGTGGCCAGGGAGAACACCAGCTCGTTGAACAGCGGGCTGGCGTAGTCCATCCGGGTCACGTTGGTCGGGCCCTGGAGGTAGGTCAGCTCCTCGGCCGTCTTCTCCATGCCCGTGTGGAGGTACCCGACGATGGGCTTGGACCGCAGCACGGTCTCGCCGTCGAGCTCCAACATGAGCCGCAGCACGCCGTGGGTCGACGGGTGCTGGGGACCCATGTTCATGATCATGGTCTGGTCGTTGGTCGGTTCGCCCTCGCCGAGCTCCGCGGCGTGGACCTCCGACATGCGCAGCACGCCGGCGCCGCTGCGCAGGCGCCCCGCGACCTCGGCGCGCGCCGCCTCGACGTCGTAGCCGTCGTCGGCGTCGTCCGGGGTGGTCGTCGCGGTCTTCTCGTGGTCGGTCACCGTCATGTCGTCACCTCCCTCAGTTGTGCGCGCCCTTGAACTGCACCGGAATGCGGCCCACGGGGTAGTCCTTGCGAAGCGGGTGGCCCTCCCACGTCTCCGGCATGAGGATGCGGGTCATGTCGGGGTGGCCGTCGAAGGTGATGCCGAGCATGTCGAACGTCTCGCGCTCGGGGTTCTCGACGCCGGCGTGGACCGGCCACAGCGAGGGGCAGGTCGGGTCGTCGGCGGGCACCTGGACCCGGACCCTGACCCGGGCGCGTTCGCGGTGGTTGAGCAGGTTGGCGACGACCTCGAAGCGCTCCGGCGTCACGCCGGCGGGCAGGTGCCGCGGGCGGCCCTCGTGGGTGAGGTAATCGACGCCGCAGACGTCGACGCACATCCGGTAGCCGTCGTCGCGCAGCTGCTCGACGACCTCGAGGTACTGCTCACGGCTGGGGTGGAGCACCCGCTGGCCCCGCGACCAGCTGACGGGGACGCCGTAGGCCTCCTCGCCGTCGTTGCCGACGCCCTCGGGCGAGGTCGCCGCGTCGAAGTTCTCGGGTTCGGGTGACTCGTCGCTCACTTGGTCGACCCGGTGATCAGAGGAGCGCGCTGGCCGTCCTTCTGCTCGGCGTAGATGCCGATGCCCCGGCTCGGCGTGCGCCGACGGAGCAGCTCCTCGTCCTGGATGACGGCGTGGAGCGTGAGGATCGAGTGCATGAGCGTCTCCGGGCCGGGCGGGCAACCGGGAGCGTAGACGTCGACGGGCACGACCTGGTCCACACCCTGCACGATGGCGTAGTTGTTGAACATCCCACCCGTCGAGGCGCAGACGCCCATGGAGATCACCCACTTGGGCTCCACCATCTGGTCGTAGATCTGGCGCAGGACCGGGGCCATCTTCTGGGAGACGCGGCCGGCCACGATCATGAGATCGGCCTGGCGGGGGGAGGCTCTGAACACCTCCATGCCCCAGCGGGCCAGGTCGTAGTGGGCGCCGCCGGCCGCCATCATCTCGAGCGCGCAGCAGGCCAGGCCGAAGGTGGCGGGCCACATGCTTCGGGTGCGGCTCCACTGGATGAGGTCCTCGAGCCGCCCGGTCAGGACGTTGTGCTCGAGGCCCTCGACGCCGGACGAGAGGAGGGTCTTGGGGGACTCGAAGCGTTCGGGTTGCATGCTGCCTCGATCTGGTGGATCGAACTGCGGTCTCGGGTCGGGTTGCTCTGGCTCGGCGTCGGCCGTCGGGGCGGTCGGGGACCATGCCCGCGCCGCTCACCCGCGGTGCTCAGCGCGAACCTGCACCCACCTTCGGCCGCTCCGGTGTGTAGTCGGCGTCGGGGCCCGTCCCCACCCGACGTACGGTCGTGCGCGCCGTGCGCTCGCCGCTCACCATCTCCGCTCGCACCCTCCGCTGCAGGTGCTTGACCGGACCCCAGTCGATGGCCCCCTTGGACAACAGGTACAGGAAGGACTCGAACACGCTCG
Source organism: Actinomycetota bacterium (assembly GCA_034211175.1). GTDB lineage: Bacteria > Actinomycetota > Acidimicrobiia > Acidimicrobiales > CAIXPF01 > JAXHUH01. Next base: position 11,888 of record JAXHUH010000099.1, read on the forward strand.
CCGCGAAGATGGCGATCGCGATCAGCCCGAACAGACCGATCTCCTCGTGCACCATGGCGAAGGGGTAGAGGAAGATGATCTCGATGTCGAAGATGATGAACACCATCGCCACCAGGTAGAACCGCACCGGGAAGCGCTCCGGTGGCTGGCGGCCCGGCACGATGCCGGACTCGTAGGCCTGGCGCTTCGGTCGGGTGGTGTGCCTGGGCGCCAGCAGCTTCGCGGTGACGAAGCTGCCGGCGGCGAACACGACGCTCAGCAGCAGGATGCCGAGGATCGGGAGGTAGGCGCCCATCTTCGTGGCTCAGCCCTTCACGGAGGACGCGAAGTCCTCGCGGATCTTCTTCTCTCGCAGGTCGCGTGAGTGGAGCGACCAGGCGAAGACGATGAACAGGATCAACGAGCCGATCGTAACGAGGGCCGGCGGCAGCCGCAGGCTCCCGAGGTCACGAACCATGATCACGCTCAGGACGGGCTGGTTCTCGTCCGGCTCCGGCGGCGGCGGGGCCTGGCCGGGCAGGGTGATCAGCGACTCGGGCGTCGCCGCCCGGACCTGGATGATCGCGTAGTGGGTCGGGTGCGTCGGCTCGGCGAAGATCGAGTAGAGGCGGTTGGCGACCCGCTCGACCATGGAGTCGTCGACCCGCTGCTGCTTGCCGCCGATCTCGAACGCCTCGAGCGGGACGTACTCGCCGGTCCCGCCGAACTCGGCGAGGTCGCCGGTCAGGAAGGCGTCGACGGTGGCCTGCGCCTCACCACGGGCGGGATCGGACGCCGGCAGGCAGGTCCATCCGTGGAGGTCGACCGAGGTCTCACCGCCCTCGCAGGCGGTGCCGTCCTCGACCGCGTCGCCGGCCTCGGCGAGGTCCCTGACCTCCTCGGTCTGGGCCCGGGTGAGGTCACCGCGGTTGTACTCGACCACCTGCCACGTCGGGCTCTCGCCGACCAGGCCGATGCCGTAGATCCACCAGACGATGCCCATGATGAACATCCAGCCGAAGAACCCGGCCAGGGCCAGCATCATGCCCGTGCGGGGCCCGCTGTTCGTCGCCAGGAGGAGGTACACGGACCCCATCAGGACGACGACGATGATGGCGACGGCGGTGACGCCGCGCATGAACGGGTCCCAGCTGAGCCCGTCGATCGTCACGAAGGCTGCCAGCGAGGCAGTCATCACTGCTCCTCCTCGACGAGCGCGGGCTCGGCTTCGTTCTCGTCGCCACCCGCAGCGTCACCGGCGTTGGCGCCGGCGTCCTCGGCCGCCTCGGCGCCCTCGGGCGTGCGGGGCGTGTAGACCTGGGTTCCGTCGAGCGACGACTCGTACTCGACGACCGCGGCGATCTGCTCGGGCGTGTACATCTGCCCGAACCCGGGCATCTGGCCGCCGCCGTCGCCCTTGCCCTGCAGGCCGTACAGTTCGCCCTCGGCCGTGCCGACGGAGATGAACTCCTCGTACTGGGCGGCGCTGGCGAACGCATCGGCCGACCCGATGAGCGACGGGCCGAAGGCCCCGGAGCCGGTCGCCTCGGCACGGCCGTACGACCAGCCCGGCGTGTGGCAACGGGCGCAGGCGTAGGAGCCGCCCGCGGTCTCCAGGTTGAACAGGGCCTCGCCGACGCTGTCGGCCCGACCGCTGTCGAGCATCTCCTGGACGCCCGCCTCGACCTGGTCCTTCGCCTCGTCCGGCGTGATCTGGATCGATTCGAGGTAGTCGATGATGTTGTCGACCTGCTGGGAAGTCATGGCACCACCGCCGACCGTGCTCCACGCCTGCATCGGGCCGATGCGGCCGTGATCGAGCACCCACTGGACCTCTTCGCGCTCGTAGCGCAGGAGGACGTTGTTGAGCGCCGGCGCGGTGTACTCGACCTCGGCGATGAACTCGCTGGTCTCGGGGTCGGTGAGGATGAAGCTGGTCACACCGCCGACGGCGCCGAGGCCGTGGCAGCTCGAGCAGTTCTCCTCGAAGAGCCCCTCGCCCCGGGAGGCGAACGTCTCACCGAAGTTCTCGACGGCGCCGCTCTGACGGCCCGGCTCGGCCAGCCAGTACAGCGGCAGGCCGACGGCCACGATCGCGAGCAGCACGAGTGCGCTGGAGAGGAAGCGGTCGAGACGGGGACCCTCGAGGTCGTCGTCGTCGTAGTACGGCTTCTTGTTCGGCGCGAGCTCGAGCTCGTTGCCGAGCTCGGCCTTGGCCGACCGCATGTTCGACCAGATGTAGGCGATGAACGCGACGACCAGCAGCCACGCCAGGACGATGCCGATGTTGCGCTGGGTGCTCGCGAGGAGCAGGGCATCGCCCATCAGTGACCACCCTCGGCGGCGCCGATGCAGTTCGGGCCCTCGGCCTCCTGGCCGGTGGTGTTCGTGCCGATCGGCGGGCCCTGGATGATCGTGCCGGTGTCGACGATGAAGTTGCCGCCGCCGTCCACGGACATGGCGAAGCGATCCATGCCGCGGGGGGCCGGGCCGCCCTTCTTCTCACCGACCTGGTTGTACTGCGAGCCGTGGCACGGGCACTCGAACCACTGCGAGGTCACGCACTCGGGCACGCGGCAGCCGAGGTGGGGGCAGGTCTGCCACAGGGCGATCAGCCCGGCCTGCATGCCGTTGAGCTCGGACGGGGAGTACACGTTCTCGGCCGCGGACACCGCGTCCGCCGGGTACTCGGTCACCCACATCCGGCCCTCGGGGACGTAGAGGAAGCCGTTGTTGGCCCGGACCTCGTCGATGACGTCGGTGACGACACCCACGTTGATGGCCGAACCGAAGCCGCCGCTCGACGACGGCCACAGGAAGGCGACCACCGCCGCGCCGAACCCGGAGAGGCCGAAGGCGAAGAAGCCGACGATCGACCGGTTGAGGAACTGGCGCCGGGTGACGCCGACCGTCTCCGGGTCCGGCGGTACGTACACCGCCGGCGGGGCCGAGTCGATCGGCACGATGTCGGAGCCTGCACGAGCCAACGCGACCGAGCGCTCGTAGTCCTTGCCGCGCAGCTGGACCGATGTCTCGTCCTCGCCGAGGTCGGCGCCACGGTCCCGGCGCAACGTCTCCCGCGACAGCCCACCGGTGGCGCGCGACGTGTCGCGGCGACGGGCCGAGGCGAACAGGACGATGGCGGCGAGGACGACCAGCGCCGGTATGGCGATCAGGAGCACGGTGGAGGTGTCCACGACGCTTCCTCTTCTCGTTTCACTCGTGGTCGGTGGTCGGTGTGAGGGTCAGAGCTCGAAGAACAGCCCGTCGGTCCAGGGGAAGACGAAGTTGAACCCCGGCCCCCGGAAGAACGAACCGATGATGACGAGCACGGCCCAGGCCATGAGGTGCACCGTCATCAGCGAGACGGCGAACTTGCGGTCCTCGGGCTTGTTCGACGGGTTGCGGTCGATGTAGGGCGCGAGGATCAGGAGGATCAGCCCCATGCCGGGGATGGTCACACCGGCCACCATGGGGTGGAACATGGTCAGGAGCTCCTGCAGGCCCAGGAAGTACCACGGCGCCTTCGACGGGTTCGGCGTCTGGTTGAGGTTGGCCAGCGTGAGGAGCGGGGCGTTCACGAAGATCGAGAACACGAACGTGAAGGCCGTCACCGACAGGGCGGCGACGAACTCGGCGATCAGCAGGTGCGGCCAGGTGTGGACCTTGTCGACCGGCGTCGCCTTGACGTCCTGGATCGAGCCGGACTTCACGACCGTCAGCAGTCGCTGGGTGTGACCGCCCGGGCCGCTGGCGACGGGCCGGCTCACCGCGGGCGGGGCCATGGTCGCCGTGGCCGCGCCGGCGTTCTGCTCGGCGCTGCGCGTGCGGTCGAGGAGGTGGGAGGGGATGCGATCGCCGTCGCCGGCGTCGCCGCCCCCGGTGGGCGCGGCCGCGGCGGGCGGGGGCGCGCCCTCTCCACCACCGCCGGAGCCACCACCGGCCGCGGCGGCGGGCGCGTCTGAGCCCTTGTTCGCCTCGGCCTTGCGGCGGGCCTCCTCCGCCCGCTTGCGGAGGTGCTCGGGGATCTCCGTCATCGATCCGTCCTCATCATGTTCGATCTGGCCCTCGTCACGGCGCGCACCCCTACAGCGGCCCGCTGATGCCGCCGTCCTTCCGGACTCGCCAGAAGTGGATCGCCATGAAGATGACGATGACGAAGGGCAACATCAACACGTGGAGGACATACCATCGCAGCAGGGTGTCGGCACCGATCTCCGCGCCACCGAGCAGCACGAATCGGACCTGGTTCCCGAAGACGGGCGTGTAGCCCATCATGTTCGTTCCCACGGTCACCGCCCAGAGGGCCAGCTGGTCCCAGGGCAGCAGGTAGCCGGTGAACGACAGCAGCAGGGTCAGCGTCAGCAGGACGACGCCGATCACCCAGTTGAACTCCCGCGGCGGCTTGTACGCGCCGTGGTAGAAGACCCGGGCCATGTGCAGGAACACGGACAGCACCATCAGGTGCGCCGCCCATCGGTGCATGTTCCGCACCAGCAGCCCGAACGTCACCGACGTCTGCAGGGCGTAGATGTCGTCCCACGCCTGCGTGGCCGTCGGCCGGTAGAAGAACATCAGGAAGATGCCGGTGACCGTCAGCAGGATGAAGAGGAAGAAGCTGAGGCCGCCGAGGCACAGGGTGTACGAGACCTTGACCGCGTGCCGCTTCACCTTCACCGGGTGAAGGTGGTACAGCACGCTGTTCATGATCACGTAGGAGCGGTTCCGGGGGCTGTCGGTGTAGCCCTTCCGGAACACCGACCCGGGCCGGAAGATCGAGTTCCACGCCTGGCTGCCCTGGGTCCGATCCGCGAGATCGCCCAGCTTCTCCTTGACCTGCTCGGTACGGCTCGGCGCCGTCTTCGCCACGTGTTGCTCCTCGACTCAACTCAGGTGGTGGTGGATCCGGCCGATCCGCCCCTGTGGCCAGACCTTAGGGAGGTCGGCACCGGTGGGGCGACTCGGCGGACGGCCGGCCTCAGCCCAGCCGCATTCCGTAGGCGTAGCCATGGGCATTCGTGCGCTGGTGGTGCTCGCCGGCGACCGCCGGGTCACCGACCTTGCCGAGGATGATGACACCCGTCGGGCAGCGATCGACGCACAGGGCGCAGCGGGTGCAGACGTCGTCGTCGATCGTGAAGATCACGTGGTCGCTCGGGTCGATCCCGGGGCGCTCGGTGTCCACGGCCTCGGACACCGCCGTCGGGCTGACCATGAAGATGCACTTCCACGGGCAGATGTCGACGCAGCCCTCGCACATGATGCACTCGGACTGGTCGATGTGGATGAACTGCTTGGGCTTCACCGCCTGGCTCAGCCACGCCGCGTCGACCTCGTAGAGCACGTAGTCGTCGCGGAACTCCGGCATCGGCGGGTTCGCGTCGGTGCGGGCCATCGCTCAGACCTCTCGGGTCGTGGGCAGGGGGTCGGGGGTCACGTACCTTCCTTGACCAGCGGCCGGCCGTAGCGGCTGGTGGACGCCTCGAGCGCCGGCTTCTTCTCGGCGCCGCGGTTCTGCCAGATCATCCACAGGGCCACGTTGATCACCAGGGCGACGACGTAGATGCCGACGGCGATCAGGTCGCGCAGGACCACGTAGTTCAGGGTGAACGGGAGCAGCTCGAGGAACTCGCCGGGGCCGACGACGATGCGATCGGCACGCCAGTTCCACTCGTTGTCGGCCAGCGTCAGCCACTGGTGGGGCACCACGCCGTAGACCCAGAACATCAGGAAGAACGCCCAGGTCGACGCGACCATGGCCTCGCCCCACGTGAGGAAGGTCCCCTTGGCGCGCCGCTGGAGGGCGAAGCCGAAGGGGATCAGCGCCACGATGGTGACGATGATGGAAGCGATCAGTGCGACCACGTCGGCCGGCACCTCCTCCTGCGGTCTGCGTGCGTGTCGAGCGGTTGCGCCGGGTCCGGGAGCGGCCCCCGGCGCCGCTCGGCGCCTCGTTGCCACCCGTCGGCATCCGTGCCGTCGTTCGTCTCTCGGTCGTTGCCGCCGTCCACGCCAACCGTCGCGATGACCGTCCTCACGCCCGAGCATGGTGCAGGGCCGCGGTCGTCCATCACCGGATGGCGGGCCGGCGATTCCGGTCTAGCAGATGGCGGGTGGGTGGTCACAGCCGCGAGCACCGCCGCGCATGGCCGGCGAGGCCGGGCGAGGTCCATGCCCCCAGTGAACCGCCTGTGCGAACCTTCTCCCAACCGGGAGCGCCGCGTGGGCACCCCGGGGGCCACCGGGTCGTCCGTCCGGCACGGCTTTCACCGTTCGTCCGGTGACCGTTCGGGTGTGCTTGGCCGATCCACCGCGGGGATGCCTACAGTGAGCAGGCCTGCGTCCGAAACCTGTGACCTGCCGCACACGGCGCGGAGGAGACGTTGACCGAAGTTCCCGAGCACCTCCTCGAGCGATCCCGAGCGCGCCGTCGCGCCCTCGGGCTCCCCGTCGAGGGCGATGACGGCGGTGGCGACGCTGCGGCCGCACCCGCCGCCGGCGGTGGCGCGGCCACACCCGCCGTGGCCCAGGAGTCACTGCCGAAGGGGCCCGTCGCACCGGACACGCCGGTCAAGAGCGAGCCCCCGCCCCCGCCCCCCGTGCCCCCGTACGTCGAGGCCTTCGAGCGACGCAGGAAGATCCCGTTCTGGGCCATGCCGGTCGTTCTCGGCCTACCGATGTGGGCGATCATCTACGCGGGCACGCTCGAGCCCGCGCCCACCGGTGAGCTGTCGCTGATCGAGGAGGGCGCCGAGGTCTACTCGGGCGGCGCCGGCTGCTCGACCTGCCACGGCGGTGCCGGTGGCGGCGGCGTCGGCCCGGCGCTCGCCGACGGCGCGGTCCAGCAGACGTTCTCCGACCCGGTCGACCAGGTCCGGTGGATCATCACCGGTTCGGCCGGCGCCGAGGGCGGCGTCTACGGCGACACGAACAAGCCGTCCGTCGGGGGCATGCCCGCCTTCGCCGGGACGCTCACGCTCGAGGAGATCGTCGCCGTCACGCTGGACGAGCGGATCGGCCTCGGCGGCGTCGAGGACGAGGTCGACTGGAGCGGCCTGACGGCCCTTCCGGAGGAGTTCCCCGACGCGGTCAGCGAGGCCGAGGTCGAAGAGGTCCTGCTCCTCCTCGAGGAAGAGGGCTACAACGTCGGCGAGGGCGAGGGCGGCGAGGGCTGAGCCCTCCTCCACCACCCCCCCGACAGCCCTCCCCCACCGCGACCGCCTTCCCCCACCGCGACCGCCCGCCGGCCGGCACGGCACCCGTGCCGGCCGCGTGCCACGCCATCACCTGCGTGCGCCGGAGACGGCGTCGCGCAACGGTGCGCCCGTTCCCCGGCCGCGCCGATCGCTCGATAGCGTCCCGGCGATGACCGCGCAGCCGCCCGTGCCCGAACCCCACGGCGGGTCGCTGCGGACCGACCCCGCGGCGCCCGACATCGTCGACGTCGTCGTCGTCGGAGCCGGGCCGGCGGGGTCCGCCGCGGCCCACTGGCTCGCCCGGGCCGGCGTCGAGGTCGTGGTCCTCGAACAGGACGAGCTCCCCCGGCCGAAGACGTGCGGCGACGTGCTCTCGCCCCGGGCCGTGCGCCACCTCGACGAGATGGGCCTCGGCTCCGAGACCCGCCGGTTCCATCGCCACGACGGCATCCGCATCGTCGCCCACGAGGTGACGGTCGACGTCCCGTGGCCCGATCACCCCGAGCTGGTCAGCCACGGGTGCGCCGTGCGCCGGGGCGTCCTCGACGAGCTCGTCGCCCGCCAGAGCGCGAGGGCGGGTGCCAGCCTCCGCACCGGCCAGCAGGTCGAGGGGCCGCTGCTGCGCGACGGGCTCCTGCAGGGCGTGTCCGTGCTCGATCGGGCCAGCGGCGAGACCTACCCGCTCGGCGCCCGGTACGTGATCGTGGCCGACGGGGCCCGGTCCCCGCTCGGGCGGGCGCTCGGCACCCGGCGGGACCACACGTTCCCCCAGGCGATGGCGGAGCGCGGCTACTACGCCAGCCCCCGCCACGCCGAGCCGTGGCTCGAGGTCGTCATCGACCTGCGCGATCGTGACGCCGAGTCGCTCGGCGGCTACGGGTGGGCGTTCCCACTGGGCGACGGCGCGGTGAACGTCGGCGTCGGCACGCTGGCGCTCGGGCGCTCGACCCGCCACGTGCAGACCGAGGGCCTGCTCGAGCAGTTCGCGTCGACGATCGCCACACCGTGGGACCTCGACCCCTCGTCGCCCCTGGAGCCCCCGGCCGGCGGGCGGCTCCCCATGGCCGGCTCCGTCGGCCCGAAGTCCGGGCCGACGTGGCTCGTCGTCGGCGACGCCGCCGCCTCGGTCAACCCGTTCAGCGGCGAGGGCATCTCGGCCGCGTACGAGACCGGGCGCATGGCGGCCGAGACGGTGGTCGAGGCGCTGGCCACCGGCGACGGCTCGAAGCTGGCCGACCACACACGACGGGTCGACGAGACCTACGGCCTCTACAACCGCACGGCCCGGCTGTTCGCCCGGGCCATCGAGCACCCTTCGCTGATCAGCGAGCTGACCCGCGTCGGCATCCAGTCCCGCTCGTTGCTCGAGTGGGCCGTGCGGATCATGGCCGACATGCTGCGCACCGACGAGCTCGGCCCCGCGGAGGCGGCGTACCGCACGGCGGCCCGGGTCGTCCGCCTGATGCCCGACAGCTCGACGTCCTGAACACGGCGCGCCCCGCCGGCGCCGGGGCCGTGCCACGGCGTTCCGACCCGGTCGAGCGGCCTACGCCGGCGCGGCCTCGGCCAACAAGTGGCGCCAGCCGGGCGCCCCGAGCGAGTAGTTGGCGACCGCCGATCCGGAGAAGCGCTGCCACGAGCCGGGCCGGGCCAGCACGGACGCCACCCCGATGGCCACCGGCACCAGCGAACGGGGATCGCGCACGACCGGCGTCAGCTCCTCGGTGCCGCCCCGGTATGCGCCGAACCCGAACACGGCCGCGGCGAGCTCCCGGGCGATCGCGGTGCGCCGGCCGGTCCGCTCGGCGGCGGCGAGCAGCGCGAGCACCGTCTGGTGGGTGCGCACACCGGGGCGACCGGGCGGGCACACCTCGATGTCGTCACCGAGCGCGACCCCGAGCAGGGTGCCGGCGAGGTCGACCCCGGCGGCCGCGGCGTTGGCCGGTTCGACGAGGCGCGGGTTCACGTCGATGACGACCGGGCCGTCGTCGGTCGTGATCAGGTCGGCCGACAGCGCGCCGTGCCACCCGAGCGCCCGTCCCAGGCGCTCGATCACGGCACGCCCCTCGGGGAGGTCGACGCTCACCTTGTGGCTCGCACCGCCGCCGACGCCCGCACGCGCCCGGGTGTTGGCCGCGAACGCCACGAGCTCACCCCGGGCGAAGACCGCCTGGGCCATCACCAGCGTCCCGTCGGTCGCGACCTCGACGAGCACGGGAGCATCCGAGGTCGGATCGGGGACGTCGACCCACCCGTGGTGGTCGTCGAGACGCCAGACCCCCGTGCTGGCCGTGGCGATCGCGACCTTGGCGAACGCCGGGTAGGTCGACCACCGGTCGCGGCCGGATCGGTCGGTGATCACGGCCGACGGCGGCCTCGGCAGGCCGAGTCGGCGGAGGGTGGCGTCCGCCGACACCTTGTCCTGGACCTGCGCCAACGCCTCGAAGGTGGGAACCGCCGTCAGGATGCCGGCGGCGGCGAGCCGATCGGCCCGCAGGCTCAGCACCGCGGCCTGCTCCTGGGTGGGCAGGAGCACCTCGGCCCCGGAGCGGGCCGCGACGTCGAGCGCCACGTCGAACCAGCCCAGCGGGTCGTCGCCGTAGCGGGGCACCGGATGGACGGTCGTGACCGCTCCGGAGAACCGGCACAGGCAGCGCGGGTCGGGCGACAGGACGTCGACCCGGTGGCCGCCGGCGGCGAGCGATCGGGCGGCCTGGACGGATGCGAGCGCGCACCCGTCGGACAGCAGGACGTGCACGACGACTCCTCCCCGGGCCCCGGTACGCCGAAGCGTTCGGGAACTGCTCCAATCTCTACGCCATATATTTATGACGTAGAGTTTTAATGCGCAAGGCCCTGTTCGCGCTGGCAGGATGGGCCGATGGGCCGGGCCCCGCAGATCGATCGTGACGCCGTGCTACGCGCCGGGCTCCTCGTCGCCGAGCGCGACGGCGTCGACGGGCTGACGATGGGCGCGGTCGCGACCGAGCTCGACGTCACCCCGATGGCGCTGTACCGCCACATCGGCAACCGGGCCGGGCTGCTCGACGGGCTCGTGGAGCTGCTCATCGACGAGCCCACCCCGGCACCGGCCGGGGCGGACTGGGAGCAGCAGCTGCGCCACGGCGCCGAGCAGCTACGGGAGACGGCGCAGCGCTACCCGAACACGTTCCCCCTGGTCCTGCGGCTGCCGGCCACCACACCGGTCGCCCGGCGGCGGCGCGACCAGATCTGCGACGTCCTCCGCCGGGCCGGCGTGCCCGACGACGACGTCGCCCGGCTGGAGCGGGTGATCAGCACCCTGTACCTGGGCTACCTGGTGAGCGAGGTCGGCGGGCGCTTCGCCCACCACGACCGGGCCGTGCTCGACCGCGACCTCGAGCTCGTGTGGACGATGGTGCGCGACACGATCGACGCCGCCGCCGGCCGCGCACCACGCCCGGCCGGCTGAGGCGCCGTCGTGTCGGGCCGGCTCCCGGCTCAGGCGTCCCGGCGGGCCGCGACCTCGGCTGCGGCATCGGCGGCGGCCTCCGCCGTGCGCTCGAGGTCGGCGTCGGTGTGGGACAGGCTCGGGAACAACGCCTCGTAGGGCCCCGGCGCCAGGGCGACGCCCCGGTTGAGCATCCCCCAGAAGAACGTCGGGTAGTCCCCGGCGTCGACCGCGGCCTTGGCCGTGTCGTAGTCCCGCACCGGCTCCGTGCCGAAGAACAGGCCGAGCAGCGGCCCGACCCGGGGCACCTGCACGGCGACGCCGGCGCCCGAGATCGCCTCGACGAGCAGGTCGGCCAGGTGCGCCGCGGTCGTCTCGAGGCGTTGGTACGCGTCCCGGTCGAGCTCGGACAGCGCGGCGAGACCGGCGGCGGTGGCCAGCGGGTTCCCCGACAGCGTGCCGGCCTGGTAGACGGGCCCGACCGGGGCGAGGTGGCTCATGATCTCGGTCGAGCCGGCGAACGCACCCACGGGGAGGCCGCCGCCGATGACCTTGCCGAACGCCCACAGGTCGGGGCGCACGCCGGACCACTCGCTCGCACCGCCGACGCCGAGGCGGAAGCCGGTGATGACCTCGTCGAACAGCAGCAGGGCGCCGGCGTCGTCACACGCCTTGCGCAGCCCGGCGAGGAACCCGTCCTCCGGCGCGACCAGGCCCATGTTGGCCGCGACCGGCTCGACCGCGACGACCGCGGTGTCGTCGTCGATCTCGGGCACGACGTTGTACGGGGCGACGACCGTGGACGCCACCGCCTGGTCGGGCACACCGGCGGAGCCGCTGAGGCCCTGGTTGGCGACCCCGGAACCGCCCGCGGCGAGGAGCATGTCGCTGTGGCCGTGGTAGTTGCCGGCGAACTTCACGACCTTGGTGCGGCCGGTCACGCCCCGGGCCAGGCGGATGGCCGACATGGTGGCCTCGGTCCCGCTCGACACGAGCCGCACCTGCTCGACGCCGGCGACCCGCTCGACGATCTCGGCCGCGAGGCGGACCTCACCCTCGGTCGGGGCCCCGAACGTCGTGCCCGACAACGCCGCCTCGCGGACCGCGGCGACGATCGTCGGGTGGGCGTGGCCGAGGATCGACGCCCCGTAGCTCTGCACGTAGTCGAGGTACTCGTTGCCCTCGACGTCCCACACCCGGGCACCCTCGGCGCGGTCGACGAAGTACGGCGTGCCCCCGACCGAGCCGAACGCCCGCACCGGTGAGCTGACACCACCCGGGATCACCTGCTGTGCCCGCTCGAAGAGCGCTCGGTTGCTCCTGTCGGCAGTGCTGTCGGCGGTTGTGTCGGCCACGGTCCTCCGCTCCGGCGCCGCGCCCGTGAGGTCGCGGCCCGCTCGTCGGTTCTCGGTCAGGTCGCCGGAGCGCCGTTCTGGTACGCGGATGCGCCACGACGTGGTCGGATGCGCGTGCCGGATCCGGTCGGTCCGGGCATTCAGAGGGTCTCGGCCAGCTCGCGGGCCAGGTACGTCAGGATCACGTCGGCGCCCGCCCGCTTCACCGCGGTGAGCTGCTCCAGGGCGATGGCGGCGCCGTCGATCCAGCCCCGCTCGGAGGCGGCCTTGATCATCGAGTACTCACCCGACACGTGGTAGGCGGCGAGGGGCACGTCGACCTCGGCCCGGGCGCGGGCGATCACGTCGAGGTAGGTCACCGCCGGCTTCACCATCAGGATGTCCGCGCCCTCGGACAGGTCGGCGCGGATCTCCTCCATCGCCTCGCGCGGGTTGCGGTAGTCCTGCTGGTACGCCTTGCGGTCGCCGCCGCCCTCGATCGTCACGTCGACCGCGTCGCGGAACGGGCCGTAGAGCGCGGACGCGAACTTCGCGGCATAGGCCATGACCGAGACCGTCGGGAAGTCGGCCTCGTCGAGCGCGTCGCGGATGGCCATGACCTGGCCGTCCATCATCCCCGACGGGGCGACGACGTCGGCGCCCGCCTCGGCCTGGGCGACCGCCACCTGGGCGTAGAGGTCCAGGGTGGCGTCGTTGTCGACCTCGCCGTCGGGGGTCACGATGCCGCAGTGGCCGTGCGACGTGTACTCGTCGAGGCACAGATCGGCCATGAGCACCATGGCGTCGCCGACCTCACGGCGCAGATCGCCGAGCGCGAGCTGGACGATGCCGTCGGGGTCCCACGCGCCCGAGCCCTCCGGGTCCTTGCGCTCGGGCACCCCGAAGAGGATCACCGCACCCACGCCGAGGTCGGCCAGCTCGCTGACCTCCTTGCGCAGCGACTCCCGGGTGTGCTGCACGACGCCGGGGAGCGACGAGATCGGTTGGGGCTCGTCGATCCCCTCGCGCACGAACAGCGGGGCGATCAGGTCGTCGACGCCGAGGCTGGTCTCGGCCACGAGGCGACGCAGCGCCGGGGTCCTGCGCAGGCGACGGAGCCGGCGTTGAGGGAAGCTCACGGGCCGCGATGGTAGTCACGCGCGCCGCGGGTGTTCCGGCCCGGGGCCGCGGCCCGGCGCCGCGCTCAGGCCGGCCGGTTGCGCCAGAGCTCCACGGCCTTCGGGCCGTCGTAGTTCTTACCGACGACATCGGGCCGCCCGTCACCGTCGACGTCGGCGAACACGGCGTTGTGGGTGCCCTCCTCGGAGAGCTCGATCGGCGTCCACGACGTGCCGTCGCCGCCGTTCACGTAGACGACGACCCGGTGGGAGCCGAACGAGTGCATCACCCCGCCGAGCACGTCGTCGTCGCCGTCGCCGTCGACGTCGGCGACCGAGACGCTGTGGGCCCAGCCGAGGTCGTCGTCGATCACCTGCTCGGCGCCGTCGAGCGTGAACCACGACAGGCGGCCCTCGGTCTCGGGGTGGCCGAGCACGAGGTCGGTCGCGCCGTCGCCGTCGAGGTCGCCGAGCCCCGGGCGGGCCGCGGCGTCCCACGCGCCCTCGCCGTCGGCCGACACGTCGTGGCGGGCCCAGTCGCGGCCCTCGCCCTCGTTCTCGTACCAGTACCGGGACGCGACGAGGTCGGCGTCGCCGTCGTCGTCGAGGTCACCGGCGGCCAGGCCCTCGCCGTCGATCTCGTCGACGACGTGGCGGTCCCAGCCCTCCGTGGCGGGGTCCTCCGGCGCCTCGAACCACACCAGCAGCGGCTCGGCCTTGCGGAACGACACGACGTCGAGACGCTCGTCGCCGTTCACGTCGACGACCGTGACGTCGTGGGCCCAGCCGGAGGCGATCTCGTGGCGGTCCCACTCCGGCTCGGGTGCTGCGCCGTCACCCACGGCACCGCCGCTGGCGCCGAGCTGCTCCCACCACTCGATCGTGTCCCGGTCGATGGCCGAGGCGACCATGTCGAGGTCGCCGTCGTCGTCGAGGTCGGCGACCTGGCCGTCGGTGGTGAAGTCCCCGGCGCCGATGTGCAGGCGCTCCCAGCCGCCGGTCGGTTCTCCTTCGCCCTCGTCGGCGGCGGCGCCCGGGTTGCGGTACCAGCTCAGGCCGTCGGCGCCCTCGGCCCCGACGACGATGTCGAGCGGGCCGTCGCCGTCGACGTCGCCGACCGAGACCACGTCGAGGCAACAGCCGTCACCCGAGGGCGGGTCGGCGTCGACGATCTCGAGCTCGAAGGTCGCCGCGCCGGTTGCGTCGGTCCCCCCGGGTGCCGTCGTCGTCGAGCCGTCGTCCTCGCCGGACGGCGAGGCGTCCGTGGACGCCGTCTCCGATGGCGACGTCTCCGACGGTGTGCTCGTCGGGTCGACGGCCTCGTCGACCGAGCGGGTCGCGGTCGGCGATGCGTCGTCCTCGTCGTCCGCCGCGTTGAGCCGCACGACGAGCGCGATGACGAGGATCACCGCGACCGCCCCGGTCGCGACCGCCAGCTCCCTCGTCCTCTTCCGCTTCGGGGTCGGTGCCGCCATGATCTCCTCCGATCACGCCCGCCGTGTGTGCGCCCCGGTCCCGGCCCGCCGCCGGGCCCGTCGGGGCGTCAGGCCTGCTCCACCCGCTCCATCCGCACGCCCGCGTCCCGGGGCCGGAACCCGGCCGGCCACCGGGTCCGACTCGTCGCCCGCGCCCCACGGAACCGGGCCGACGACAGGTGACGGGCCGACGAGAGGTCCGCGCCGTCGAGCCACGCGCCACCGAGGTCGGCATCGAGCAGATCGGCGCCGCGCAGGTCCGCGCCGCCGAGCCGCGCGTTGCGCAGGTCCGCCCACCGCAGGTTCGCCCCCTGCAGGTCGGCGTCGCTGAGGTCGACCTGCCGGGCCCGGGCACGGCCCAGCCGCACCCGCCGGAGGTCGCGACCGGCGAGGATGACACCCTCGAGCCGGGCGCCGCGCAGGTCGGCGCCGCGCAGGTCGAGCTCGTCGAGCGCCCGGCCCCGCACGTCGAGACCGGCGAGGTCCACGGCGTCGTCGGGGGCCGGGTCATCGCCGTCCCCGGAGGCCGCGCCATCGGGCTCCCGGCCCTCGGTTGCCCCGGGCTCGGCCCCGGCGCCGGCCGGGACTCGTCCGCCCTCGTCGCCGGGTGCCGCGTCATCGAGTGCTGCGCCGTCGGGAGCCGCGTCATCGGGAGCAGCCTCATCGACGGTGGCGCCGTCGGGCTGGTTGCCGGCGGTGACGGGCCGGCCGGTGATCCCCAGCCCGTCGGGATCGGTGCCGGCGTCGTGGTCGTGGTCGTTGCCCCGCCGGCGGCTCCGCACGGTCACGAAGCCGGCGCCGATGACGAACAACGGGGCGAGCGAGCGGCCCCAGGTGAGCGCCGCGCCGAGCCCGCTCACGACGCCTCCCCGAACGTGTGGGGGCGGGCGACGAGCGATGCCGGCTCGACGGCGGCGGTCGGGGCCGTGGGCCCGGCCGAACGCCAACGCGGCTCGGCAACGGAGCAGCCGAGCGAGCGTGCCGTGCGGGGCAGCCGCGCCGGGACGACCAGCAACGAGATGGGTGCGAGCGCGACGATCGCCTCGCCGGGACCGATGTCCATGTGGGTTCCTTCTTCCCTCGGGATGACTGTCGGCCGGTGCACACCAGACGTGAAGCACCGGGATGACGCCGCGCGGACGCGCGGCGTCAGCGGCCGAGCGGTCGTCCGGGAGGGCCCCGGGCCGGGACCCGGGTGACGGCCGGACGCGCCGGCCGTGAGGAGAGGATCGACAGGAGGGCGGCGGCACCGAGTGCGGCGATGGCGGCGGCCACCGACGGGACCACCGCGGCGGCCAGGCCCGGCACGGCGGGCAGGTCGTCGAGATCGGCATCGAGCAGCGGGGTGAGCCGCTCGCCGGCCGGGGCCGCACCGGTTCGGCCGTTGCGCTCCGGGTCCTCGGGAACGAGCGCGGCGAGGCCCGCCAGCACCAGGCCGGCCACGACCGCGGCGACGGCCGCGGGACGCGGCCGGAGGAACCCGATCACACCCTCACGGTACTGCCGCCGGCCCACCCTCTGGCGCTGGCCCACCTACGGCGCAGGGCACCGGCCCACCTACGGCGCAGGGCGCCTCCGGTGGCCTCGGCCCATCTCGGCGCAGGGCACCGGCCCACCCTCGGCGCAGGGCGCCTCCGGTGGGCTCGGCCCATCTCGGCGCAGGGCACCGGCCCACCCTCGGCGCAGGGCGCCTCCGGTGGCCTTGGCCCATCTCGGCGCAGGGCGCCTCCGATGGGCTCCGGGTCAGCCAATCAACTGACCCACCTCCGGTGAGGTTGGGCGCCTCGGGTGGGCGCCGGTTGGTCACACCCGATCGTGGGCCAAGCTGACCGTGCGGTCGGCTCGGGGTCAGGCGAGGTTCCAGGTGGAGGCGAGAGTGGCCCAGGCGGCGTTGGCCATGCGGTCGGCGCCGGCGATCGACAGGTGGATGCCGTCACCCTGGCGCATCTTGGCCGAGCTGCCGTCGGCCGCGGGCAGGTACTCGGCGAACTGGCCGTTGGCGTCGGAGAACAGCGCGTGGGTGTCGACGAAGGTCACCAGCGGCCGCTTGGCCGCCTCCTCCGCATACACCCGGTTCATGATCTGCACACCCTGCTCGAGCGTCTGGTCCCGCATCACCGGCAGGCCGACCCAGGTGAGGGTGCCGCCGGGCTGGGTGAGCAGGTCCATCACCGTGGCCACCCGCGAGCGGTACTCGGCCTCCCACTCGGCGCTGCCCCGCTGGAGGATGTTGCCGTCGACCGACAGGTTCTGGTTGTCGTTGGTCCCGAAGAACACGACGCTCGCCTCGGGCGGGTCCTGGGTCACGACCTCGGCGAGGCGCTGGGGCCAGTCGAAGAAGTCGGGCCGCGACAGGCCCGTCGACACCCGGTAGTCGAGCTCGGCATCGACCAGGTCGGCGGGGATGATCCGCAGCAGCCCGTTGCCCAGCTCCTGCATCATCGAGTCGCCGGCGATGAACAGGTCGAGCGGCTCGGCCGGTGTGATCGCCCGCCTGCTCGGCTGGGTCGTGGTGGTCGGCGGAGCGGTCGTGGTCGGCGCCACCGTCGTCGTCGCCCCCTCGGCGGGCACGGTCGTCGCGGTCGGGTCGGG
>JAXHUH010000100.1:0-36062 GCA_034211175.1 Actinomycetota bacterium
CGAAGGGGCCGATCGAGCATCCCGGACGTCCCTCCCGGTGAGGTCGCTGATGCTGGTCGGGCCGCTGGTGCCCCGACCGTGCGAGCATGCTCGCACGGCGGCGGTGGTCGTCGGCCGATCGCCGCCGGACGGCTACCGGCCCTCGTGGTGGGCGGGCGGGTTGAAGCGGGACGGCTCGGGAGTGCTCCACCGCAGGGGGAACCGCCCGGGACGGCGGACCACGGCCTCGACGTCGACGGTCACCGTCCGGAGCGCACCGGGAAACCGTGCGGCTGCCCGATCGGCGTCGTAGTCGACCTCGGCGGTGCCGCTCAGGTGGAGCAGGTCGCCCGACGTCCAGTCGACGAACAGGAGCCCCACACGGCGGTCGACGTGGAGGTTGCCCAGCGTGAGGTACATCGAGTTCCCGGCGTAGTCCCCGAACGAGAGGCGTGTCGGCCCTTCGATCGCGACGAAGCCCGGCGACCCGCCCCGGTGGGAGGCATCCGCGGCGCCGTCGGGGCCGACCGTGCCGAGGAAGAAGGTGTCCGCGTCGCCGACGAGACGGCGGTCGGCGTCGGTGAGCGCGTGCCCGACCGTGGCCGGTGCGTCCCGCCGTTCGGGTGCGGGTTCGTCGGTCGGTTCGCGGCGCTGGATGTAGCGGGGGCAGTTCGACAGCGCCTGGATCACGTCGACGACGAGGCCGGCGGCCGGCTCGGCTGCGGGGCGCACGTGGCCGTTGACGCGCATCCGCCGTCGGGTCGCCGGTTCGATCGCTAGGAGGCCGACGTTCCCGCCGGCGCTCGTGAGCGCAGCGAGTGGGTCGTCGTCGGCGACCGTGGCTGCGAGCTCGATCACGGTCGGCGTCGCCGCACGGGCGAACCCGGCAGGCCCGGTCAGCGGCGTGACCCACACCCGGTCCTCGTCGTCGACCGCGGTGGCGAGGACGAGGCGCTGGCGCTCGAGGAACGCCCGGGCCGGTTCCGGGAGATGGTCGTGGATGCCGCCGGCCACGGCGTCGGCCTCGGCGCGCTCACCGACCAGCTGCTGCACGGCCAGCTCGCCGCGGTGCCACGGTGACGACGTCGCGGTCCGCATCAGAAGAACCCGCAGGTCGGCGCCTCGCCCGAAGGTGCGTGGGCGCCGGCGAGGCCTGCGGTCACGTACAGCTCGAGGCGGGTGCCGTCGGGGTCGTGGAAGAAGATCCCGCCGGAGTCCGCGCCCTCGGCGTGGGCGACCACACCGTCGTGGACGAGCTCGATGCCGGCCGCTCGCAGGCGTGACGCGGCGGCGTCGAGCGCGGCGACGTCGGCCAGCTCGAACGCCAGGTGGTGCAGCCCGGCCCGATCGGTGGCGTGGTCGGCGGCCGCCTGCTGCCAGAGCGTGACGGCCAGCGTCTCGCCGAGGCCGCAGAACGCGAAGCGCCCCTCGGTCACGGCGATCACGTCGAGGCCGATCACGTCCCGGTAGAAGGCGACCGACCGGTCGAGGTCGACGACGTTGACGCCGACGTGGCCGACCGCGACGGGTCGACCGTCGAGCGGGCGGGGAGTGGGGGAGGGCATCGTTCCTAACCTTTCACATGCACAAGAGCGGTTAGGTGAGGTCTACCATCGGCCACGCCGAGAGGCAACCGTTCATGGTTGTGACGGTAGTTAGGCTGGGTGACGAGATGGTGATGACACGACCGCTGCGGGGTGAGCCCCTCCCGATCGACCTGCTCAACACGACCTGGCGCGACGAGGGGGTGGCGCACGACGCCTTGGCGGACGACGACGGCCTGGCCGAGTGGTTGGAGGAGTGGTCGTTCGACGTGCCGGCGACTGACGCGACCCGAGCGGCGCTCGTCGAGGCCCGCGGCGCGGTGCGAGGGTTGCTGGCCGACCGGTCGGCGCCGGCGGCCGTCGACGCGTTCAACGACATCCTCGATCGGGGGCGGGTCCGCGTCGCGCTCGCCGACGACGGCTCGGTGGAGCGGACGATCGACGGTGTCGCGCCCGAGTGGCTACCCGGTGTCAGCGCGGCGCATGCCCTCGTGGAGCTGATGGAGACGTCCGGCGATCGCATCCGCCCGTGCCAGCACGAGGAGTGCGTCCTGTGGTTCGTGGACACGTCCCGCAACGGCACGCGTCGCTGGTGCTCGATGGCGGTGTGCGGCAACCGGGCGAAGGCGAGCCGCCACTACCGCCGCACCCACCCGGCCTGAGCGGGACCCCGCTCAGACGTCGACGCAGGTGATCGACGAGCTGCCGCCGTTGAACGTCTGACCGACCAGCAGTGCGCCGCCGACGTCGATGGTCACGCGGTTCATGAAGCCCGGCGTCGAGCGGTACTCGAGGGCGTAGTCGCCGTGCTCGTCGGCCACGGCGCGGATCGTCGAGCCGTCGAGCCGGCCGTCCTCGGTGACCCACACGGGCTCCAACGCAGCGAGCAGCTCGTTGCACCGTGCGTCGGCGCCGAGGGTCGGCACGACCGACTGGAGCGCGACGAACATGGCGAAGCCGGCCAGGACCACCGCGGTGACCCCGGCGGTGACCCGGTTCGACCGCTGCAGGGCACGATCGACGTCGTCGGCGCCGGGATGGCGGCAGGTCCAGGTCTCGGCCTGCTGCTTCATGATGCGGCGCGGCTCCAACGCCGTCCATGCCAGGCCGGCGGCGAGGGCGGGCATGGCGAGGACGAGGACCACGATCATGGTCCCAGCGAGCCATGCCGCCGACGTCGGCGGGATGGTCCGTTGCGCCTCGCCCCTTCCGGGGAACAGCGGGGAGGCGGTCGGTGGCGGACGCTACGGTCGCCGTCGGTCCAGAACGGAGGTGGCGTGGGACTGCTCGAACGGCTGTCGGAGCTCCTCGACGCGACGCGGCCGGCACCTCCCGAGGTCCGCGCCGCGCTCGCCCGGCGGTGGTCGGACCTGCCGGAGTCGGCGCGGACGCCGGGCCAGCTGCTCGGGCGGCGCACCACCGGATGTGAGGGCACCCACGGGGTGTTCCCGCAGTGCGACCTGGGCTGTCGGCCCTGCTACCACTCGACCGACGCCAACCGGGTCCGGGTCGACGGGCCCCACACGATCGCCGAGGTCGACGCCCAGATGGGGTTCCTGCGCCGGGTGCGGGGGCCGGGGGCGTACGCCCAGCTCATCGGCGGTGAGGTGACCCTGCTCGACCCGGACGACCACGCCGCCGCCCTGGCCGTGATGCGCAGCCACGGGCGGGAGCCGATGAGCTTCAGCCACGGCGACGTCGACTACCCCTATCTGGAGCGCCTGGCGCTGGGGCCGGACGGGCGCCCCCGGGTCGACCACCTCGCGTTCGCCGTCCACATCGACTCGACGATGCGGGGCCGGCGGGCCGTGCCCCGGCCGACGTCGGAGGCCGAGCTCCACCCCGAGCGGGCCCGGGTGGCCGCCCTGTTCGCCCGCCTCGAGCGGGAGCACGGCGTCCGCACCTACCTGGCGCACAACATGACCGTGACGCCGGACAACCTCGACGAGGTCGCGGACGTGATCCGGGCCGGTCGGGGCCTCGGCTACCGCATGTTCTCGTTCCAGCCCGCGGCCTACGTCGGGGCGGAGGGCCGCTGGTCGGACGGGTACCGGTCGTTCGGCGCCGACGAGGTGTGGGCGCAGATCGAGGCCGGCGCCGGCACCCGGTTGCCGTACCGGGGTGTCCACCTGGGCGACGTCCGCTGCAACCGCTCGACGTGGGGTGCGTTCGTCGGCGACCGCTACGTGACGGTGATCGACGAGGACGACCCGGCCGACCTCGCGGCGCGGGATGCCTTCTACCGGGCGTTCCCCGGGTCGTTGGGGTTCGGGTCGACGCCGGTTCGGTTGGTGCGCGTCGCCCGCAGCGTGGCGGCCTTGCCGGCGGTCGTGCCCGCGCTCGTCGGCTGGGCCCGCCGGTTCGTGCGCCGGGCCGGCGGCGTGCGGGCGATCGTGCGGCACCGGCCGCGCCCGGTCACCTTCGTCATGCACCGGTTCATGGACGCCGCCGACGTGAGCGAGGCGTGGGCGATGCTCGAACAGGACGAGGCGGCGAGCGAGCCCCGTCTGGTCGAGACCCAGGAGCGGCTCCGGGCCTGCGTCTACGGGATGGCCCACCCCGAGCAGGGCCGGGTCGTCCCCGCGTGCGTGCAGCACTCGGTCCTCGACCCGGTCGAGAACGCCCGGCTCGTGCGGCTCCTGCCGCGTCGCCCCACGACCGCGCCGGCAGGGTCGGGCGGCTGATCCCGGTCCGGTCGGCCCGATCAGTCCGGATCAGCCCGAGCGGGCGTCGGCGACGGCCCTGATCAGCTCGTCGATGTCGGGGCGGTCGTCGGGTGCGACCTGGCGGCGCAGGTAGGTGATGCGCCCGTCGGGCCCGATGACCACGTCGCCGCCGAGCTGGTGGGTGTCCTCGGTCGGTTTGCGGAGGCGGCGACCGCGGAGCAGGAGCGTCAGGTACCGGCGGAGGGTGGCCCAGCGGTAGATCGCGCGGGTGGCGCCACGATCGAAGCCGAGGCGCCGGTAGGCCTCCCGATGGCGGTCGCGCAGCACGGGGAACGGTGCGCCGAGCCACTCGTGGTAGTCGGCGGCGGCCCGGGCCGACCCGAAGGTCACGGCCGCGACGGTGGCGTCGGCCAGCTCGTCGAGGTGGTCGCGCACGGCGACCACGTGCTCACGGCACGGCAGTCAATGGACGTGGCGGTGGAAGACGAGCAGCACCGGCCGCCCGCGGTGGCCCTCGATCGCCCACGGCTCCCCGTCGGTTCCGACGAGGGTGAGGTCGGCGGCGAGGTCGCCGACCTCGAGCGGTTCGTCCGGGGCTGTCATACCCCGAGAGTACGGTCGGGGCGTGACCATGACCGACTCGTCCCCGGCCGGCCCGGAGCCGCCGCCGATGCGGATCGGCGCGTGTGCCGACCGCACGTTGCCGCCCACGGTCGTCGTCGAGCTGGCCCGTTCCCTGGAGGCGGCGGGAGCCGATCGGCTCTGGGTGATCGAGGACTGCTTCTACACCGCCGGGGTGAGCCTGGCCGCCGCATCGCTGGCGGTGACCGAGCGGCTCGGGGTCGGGCTCGGCATCCTCCCGGCGGTGGCCCGCAACCCGGCTGTCACCGCGATGGAGATCGCCACGTTGTGCGGCCTCGGCCCCGACCGGGTGGTCGCGGGCATCGGCCACGGAGTGCAGGAGTGGATGGGGCAGATGGGCGCCCGCCCGTCGTCCCCGGTGACGACGCTCGGCGAGGTGATCGAGGCCGTCCGCCGGCTGCTCACCGGTGAGCGGGTGTCGATGGACGGCAAGGTCGTCACGCTCGACGCCGTCCAGCTCGACCAGCCACCTGAGCCGGTCCCGCCGGTGCTGGCCGGTGTGCGCGGGCCGCGCTCGCTCGAACTCGCCGGCCGCGTGGCCGACGGGGTCCTCCTGGCCGAGCCGGCGTCGCCGACCTATGTGCGGTGGGCGGTCGAGCAGGCCGGGTCACCCGACGGCTTCACCGTCGCCGTGTTCTCGGCGCTGTGCGTGATGGACGACGGGGCGGACGCCCGCCGGGCGATGGCCCCGTGGCTCGCCGGGATCGTCGAGTCGACGATGGAGTCACCGTCGGTCGGGATCCGAGTGCTGCCGTTCGGCGACGAGCTCGTCGCCCGCTACGAGCGCGACGGTGTGGACGGCCTGGCGACGATGCCGGCCGAGTGGTGGACCGAGATCGGCCCGATCGGGACCTACGACGACGCCCACGCCCACCTCGACGCCCTCGCTGCCGCCGGTGTGGCTCACGCCGGCCTCTTCCTCGCCCCCGACCCGGAGATCGCACTCGCCGACGTCTCGGTGGTGGGCCGCATCATCTCTGATCGCGCCCGGAGCCCTTCGTGATGATGCGGCCGCATGATCGCCGATCGTCAGGGGTGAGGCCGGGCCCGGTCACTCGTCAGGGAGGTGGATGAACAGGCAGGTGCGGGGTTCGCCGTCCACGTTGCGGCTGATGTGGCCCTCGCCGGTCGTGTCCTCGGCGAGGACCATCGAACCCGGGCCGAACACCCGGGTCGTGCCGTCGCCGAGCTCGATCTCGACCGAGCCGGTGAGGTTCACGATCAGCTGGCGTCTCGGCGCGGTGTGGAAGTCCAGGTGGTAGTCGTCGGACACCATGCGGAACTGCACACCCGACGCCGGCCACGGCGGTGAGATCCTCCCGGCCGGCCCCCGGTCGTCGAGGTCGATGTCGACGTCCTCGAAGTGCGACCGGCCGTCCTCACCGGTGAACATCCGGGTCACGGCCACTCGCTGCGTCACCTGGTCCACGGTCTCTCCCCCTCGGTGGATGGCGGCGCCCATCTTGGTCGGCGCGGCGTCGCGCGGTGAGGTCCGCCGCGTTCTGGTCGGCCACGAGCGTCGACCGGACGCGGGTGGCGGGCCCTGGCGGCGGCGCCACCACCCGCGCCCGGGGTCCCGGGAGCGGGTGCCACCGCACGCCCGTCCCGTGAACGGCGGCCGGGCGTCGAGCCCCGACCGGCCACGTGTACGGGCTCCGCCGGGACGTGGTTCACCATCGAAGGTGCCGCGGTGCGGTTCGGGCGTACTCGACACCCGGCGCGCCGGGCCGGGTCCTGACGGCTCCGCTCAGCCGAGCGACGGGAAGACCCGGCCGACCTTGCGCCAGACGTAGTCGCCATAGGTGCCCTCGAACGCGGCCGGGTCCTCGCCGTC
The DNA here is from genome assembly GCA_034211175.1 of Actinomycetota bacterium. Lineage (GTDB taxonomy): Bacteria > Actinomycetota > Acidimicrobiia > Acidimicrobiales > CAIXPF01 > JAXHUH01. The sequence continues at coordinate 6,666 of JAXHUH010000100.1, forward strand.
CCACCGGTCACGGCCGGCCCCGGCGGCCGTCATCTGTGGGATCGGGCGGACCTCGGCGTCCCAGGCCGGATCGAAGAAGAACGGGAACGACAGCCGGTCGGTCCCCGCCGGGTTGCGCACCCGGTGGGGTGTCGAGCGGTACCGCCCGCCGGTCATCCGCTCGAGCATGTCGCCGAGGTTGCACACGAACGTGTCGGGGATCGGCGGCGCCTCGATCCATCCCGACGGCCCGTGGACCTGGAGGCCGCCGCTGTCGTCCTGGGCCAGGATCGTGAGCAGCCCGTAGTCGGTGTGCTCACCGACGCCCCAGTTCGGGTCGGCCAGCCCGGTCTCCGGCGGGTAGTGGAAGATGCGGAACAGCACCAACGGATCCGCCGTCAGGTGCCGCTCGAACCAGTCGTCCCCGAGACCGAGCCCACGAGCGACACCCCGGCACAGGGCGTGGCCGAGCGCGGTCATCGCGTCGAGGTACGCGAGCACCGTGTCCCGCAGCTCGGGCACCTCGGCCGGGAACAGGTTGGCGCCGTGGAGCGGTGTGCCCGCCCGGACCCGGGGGTCGTCGGCACCCAGCTCGGACCCGAACAAGCTGAACGTAGCTCGACCGGTGGGCCCCTGGCCCGCCGGCGAGCGAGGCTCAGCCGACGCCCTCCTTGCGGTCGGCCCGGCCCGAGGTCAGCTCGCCCTCGAACGGGAACCAGCCCCGCCATGCCCGCCCGCCCTCGGTCATGGCGATGCGGGCCTTGGCCGCTTCGGGAAGGGCGAAGAACCGGCGGGCCGCGGCGTCGAGCGAGCGCCGCAGCTCCGGGTCCACCCCGTGGCCGCTGATGTAGAAGAACCCGACGTCGCGACAGGCCTGGTCGATCGCCGAAGCAGTCGCATCGAGGCCAGAGTCATCGAGCTCGGTGCCGTCGACCCCGGCGGCCGACACGAGTGGTGCGACGTCGATGACCGGAAGGTGGTCCACGGCCCCAGTCCAGCAGGTCAGTTCAGCAGCGGCAGGATCTCGCGCCAGCCGCCGTCGGCCGCGCTCGGGATGACGTGGTCGGCGAGCTCGAGGGCGAGCTCGTGGGCGACCTCGGGCACGACCGCGACCGCGGCGTTGGTGAGCAGCTCGATGTCGTTCGGCCCGTCGGCCACGGCGAGGACCCGGGTCGGGTCGAGGTCGTGGGCCCGGCAGAACGCCAGGACCCCGTCCCACTTCGATTGGCCGGCCGGTGCGGCGGTGAGGGCGACGGCGCCGGGGACGTCGATCGACCGGTCGACGTGGACCTCGACGATCGGTCGCAGCGCGTTGGCCGCGTCGTTGGCCGTCGTCGCCGCCATGCCGAGGACCGAGAAGCCGAGGACCGGGTGCTGCGCGGCGATGGCGCGCAGCTCGTCGGACCCGTCGTCGCCCGGTCCCCGCACGACGCCGGCGGTCTCGCTGAGCCCGCGGACGTGGGTCGCATGGGTCGAGGTGTCGTGGCCGAAGTAGACGTCGTGGTCGGCGCCGTCGACGTAGACGACCGGGCTGAGCCCGACCCCGACGAACGCGTCGTAGGCGGCCAACGCCTGCTCGGCAGGGTAGGGCGCGAGGTGGAACCGCTCGCCGGTCCCGAGGTGGAGCCCGAGTGCCCCGTTCAGGACCACGGCCGGCGGCGTCAGCCCGACCCGGGCCAACGGACGTCGGGTCGACGCCAACCGCCGCCCGGTCGCCACGAGCAACGGCACACCCCGTCCGGTCACCTCGCCGGCCGCGGCGACGACCTCCGGCGGGATCTGGTCGTCCGAGTGCCAGAACGTCCCGTCCAGATCCGTCACCACCAGGCTGACCGACGTCATCACCCCAGTCTCCCACCCCGCCGAACTGGGCATCGGATCTGAACGCCTCGTGGCAGATGTGAGGCCCAGAACGGTGTGGCGGTGTGGTGGGCTACCTCGTGGTGGCGGCCTGGCGGTCCCAGGTGTGCTCGTTCACACCGGACTCGCGGAGGGCGGCCTTGCGGACCTTCTCCGTCGGGGTCTTGGGGAGGGCGTCGACGACCTCGATGTAGCGGGGGATCATGAACCGGGGCATCCGCGGCCGCAGGTACTCGACCAGCTCGGCCGGGTCGAGGGTCATGCCGTCCCGGCAGACGATCACGATCTTCACCTCGTCCTCGCCGAACTCCGACGGCACCGCGATCGCCGCCGATTCGGAGACGGCCGGGTGGGTGTTGACCTCCGACTCGACCTCGAACGACGAGATGTTCTCGCCCCGCCGGCGGATGGCGTCCTTGCGGCGGTCGACGAAGTAGAAGTTGCCGTCCTCGTCGTAGGTGAACCCGTCGCCGGTGTGGAGCCACTGGTTGCGCCACGCCTCGACGGTCTTCTCCGGCATCGCCCAGTAGCCCGCCATGAGCGTCCACGGCTCGTCGGAGCGCACGACCAGCTCACCGAGCACCCCGGGCGCCACGGGCCGGTCGTGCTCGTCGACCACCCGCACGTGGTAGCCGTCGCGCACCCGTCCGCAGCTGCGGCTGTTCACCAGCTCGTAGCCGTCGGAGACGATCGGACAGCTGATCTCGCTCATGTTGAACACGGTGGACACCTGCACCCCGAAGCGCTCGCGGAAGGCGTCGATGTCGGCGACGAGCGGCACCATCAGCACGTTCTGCAACGGGGTGTCGGCGTCGCCGGGCTGGGGTGGCTGGCTCTGCACGAACTGGGCCATCGACTCCAGGAGCAGCGTCGACGTGCAGCCGTGGCTGATGATGTCCTTCCAGAAGGCGCCGGTGTCGAACTGCTCGCGCAGCACGACGGTGCCGCCGACCATGGCCTCGAAGTAGATCGGGCCCTTGCCGCTGACGTGGAACAGCGGGAACGGCGAGTAGTAGACGTCGTGCTCGTCGGCCTCGGGCAGCATCAACGAGGCGCCCGCGTGGACCTGGGCCCACGGCTGGAGCACCCCCTTCGACGGGCCGGTCGTGCCCGACGTGTAGATGATGCACGCGATGTCCCACGGCTCCGGGCCGGCCAGGTCGCTCGCCGGCGCCGAGCGGGCGAACAGCTCCTCGGCCGTCATCACCTCGTCGGCCACCGCCGAGAGGTCGCCGAGCGGACCGTCGGCTTCGAGCACGACGAGCTTGCGGATGCGCCCGGCGATGTCGTCGGCGACCTCGACGAGACGGTCGAGGTAGCGGGCCGCGCAGACCATGACCTCGGCCTGCGAGTTCTCGATGAGGTACGAGAGCATCCGCCCCCGGTAGGCGGTGTTGACCGGCACCTCGATCGCCCTGAGCCAGGCGATGCCGATCCACGACTCGATCGGTGTGAAGCACGTCGGCTGCATGGACAGCACCGTGTCGCCCGGCTCGATGCCGAGCTCGGCGAGTGCGCCCGCCCATCGCAGAGCGTTGTCGTGGAGCTGGGACCACGTCCGCGTGCCGCCAGCGACGTCGATCAGGAACGTGCGGTCGGGCTGCTCCGCGGCGCGGCGGGCGATGAGGTGCGGCAGCACCAGGTCACGGTCGATCACGGTTCCCCCCGGAGGTGACGGCGACCCGGCCCCACGCTCGGGTCGCGTCCCGCGTTGCTATCGCCTCGTGGTGGCCGCCCGCACATCGACACCGTGTCAGCCGATGGTTCGGGCGGAACGGGGCGGCCGCCCACCCGCGTTCGGTCGGGGCCCCGACCCGACCGCACGCCGGATCAGCTGGTGGTGTCCTCCGCCGCGTCGTCGGGCTCTGCGCCCGCGTCCTCCGCCTCGGCGCTGTCGGTCGCGGCCTCGCCGTCACCGTCCATCATGTCCCGCCAACCGGGCAGGTCGGGGGCGTCGGGCTCCCAGGAGCGGATGTAGGCGACGATGGCGTCGATCTGGGCCGTGGTCAGCGACCCGCCGTGGTCGAGGGAGAACGCGCTCATCAGCGTGCCGGGGATCCCGACCGAGATCAGCGAGTCGATCTGCTCGTCGGTCGCCGACTGGAGGAACTGCTCCGAGTTGAGCGCCGGGGCGACGCCGCCCTCGCCGGTGATGCCGTGGCACGACGAGCAGTTGTTCTGCCACGTCGCCGCGCCCTCCTCGGCGAGGAACTCGGCCTGCTCCTCGCGGGCGTCCTCCCGCCACGACGGCTCGAACCACCGGTACAGCGGGAACGCGGCGGCCATGGTCGCCATCAGGACGACGCCGGCCAGCATGTACCGGTTGGTCGACCGTTCGAGCCGGTCGTCGCTCGGGTGCTCGTAGGACATCAGTGGGTCCCGGTCTCGCAGCTCGGACCGGTCGCCGGTTCGTCGATCGTCTCGGTTCCCGGGGGCGGGCCCTCCTCGAGATCACCGGTGTTGATGTACAGGAGCCCGTCCTCGCCCTCCTCGACCGGGTAGCGGTCCATGCCGCGGGGCGCGGGCCCGGCCCGGTAGTCGCCGGCGCGGTTGAACACCGAGCCGTGGCACGGGCACTCGAACTGGCCGGACGTGTCGCAGAACGGCACGCCGCACCCGAGGTGGGTGCACTTGCGGGACAGTGCGACGACCTCGTCGTTGACCCGAACCAGGTAGGCGCGCGCCGCGGGCACCTCGAGGACGCCGGTCTCGGGCACCGCGTCGGGGGGCACGGCCCGGACCAGGCCGCCGAAGCCCTCGGCGGGCGGCGGGCGGAGCAGGTCCCACGTGGTCCACAGACCGGCGCCGCCGATCACGACCGCGCCGGCCTGCCAGGCCCGGGTCAGGAACTTGCGGCGATCGACCTCGGGGTCGGTGCCGGTCTCCGGTGCGTCCGACTCGGGGGTCGTGTCAGTCACAGCTCACCGTGCCATTCCTCCCACGGCCACACCCATCCCCAGTTGGGGCCGCGGAACATGAATCCGATCAACGTCAGGACGATCCAGATCACGACGAAGGTCGTGAACGTGGCCACGGCGACCTTGCGGTGGCGGGGCCGGATGAGGTTGCTGCTGTCGATGTAGGGCAGCGCGAACAGCCCGATGATGATGGCGCCGGGCACGAGCACGCCGGCCACCAGCGGGTGGAAGTGGGCGAGCAGCTCCTGCAGCGCCGCGAAGTACCAGGGCGCCTTCTCCGGGTTCGGCGTGACCTGGGGGTTGGCGATCGACCGCAGCGGCGCGTCCACGAACACCGCGATCAGGAGCACGAGCAGCAGCGTCGCCAGCGCGGCCACCGCGTGGCGCACGAGCAGGTGCGGCCACACCATCACGGTGTCGTCGCGCTCGGGCTCCTTGCGCTCGCCGGCCACCGGCTTGCCGGGGACGACTCCGAGCACCCGGCGGTTGCCGATCACGGCCGGGTCCGGGTCGGTGTTCGGCCCGCGGCCCAGGCGCACCGGGGTGGCGACCGGTGTCGCGCTCGTCGTCGGGGAGCCGTCGGCGGCCGAGGCGCTCGGGGCGGAGCCCGAGGCTGGTTCGTCAGAGCTCATCGGCGTCCTCGGCCTCCATGTCGAACATCTGGTCCTTGCGCCAGCGCCAGATGTGGAACGTCAGCGTCATCACCAGCAGCAGCGGCAGCACCGCCACGTGGAGCACGTAGAACCGCAGCAGCGTCGACGAGTCGACGGTCTCGCCGCCGAGCAGCACGCTGCGCACCTGGTCACCGATCAGCGGCACGTAGGCGGCCATCTCGGTGCCGACCGTGACGGCCCAGTAGGCGAGCTGGTCCCACGGCAGCAGGTAGCCGGTGAACGACATCAGCAGCGTCAGCACCAGCAGGATCACGCCGATCGCCCAGTTGAACTGGCGGGGCGGCTTGTAGGCGCCGCGGTAGAACACCCGGCCCATGTGCATGGCCACCGCCAGCACCATGAGGTGGGCCGACCAGCGGTGCACGTTGCGGATGTACTGGCCGAACGGGACCTCGGTCTGGATCTGCTGGATGTTCGTGTACGCGTTCGCCGGCGACGGCACGTAGAAGAACATGAGGTAGATGCCCGAGGCGACGAGGCTGCCGAGCAGCACCGTCGAGATCACGCCCAGGTACCAGGAGAAGCGGAAGTTGATCTCGTTGCGCCGCACCTTCACCGGGTACAGGTGGAGCAGGAAGCTCGACCAGTGGGCGGCGGCCCGGTCCCGCGGGGTGACCTTGCGTGGCGAGCGGAAGATCGACCGGCCGATCGGGGTCTGACGGGCCCGCTCCACGAGCCCCTCGTCGGCGCGGCCGTTGCCGAGGCCGTTCGCCGAGGGTGGCGCATCGGTGCGCTGATCGTTCTCGGTGACGCTCATCCCGGAACACCGACTCCTTTCCACATGCCCATCGAGAGGGCGTCGGGTGGGCACCGCTCGATGCAGAGGGCGCAGCGGATGCAGCGCTCCTCGTCGAGCAACAGCGCCGTGCCGCCCGGCGGTGCCGCCGGGTCGATCTCCTCCGACGGCGCGAACGAGATGACGTCGACCGGGCAGACGTCGGCGCACAACCCGCACAGGACGCACTTGTCGACGTCGAGGAGGATGTTGGCGAAGCACCGCAGGCACCGGTTGGCCTCGCACCGGGCCTGCTCCTCGGTGAAGCCGAGCTCGACCTCCGACAGCCCGATGCGACGCCCCGTGTCGAGGGTCGGCACCGAGACCCGGTCGTAGCGGTCGTAGTCGTCGTCGAGGCGGTGGAACTGGCGCAGCGAGACCAGCGTCCCCTGCTCGGCCGCCTCGGCGTCGCCGCCGAAGTGGCGGTGGATGTCGGCGGCGGAGCGGCGGCCGTCGGCGATGGCGTCGATCAGGGTGCGCGGGCCCTTGGCGGCGTCGCCGCCGGCCCACACGCCCTCGAGCGAGGTGGCGCCGGTCGTGTCGTCGATCCGGATCGTGCGCCGCGGGCTCACCTCGGGGCCCTGCTCGCCGAGCGCCTCGAGGTCGATGGCCTGGCCGATGGCCAGGATCACGGTGTCGGCGTCGAAGACCCGCCGGTCGTCCTCGTCGAAGACCGGCGAGAACCGCCCGTCCTCGCCGAACACCGACACGACCCCGATCGTCTCCAGGCCGGTGACCTTGCCGTTCTCGGCCACGATGCGGGCCGGGCCCCGGCGGGGGACGAAGGAGATGCCCTCGTGCTCCGCCTCCTCGATCTCGAAGTCGTGGGCCGGCATCTCCTTGCGGGACTCGAGCGACACGACCGTGACCTGGCGGGCACCCGCCCGGGTCGCGGTGCGGGCCACGTCGATCGCCTCGGTCATCGCCGAGCGCTGGTCCGCGGCGACCTCGTCGTCGGGCGCGTCGGCGGTTGCGGCGGCCGGGTCGGCGGCGCCCCGGGCGTACTCGGACGCCCGCAGGGCGGTGCGGGCCGCGTCCATGGCCACGTCGCCGCCGCCGATGACCACGACCCGCTCACCGACGTCGACCGAGAACCCGCGGTTCATGTTGATGAGGAACTCGATCGCCTTGAAGACGCCGTCGCTCTCGTAGCCCTCGATGTCGAGGCCCCGACCGAGCGTGGCGCCGATGCCGAGGAACACGGCGTCGTGCTGTGCCCGCAGCTCCTCGAAGCTGAGGTCGGTGCCGAGGCGGGTGTCGTAGCGGACCTCGACGCCGAGGGCGAGGATCGAGTCGACGTCGGCGGCGAGCACGTCGCGGTCGAGGCGGTACTCGGGGATGCCGAGCCACATCGCCCCGCCGAGGCGGTCGGTGGCCTCGTACACGGTGACCTGGTAACCGAGGCGGCGCAGGTCGTGGGCGCAGGCCATCCCCGCGGGACCGCCGCCGACGATGCCGACGCTCTCGGGCCGCTCGACCTCGGGCGGCGAGACGACCCGGTTCCACGCCTCGGAGTCGCCCTGCTCGGGGCCGAACTGCTCGGTGACGAACCGCTTGAGCGCCCGGATGGCGATCGGCCGGTCGATCTTGCCCCGCCGGCACGCGTCCTCGCACGGCGCCGCGCACACCCGGCCGCACACCGAGGCGAACGGGTTGGGCAGGCGGGCGGTCAGGTAGGCGAGCTCGTCGTCACCGTCGGCGATGGCGGCCACGTACATGCCGGCGTTGGTGTGGACCGGGCACGCGGCGAGGCACGGGATGTTCTCGTCGTAGAAGCTCAGCTCGGCGACCATCAGATCCGGCTCTCCCGGTGTGCGTACCACAGTGCCCACAGGCCGGCGCCGAGGCCTCCGAGCCAGAGCGTCGAGGCGATGATGTCCTGGAGCGGTCGGGACAGCTCCTGCACCGCGCTGGTCTCCAGCACCCGCGACGGCACGATCACGGTGAACACGATGAAGCCGACCACGATGGCCGCCGTCTTCAGCCAGGCGTCGAGCGTCGGGAACGACCGGCGGTCATGGGCGCTGACGAATCGCGGCCACAGCACCAGTCCGATCGCCGCGGCGGCGATCACGAACGCGGTGATGATGGTCAGGTTGGCGAAGCCGGGCAGCTCCGTGCCGGCCACCGGGCCGGTCGCGACCTCCGCGCCGCCCTCGGCCGCCGGGGCCTCGAAGCCGGACTGGATGTAGGCGATGACGGCGGTGATGTCCTCGTCGCCGAGCCCGACCTGGGCCGGCATCACGCCGTTGTAGGTGACCCCGTTGACGGTGAGCTCGCCGGTCCGTCCGTTGCGGATGACCGTCTCGACGTAGGCGGCGTCCTGGACGTTCGGGTTGTCCATGAGCGGCGGGAACTGGCCCTCGAGCCCGGCGCCGCGCGACTGGTGGCAGGACGCGCAGACCTGCGTGTACACGTCGGCCCCGGCCTGGAGCACCGCCGGGTCCGTGCCGCCCTCGGTGGCACCGTCGGTCACGGTCGTCGCCGTCGACTCGTCCGTCGTGGCCCCGTCGTCCTCCTGGGCGGCGGCGACCGGTGCGGACAGCAAGGTGAACGCGAGCACGAACAGCGCGAGTAAAGCGCCTTGAACCTTCGCTGGACGCGGGACCCGACGTTCAGCGATGGGTATTCGTCCCATCGGACTCCTCACTCCTGGGGCTTCGATGCCGGCGCATGGCTCGACGACTAGGGTCATCCTTCGTAATACTCGGCCGTCCTGGAAAGGGACCAAAGTCCCTTGATCCTGAACCGTCGTCCTCGCAAGTGTGTGGCCCGCCCGCACATAGTCCCAGGTCAGCGCCGTAGAACCAGCGAGTCGAGGGAGTGCCGTGACCGTAGCCGATCACGACGAAACAGGCACCTCCGGTGAGGAGCACTTCAAGCCGGTCGGGACGATCTTCGTGCTCGTCCTGTTCGTCGCGACCATCATCCTCCTGTGGGCGTCCGTCTACGTAATCCTCCTCAGCCGAGGGGTAACGCTGTGAGCAACGAGACGGACGCACCGACCGGCTTCGACCCCGAGGGCGAACCGCTCGGCGAGCGACTCACCATGGGCATCGACCCGTGGGAGCGCCGGTGGATGATGGTCTCCGTCGCCCTGCTCGTCGTGTTCGGCACCGCGATCACGATCGCCGGCTTCGCCGCCGGCTTCCAGCTCCCGGGTCCCGACTCCGAGGTCGACCCGCGGACGTTGTCCGAGCAGGAGCCGTGGTCGGAGCCGGGCGTCCGGGAGATCTCTCCCGGTGTCTACGAGGCCTACGTGCTCGCCCAGACCTGGAGCTTCTCGCCCCGCGAGATCGTCCTGCCGGTGGGCTCCGAGGTCACGATCTACGTGACCACACCCGACCTGCAGCACGGGTTCAAGATCACCGACACCAACGTGAACATGCAGGTCGTGCCGGGCCAGGTGTCGAAGCTCGAGTACACCTTCGACGAGGTCGGCGAGTACCCGTACATCTGCACCGAGTACTGCGGCCAGGGCCACGCGGCGATGTTCGGCACGGTGCGCGTCGTGAGCGAGGCCGACGCGGCCGCGGCGCAGGCCGCGGGCGGTGACGCCGAGACCGGTGACGCGACGGATGGCGGCGACGGCGGGTCGACCGACACGGGGACGGAGGGCGACCAGTGACCACGCTCGAACCACTCGAGCCCGAGACCGGCGGGGCGACCGCCTCCAAGACCTACGAGATGACCCGGGCCGAGAAGCGGTTCGTCGGCTACCACATCTGGATCGCGGTCGCCGCCCTGACCGTGGGGAGCCTGTTCGGCCCGCTCCAGGCCCTCCAGTACTCGAACGTCGACCTCTACCAGTACCTGGAACCGGTCTTCAAGAGCTACTACCAGGGCCTCACGATCCACGGCGTCCTCAACGCGCTCGTGTGGACCACCTTCTTCATCGTCGGGTTCACGAACCTGACGACGATCAAGGGGCTCGGCCGGCCGCTCAGCCACCCCCACATCAACCGGATCGGCTTCTGGACGATGGTCGTCGGCCTCCTGCTGGCCGCCGTCCCCCTGCTGCTCGACCAGGCGACCGTCCTCTACACCTTCTACCCGCCGCTGAAGGCGAGCTGGGCCTTCTACCTCGGCCTCACCCTCGTCGTGGTGGGCAGCTGGATCGAGGGCCTCGGCTTCTATCTGACGCTCGTCGCGTGGCGCCGGGAGAACCCCGGCGTGCGCTCACCGCTCATCGCCTTCGGCGGCATCCTCAACGCCGCCATGTGGCAGATCGCCACGCTCGGCGTCGCCGTCGAGATCCTGACCATGCTCCTGCCGTGGTCGTTCGGGATCACCGACGCCACCGACGCCCAGCTCGCCCGCACCTACTTCTGGTTCACCGGGCACCCGCTCGTGTACTTCTGGCTCCTGCCCGCCTACGTGTCCTGGTACGGGATGCTGCCGAAGCAGGCCGGCGGGAAGCTGTTCTCCGACTCGCTGGCCCGGCTGGCGTTCTGGCTGTTCCTGATCGTGTCGGTGCCCGTCGGCTTCCACCACCAGTTCGTGGACCCGGGCGTGCCCCAGGTGTGGAAGTGGATCCACGCCGTCCTCACCTACGGCGTGTTCTTCCCGTCGATGCTGACCGCGTTCACGGTGATCGCGTCGCTCGAGTACGCGGCCCGCCGTCGTGGCGGCACCGGCCTGATCGGGTGGGTGCGGGCGCTGCCGTGGACCGACCCGTCGGTCGCCGCCCAGCTGCTCGCCGGCATCCTCTTCATGTTCGGCGGCATCAGCGGCCTGACCAACGCCTCGTACAACCTCAACCTGGTCGTCCACAACACGGCGTGGGTGCCGGGCCACTTCCACCTGACCGTCGCCACCGCGGTGACGCTGTCGTTCATGGGCATCAGCTACTGGCTGGTGCCCCACCTGACCGGCACGGCGCTGTGGGGCCGCAAGATCGCCGTCGCCCAGGCGTGGGTGTGGTTCGTCGGCATGATCATCTTCTCCAACGCCATGCACGTCGTCGGCCTGCTCGGCGCACCCCGCCGGACCCCGCTCGGCGACGCGCTGTACGTGCCCGACGCCTGGAACGGTCACCTGCTGCGGGTGTCGATCGGCGGCACGATCCTGTTCGTCTCGCTGATCATGTACGTCCTCGTCGTGGTGAAGACGGCCCTCGGGCCGAAGGTCGCCGCCGGGGACGTGCCCGAGGTGCCGATCGCCGAGTCGATCCGCGGGCCCCAGCTCACCCCGCTGTGGCTCGACCGGTTCAAGCCCTGGCTGATCGCCGCCGGTGCGCTGGTGGTCCTGGCCTACGGGCCCCAGCTCGTCGACCAGATCCTGAACATGAACCTGAACGCGCCGGGTACCGACTTCACGCCCTGGTGATCGTCACCATGGCGCGAACGAGACGCTGAGCGGCGGGCGCCACATGGCGACCGACACCACTCCGGCCGAGCCCGCACCGCCGCCACCGGGGCGGCGACGCGGGCTGCTGGCCTCCATCGAACGGGCCTCGAACCGTGTCGAGTCGCCGGTGCAGCACCTGGTCGGGTCGCACCGGCTCAACCCGCTGCCCCACGCCGGGACGATCAGCGTGTTCCTGCTGATCGTGGTCGTGGTGACCGGCCTCTATCTCACGCTGTTCTTCCAGTTCGGCTTCGACGCCTCCTACGACAGCGTGCGGCGGATGGCCGACCACCCCATCCAGTCGCTGATCCGTACCCTGCACCGGTACGCGTCGGCCGCGCTCGTCGTGACCACGCTGGTCCACGGCTGGCGCGTGTTCGTCGCCGGCCGGTTCCGCGGCCCGCGCCGTTGGCGGTGGACGAGCGGGGTGGCCGCGCTCGCGGTCGTGTGGCTCGCCGGCGTCACCGGCTACTGGCTGGTGTGGGACACGAGGGCCGAGGCCCTCAACGAGATCCTCGTCGGCCTGTTCTCGGGGTCGGGGTCGTTCGCGGCGTGGCTGGTGCGGAACCTGATCGGTCCCGACGCCGGCTCCGGGTGGTCGGTCCTGTTCCTGCTGTGGCTGGCCCATCTCCTGCTCACGTGCGTGATCGGGTTCGCGCTGTGGCGCCACCTGCGCCGGTCGCGCCTGCGGATCCTCCCGCCGCGCCACTGGATGGCCCTGATGGGCGCCGGGCTGTTGATCGCGTCGGTCGTCCTGCCCGCGGAGCTGCTCGACGCCGCCGACGGGACCCGCCTCGTCGGCGAGCTCCCGCTCGACCCGTTCATCCTCTTCCTCGTGCCGCCGCTGCTCGGCGGGTGGGCGTGGTTGGCGGTCGTGGCGGCCTCGCTCGCCGTCGTCGCCGTGCTCGTCGCACCTCACCTCGTCCGGAACCGGCCGCCGGTCGCGGTCGTCCACGCGGACGCGTGCACCGGCTGCGACCTGTGCGTCATCGACTGCCCCTACCTCGCCGTGACGCTCGAACCCCGTGACGGGCACGGGGGCGCAGACACCGACGTCCCGGTCGCCGACGACGCCGCGACGGGCAGTGACGCCGGAGCAACCGGCGACGTCGTGGCGGGCGACGATGCCGTGACGAGCACCGGAGCCGTGGCGAGCGCGGAGGCCGGCCACGGTTCCCGCCGGTCGGAGCGCTCACTCGCCGTCGTCGACGCCGACGCGTGCGTCGGGTGCGGCATCTGCGTGGGGTCGTGCTCGTTCGGCGCCATCGACCTGCCCGGGTTCGAGTCCCAGCCGACGGTCGACTGCGACGGCCGACGGGTGGTGCTCGCCTGCTCCCGCCACGTCCGCGGTGCCGGCGGGCCCGAGCGCCTCGCCGCCCAGCGCGCGCCCGATGCGACCGATCCGGTGACCGTCGAGGTCGCGTGCATCGGCATGGTCCACCCCCAGGTCGTCGGGGCGCTGACCGAGGCGGGCGCCACGGGTGTGCAGGTCGTGGGCTGCCCGCCGGGCGACTGCAGCTACGGGATCGGCAACACGATCCTCTCCGAGCGCCTCGACGGTACCCGGGCGCCGCACGTGCCCCGGCGCTGGCAGGGCACGGCCGCCGCCGACTTCGTGGCCGTCGGCGGGTTGGCCGACGCCATTGGCGAACCCGCCGCCCACCCCAGCGCCGACGACACCCACCTGCCGCCCGACCGGCGTCGTTGGGTCGGCGCCGCGGCGGTCGTCCTGGTGTCGATCGGGGCCGTCGCCCTCGCCACCCAGGCGCCGTACGGGCGCGACGACATCGCCGCGGTGCGCGTCGTGGTCGACCACGTACCCGGCCGACCGCTGCTCGGCGCCGACGAGCCGTCCGGGGAGTCGGGCGACGCCGTCTCGGTCATCGTTCGAGCGGACGGCGAGACCGTGGCCGACGAGCGCCTCCCCACCAACGGTGCCGCCGCCGTCGGTCTCGTCGACGTCGAGCTCGACCCCGGCACCGTCGACCTCGACGTCGTGCTGGTCCAGGGTGAGCGGACCACGACGCTGCTGTCCGGGCCGACCACGATCGACGCCGACCGCCGCGTGGTCGTCGAGGCCGTCGACGAACCGCTCCCGCCGGGTGTCGCCGACGGCCGGGCGGTGTTCAATGACCAGCGCCTCGGCGGCTGCGATGTGTGCCACTCGACGTCACCGGGCGACGACGGGGTCGGGCCGTCCCTCGGCGGGATCGCCGATCGCGCCGCCGACCGCGTGCCGGGCCTCGACGCCGAGGCGTACCTGCGCCAGTCGATCCTCGACCCCGACGCCTACGTGGTCGACGGGTTCCGCGCCGGGCAGATGCTGCCCATCTACCGGGAACGGCTCACCGACACCCAGATCGACGCGCTCGTGGAGTATCTGATGTCACTCACCGAGGGGGCGGGATGACCGACGCCGACCCGACGACTCGCGGACCTCGCGGACGCTCAGGGGTCCGGGAAGATCTCCTCGGTCCCCGGTTCGGCGACACCGTCGACGAACCGCTCGCCGTGGAGGACACCCTCGGCGTCGAGCTCGTAGACCGCGGTGCCGGTCGAGAGGCCGCGGCTGGAGCTCGTCGTCTCCCAGTCGACGGTGAGGACGTCGCCGTCGAGGACGGCGTTGCCCTCCTGGATGGTGCCGGTGACGATCCACTCGAGGGCGAACGTGTCGGGGTCGTCGGTGCCGACGATGGTGACCGTGCCCGAGTACTCGGTGCCGACCGGGTCGACGCCGTTGACGGTGTAGGTGCCGGCGAGGCCGGGGCCGTCATCGAGGGCGGCCCCGGGGATGGCGCAACCGCCGAGGGCGAGCGCCCCGGTGAGAGCGACCGCGGCGAGGCGCGTGCCCCGGCCGGTGCGGCGGGAGTCGACGGGCACGAGAGGGCTGGTGAGCCGATGGCGGACCACGGCGCGGAGCGTAGTGCCGAGCTGCACATCCCCCGGTGGGCGAAGGTCCTCGTCGCGGTGCTGTTGGTCCTCGCCGTCTCGGCCATGGCGTTCGCGGTGTTCCAGCCGATCACCGTGCTGCCCCGGATCCGCCTCTCGCCCGGTTACGCCCTCGCCGACCAGACCGGTTCGCTGGTGACCAGCGAGGACGGTCGCGGTGTCGTGACGCTGTACTCGTTCGTGCCCCTCAACTGCGGCGACACCTGCGAGGAGGTCCTCTCGACGATGCGCGAGGTGGGCGAGCGAGTCGACGACGAGGTGGACCTCGGCGACGTCGACTTCCGCCGCGTGACCATCGTGCTCGACGCCGACCCCTCGACGGAGGCGGTCGCCCGGGCCGCGTCCGCGGCGGGCGCGGGGGTCGGGGCGGACACGTCGGACTGGCTCTGGCTCACCGGCTCCGCCGCGGACGTCACCAACGTGGCCGGTCTCGGGTTCGAGCAGCCGACCGACCCCGGCGCCTACCGGGCGGGCTACGTGATCGTCGACGGTGCCGGGACGATCCGGGGCGACTACCGCTACCGGACCCTCACCGACGATGCCGACAAGCTCGTCGACCACCTCGACGTCCTCGGCAAGGAGATCCGCCAGGCGACCGGCATCGCCGCCTTCGGCTACGAGGCGGCCCACGTGTTCGCCTGCTATCCATGATCGACCGCACACAGGAGGGCCGGCCGTGACGGCGTCCCCGACCACCGAAGCCGCCGGGTCTGGTGATGGCGGCGCTCCCGGGCGTCGCCCGGCACCCGATGCGGCGCGTCGTGCACGGCGGCGACGGGTCGTCGCGCTGGCGATCGGCGTACCCGTGGTGCTCGCCGCGGTGGCGTACCTGGCGCTGCAGTGGTTCCGGCCCCACGTCTACTCGGGCACGGTGCTCCAGGCCCCCGAGGCCGCGCCGTCGATGGACGGGCTGGTGTACGCGACCGGTGAGCCCGTCGACCTCGCGGCCTTCGCCGGTGACGTCGTGCTCGTCTACTTCGGCTACACCCACTGCCCCGACGTCTGTCCCACGACGCTGGCGATGACCGCCCGAGCGCTGGACGACCTCGGCGCCGGGGCCGAGGACGTGCACGTGATGATGGTGACGGTCGACCCCGCCCGCGACACGCCCGACCTGCTCGACGGTTACGTCCGCTCGTTCGACCCGTCGTTCGCGGCGGTGACCGGCGACGTGGCCGACATCGAGCGGGTCGCCACCACGTACGGGGTCTACTTCGCCGAGGACGAGGTCCCCGAGGGTGAGGACCCCGACTCGTACACGGTGACCCACACCGCGTCGCTGATGGGCATCGACACCGACGGCCACCTCCGCGTCGTCTGGCCCTGGGGTGTCACCGCCGACGACCTCCGCACCGACATCGACGCCCTGCGGTAGCCGTGGGGGACCGGGGGCCGGCTCACCGCTCGCGGGTTGTCTCCGGTCGCGACCTGCGCCGCGCCGGCATGACCGAGGCGGACCTCGCGGCGCGGCGGCGGGGGAGGGGTCACACCGCTGCTGTTCGCCGTCCATCCGACGCCGACCGGCGCCGGCGTCGTCATGCGCGCCGGCGACCGCACGGCCCATGTCGCGGTGGTCTGGGCCGGCAGCGACCTGCTGCCCGAGGGGCTCGCGTTCGGCCTGTGGGACGCGTACCGCGACGGGAAGACCGTCATCGATCTGACCTCGTGGTGACGCCGTCGGTGATGCTCAGCCGCGCGTGACGGCCGAGGGTGCCCCGGGAGTGCGGCGGGTGGTCCGGCGGGCCGCGCGGGCGGCGAGCGCGCCGAGGAACAGGACGACGGGGACGGCGTGGACGGCGGTGAGGAGGGCCGCCGGTCGGAGGAAGCCGACGTCGGTCGTGTCGCCGCGTGGGCCCATGCAGTACATCGTGAAGTTGGTCGTCGTCTCGCCGGGACGGATGGAATAGGTGTCGGCGACGACGAACGCGTCGGGCTGGGTGTCGGAGCACAGCAGCGGGGCGGTGAGCTTCAGCTCGCCCGGCCAGATCCCGATCGTGACGATCACCGTGAGCATGACCGCGCAGAACGCGACGATGCCGGCGAGCGCGGCGCCGCCGACGCAGCCTCGGGCGAGGACGGGTCGCTGACTCATCGCCGCTCCACGCTCATCAGCTCGCCCGCCGCGGTGAACCTGGCCGTCCCGTCGGCCCGGGCCGACTGGAGCGACATCGCGATCGTGACCTGCTCCTGGAGGCGGTGCACGTTGATCGTCGTGACGTAGCCATCCGGTTCGCCGAACTCGTCGAGCGCCCGGTCGGTCATCACCTCGATGTCGTCGAACGCCACCGACGCCGGGCTGAACACGGCGGCGTCGAGGTCGTCGCCCGCCGAGAGCCGCACCGGCTCGGGCTCGTCGAGCGAGTCGTTGTGCCACACGTAGCTGTCGACGTTCGCCGGGACCGCCGGGTCCCTGACCTCGACGCGGGCCGTGTTGGCCTCGGGGTTGATGGTCACCGACCGGACGGTGAGCCCGGCGAGATCGACCCCGAGGTCGTCGGCGACCGCATCGAGCACCTCGGCGGGCAACGCCGCCGTGACCCCGCCACCCCGCGCCCGGATCTCCGCCGTGAAGTCGGCCCGCGACGTTGCCCCGACACACCCGGTCGCCACGAGCAGCACGCCGGCGGCCGCGACGACACCGACCTGCCTCCGCCCCGCTCGCGCCACCCGCACCAACTCACGCTACCGGCGATCACCCCAGGCCGAGGCTGAGGCACGCCGCAGACGGTCATGGCGATGTGGCATCGGGGCCGCTTGCGCGGTCCGAGACGTCAGGCCGGCCGCCTCGGCAGACGAATCGATCGAATGCGGCCGTTGTTGTCGAGCCCGGCCATCCATGGCCCGGGACCCGAGTCGATGACGTGCTGCTCGATTGCTCTCCATCGTCGCTCGATCAGAGCGATCTTCTGATCCCTCGACAGCTCGTTCTTGCCGGTGAGCACGAAACCGCGCACGCCGAAGCGCTGGAAGTGGAGCAACTCCGCCGGTTCCCGACGAATCCGCTTGTCCCGCGTGATCAGGACGAGACGGCGCGCGCCCACGATCGGTAGCCACTCGAAGTCCTTTGCGCCGCATCGAACCTCAGGGATCCCCGGATGGTCGGGGTGGAGGACGTCGTTGCGGGTCTTCGCGAGGTGCCGCCCGACGGGGAGCAGGTTCTCGTCGAAGAAGAACCGGTAGGCCGCGCCGTCAGGCGGCTGCGAAGCGGACGGCCTGTTCGACATCGTCGACGCTGAGGCTCGGCCACATGTTGGCGACCTCGACCGCTGGTGTACCGGCCGCGACCTCTTCGGCAATGACCTCGATGCGAATGCCGTGGATCGACGGTTTGCCGAACGAGCGGGCCGGATCGGCCAACACCGCACTCGCGGGCCCAGCGAGGTGGATCGCAGACGCGACGTCGCCGTCGAACTCGGTGACCGACCGGAAGGTCTCGACCTGCTTGCTGGTGAGCAGCAACTGGCCGCTGCGCACGACGAACCACAGCTGCGGCTCGACGCCGTGCTGCGCGGTCCACACGAGCTCGCGGTTCTCGGCCGTCAGCCAGGTGGAGGCCTTGGCGAGCGGATAGGGGCCGAGGTGATCCCGGAGCACCTCCACCGCAGGTCGGAGCCGAACCAGCGGGACACCAGCGGCCCGGTACTCGGCCAAGAGGCGGGTCTCGACGAACTCGCCCCAGGTGACGTGAGGCGAGTCGGTGGGCCCGACGCGTAGAACGGGCTCGTAGTTGCGCCCACCGCGGGCATAGCCCTCGAGCCATCGCTTGGCCGTGCCGGGGTTCAGGCCGAGCATGCGATCGACCAGCCCGTAGCTGTACAGCGGCTGGTCCAACAGCGCTTCGGTGTCTCGTTCGAGCGTCGGCGTCGTCATCGTCGGGCCGCCCTCCGTTGGCTGTCGGTCCATCAACCGTACTGTGACCCGAGGCGGGTCGGACGGGAGCGGTCCCAATCGTCCAAGACGGGTGTCAGTGGGGGTCCGTAGGGTCCGCGGTGATGATCGTTCGTCTCAGGGATCGGCAGGAGTGGCAGCTGGCGGTGGCGCTCTGGCAGGCGGACCGGGCGCTCGCCGTGGTGTGGTGGGCGCTGGTGCTGGTGGCCGGGGCGGCGCCTGCGGTGTTCGCCGTCACGACCGGGTTTCTCGTCGATGCCGTGGAGGGCGGGCGGTCGCTCACCGGTCCGCTCGTCGCGGTCGGCGTCGTGTTCGTGCTCCTCCAGGTGCTCACCCCGCTCCACGAAGCGGTCGGGGCCAACCTCGGCAGCCGCACCTCGGGGTGGTTGCACGAGCGACTCATGCGGGCGTGTTCCGACCCGGCGGGCATCGCCCACCTCGAGCGGCCGTCGCTCACCAACGACCTGACGATGGCCCGCGACTTCGACCTCGGCATCACCGGACCGCCGTTGTCGGTGGCGGTCGGGTTCATCGCCGGCGGGCTCGTGCAGATGGTCGGCGGGTTCGCCGCCGCCCTGGTGCTGTTCGGGTTCACGTGGTGGGCGCCGCTGCTGCTCGTTGCCGCCTGGCTGTCGACCCACTGGCTCCTGCGTGAGAGCGCCGTCTGGCGGGACCGCAACACCGAACCGGTGCGCGACGCCCAGCGCCACGCCGACTACGCCTACCGACTCGCGGTCGATCCGCCAGCGGCCAAGGAGGTGCGCCTGTTCGGGCTCGAGGGCTGGGTCGTCGACCGCTTCGCCACCCGACGTCGCCGCCTGCTCGACCTCCAGTACGAGGCGACCCGACTGCGCGAGCGCTCGGTCATCACCTCGGTCGTCGTGGTGGTCGCCGCCAACGTCGCCGTGTTCTGGGCGCTGGCCGACGCTGCGCTCGACGGTCGGGTGAGCCTCGGCGCCATCGTCGTCTTCGCCCAGACCGCGTTCGGGGTGAGCGCCCTCGCCTTCGGCGGCTGGTCGTGGGCGCTCGACGGCGCGGCCGCCCCGGTGGCGGCGGTGCGCCGCCTGGCCGCCGCCATGGCCCCGGTCGGCGCCCTTTCCCCGCCGGCAACGGTCGACCGCAACGGCACGGCCATCGCTAGCGGTGCGCCCGAGGTCGCATCGATGCCGGCCCACACCATCCGCTTCCGCGATCTCACGTTCACGTACCCCACGGGGGACGAACCGGTGCTCGACGGGTTCGACCTCGAGATCCCCGCCGGGTCGTCGCTGGCCATCGTCGGGCGCAACGGCGCCGGCAAGACCACGCTCCCAAGCTCCTGTGCCGCCTCTACGACCCGACCGCCGGCGCGGTCGAGATCGACGGCGTCGACCTGCGCGACCTCGACGTCGAGGCGTGGCGCAACCGGGTCACCGCCGTGTTCCAGGACTACGTGCGCTACGAGCTGGCCCTGGCCGAGAACGTCGCCCCGCTCGGCGCGCCCGACGATGCCATCGCCGCGGCGCTGGCCGACGCCGGGCTCGGCGGGTGGGCGAACCCGACCGGCGCCGACGGTCGGCCTGGGCTCGGCACGATCCTCGCCCGTGGCTACGCGGGCGGTCTCGATCTCTCCGGCGGCCAGTGGCAGCGGGTCGCCCTCGCCCGGGCCCTGTGCGCCGTCCGTACCGGCGCCGGGGTGGTGCTCCTCGACGAGCCGACGGCGCAGCTCGACGTGCGGGGCGAGGCCGAGATCTTCCGTCGGGTGCTCGACGCCACCCGCTCGTGCACGACGATCCTCGTGTCCCACCGGTTCTCGACCGTGCGCCACGCCGACCGCATCTGCGTCGTCGAGCACGGCCGGGTCGTCGAGCTCGGTAGCCACGACGAGCTCATGGCCGCCGGCGGCCGGTACCGCACGATGTTCGACCTCCAGGCGTCCCGCTTCACCGAGGATGCCCGGACCGTCGTCGGCACCGACCGGGAGGCCGAGGACGACGAGCTCGTCCTGGCGCCCGCCGTCGAGCGCACCGAGGAGGTGGCCCGATGAGCGCCACGACCGACGACCGCCCGCTCGGTTCCGGTCGATCGACACCGGGCGACGAGCTGCCGCCCGACCCGCCCGCCGCCCGAGCGCTGTGGACCACGATCCGCATCGGCTACCGGGCCGAGCCGAAGCTGCTCCTCGCCTCGCTGGCGATGACCGTGCTCACCGCCCTGCCCGACGCACTGGTCGCGCTGTGGCTCATGTTCCTGGCCGACGGTGTCGTCGACGGCGACCGCACGATGATCGGCGTCGCCGCCGCCGGGCTCGCGCTCTCCGCAACGGGTACCTGGTACCTCCGTGTGCTCCTCGATCGGGTCCAGCGCCGCTTCCGCGACCGGGTCGGTGTCGAGCTCGAGGCCCACGTCGCCCGGCTGCAGGCATCGATCGCCACCGTCGAGCACCACGAGCGGCCCGAGGTCCTCGACCGCCTCGCCGTCCTGCGCGACCAGGTCTTCACGCTCGACCACATGTTCCTGTCGCTGTTCTCGGTCGGCGGGTGGGTGGTGCGCCTCGTCATCACCGTGGTGCTGCTGGCCTCGATCCACCCGGCGCTGGTCCTGCTCGTGGTGCTGGCGGTGCCGACCGTGGTCACCGCGACGTGGCGGCCGGGGATCGAACGGGCGGTCGAGGAGTCGGTGGCGCCGAGGCGCCGGCTGGCCCGCCACCTCTTCGAGCTCGGCACCACGGCGTCGCCCGGCAAGGAGGTCCGGGTCACCGGCAACGGCGACGACCTCGTGGTGCGCCGTGGCGAGGCGTGGGACGCGTGGCACGCCCCGATCGCCGCCGCTCGGTGGCGCAGCGCCGGCTGGCACGTGCTCTCGTGGGCCGTCTTCGGGCTCGGCTACGTCGGCGCCATCGTGTTCGTGGCGAGCGGGCTCGACGAGTCCGCCGGCGCGGTCCTCCTCGTGCTCGCCGCCGGCAGCCGCCTGTCCCAGTACGTGGCCGCCGCCGTCGGCGAGCTCGGGTTCCTGCGCGGCGTCTGGCTCGACGGGTCCCGCCGCCTGGCATGGCTCGAGGACCTCGCGGCCCGGGCCGCGCCCCACGGCGATCACGAGCCGCCGGACCGCCTCGTCGACGGCGTCCGCTTCGAGCGGGTGTCGTTCCGCTACCCCGGGACCGAGCGCCTCGTGCTCGACGACGTCGACCTCCACCTGCCCGCCGGGTCGGTGGTCGCGGTCGTCGGGGAGAACGGTGCCGGCAAGACCACGCTGGTCAAGCTGCTCGGTCGGATGTACGCCCCGACCGCCGGGCGGATCCTGGCCGACGGTGTCGACATCGCCTCCATGCCGGTCGATCGCTGGCGGTCCCGTCTGGCCGGCGCCTTCCAGGACTTCTTCCGGTTCGAGCTCGTGGCCCGGGCGACCGTCGGGCTCGGTGACGAGCCCCACCTCGACGATCGTCCTGCGGTCGAGCGGGCCGTCGATCGTGCCGGCGCCGGTGATGTCGTCGACCACCTCGCCGACGGCCTCGACACCCAGCTCGGCCCGACGTGGGACGGCGGCGTCGAGGTGTCGTTCGGGCAGTGGCAGAAGCTGGCGCTGTCGCGGGGGTTCATGCGGCCCGACCCGCTCGTCCTCGTGCTCGACGAGCCGACCGCCGCGCTCGACGCCGAGACCGAGCACGCCCTGTTCGAGCGCTACGCGTCAGCGGCCAGCGACGACGCCGAGGGCACCGGACGGGTGACGGTCCTCGTCTCCCACCGCTTCTCGACCGTGCGCATGGCCGACCTCATCGTCGTGGTCGACGGCGCCCGGGTCATCGAGGTCGGCACCCACGACGAGCTGATGGCCCGCGACGGCCACTACGCCGAGCTCTACGGGATCCAGGCGGCCGCGTTCCGATAGCACCGCCTTCTGTCGAGCGTTGGGTCACCGCGCCCGCACCAGTCTCCCGGCGCTCGTCGTCGGTGGGCGGGTACCGTCGGGCCGTGGCAGGTCCGCTGGCGTCGGTTCGGGCGGCGTTCGCCGCCATCGGCCGTGCTCGGCGGGCCGATGCCGCCGGCCGGGCGAACCGGGCGCGCGGCACCCACTGCTTCTACTGCGGCGTCGAGTTCCGTGGCGAGGGCAAGCGGGCCCGCACGATCGACCACCGCATCCCGAAGGCCCGCGGCGGCACCGACGCCATGGTCAACCTCGTCTTCGCCTGCCAGGCCTGCAACCGGCGCAAGGCCGGCATCGACGAGGACACGTTCGTCGCCTCCGACTGGCTCCGGGACCGCCGCCGGGACCTCGAGCGGGAACGGCTCGCCGAGGACGAACCGGCTCGGGAGCCGCCGACGAGCGAACCGCCGGACCAGCCGAGTCATCGGGCCGAGCCACCGGGCTGAACGGGCGAGGCGCCGCTCGACGGCGGCCCGCGCTACTGGCCGGTCGAGCCGTCCAGGTGCTCGCGCAGCAGGTCGAGGTGGCCGCAGTGGCGGGCCGTCTCCTCGATCATGTGGACCAGTGCGTAGCGGAGGTTGAACGTCATCTCCGGCCCCTGGGCCATGGCGTCGAGCGCAGCGCCGTCGATCGCCTGCCGCGATCGCTCGCACTCGGCCAGGTAGGCGTCGACGAGCCCGTCGATCGTGTCGTCCTCGCTCAGCGGGAAGCAGCCATGTGGGTCGTCCTCCGGCCACGGCCGCGGCAGGTCGAACCCGGCGAAGTCGATGCTGAACCAGAACCGCTCGACCCCGGTCAGGTGCTTCACCACTCCGGCGATGCACAGCTCCGAGGGGGCCAACGCTGTGTTCCGGGCCTGCTCCTCGGTGAGGCCCGACGCCTTGCGCGCCACCGTTGCCCGCAGGAAGTCGAGCCGTTGGTTCAGCGTGGACCGTTCCTCGACGGCCTCGTCGGGTGGGATCCGTTCGATCGGCACCGGCACGAGCCGAGCTTGCCACGACCGCTTCCCACAGATCGACGCCCCTACCGTCGTGAGCCCGACGCACGAACTGCCGGGCTGACCCCACGGGTAGGGGCATCGGCGAGTCGGAACACGTATCGTGCCCGTTGTGACTGACACCACGTCAAGACCAGCTGCCGTCCGGCCGGCGCCCGGCGACGACGCCACCGCTGTGCCTTCGACGCGCACCACGTTCCGCACCTGCCCCCTCTGCGAGGCCATGTGCGGGCTGGAGATCGAGGTCGAGCGGGACGCCGCCGATGGCGCCGAGCGGGTCCGCCGCATCCGGGGCGACCGGGACGACGTGTTCTCCCGCGGGTTCATCTGCCCGAAGGGGTCGAGCCTCAAGCAGCTCCACGAGGACCCGGACCGGCTCCGGCGGCCGCTGGTCCGCCGCGACGGCGAGCTGGTCGAGGTGTCGTGGGAGGAGGCGTTCGCCGAGGTCGAACGCCTGTGGGCCGCCTACACGGAGCGTCACGGGCAGGACGGCATCGCCCTGTACCTCGGCAACCCCGTCGTGCACAGCCTCGACCTGATGCTGTTCCGGCGGCCCCTGCTCAAGGCGTTGGGGTCGACGGCGATCTTCACCGCCGCCACCGTCGACCAGCGCCCGAAGGAGCTGTCCTCGGCGCTGATGTTCGGGTTGCCGCTCACGATCGCCGTGCCCGACATCGACCGCACCGATCACCTCCTGATGCTCGGCGCCAACCCGCTGGTGTCGAACGGCAGCCTCGCCACCGCGGCCGACTGGCCGGGCCGGCTGGCCGCGATCCGCGAGCGGGCCGGCAAGGTCACCGTCGTCGACCCCCGCCGCACCGAGACCGCGGCGAAGTCCGACGAGTGGGTCCCGATCCGCCCCGGCGGCGACGCGCTCCTGCTCGCCGCCATGGCAACCACCCTGTTCGAGGAGGGCCTGGTCGACCTCGGTCGGCTCGGTGACGCGGACCTCCTCGCCGGCGTCGACGAGGTCCGCGAGGCGGTCGCCCGGTTCACGCCCGAGGCCGTCGCCGGTGCCTGCGGCATCGACGCGCCGACGATCCGGCGCCTGGCCCGCGAGCTCGCCGCCGCCGAGCGGGCCGTGGTCTACGGCCGCATCGGCACGACCGCGCAGCGGTTCGGCACCACGGCGAGCTGGCTGATCGACGTGCTCAACGCGCTCACCGCCAACCTCGACGAGCCCGGCGGCGCCATGTTCCCGGCGCCGGCGATCGGCGGTCCCAACCTGCGGGGCCGGCCCGGCGTCGGCCGCGGGTTCTCGCTCAGCTCGAAGCGCAGCCGGGTGTCGCAGACGTCGGTCCAGATGGGCGAGCACTCCGCCGGTGTGCTCGCCGAGGAGATCGACACGCCCGGTCCCGGCCAGGTCCGGGCGCTGTTCACGCTCGCCGGCAACCCGGTGCTGTCGGTCCCGAACAGCGGGGGCCGCCTCGACGCCGCGCTCGACGGGCTCGACCTGATGATCAGCGTCGACCTGTACTGCAACGAGACCACCCGCCACGCGGATGTGATCCTGCCGCCGCCGTCGTCGCTGCAGCGCTCCCACTACGACGTCGCGTTCACGACGCTCTCGGTCCGCAACATCGCCAACTGGTCGCCCCCCGTCCTCGATCGCGACGACGGCCAGCCCGCCGAGTGGGAGATCCTCGCCCGCCTCGCCGCCATCATCGGCGGGTCACCGGAGATGCCGCCGGAGGTCATCGACGACCAGGCCATCACCAGCCTGGCGAAGTCGGCGACCCAGGCGTCCGACGGGCCCTACGCGGGCCGCCACCCCGAGGACGTCGTCGCCGAGCTCGGCGACCGTCGGGGCCCTGACCGCCTGCTCGACCTGATGTTGCGCACCGGCCCGTACGCCCTGAGCGTCGACGACCTCGAGGCCAACCCCCACGGCGTCGACCTCGGCGCGCTCGAGCCCCGCCTGCCCGACGCGCTCCGCACGGCATCGGGCAAGGTCGAGCTCGCCCCCGACCAGCTCCTCGCCGACCTCGACCGCCTCGCCGAGGAGCTCGATGCCACCCCGCCGGCGATCGTGCTCGTCGGCCGGCGCCACCTGCGCTCGAACAACTCGTGGATGGGCAACCTCGACGTGCTCACCCGGGGCCGGGAGCGGTGCACGCTGATGGTCCACCCCGACGATGCCGCAGTCCACGGGCTCACCGACGGGGCGCCGGTCGTCGTCCGCTCCTCGGTCGGCGAGGTGACCGTGCCCGCCGAGGTGACCGACACGATGGCCCCGGGCGTCGTGTCGCTCCCGCACGGCCACGGCCACGACCTCGACGGCGTCCGCCTCCGGGTCGGGCGCAAGCGTCCCGGTGCGAACAGCAACCTGCTCGCCGACGGCACCGACCTCGACCCGCTGTCCGGCACCGCCGCCCTGAACGGCATCGCGGTCGAGCTCACCCCCGCCCCCACCTGACATCCCACCGAGGACCTCGAACTGGCCCCCGTGCAGTGCCACCGGTGGCACTCCGTGGGGACCAGAACGGGGTGGGGTCACGCGGGGTGCGGATGGGCGGGCGTGGGGTGACCGGCGAGGGCTAGGTTCGCCGCCATGCGCATCGGGTTGAGTGGGGGCGCTCGCAGCGTCGAGCGGATGATCGAGCAGGCCAAGGAGGCCGAGGCCGACGGGTTCACCAGCCTCTGGTACCCGAGCGCGGTCGGCGGCGACCCGCTGGTCGCGATGGCGATGATGGGCCGGGAGACCGAGCGGATCGAGCTCGGCACCGCCGTGCTCCAGACCTACACGTCGCACCCCGTGCTCATGGCCAACCGGGCCGCCTCGGTCGCCGCGGCGATGGGCCGCAGCGGCTTCACCCTGGGCATCGGCCCGTCGCACGCCCCGGTCATCGACGACATGTACGGCATGTCCTACGAGCACCCCGGCCGCCACACCGAGGAGTACGTCAAGGTCCTGGCGCCGCTGCTCGCCGGTGAGGACGTGGCGTTCGACGGCGAGGACTTCCGGGTCCGCTCGGGCGGGCGGGCCGCCGCGCCCGAGCACGACGTGACGCTGATGGTCTCCGCCCTGGCGCCCCGCCTCCTGCGGGTGGCGGGCGAGCTGACCGCCGGCACGATCCTGTGGATGGCCAACGCCAAGGCCGTCGAGTCCCACGTCGTGCCCCGCATCACGGCCGCGGCCGAGGCCGCCGGCCGTCCTGCGCCCCGCATCGTGGCCGGGCTCCCGGTGGCGGTCCACGACGACGAGGCCGAGGCCCGCGAGACGGCTGCCGGTCAGTTCGCCATGTACGGCACGCTGCCGAACTACCAGCGCATCATCGAGGCCGGCGGTGTGTCGGGCCCGGCCGAGGCGGCGATCGTCGGCAACGAGGCGACCGTGACGGCGCGGATCGAGGAGCTGTTCGCGGCCGGCGCCACCGATGTCTGGGCCGCCCCGTTCCCGGTCGGCGACGACCGCTCGGCGTCCCGGCGCCGCACCCGCGACCTGCTCGCCGCGCTCGCCGCCGCCTGACCGCCCGTCCGGCCGAGCCGCTCCCGCTGCCCAGCAGGAGCCGTTACCACGAAGGCGCTTCGACGCCGGTCCGGTGGGGGCTGCCCCGCTGCGCCGCACCGGCCGCAGGCACGCCGGGCCCGCCGTTCGCGTCGGGCTCGTTCGATGCGAGCCCTGCGGGACGAACAAGCCGGCCCGGGCCGGCGTCCGCCTCCCGAACCGGTCAGGCCACGACGTCCGCGCCACCGCCCGTCGGAGCGACCGACCGGCGGAGCTCGGCGGGAAGTGGCTCGACGTCGGGGTCGATCCACGAGGCCCGGGCGGCGCGGCTCATCAGCAGCTCGGCGCTCCAGAACCGCAGTGGCGCCCGGGGCCCGAGGAGCTCGTGGTCGCCCAGGTCGCCGAGCCGGTCCGCGGTGGGTTCGGTCTCGCCGATCACGGCGGCGAGCGCGGCCAGGTAGTAGGCGGTGATCGTCTCGTGGTAGCCGGCGTCGGCCGTGTTCTCGCCGCCGGTCGCCTCGTTGTAGCGCCGGATCGACCGGCGGGCATGGCCGAGCGCGCCGGGCCCGAGGCGGTGCACCCACCAGGCGCCGGCCGCCAGGTGGGCCCGGTGGTCCCAGCGGGCCTTCGGCCACGTGAGCCGCTCCACACCGGTGGCGACGAGTCGGGGGTCGAGGAGGGTCGTCGTCGAGGTCTCGTCCATGCCGCCAGCTTCCACGGGATGGCGCCTCGGGTGTCGCGGAATCGCGATGGCTCGGCGACGTCGGGCCGTGGAAACTGAGGTCATGGACGAGATCGACCGACGGATCCTCGGCGAGCTCCGCCGGGACGGCCGGATCAGCTGGCAGCAGCTCGGCCGGTTGGTGCACCTCTCGCCGAACACGGTGGCCGAACGCGTCCGTCGCCTGCGCCGCGACGGGATCATCGCCGGCATCGGTGCGCGGCCCGGGTGGACGGCACTCGGCCGGCCGCTCCACGCGCTCATCGACGTGAAGTTGGTCGCCGGCGCCGATCGGGCGAGGTTCGTCGAGGTGCTGCGGGCCCATCCGGCGGTCACCGCCGCCCATCACGCGACGGGGCGGACCGACTACGTCGTGGCCGGCCACTTCACCGACCTGGCGGAGCTCGACGATCTCCTCACCGGCTTGAAGGACGAGGGCATCGTCGCCGACACCGAGACCCGCCTCGTGCTCCACACCCTCGACCTGACCCGCGACGCCGACGTCGGTACCGGCAGCCGGGCCTGAGCGCTCAGCTCCGCGCGGTGGCCACGTCGGTCGGTCGGGGACGGTGGACGCTCAGCACCGGGAGCAGGCGCTGGACCAGCGGGCCGATCGCCAGGGCGTAGGCCACGGTCCCGACCCCGACGGTGCCGCCGAGCACCCAGCCGACCGCGAGCACGATGATCTCGATGGCGGTCCGGACCCGACCGACCCGCAGGCCCCGCTTCGCGAGGCCGGTCATGAGGCCGTCGCGGGGCCCGGGGCCGAGGCCGGCGCCGATGTAGAGGCTGGTCGCGACCGCGTTGAGCACGATGCCCGCCACCAGCAACCCGGTCCTGGCCGGGAGCGCGTCGGGCGACTCGAGCACGGCGAGCACGGCGTCGGCGGCCAGGCCGACGACGATGGCGTTGGCGACGGTGCCGAACCCGGGCCGCTCACGCAGCGGGACCCACAGCGCCAGCACCAACGCGCCGACGCCGATCACCACCCAGCCGAAGCGCACGCCCGTCCGCTCGGCGATGCCCTGGTGGAGCACGTCCCACGGGTTGAGCCCGAGGTCGGACCGGACCATGAGCGCCATGCTCGTCCCGAACAGGACGAGGCCGCCGAACAGGGAGACGAGCCGCAGCATCGGGCGCTCGGCGCGGAACCGGGCCCACCCGGCGGAGATCGACACGTCGGCCGACGGTACGGGTGGTGTCGGTGGCTGTCCACCGGATACCGGTCACGGGTCGTCGCTCGCGGTGCCGGCGCCATCCTGGGCCGTGACCCGTATCCGCCCTGGTCGGGGACGTTCGACCCTGGGAGCCCGCGGGGACGGGCGCGATGGTGGAGCGGACCGACGAAGGAGCCGAAGATGAACGTCCTCGTGACCTACGGATCGTCTCGTGGCGGGACGGCCGGTCTCGCCGACATGGTGGGCGACGAGTTGCGCGAGCGCGGTCTGCGCGTCGAGGTCCTCCCCGCGGCCCAGATACACACGCTGGCGCCCTACGACGGCGTCGTCGTCGGCGCGGCGATCTACATCAACCGCTGCCACCCCGACGTCCGCCGCTTCGTGCGCCACCACCGCGCCGAGCTGCGCCAGATGCCGACGTTCTTCTTCAGCAGCGGCCCGCTCGACGACTCCGCCACCACCGACGACATCCCGCCGGTCGGCCAGGTCGAGAAGCTGATGGACATGGTCGGCGCGGTCGAGCACGTCACCTTCGGCGGGCGGCTCGAGCCCGACGCCGAGGGATTCGTGGCCGGGGCGATGGCCCGCAAGATGGCCGGTGACTTCCGCGACCGGGCACAGGTGACGGCCTGGGCCGACCGCGTGGCCGACGAGATGGCGGCGGCCGCCGTCTGACCCCGTCCCCACACCCGCTCCTTCCGAACGGCTGATCCTCCGCTCCGTGGCCGCCCGATCGGGCGGCCACGGCCGCGCGCCAC
>JAXHUH010000101.1:0-3028 GCA_034211175.1 Actinomycetota bacterium
ATCGACGCGACCGACCCCGACGAGGGTGCGCCGAGCCACCGGAACGAGGCAACGACGAAGGCCCGGCCGTACGTGCTCCCGTTCACCGGCCTGCTCGCCGGCGGGGTCGCTGCCGAGGTGGTGGTCGCCGTCCGCTCGTCGGCCCGCGTCACCGGTCACCCTCGGGCGCGGGCGACGGCGTTCGTGCCTGCGTGGCCGTTGCGGGCCCTCGATGCCTCGACCACGGTCGCACTCGGCGTGGCCGTGGCGGTGGTGCGCCTCGGTGCGCCCGCAGGGGTCGCGCTG
Organism: Actinomycetota bacterium; assembly: GCA_034211175.1. Lineage (GTDB taxonomy): Bacteria > Actinomycetota > Acidimicrobiia > Acidimicrobiales > CAIXPF01 > JAXHUH01. Next base: position 286 of record JAXHUH010000101.1, read on the forward strand.
GCGTCGGCCGGTGCCGCGGTCGTGGCGTGGGCAGTCGCCCAGTTCGGCCTGGCCGTGGTGACCGCCGAGCCGCGGCGGGATTCGGCGGTCGCGTCCGACCGGGTCGATGCGGCGTTGCGCGCGCTCGGTGCCCAACACATCGTCGGTGCCGCGGTCGCCGTGTCGGTGCTCGCCAACCAGCAACTGGTCCTCCTGCTCGAAGGATCGTCGTGGTGGTCGGACCTCGCCCTGTACGGGGTCATCGCCTGCGGTTGCAGCGTCTGGCCCCACCTCGCGCGAGGTCGTCGCTGGCCGATGGCGGGGCTCGCCGACGCTGCGCCGCGCCCGGATCACCCGGGCCCCGACGGTCCTGATCGGCGTGCACTTCCCGAGCAGGTGTGAACCCGGCGGGGGTCCCGGTGCGTACGTCGCATCGCCGAACCGTTCGTTCTGCAACGACCGGCTCGTGAACGTGAAGCGACAACGCACGGAGGCCCCCACATGTCGTCCCTCACCCGCAAGGTCCTCGGCGCCGGTGCCGCGGTTGCCGCGCTCGCCGGCACGGCCGTCGTCGCCGGCGGCCCGCTCGGCGGCGCGTCGGAGACCGTCGCCCTGTTCGAGCTCACCCCGACCGCTCCGTTCCTCGCCTGCATGCAGGAGGAGGAGGGCGTGACCCCGACCGCGCTGGTCCGGGTCTCCCGCCGCGGCGACAACGACTCGATGACGATCCTGCTGCGCGACTTCAAGCCCGGCCTGGACGTCGACCTGTTCACGATCGAGAACTCGCCGCTCGACGCGTACGGTCAGCCGGATCCCGACTTCGACGGGTTCGGCCTCGCCTGGTACCAGACCGACATCTCGGTCGGCGAGAGCGGCAACGGCGTCGCCCGCATCAACACGGTCCTCCTCGACGAGATCTTCGGGCTCGACGACACCGCCGGCCTCGAGCCGACCAACACGTTCCACGTCGGCTTCTGGTTCAACGACCCGGCCGACGCCGCGGCCTGCGGGTTCGAGGGCAGCACGCCGTTCAACGGCGAGCAGGAGGCCGGCCCGCTCGCCGCGGTGAGCCTGCCCGACGCGGCCACCGACCTCGGCCCGCTCTGCCTGTCGCCCGAGGCCGACGGCGACGGGTTCCGCTGCGACCCCTGATCCCGTGACCGCGGGCGTGCGCGCCGCCGGGGTCGGGAGCCGCCCGCCCCGACCCCGGCGGTTCGACCGACCGTTGCAGTTTGTCGCAACTCGATGATACGAATGGGGTGTGGACCTGTTCCCACCCCTCGTCGAGGCACTGGCCTTCGCCGCCGCCGTGGTCGGCGGGCTCGTGGCCTACGGCCTGAAGTCGGTGACCGATCGGGACTTGGTCATCTTCGCCGAGCGCTTCGGGGTCGAGCCCGGCACCGACGAGCGCCCACTGGTCGTCGCCCGGCTGCGCCGGGCCCGTCGGGTCCGCTCGTTCACCGCGGCCGCGGCGTTCGCGGTGTCGACGATCCCGACGTGGCTGAGCCACCTCGTCCCCGACGCCGCGTCCGCGCTGAACGGGCGCCTCGACCCGTGGGCCAACCCGCTGGTCGCGCTGGCCCTCGGGGTCCTGGTCGGCGAGGTGCTGATCCGTCAGCGCCCGACGATGCGACGGGCCGTCGTCGAGCGCCGCGACCCCGGCCGCTACGTCTCCATCCACCTCGTCCGCCTGCTCGACGTGTTGGCCCTGGCGACGCCGCTCGCTGCGGTGCTCGCCGCGACCCGGGGCGAGGGTGGCGCCGCCTCCGACCCGGTCGCCACCGCTGCGTTCGGTGTGGGGGCGTGGGCGCTCGCCCGGTTCGGGTTGTGGTCGATCGTCCAACGACCCCGCCTCGCGCCCGACGGAGGGATGCGGGCCGTGGACGACGCGCTCCGGGCCGACGGCGCGCATCACCTCGTCGGCGTGACGCTGGCCGTCTCGGCCGGCGCGGTGGGCGACCTGCTGTGGTCGGTCACCTGGGACGGTCCCGCCTACGTCTCCCTGCCGCTGGCCGCGGTCGGTGTCGCCGCCTACGCCACGTGGTGGCAGTTGGCGAACCGCTCCCGGTGGCCTGTGGCACCGGTGGCGGACCGCGGCCGATGAGCCCGCTCGTCGACGTCGTCGTGCTGGCCGGTGTCGGCCTGGTCCTGTGGTGGGGTTGGAGGTCGGTCACCCCGCGTCAGCTCCAGCGGTTCTCGACCCGGTTCGGGGTCGAGCTCGGCGAGGCGGAGGTCGACCTCGTCGGAGCCCGGCTTCGGCGGGGCCGGGTGGTGCGGTCGATCGGCGTCGCCGCCGGTGTCCTGGTGACGTACCTGCCGGTCGGGTTGGGACGGGTCGACCCCGGTCTCGCCCGCGAGGTCGCCGACCTGCCGTACCTCGGGGCCGCCTGGATCTTCGGGGCCGCCGCCGGGGCGCTCGTGGCCGAGGTGGTGGTCGTCCAGCGGCCGATCGTGCGGCGGGCAACGGTCGTCCGCCGGGAGCCGTCCGACTACGTCTCGGCGTGGCTGGTCCGCCTGCTCGACGGCCTGGTGATCCTCACGCTCGGCCTCGCGGCGACGGCCCGGGACGTCGACGACCCGGCGCAGGTCGTCGCCGGCGCCGCGATGGTTGTCGTGGCGTGGTCCCTGGCCCGTCTCGGCCTGCGAACGGTGGTCGATCGGCCCCGTCTCGCTCCCTCCGGTCGGCTGGCCGACGTCGACGACGCGCTCCGGGCCCTCGGTGCCCATCATGTCGTCGGCCCGGCGCTCGCCGTGGCCGGCGGCG
>JAXHUH010000102.1:0-28869 GCA_034211175.1 Actinomycetota bacterium
CAGGGTGACGATGAGGTCGTAGGGCGAGGTGCCCGCGGGCACGTCCACCGAGCTCAGCACCAGCCCCGGCAGCTCGATGCGCGGCACCGGCGCGTTCTGGAACAGCAGCAGCACCTGGAAGGGGGGTGTCGTCGCATCACTCGCGACGAGAGCGATGTCGACCTCGACGGAGCAGCCCTCGCCCAAGGCAGCTCGCCACGATCGCTCGAGCCGGGCGAACGCACTCGTGTTGACGTTCGCCGGCTGCGGGATCAGGTTCGGGCCGGACGGGAAACCGCCCAGGCTCACGGCGACGATGTGCCCGCCGTGGAACGCTCCGGCAGCATCGCCGAGCCCCGATCGACCGACGACACGCTGGGCGCGATGGTGGCGGATTCGCTCATGGGGCGGCACGAGTCGGAGGACGCCTCTGACCCGCGCCGGCCGAGCGCTGTGGTCGGTGTGGTACTCGAAGCCGGGGGCCACGTACGTGGTGCCTGGGAGCAGGTCGACGGCATGCATCGCCACCCGGGGGTCGAGCGAGACCGGGCGAGCCTCGGTCAACGGGTTCGCGAGTCGGCCGTCGGCGTCGAGGACCGGTCGTTCAGGGTCCCGGTGGAGTGGGTTGCCGGTCGACATGAGGCAGCACCCCGGAGCGAAGGGTCGGACGCTCAGCGGTTGGCGAGGAAGCGGGACGGGGTGATCAGCACGGCGGTCCGTCGTTCGGCGACCATCACACGGTCGAACTCGTCCCAGTCATCGTGGGTGCCCCCAGCCGCCACGAACACGTCGCGGAGCAACGCGGGAACGTCGGCCACACCACCGGCGAGGCCCTCATGGGGGTCGTCGGGGCCGGCGAGCTCGACCGGGCCGTTGGCGCTGATCCAGTCGTGGCCGACCCGGAACGTGATCGACGCCCACGGTCGGGCCCGCAGGTGGGCGAGCTTGCGGGCGCCGCCCCGCACCACGAACGCCACGGTCCGGGCACCGGAGGTCGGGTGGGGGAACGGTCTGGCGGTCACGACGCTGGCGTGGGGCCGGCCGTCGTCGTCGATCACCGTGATCACGGCGAACCCGTCGCCGGTCGCCAGCTTCTCGAGGTGCGCCCAGTCGCTCATCGCCCCCGTGTCTACCCGCCCGGACGATGCTCGCGAACGCGTGAGCCCGTGACAGTGCCGTGTGAGCGACCCGCCCGATGCTCACCTTCATGAGCACCGACCAGAACCTGCACGACCAGGACCCGCAACACCAGGACCCCGACCACCTCTCGACGAGGCAGCTCGGGACGATCCTGTCGATCTGGGCCCACCCCGACGACGAGACCTACCTCGCGGGTGGCCTGATGGCAGCCGCCAGGGACGGCGGCCAGCGTGTCGTGTGCGCATCGGCCACCGCCGGCGAGCACGGCACCGACGATCCGCGGACGTGGCCGCCGGACCGGCTCGGTGCCGTCCGCCGGTGGGAGGCGACCGCGGCGATGGCCGTCCTCGGCGTCGATGAGCACCACGTCGCCGACCTCCCCGACGGCGGGCTCGACGCCCACGACGAGGTCGGCGTCGCCTGGGCCGGCGGGCTGCTCGACACCGTCCGGGCCGACACGATCCTCACGTTCGGGCCCGACGGCATGACCTACCACCCCGACCACATCGCCGTGCACCGGTGGGTCACCCGGGCGTGGCGGGACCGGGGCCGACCCGGGCGGCTCCTCTACGCGGCGACCAGCGAGGTCGTCCTCGACCGCTTCGGCGAGCTGTTCGAGGAGTGGGACATGTACATGAGCGACGAGCGCCCGACCGGGGTCCCGTCGGCGGACCTGGCCGTCGACCTCCACCTCGCCGGCTGGCAGCTCGATCGCAAGCTCACCGCGCTCCGGGCCATGGCGACCCAGACGGCCGGCCTGATCGCCGCGCTCGACCCCGAGCTCTACGCCGCCCAGGTCGCTCCCGAGTCGTTCCTCGCCGCGCCCGCCGACGATGCCTCGTCAGCCACACCGACGGCGCAGCGCTCGCCGGCACCCGCCGACACCGAACGGGCGGCTGCGTCATGACCGGCACGCACCAGCGCCCGGCCCGACCGAGCGCCAACTCCGGCCCGTGCCACCGGGGGACGCGCGGCCATCATCGGCGATGGCCCGGTCCGGGCCCGGCGCCGGCCGCCGCGAGCGACGAGGAGCATCCGCTGTGCAGATCAGGTCCGTCGAGGCCATCCCCGCGACCTTCGCCGACCTGGTCGGCGACGACCTGAACCTGTGCGTCATCCGCATCGAGGCGGACGGCGTCGTCGGCTGGGGCGAGATCTGCGACAGCTACTGCTGCACGTTCCCGACCGCCTACGTGCCCCTCGTCGAGGACGTGCTCGGCCGGCTCCTCGTCGGGCAGGAGCTGGGACACGTCGATGCGCTCACCCGCCATCTCCGGACCTGGGCCCGGCGTCGCCTCGGTGACGCCGGCATGGCGATCCAGGCGATCAGCGGCATCGAGCTCGCCCTCTGGGACCTCGCCGCCAAGTTGGCGGGTGTCCCGGTCAGCGCCCTCCACGGGCGCCTCCGCGACACGGTCCCGGTGTACGCGTCGGGCAAGTTCCTCGACCGGCCGGCGCCCCACCACGTCGACCTGCTCGCTCCCGCGCTCGACCGGGGTGTCACCACCGTCAAGGTCCGGGCGTCGCTCGAACCGGCGGCCGACCTCGCGGTGATCGCCGCGCTGCGGGCCGAGCTCGGCGCTGGCGTCGACGTCCTGGTCGACGGCAACGAGAACTTCAGCGTCACCACCGCCCGCCGGTTCGCCGTCGGGCTGGCCGACCTCGGGGTCATGGCGCTCGAGGAGCCGGTGCCCCAGACCTCGCCGACGGCCATCGCCCGCCTGGTCGCCGACGCTGCGGTGCCGATCGCCTACGGCGAGCACATGTTCGGTGCCGTGCAGTTCAACGACGCGCTCGCCGCCGGCTGGCCCGACATCGTCCAGCCCGACCCGGCGATCGCCGGCGGGCTGACCGAGTGCCTCCACATCGCGACGCTGGCCGAGGGGTTCGGCGCGCCGGTGGTCCCGCACTCGTCGGCCGGTCCGTTCGCGCTGGCGTCGGCCCTCCACCTCGCGGCCTGCCGCCAGAACATCCCGATCGTCGAGCACAGCTTCACCCTCGAACCGCTGTGGGAACCGATCGTCGGCGACGTGCTGTCCCGCAGCGGCATCGTCGACGGGGCCCTCGCCGTGCCCGACGGCCCCGGCTGGGGGCTCGACGTCGACGAGGAACGCCTGCGAGCCGCGACCTACCAGCCGGCCCGGCACGACACCGGGCTGGCGTGGCGCTCGATCGGCGTGCGCTGACCGTAGGGCGCACCCCGGCGGAGCGGCGCGGCCGGCCGCTCCGCCCGGGCCCACGCCGGCCGCGTCACGCGGCGGCGCATGCGCGGCTGATGGCGGAGATGTGGACGTCGCTCGTGCCACAGCAGCCGCCGAGGACGGCGAGCTGGGGCAGCTCGGCCTTCAGCTCCGCGTAGTGGGCGGCGAGCTCGGCCGGGTCGCCGGCGTCGAGCTCGGTGGCCGCGTCGAGCTCGGCGTGGCTCATCTTCGACGCGTTGGCCCGCAGCCCGCGGATGCGGTGGGCCCACGGGGCGACCGGGTCGAGCACGTGGTCGAAGTGGGTCGGGTGGGCGCAGTTGATCATGTAGTACGCGGGGTACGCGCCGGTGGCGGCGTCGACCGACTCGATCGCCTCGCCGAGCGGCTGGCCCGACGGCAGGTGGCCGTCGGTCTCGACCGTGAACGCGATCGCCACCGGCAGCCCGGCGTCGCGGGCGGCGAGGGCCACACCGGCGGCCTCCTCGGCATACGTCATCGTGATCGCACCGACCATGTCGGCCGTCGACGATGCGAACGCCCGGACCTGGAGGTTGTGGTAGCGGCGGGCGCCGTCGATCGTCATCGACTCACCGACGACGTAGCCGTCGCCGCGGGGGCCGACGCAGCCGCTGACCACGATCGGGACCTCCGGGGTCTCACGGCGAACGGTCTCCACCAGCTCCACCGCGCGGCGGTTGACGTCGGCCAGCTGCCGGTCGTGTAGCCGAGCCGGGCGCCCCAGTCGGGGTTGGCGCGCCACGTGGCGGTCTCGAGGACGATGCCGACACCTTCGCGGCGGGCGAGCTCGCGGTAGAGGCGGAAGTAGCGGTCGAGGGCGGCGGTCCCGTCGTCGCTCGCCAGGAGGGTGAAGGCGGCGAAGTCGGGCAGGTCGAGACCGTCGTCGAACACGAGCGTGGTCTCGATGCCGCCGTCGGCGAGGAAGACGTCGCCGTCGAGCTGGGGGAGGCGGTTGCGGTGGGTGCTCATCGTGGGCTCCTCGGAGGTCCGTCGTGTCGTGTCAGACGAGGAGGCGTGAGGTCTCGGCTCACGACGTGAGATCACGTGGTCCGGCCGTGATTCGTACGGGCGCGGTCCGGTCTGGGATCCTGTTCGGGGACGATCGAGCGAACGTTCGGTCAGAGGCCGGGAGCGTGGACGTGACGACCGAGACCGTGACCGTGAAGACGACGTTCTGCCGGGTCTGCGAACCCGCGTGCGGCCTCGTCGCCACCGTCGAGGACGGCAAGCTCACCGGGGTGAAGGCCGACGCCGACCACCCCGTCACCAAGGGGTTCGCGTGTGCGAAGGGCCTCGCCGGGCTCGACATCCACCACGACCCCGATCGGCTGAACCACCCCTACCGACGCCGTGCCGACGGCGACGGCTACGAGCAGGTCGGCTGGGACGACGCGGTCCCCGGTGTCGCTGCGGCGCTGCGGGCCGTGATCGACGAGCACGGGCCCGAGGCGGTCGCGGTCTACACCGGCAACCCCAACGCCTTCAACACCCTCTCCGGGCCGGCGTCGGGTGCGTTCTACGCCCAGCTCGGCATCTCGCGGTACTTCAGCTCCGGCACCCAGGACTGCGCCAACAAGTTCGCCGGCAGCGAGGCGGTGTTCGGGTCGTCGACCATGCACCCGATCCCCGACATCGAGCACACCGACGCCCTGCTCGTCCTCGGCGCCAACCCCCGGGTCTCGAAGGGCAGCTTCATCTCGATCGCCAACCCGTACCGGGAGCTGATGCAGGCCCGGGCCCGGGGAGCGAAGATCTGGTTCGTCAACCCCCGCGACACCGAGTCCGCCGGCGACCGCACCGGCGAGACGCTGCGGATCAAGCCCGACACCGACACCTGGCTCCTCGCGGCCATGATCGGTGAGATCGACCGCACCGTCGGCTTCGATCCGTGCACCGCCGAGCACGGCAAGCACGTCGACGAGCTGCGGGCGTTCGTCGCCGACTACCCGCCCGAGGTCGTCGCCCCCGTCGTCGGGCTCGACGCCGAGACGATCCGTGCCGTCGCCCGCGACTTCGCCACCGCACCGTCGGCGTCGGTCCACGCGTCGACCGGCGTGAACATGGGCCGCCACGGCACCCTGGCCTACTGGCTCGTCCACATGCTGTCGTTCGTCACCGGCAACCTCGACCGCGAGGGCGGCAACATCCTCTCGGTCGGGTTCTACCGCTCGGCCAAGGCCGGCCGCCGCGAGTACGAGCGCGGCTTCACCGACAACGAGTTCGGCCGGATGCGACGGGGCTCGCTGCCCGGCAACCTCCTCGCCGACCACATCCTGTCGGCCGAGCGGCCGGTGAAGGCGCTGATCTGCGTGGCCGGCAACCCGCTGCTGAGCATCGGCGGCGAGGAGCGGTTCCGTGAGGCGATGGAGGCGCTCGACCTCCTCGTCGTCATCGACATCTACCGCAACGCCACCGCGGAGCACGCCCACTGGCTGCTGCCCGCCACCGACATGTTCGAGCGGCCCGACGTGAACCTCGTCGGGCTCGGCCTCCAGTACGAGCCGTGGATCCAGTGGACCGACCCGGTGGTCGAGCCCCAGCACGACCGCATGGAGGAGTGGCGCATCTTCGCCGCGCTGTCGAAGGAGATGGGCCTGCGGGGGCCGCTCGACACCGACGACCCCGACGCCGAGGTGTGGAGCCGCATCGACCACATGCTCTCGGGCCGGGGCCTGACCCTCGACGACGTCCGGGCCACCGACCACGGGGTCGTGTTCACCGACGGCCGCCGACCCGGCGGCTTCTACACCGACCACCTCCAGCACCCCGACGGCAAGGTCGACTGCTGCCCCACCGGGTTCGCCCCCGGCGTCACCCGCCTCGCCGAGGACTTCGCCGCCCGCGCCGGTGCGCCCGAGGGTGCGCTCACGCTCATCGGGCGGCGTGACTCGCGGATGCACAACTCGTGGTACGCCAACCTGGGCTCGTTCAAGAAGGGCGCTCGGAGCACCAACCCGCTCGAGGTCCACCCCGACGACGCCGGCCGCCTCGGGCTCGTCGACGGTGGTCGGGCGGTCCTGCGCAGCGACTGGGGCGAGATCGAGGTCGACATCCGCCTCGACGACGCCGTGCGCCCCGGGGTGGTCGCCATCGAGCACGGCTGGGGCCGTCAGTCCGGCATGCGCCTCGCCGCCGACAAGCCCGGCGTGAACATGAACCGGCTGCTCCCCTCAGGCCCCGGCTCGTTCGACCCCCTCTCCAACCAGGCCTGGATGACCGGCATCCCCGTCACCCTCGAGGCGCTCTGACGCCGCGACTCAGGTGACGTCGATGCGCATGACGACGCGGCGCTTGGTGGGGTGACTGACCTGGGCGAAGCCGGCGTCGGCGAAGACCTGGCGGGTGCCGACGTGGGTCTCGCCCCAGGTGATCTCCTTCGGGGGCTCGGTGATCATCGGGTAGGCCTCGAGCGCCCGCGCACCCCGGGAGCGGGCGTGCTCGATCGTCGCCTCGGCCAGCAGATAGGTGAGGGCCCGGCCCCGGAACGGCCGGCGCACCGCGAAGCACGTCACCGCCCACACGTCGGGGTCGGTCGGGTCCTCGTCGCGGCCGCGCCACGGCACGGGTGAGCCGCGCAGCTTCGGGTAGGCGATCCTCGGCTCGACCGCGACCCAACCGGCCGGCTCGTCGTCGACGTACGCGACGAGGCCGCTGGTCGAGGAGGCGCACGGGTCATCGCAGCCGGTCTGCACCCGCAGCGCCGCGGTGCGCTCCTCGAGGGTCGAGTCACGCCAGATCCAGCCCTCGACCTTGAACCGTTGGCACTGGCACCGTCCCTGCTCGGCAGTGCCGAACACGGCGACGAGGTCGGCCCAGGTCGCCTCGTTGGCCGGCGTGACCCGCAGCTGTTCGGGTCGGATCGGCGGCTTCGGCGCGCGACTCACCGCTCCCACCTCCATGCGTCGCTGAGCAGCGTGTTGACGGGCATGGCCGGACGCTAACGTCGGTTCCGGACGGTCCGCTTCCGGTACCGCGGGCGTCGCCGTCATGAGGGAGCGCATGCACGACGCCACGAGCCCGACCGCCCGAGCGCTGCTGACGCTCGAGCTGCTCCAGGCGGAGCCCGGGATCGGGGCGGAACGGCTGGGCCACAAGCTCGGGGTCTCCGAGCGGGCGGCCCGGCGGTACGTCGGGATCCTCCGCGAGGCCGGCATCCCCGTCGAGTCCGAACGGGGCCCCTACGGCGGGTACCGCCTCGGACGCGGCATCCGGCTGCCGCCGCTGATGTTCAGCGCCGACGAGGCGCTCGGGCTGGTCATGGCGGTGCTCGACGGCCACCACGACGTGAGCGACCCCACGGACCCGGTCGGCGCCGCCCTCGGCAAGATCATGCGGGCGCTGCCGGCGCCGGTCGCCGAGCACGCCGAGGTGATGCGTCGCGGCGCGTCGTCGGCCCCCGACCGTGGCGCCGTGCGGCCCGACCCGGCCACGACCGCCGCGCTCGTCCGGGCGTGCTCCGACCACCGCTCGTACGAGGCCGAGGTGGTCTTCGACGCGCCGACGACCCGGGTTGCGCCCTGCCTCTCGCCCGTCCTCGGACGGTTGGAGCCCCTCGGGGACGCCACGTGTCGCCTCGTCGGCACCACCGACAACCCGTGGTGGTACGCCGAGGAGCTGGCGGCGGTGCCTGCCGCGTTCAGGATCGTGGGTGGCCCGGAGCTGCGCGACGCGGTGGCGGTGGTGGGCGAGCGTCTCGTGGCGGCCGCCCGGCCGCATGCCTGACGTCGACACGTGCCGTCGGGAACGAGCTCACACGTAGGGGAACCGGCGGGGACGATCGCCCCTGTTCACCGGGTCGTGCGACGAGTTGGTTACAACTGCGCACGTTGGTCGGGACCGTCCCTGTCTGCATCGCAGTGGGTCACTAGGTTCCGGTCCAACTCATCGATCAACTGTCAGGAGCGGCGATGTTCGCCTATGACTACCCGATCCTCGGCGCCTTCTGGACGATCTTCATGATCTTCATCTGGGTCGCCTGGATCATGCTGCTGTTCCGCATCTTCGTCGACCTCTTCCGCAGCGACATGGGCGGCTGGGGCAAGGCGCTGTGGTCCGTCTTCGTCCTTCTCACCCCCTTCCTCGGGGTGTTCGTCTACCTCGTGGTCCACGGGCGGGACATGACGAAGCGGGACATCGCGGCCGCGCAGCAGAACGAGGCGGCGGCCCGGGCCTACATCCGCGACGCCGCCGGGACCAGCGGTGGCGGTACAGCCGACGAGCTCCAGAAGCTCGCCGACCTGCACTCCCGCGGGGTCCTGAACGACGAGGAGTTCGCGCAGCAGAAGGCGAAGATCCTCGCCTCCACCTGAGCGGGGCACGAGAGCGCGCGGCGACGCACCGGTGGGTCCTCGGCCCGCCGGTGCGGCGCTCGGCGAGTGATCCTCAGCCGGACATCGTCAGGCCGCCGGAGACGCTCAACACCTGACCGGTGGTGAACCCCGCAGCGTCGCTGGCGAAGAACAACACGGCACCGACGAGGTCCTCGGGTTGGCCGAGACGCCCCATCGGGATCGCCCGTCGGAACGCCTCGCGCAGCTTCTCGGGATTGGCGGCGTTGTCGGTGACCGTCGCCAGGAGTGCGGTGTCGGTCGGGCCGGGGCACACGACGTTGAACGTGATGCCGTGGCGGGCGTGCTCGCGGGCGAGGGTCTTGGAGAGGGCGACGAGCCCGGCCTTGCACGCGGCGTAGACGGCCTCGCCCGACGACCCGACCCGGGCGGCGTCCGAGGCGATGTTCACGACCCGTCCACCGCCGCGCTCGACCATGGCACCCAGGACCGCGTGGTGCATGTTGAGCGCGCCCACGAGGTTGATGTCGATCAGGCGGCGCCAGTCGTCGGGCCCGGTCGCGAGGAACGGGACGAACAGGTCCCACCCGGCGTTGTTGACCAGCACGTCGATCGGCCCGAGCTCGGCGGTGACCCGCCTGATGGCCGCGTCGACGTCGGACCGTTCGGTGATGTCGCACTCGACGGCGACGGCACGCCCGCCGATCTTGTCCACCGCGGCGACCGTGACCTCCGCGGTGTCGATCGCGCGGTCGACGACGGCCACCCGTGCCCCCTCGGCGGCGAACCCGGCGCACAGCGCCCTGCCGATCCCGCCGCCGCCCCCGGTGACGACCACCGTCCGGTCCTCGAAGCGTGGGTTTCCCCCCATGTGATCCCTCCCCCCGGAGTGTTCGCCGCACACCATGGCACGCCGCCGGCGGCTCCCGCGGCGACGCCGGTCCGCCGGGCGCCGCCCCGGGCGGCCACCCTGACGAGACTTCATGGCATTGACCCGGGTTCAGGGTCGCAGTCGCTACTCTTAGTGATGCACTCGGCACTGGCCGTCGTCCATCGGCGGTGGGCCCGGCGGCGGGCCTCGTCGGATCGTGCGGTGCATCGATCCGCGCCAGAGCCCAGCCCTGACCAGGAGCGGAGCGGAGCGTGGCGGAGCAGCAGCGTTGTCGGGACGACCCCGGAGGCGACCGACCTCCCCCACGAGGCGGTGGCGCTCGCCTTCCGCTCGGCGGCGCAGGCGCCAGGGGATGCGGCCGTGGCTGCGGAGGCGCTGCCCGAGTCGCCGGACGGGGTCGCCGTCGACGGCTCCGGGGGCTGCTCGGACCTGGACGCGCGAGTCGAGATGTTGCGCGAGAGCAACGAGCGGCTGCGCCGGTCCAACCAGCGGCTCCTGGTCGAACGGCGGCGCCTCGCCCGCCTGGCGTTGCTCGACGGTTTGACCGGCCTGCCGAACCGGCGGATGTTCGACGAGGCGCTCGACCGGGCGCTGGTGAGGTCGCGCTGGTCCGGCGCGACGATCGGTGTCCTCCTGGTCGACCTGGACGGCTTCAAGGCGATCAACGACACGATGGGACACCCGAGGGCCGACCTCGCCCTGACCGGGTTCGCGCGTCGGCTCGGCGCCACCGTCCGCGCCAACGACCTCGCGGCCCGGTTGGGCGGCGACGAGTTCGCGATCGTTGCCCGAACGATCGGTCATCCGTCGGAGCTCGAGGTCGTGGCCCGCCGGGTGCTCGTCGCCGCCCGTGCCCCGAGCCCGCCGCTGCCGGGGTTGTCGGCCAGCATCGGTGCGGTCGAGTGCGGCGCCGGCAGCGATCGCGGGGCCGTGCTCCGCGCCGCCGACGACCTGCTCTACGAGGCGAAGCGTGCCGGGGGAGACCGGTTCGTGACCGGGAGGGTCTGACCGCCCGGTCCACCGCGAGCCCGCACGAGCAGGTGGCCGGTGGGGCGTTGGGTCCTTCGTCCGTGGTCGGTTCCCCGAGATGGGTGCAAGGTGGTCCCGACGAGCTGGGAGGGGTCCATGGCGCAACCCGTGAGCGGCGCCGGCGCGGCGGTCGACGCGCGCGACAGCGAACCGCACCCGTCCGGTGACCAGCGCTTCGCGCTCCTCGACAAGCACCTCAAGCGCGTGCACGACGCGCAGGACCAGCTGATCGAGACGCTCCACGTGGCCCAGGACGTCTTCGGGTACCTGTCCGACGACGTCCTCCGGTACGTGGCCCGGGCGCTGCGCCTGCCGCCGTCGATGGTGTACGGCGTCGCCACCTTCTACCAGCTGTTCTCGTTCGACCCGCCCGGCGAGCACACCTGCACCGTGTGCACCGGGACGGCGTGCTTCGTGAAGGGGGCCGACGCCATCGTCGACGGTGTGGCGCGGGCCCACCACGTGCGGGCCGGCTCGACGTCCGACGACGGTCGGCTCACGCTCACGACCGCCCGCTGCATCGGCTCGTGCGGGCTCGCCCCCGTCGTCGTGCTCGACGGCGAGGTCCTCGGCCACCAGACCGAGAGCATGGCCCTCGACGAGCTGGCCGACCTCCTCGACCGGGCCCCGGTCGGTGCCGGCGTCGGCGACCGTGCGCCCGCCGACGGGCAGGGAGGCCCAGCCTGATGGCGACCCCGATCGATCTCCACGAGGTCGCCGAGCGCGAGCGCGAGGAGCGGTTCCGCACGCCGTGGCGGGTCAAGGCGTGCAACAGCACGGCGTGCGTGTCGGCCGGCGCGGCCGAGGCGCTGCGGGCCATGCGGGCGCTGGCCGACGAGGAGATGGCGCTCGACGTGTCCGTCATCCCGACCGGCTGCATGGGGCTGTGCAGCGCCGGGCCGCTGGTCCGGGTCATGCGCCGGGGCGGCGGTGAGCACGACTACCACCACGTCGACGCCGCCCGCGCCGTCGAGATCGTCCGCAGCCACGTCGAGCGCGACCAGCCGGTCGCCGCCTACGAGCTCGACCGGTCGATGCCGTTCTTCGCCCGCCAGGAGCGGGTGGTGCTGGCCAACGCCGGGGTGATCGACCCCGACCGCATCGAGTCCTACGTGGGCCACGGCGGCTACTCGGCGCTCGAGAAGGCGCTGACGTCGATGACGCCCGAGGAGGTGCTCGAGGAGGTCCGACGCTCCCGGATCCGGGGCCGGGGTGGCGCCGGCTATCCGACCGCCAACAAGTGGGCCCTGCTCGCCGCGGCCGAGGGCGACACCAAGTACGTGGTCGCCAACGGCGACGAGGGCGACCCGGGTGCCTACATGGACCGCACGATCATGGAGGACGACCCCCACCGCCTGCTCGAGGGCCTCGCGCTCGCGGCCTACGCCACCGGCGCCGACCACGCGTACATCTACGTCCGGGCCGAGTACCCCCGCGCCGTCGAGCGGCTCGACCGGGCCATCCGGGTCGCCCGGCGCAACCGGCTCCTCGGCCGTCGCATCCTCGACACCGACTTCGACCTGACCGTCGAGGTCCGCATCGGCGCCGGTGCGTTCGTGTGCGGCGAGGAGACGGCGCTGCTGGCGTCGATCGAGGGCAGGCGGGGCACGCCCCGCCTGCGGCCGCCGTACCCGACCGAGCACGGCCTGTGGGGCGCGCCGACGATGATCAACAACGTCGAGACCCTGGCCAACATCTCGACGATCGTGGCCCGGGGCGGCGACTGGTTCGCCTCGATCGGCGCACCCGACAGCACCGGGACGAAGGTCTTCGCGCTCGCCGGCGACCTCGTGAACACGGGCCTCATCGAGGTGCCGATGGGCACGACGCTGCGCGACATCGTCGAGGACATCGGCGGCGGCATCCCCGGCGGGGGAGCGTTCAAGGCGGCGCAGACCGGCGGCCCCTCCGGCGGGTGCATCCCGGCCGAGTACCTCGACACCCCCGTCGACTACGACCGCCTGCGCGAGCTCGGCTCGATCATGGGCTCCGGCGGCCTGATCGTGATGGACGAGCGCCAACGCATGGTCGACGTCGCCCGGTATTTCATGGAGTTCTCGATGGACGAGAGCTGCGGCAAGTGCACCCCGTGCCGCACCGGGACCGTCCAGATGCACACGCTCCTGCAGCGGCTGTCCGAGGGTCGGGGCACCCGGCGCGACCTGCGTGATCTCGAGCGGCTCTGCGCCGTCGTGCGCGACACGAGCCTGTGCGGGCTCGGCCAGGCCGCGCCCAACCCGGTGCTGAGCACGCTCCAGTACTTCCGCGACGAGTACGAGGCGCTGCTGGTCGACGAGGTCCCGGTCGCCGTGGCGGCGACGGCGCCCTCGGGGGAAGGCATGGCGCCCTCGGGGGATGGCGCGGCGGAGCCGGCCGCGGTCGCTACGTCGTCCGCCGGGGTTGCGGCGCACGTGGGGGAGGAGGTCGGAGATGGTTGAGCGGCGACCGACGGTGACGGTGAGCCTCGACGGGCGGGAGGTCGAGGCGTACGCCGACGAGACGGTCCTCTCCTGCGCCCGGCGCAACGACGTGACCATCCCGTCGCTGTGCTATCTCGACGGGCTCACCCCGTGGGGCGGCTGCCGGTTGTGCGTCGTCGAGATCGCCGAGGACCTCCGCCTCCGCCCCGCGTGTGCCACCGCGGTGAGCGCCGACATGGAGATCCGGACCGACACGGCCCGGCTGCGCGAGTACCGGCGGACGATCCTCGAGCTGCTCTTCGCCGAGGGGAACCACGTGTGCGCCGTGTGCGTCTCGAACGGGAACTGCGAGCTGCAGGACATGGCCGTGCGGTGCGGGATGGACCACGTCCGCTACGACGCCCGCTCGCCGGCGCGTCGCATCGACGCCAGCCACCCCAAGTACGTGTTCGACCCCAACCGCTGCATCCTGTGCACCCGCTGTGTGCGGGTGTGCGACGAGATCGAGGGCGCCCACGTGTGGGACGTCGCCGCCCGCGGCCAGCAGGCCGAGCTGGTGACCGGCATGCACCAGCCGTGGGGTGAGGTGCCGTCGTGCACGTGGTGCGGCAAGTGCGTGGCGGTGTGCCCGACCGGGGCACTGTCCTACCAGGGCCGTGCCGTCGGCGAGATGCGCCATGATCCGGCCATGATCGGCCGCCTGGCCGCCGCCCGAGAGCGTGGCGAGTGGCTCGACCCGACCGACGAGGTCGCGGTGGACCTCACGGCGGGCGCGCGGGAGCCGGCCCGATGACCCGCCCCCGGATCGCCACCGTGTGGCTCGGCGGCTGCTCGGGCTGCCACATGTCGTTCCTCGACCTCGACGAGTGGCTCTTCGACCTGGTCGCCGTGGCCGATGTCGTCCACAGCCCGATCATGGACGTGAAGGAGTTCCCCGACGACGTCGACGTGACCCTCGTCGAGGGGGCGGTCGCCAACGCCGACAACCTCGAGGTCGCGAAGCAGGTGCGGGCGCGGTCGCGCCTCGTGATCTCGTTCGGGGACTGCGCGGTCGGGGGCAACGTCACCGCCATGCGCAACCCGCTCGGCGACCCCTCCTCGATTCTCGAGGAGGTCTACGTGCGGGCACCCGACCGCGACGGGCAGCTACCGGCGGCGCCCGGGATCGTGCCCCCGCTGCTCGAGCGGGTGCTGCCGCTGCACCGGGTGATCGACGTCGACGCCTACCTCCCCGGCTGCCCGCCCCCGGCCGAGCGCATCCGCGCCGCCATCGAGGCGCTGCTGCGGGGTGAGGCGCCGCCGTCGACCGGCGAGGCGATCAGATTCGGGTGACGGGCGGGTTCGGTTGACGGGCGGGTTCGGCTGACGGGCAGATTCGGGTGATCGGCGGGGGATCGGGCGGCCGGGGTTCCCGGCGGCGTCGATCGGTGGTCCGACAGGAGAGGTGAGGTCCGATGCGCAGGACGGTCAAGATCGACCCGGTCACCAGGATCGAGGGCCACGCCAAGATCACGATCACCCTCGACGACGCCGGCGCGGTCGACGACGCCCGCTTCCACGTGACCGAGTTCCGCGGGTTCGAGGCGTTCTGCCGGGGCCGGCCGGTGTGGGAGATGCCGAGCCTGACCGCCCGCACGTGTGGGATCTGCCCGGTGAGCCACCTGCTGGCCTCCGCGAAGGCCGGCGACGCGGTGATGGGGGTCCGCATCCCCGCGACCGGGGTGATGTTGCGCCGCATCGCCAACTACGGCCAGATCATCCAGAGCCACGCGCTCAGCTTCTTCCACCTCAGCTCGCCCGATCTGCTCCTCGGCTTCGATGCCGACCCGGCGGTGCGCAACGTGTTCGGCCTGATCGGCTCCGAACCGGAGCTGGCCCGGCGGGGGATCCGGCTGCGCAGCTACGGCCAGTCGGTGATCGAGGCGATCGCCGGCCGCAAGGTCCACGCCCCCGGGATCGTGCCCGGCGGGGTCGCCGAGCCGATGTCGGCTGACGTGCGGGCCGAGTTGCTGGCCGGCCTCGACGAGGCCCGGGAGACCGCGGCGGACGCGGTGGACCTGCTGGTCGCCATGCTCGGCCGGTTCGAGCGGGAGGCCCGGGCGTTCGGCACGTTCGACAGCCTCCACCTCGGCCTGGCCAACGACGCCGGCACGTGGGAGACCTACGACGGCCATCTCCGCTTCGTCGGGCCCGGCGGTGACGTCGTGGCCGACCGCATCGACCCGGCCGACTACCGGACCTGGATCGGTGAGGCCGCCCGCCACGACTCGTACCTCAAGTCGCCCTACGTCAGGGCGCTCGTCGGCGACGGCGATGACGTGGCCCGGGGCATCTACCGGGTCGGCCCGCTGGCCCGCCTGAACGTGTGCGACACGATGGGCGTGCCTCTCGCCGACGAGGCACTGGCCGCCTACCGGGAACGGGCCGGCCGGGTGGCGAGCTCGTCGTTCTTCTACCACTACGCCCGGCTGATCGAGATCCTCGCCGCCACCGAGCACCTGGGCCGCCTGCTCGCCGACGACGCGGTGCTCGACCCGATGGTGCGGGCCACCGCCGGGATCAACCACCGCCGCGCGATCGGTGTGTCGGAGGCGCCCCGGGGCACCCTGTTCCACGAGTACCGGGTCGATGGCGACGGCCTCGTCGAGGACCTGAACATGATCATCGCGACCGGTCAGAACAACCTGGCGATGAACGAGACCGTCCGCCAGATCGCCCGCGAGTGGATCGACGGCCCCGACATCGCAGAGCCGGTGCTCAACCGGATCGAGGCCGGGATCCGGGCGTTCGACCCGTGCCTGAGCTGCTCGACCCACGCGCTCGGGATGATGCCGCTCGACGTCCGACTCCTCGACCATCGCGGCGAGCTCGTCGCGCAGCGCCGCCGGGACTGACGTGACCGTGACGGCCCGGGGCCCGGCGGGCCCGTCGCTGCTCGTCATCGGCTACGGCAACGACCTGCGCCGCGACGACGGCGCCGGTCGGGTCGTCGCCGACCGGGTCGAGGCCCTGGGCCTCGACGGCGTCACCGTGCGGTCGGTCGTCCAGCTCGTCCCCGAGCTCGCCACCGACATCGCCGCCGCCGACCACGTGGTCTTCGTCGACGCCAGTGTCGCCGGGCCGGGCGACGGCCCAGCGGTGGACGAGCCCGAGATCGTCGAGGTCGTCGCCGCCCCGGACCACCTCGGCCTCGCTCACCACGCCACCCCGGCCGGCCTGCTGGCGCTGGCCGGCGCGGTCTCGCAGCGCCGCCCGCGCTCGACCGTGATCTCGATCCCCGCCGACGACCTCGGCATCGGCGCCGGCCTGTCCCCGCCGACCGACCGGGCCGCGACCCGCGCCGTCGAGCTGGTCGTGGCGCTCGCCGGGACTCAGGTGGGGGGCGGGTACGCGGCGAGGAGCTCCTCGACCACGTAGTCGGCGACCCGCTGCTCGTCGATGTGGCCGCCGAGCACGGCGAACATGAGCGGGCCGACGATGGCCGTCATCGGCAGGTGGGGGTCGAGGTCGGCGGGGATGCGGCCCTCGGCGACCCCGAGCGCCATCACCTCGTGGAACGCGGACGCCCGCTCCTCGACGTCCATGGCCGTGATCTCGTCGAGCTCCTCGATCTGGCGCTTGAGCAGGAACAACGCCGGCATGATGTTGCGCCAGTGCGGGTCGGAGAACGCCTCGAGCAGCCCGGCGACGTGCTCGCGCAGGGCGCCCTCGAAGTCGAGCGCCGGGTCGACCTCGGGCAGCGGCGGCACGTTGTTGCGGAAGACGTCGACCAGCAGCGCGGTCTGTGACGGCCAGTGGCGGTAGATCGTCGACTTGGCCACACCCGAGTGCTCGGTGACGGCATCGACGGTGACGGCGCGGGGGCCGTGCTCGGCGAGCAGCTCGGTCGCCGCCTCCAGCACCCGGGCGCGGCTGCGCGCCACCCGTGGGTGGAGCGGCTGGTCGTCGGCGGGGGTGCACGGATCGAAATTCACCGTTGCCCCCACTCTAACGAAACGATACCGTTTCGTACTGTTCGGCGTTCCGGGCGGGACGTCGGCGCTCCACGCCATCCCACCCCCGAAGGTCCCACCGTGAGCTCACCCCCGATCGGTTCACCCGCGCCCGACCCGGCATCACTCGACGAGCCGCCGGTCCTGGACGCCGCGCAGAAGCGCAACATCCTCATCTCCATGTGCCTGGCGCTCATGGGCGTCATCGCGTCGGTCTCCGGGTTGAACGTGGCCCAGCAGGACCTGGCGGTCGATCTCGACCTGTCGCAGGGCACGATCCTCTGGGTCATCAACGCCTACACCGTTGCACTCGCCGCCCTCCTGATGCCCATCGGCGCGGTCGGCGACCGCTGGGGCCGCAAGCCGGTCCTGATGACGGGCCTCGGGCTGTTCGCCCTCGCCAGCCTGGCCGGCGCCGTCGCCACCTCCGGTGCGATGCTGATCGCGGCCCGGACCGTCGCCGGGATCGGCGCGGCGATGATCATGCCGGTCACGCTGTCGGTCATCACGTCGACGTTCCCGGAGGAGGAGCGGGGCCAGGCCATCGGCATCTGGGCCGGCGTCGCCGGCAGCGGCGGCCTGATCGGCCTGTTCGCCTCCGCCCTCGCGGTCGACGTGCTGTCGTGGCGGTGGCTGTTCACGATGCCGGTGGTGCTCGCTGCGGTCGCCGTCGCGATCTCGCTCGTCAGCGTCCCCAACTCCCGCGAGCACGCCGAGCACCCGTTCGACACGATCGGCTCGATCACCTCGTTCCTGGCCATCGGCGGGCTGGTCCTCGGCATCCACGAGGGCCCCGAGCAGGGCTGGGGTGCCGCGATCACCGTCGCCGGCCTCGGCATCGGCGTCGTGTCCCTCGCGGCCTTCGTCTGGTGGGAGCTGCGCCACCCCGACCCGCTCCTCGACATCCGGGTGTTCCGTGACCGCGCGCTCTCGTCCGGTTCGCTCGCCCTGATGGTCCTGTTCGCCACGATGTTCGGGATCTTCCTGGTGCTGTTCCCGTACTTCCAGGCGGTGGTCGGCTGGTCGGCGCTGCGCTCGGCGGTCGGCCTCCTGCCGATGGCGCTGGTCATGATGCCGACGTCGGCGTTGGCGCCCCAGGTGGTGAAGCGGATCGGAACGCGGGCCACGATGCTCGTCGGCATCAGCCTCGGCGTCGTCGGTGTGTGCACGCTGGCACTGCGGGCCTCGGTCGCGGGCGGGTACTTCTCGGTGCTGCCCGGCCTGCTGATCGTCGGTCTCGGGTTCGGTCTCAGCATGACCCCGTCGACCGAGGCGATCACCGCCGGGCTCCCGGCGGCCAAGCAGGGCGTGGCGTCGGCCCTCAACGACACCTCCCGCGAGGTCGGCGGGGCGCTCGGGATCGCGCTGCTCGGCTCGATCCTCAGCTCCGGCTACGAGTCGGCGATCGAGCCGTCGCTCGGCGACCTCCCGCCGGAGCTGGCCGAACCCGCACGCGAGGGCATCGGCGGTGCGCTCGGTGCCGCCCCGTCGGCCGGGGAGCGGGCGCCGGAGCTGATCAACGCCGCCCAGCACGCGTTCGTCGACGGCTGGGTCCAGTCGATGTGGGTCGGCGCCGTCCTCCTCGCCGTCCCGCTCCTCTACCTGGTCGTGCGGGGCCCCCGCCGGTCCGAGGCAACCGCCGACCTCCCCGGCACCGGCGACTTCGCCATCGCCGACTGAGCCGACGAGCGACCGGGGCCTGCCGCTCCCTGTAGGGCCCCGGAACCGACCCGACCGGCCCCCTCCGCACGGGGGCCGGTCGGCGTCGGCGGGAAGGTCCGGGTCGTTCGCGTCGAGCTGCATCGTGCTCGCCCACCACCGCAACCTCGACGACCCGGTCCCGGCCTGACCCGCGAGCGATCGCGCCCGACGGTTCACGCACCGCCCCGCAGCCTCGCCTCGGATGGGCCGCGCCCGTTCAGTTGGTGCGGGCCGTCGACATGAGGAGGTCGGTGGCCGCGTCGGCGAGGGCGCGGTCGCCGGTCACGAAGACGAGCTCTGCGTCCGTGAGGGACAGGGCGGCGGCCAGGTGAACTGCGTCGTATCCGCGGAGCCCATGTGCCTCGGCCAGCTCGCCGGCTTCTCGCACGAGGGCGTCGGTCACCTCGACGTGGTCGATCTGCTCGACGGTCCGCTCGAGGTCGATCGCTGCTGCTCGAAGCTCGTGCGGGGCGAGCCTGTCGAGGCGTCGTGCCCGAGCGAGCGCCGCACGGGACTCCGCGTGCAGGAGTCGAACGCTGACCACACGGGTGGCGTCGTCCCACAGCCCCTCGCGGACCGAGGATGACGGCTCGTCGATGAGCAGCGGGATGATCGACGAGGTGCCGAAATCGGCGATCACCGTCGCTGTTCGGCGACCAGGTCGCTCACGGTCCCCGAGGCGTGGACCCGGCGGCCGCCACGCGTGCGCTTGGCCGACGTCGACGGTGTGACGAGGCCCTCGGCGATCAGTCGGTCGAGTGTGCGGGGCTCGCTGAGGGGCACGATGCGCGCCACGGCCTTGCCGTGATCGGTGATCGTCACCTCGTCGCCCCCGCGCACTGCGGCGAGGTATCGGCTGAGATGGTCCCGAAGTCCGCGCACGCCGGCTTCCACGCCGACATTGTGGCGCTCACGGTCCCCGACATCTCGCCACAAAGGCGTGATGCCCCTGCGACGGTCCCGAACTGGTCTACGGTATCCACGTCCACAGCGCAGATCGGTAGGCCAGAACCGGTTCGGGGTGGCGCGGTCGGGTGAGGCGGGGTCGGTGCTCAGTCCCAGCGGACGGGCAGGGCGAGCGGGCCGCGGAAGGCCCAGCCGCCGAAGCGGACCGGGCCCGCGTCGGGGTCGAGCCGGAGCCCGGGGCCGAGCCGCTCGAACAGGCGGGGGAGCGCGACGTCGCCGACCAGGCTGCGGGAGGCCGCGGCGCCGGCGCAGAAGTGGGGGCCGGCGCCGAACGTCAGCGCGGCCGACGTGTCCCGGGTGACGTCGAAGCGCTCCGGGGCCTCGAAGTGGTCCTCGTCGTGGTTGGCCGACCCGAACATCAGGAACACCCGCTCCTCGGCCTCGAAGTCGACCTCGGCGCCGGTGTGGGACCGGTAGTGGTGGTCGGCGGCGATGCGACGGGGTGACATCCCGATGGGGGCGATCCACCGGCAGTACTCCTCGAACGCCTGGAGCCAGCTCACCTCGCCCCGGCGGACGAGATCGAGCTGGTCGGGATGGGTGAGCAGCGCCCACACCGCCCCGGCGATGGCGTCGCGGGGCTCGTTCTGGCCGCCGGAGATCGTGAGCTTCACGTTGGCCCGGACGTGGTCGAGGTCCATCCCCGCCCCGACCATCACCGCGAGCAGGCTGTGGTCGGGCTCGGGTTCGGTGCCCGCATCGGCCGCGGCCTTGGCGGCCGCCTCCACCGTGGCCAAGCGCTCGTCGATGGCGGCGTCGATCTCGGAGACGGCCCGCAGGCAGCGGGCCTCGACGTCGGGGTCCCCGACGTAGTTGGCCACCCCGTCGATCATGGCCTGGCTCCAGCCGTCGAGGTCGGCGTAGGTGACCTGGGGCAGGCCGGTCAACATCTTCAGCGCCTCACCGCTGAGCGCGGTGGCGTAGGACGGCACCAGGTCGGCGTGGGAGCCGGTCCGCTCGAGGTCGTCGAGCACTCGGGCGGCGAGGCCTTCGAACACGTCGGCCCAGATCGTCTCGACCCGACGGGGCGAGATGGCCGGGTAGTAGACGAACCGCTCCCGGCGGTGCTCCTCGCCGTCGGAGCGCATCATGTTCTTGCCCATCAGGACGTTCATCAGCCCACCGGGCTGGTCGGAGGAGAAGACGGCGACGTTCTTCTCGCACTCCCGGACGTCGTCCCGCCGGGTCAGGAGCGTGGCCCGGAGCTCGGGCACGAAGCAGATCGGGGTCTCGGCCCGCATCCGGGCCAGCGTCGGGTACGGATCGTCCCAGAACGCTTCGGGGTCGATGTGCACGACCGGAGCCGTCGACATGGCCCGAGTCTTGCACCGTGGCGCCTCACACGCCCGGCCTCCGGTCCCGGGGCGCCGGCTCGTCGCCGCTGCGTCGACCGACGACTTGGCCGATTCATCAGTAGATGCTAATCATTAGCTGTGGCTGATCAAGCAGCGGCAGCACTGGACGCCGTCGGCAACCCGACCCGCCGGGCGGTGCTCCAGCTGCTCAAGGGCGGGGAACGGACCGTCCGAGAGCTGACCGACGCCCTGCCGGTGTCCCAGTCGGCGGTGTCCCAGCACCTGCGGGTCCTGCGCGACGCGGGCCTGCTCACGGTGCGGGCCGAGGGCACCCGGCGCCTCTACGCCGTCGATCTGGACGGCCTGGCCGACGTGCGCGCCTGGGTCGACTCCTTCTGGGACGACGTCCTCGCCGCCTTCGTCGCACATGCCGAGGCCGACCGGGATCCCGGCGGCCGAGACCACCGGGAGCACCCATGACCGCAATCGCCCCGCCCGTCCTGCGGACCGCCCTGGTGGCCTGCCCGATCGACCACGCGTTCACCGTCTTCACCGACGAGATCGGTGCGTGGTGGCCGTTGCCCACCCACTCGGTGTTCCGGGAGCGGGCGGGCGGGCTCCACTTCGTCGACGGTCGCCTCGTCGAGCGGTCGACCGATGGCCGTGAGGCGACGTGGGCCGAGGTGCTCGAGTGGGACCCGCCACACCGGCTGGTCCTGACGTGGCACCCCGGGTCCGGTCCCGAGGCGTCGGGCCGGGTCGAGGTGCGCTTCACCGAGGAGGACGGCGGGACCCGGATCGACCTGCGTCACGACGGCTGGGAGGCCTTCGGTGAGGACGCGCTGCGCCGCCGGCGCAACTACGCGGGGCCGTCGGCGTGGGGCCACGTGCTCGACCACTTCGCCGACGGCGCCGAGCCCCGCGACGACGGCGCCGACCTGGCCGGCCTGGCGGATGCCTACGACGCCTTCTTCGCCGAGGCCGCGGCGGCCGGGCCCGGTGGCTTCGCTCCGCCCGACGACGGCGGGTGGACGGCCGAGCAGGTGGTCGCCCACGTCGCGCTCAACGACCTGGCCATGACCGCCGTCGCCCACGCGCTCGTCCACCGGGGCGAGCCGGCGTTCGAGAACCACACCTGTCAGGTGCGGGAGACGCTCGACGCGGTGGTGGGCGGTTGCGGCGACCTCGACGGGCTGGTCGCCTTCGGTCGTCGCTGTGCCGCCCAGGCGTTGGCCGCGGCACGACGACTCGACGAAGGGCAGCGGGCCCACCCCGTGGCGTGCCGACTCGAGCACGACGGCGAGGTCGTGGCGGACGCCCCGATGCCCTGGGGTCTGGTCGCCATCGAGACCCAGGCCACCCGCCACCTCCCCGCCCACGTCGAGCAGCTCCGCAAGCTCCGGACCTGAGCGCCGAGGCCCATCCTGGTCGGTTGGTGGCCCAGCCCTGGCTTCGCCACGTCCTGTCCAGGACGCTCGACCTGGCGCGGCAGGCCGGACACGGTCTGGTGGGCCCGCCCCCGCGCCGCTGACGTCTCTGCGCGCCCCCGGCAGGATTCGAACCTGCGACGCACGGTTTAGGAAACCGACGCTCTATCCCCTGAGCTACGGGGGCGGGACCCGGCGCCGAGCTCCGTGCGGAGGTCTGCGCTTCGTCGCCGGTCGAGAGGCTACCCGGGTCGGTCGATCGCCAACGGGTCGGGCTCGATCGCGGATCGGTGCCCGGAGAAGGAGCGCGTCGCCGCGCCGAGCGGCCGGGCGCGGCCGGGCACTGGTGCTCGACGCCACTGCGTACGGGTGCGCACGTCGACTGGCGACCGCAACGGTCGGCGCCATTGCCCTCGTGCCGTTGGCCTCTTCCCCCTCGTCGCCGTGTCGTGGACCATCCGACGTATGGCTGGTCGAACGAAGACGGTGCGCTGGAGCGGACTGGGCATCTCGGTGGGCGCAGGTCTCGGACTCGTCGTCGGGCTGCTCGGATGGGGAGTCGTCGGCATCGCCCTCGGAGCCGTGTTCGGTGCGTGCATCGGTCTCGTCGTGGGCGCGGTCGCCGACTCGCTCCGGGCCACCTGACGGGCTCCCCGGGCGGCACTCATCGCCGGCACTCGTCGGCATCCTGAATCGGGGTCAGTCGGACAGCCGCAGGCCTCGCGGCCCGCGTCACGGTGGTCGATGGACCTCCACGATTCGACGTCCCTCCGAGGTCAGAGGGCCACGAGTAGCGAGAGTCCGGCGGAGGGTGTTCGTGTCGGCACGTTCCGGGCTGTGTTGGGCGCTCAACGTGTAGGCGTGCGCGCTCGCGGTGTTCGTCCGGTACGCTGCAGGTGATGGCTGGTCAGACGGTGTCCAGCGAGCTCGATCTCCGGGACGTCTCCCTCGACGCAGGGTCGTTCATGCGAAGCCTCGCGCTCACCATGACCCACGCGCTCGAGGAGGTCGTGGGGCTCGAGGAGGCGTCGGGGTTCATCAGCTTCGTCGCCCAGTCCCTCGGCCAGGACATCCACGACCTCTACTGCGAGCAGCTCGGCGCCGACCGCGTGCCCCGCAGCTGCCTCGGCGACGTGCTCGTCGACCTCAAGCAGCGGATCGGCGGCGACTTCCACATCGCCGAGGAGAGCGACGACCGCATCGTGCTCGGCAACCGGCACTGCCCGTTCGGCTCCGGGGTGCGCGGCCGCCACTCGCTGTGTCTGCTCACATCGAACGTCTTCGGCGTGATCGCGTCCGAGAGCACGGGTTACGCCCGGGTCGAGCTCGAGGAGACGCTGGCGGCCGACGACATGGAGTGCCGGATCGTCGTCCACCTGCGCCGCGACCGCGGCGCGACCAACGGACGGGAGTACTTCGCTGACGTCTGAGCGGCTGGGGGAGGAGGGGGCGCCGAACGGTCGCACGGCCGGCGCCGGGTCGGTGGACCCGGCCGACGCGGTGCTCGCCCGCATCGCCGAGCTCGAGCACATCGAGGAGCTCTGGCGTGCCCGGGTGAGGCGCCTCGCCTCCGCGCTGTCGCACGACCTGCGCGCGCCGATCCGCCACGTCCACGGGTTCGGGGCCATCGCCCAGGAGGCACTCGAGCGGGACCCGCCCGACGTCGAGTCGGCGCTCCGCTGCGTGACCCGGATGCTCGACGCGGCCCGGCGGGCCGACGAGATGGCAACGGCGCTCACCCGCTGGGCGCGCCAGCCCGAGCCGCCGCTCGAGCTCGAGGTGGTCGACCTGGCCGACGTCGTCTCCGGCGCGATCGACGCCGCCGCGCCCGACATCGAGGCACGCGAGGCCACGATCGAGGTCGGTGACCTGCCCTCGGTGGCCGGCCACGGCGAGCTCCTCGCCCAGGCGCTCGGTCACCTGATCGTCAACGCGGTGCGCTTCGTGCCCCCGGAGCGGACCCCCCACGTGGAGATCTCCGGGGGTGACGACGGATCGACCTGGTGGATCGCGGTGAGCGACAACGGCGACGGGGTGCCCGAGGACGAGCGGGCTCACGTCTTCGACCTGTTCCGATGGGGCACGAACGCCGTCGACCGCGGTGGCGCGGGCGCCGGGCTCGCGTTCGTCCGATCGATTGTCGAGCTCCACGGCGGCACCGTCACCATCGGTGACACGGCCGAGGGCGGTGCCGTGCTGCTCCTCGCGATCCCGGGCCGGGCCACGACGACCGACACGTGAACGCCGGCGCCTGACCGTCGCCGCCCGGCGATCACGGGCGTCGCAGCACAGGATCCGACGGCCCGACACCCCGGGGCCCGCGCCTCAGGCCCCGGCGGCGACGCGCCAGCGGTCGGCGATGGCCCGGTGCTGGGCGAGCCGCTCCTCGACATCGGCGCGCACGAGCCGCCCGTCCTCGACGACGGGACGGCCGGCGACCACCGTGTGGCGGGCCGCCACCGGACCACATCGCAGCCACGCCTCCACGGGGTCGGTCAGCGCACCGGCGAAGGCGATGCCCTCGAGCGGCCACGCCACCACGTCGGCGCACGCCCCGACGGACAGCTCACCGATCTCCCCGCGCCGTCCGAGGCAGTCGGCGCCACCGAGGGTGCCCATCTCCAGGACCTCGCGGGCCCGCATGTCCGCCGGTCCCTTCCGGAGACGCCCGAGCAGGAGCGCGGTGCGGGACTCGAGCCACATCGACGCGGCGTCGGTCGAGGCCGAGCCGTCGCAGCCGAGGCCGACGGCGACACCGGCGTCGCGCAGCTCCCGGATCGGGGCCAGCCCGGCGCCGATCAGCATGTTCGAGCTCGGGCAGTGCGCGACCCCGACGCCGGCCGACCCGAGGCGGCCGATCTCCGCGGCGTTCGGGAAGACCATGTGGGCCACCCACACCCGATCGGACAGCCAGCCGCACGCCTCGGCGTGGTCGATGGGCCGACGCCCGAAGTGCTCGAGGCAGTAGGTGTCCTCGTCTGCGTCCTCGGCCATGTGGGTGTGGAGGCGGACGTCGAGGCGCTCGGCCAGCTCGGCGGTGGCGGTGAGCAGCTCGGGGGTGACCGAGAACGGTGAGCACGGGGCCAGCGCGATGCGGACCATGGCGTCGGGTGAGCGGTCGTGATGGCGGGCGACCAGGCGCTCGCAGTCGGCCAGGATCTCGTCGTCGTCCTGGACGACCGAGTCGGGCGGGAGGCCGCCGTCCTTCTCCGACAGGCTCATCGAGCCCCGCGTCGGGTGGAACCGCAGGCCGACCTCGGCCGCGCCGGTGATCTCCGCCGTGATCAGGTCGCCGCCGCCCCGGGGGTGGACGTAGAGGTGGTCGGTCGTCGTCGTGCAACCGCCGAGGGCGAGCTCGGCGCAGCCGACCCACGCCGACGAGTACGCCGCCTCCTCGTCGAGGTGGGCCCACACCGGGTACAGGGTCCGCAGCCAGTGGAACAGGTCGCCGTCGAGCGCGGGCGCGAACGACCGGGTCAGGTTCTGGTAGATGTGGTGATGGGTGTTCACCAGTCCCGGCGTGACCAGGCAACCGGCCGCCGACAGCCGCCGGGCGGCCGGGGGCTCGTGGCCCGGGCCGCCGACACCGACGACCCGCCCGTCGCGCATCGCGACCCACCCGCCGGGGATCTCCCGGCGCTCGGCGTCCATCGTGACGACCAACTCGGCGTCGGCGACGACGAGGTCGGCGGTGGGCGGCGTCTCGGTCCCGGTCACGGTCGCCGAACGTAGAACGGCTCCCGGCGGAACCGGGAGCCGTTCACACACACGTCACAGCCGGGTCAGGGCGATCACCACCCGCCGAAGAACGTGATCGAGTCCTCACGCAGGAACTGCGTGGCGTACACGACGACATCGTCGGCCTCCTCGATCGGGACGACGAAGAGCGCGTCGAACGTCGTCGTTCCACCGGGATGGAGCTCGACGTCGCGGGTGTCGAGCTGCGGCGACAGCCAGAACTCCTTGTGGCCGAGGTTGTCGTCTCCCAGCCAGCTGAAGTGGAGGTCGTAGCCGGCGTCACCCGTCTCGGTTCCCACGTAGGTCACGGTGACGGTTGCGGCCGCCCACGTCTTGCCTGCCGCGGGCGTCAGGTCGTTGTACGGGAACGCCGCATCCACCTCCGCATCGATGCCGCTGCGCCAGGCGCTCACGGTCATCTCGTAGTCGCCGACCTCGACGGTTGCGCCGATCGCGACCGGGTTGTTGCGCTCGTACGTGTAGGTCGACCCGGGCACCGGTCCGAGTGCCTCCGGGAACGGCACCGGCTCCGGCGAGGGCTCGTGCGTCGAGAAGTACACCCGCTTGCCGCCCCATCCACCTTCGGCGGAGATGACGAGGGTGTCCAGGTCGGCCTCCGTGGCCGAGAAGCAGGCGCGTCCTGTCTGGCGGCTGCCCGAGAACATCGGCTTCCCGATGCCGTCGACGTAGAAGTTGCAGCTGAAGTCGTCCGTCGCGACGCCTGACGCGCCGACGGCACTGAGGCGGACGGAGGAGGCGTGCACGGTCTCGTCCAGGCCGTGGTAGCCGACGTCGAACGTGACCAGCACGGACCGCTTCCCGGGTTCGGGGGTGTCGACGAGGCTGTCCTCCGCCTGCAGCGCCTCCGTGGCGTCGAAGTCGACCTCCCGAACGGCGAAGAAGAAGCCGTCGCCGACGTGGACGGCGTCACCCAGGAGGACCGGATCGTCCATCGTCCTCCCGACAGCCGGCGGTGCCGTGGTCGTCGTGGTCATCGTGGTCGTCGTGGTCGTCTGCGGGACGGTCGGTTCGGTCACGGGCGTCTCGTCGACGGGTTCCGAGGGTCCGGTCGGGTCGTCGGGCGGCGCCGGCTCGGTGACGGCCGTCGTCGAGGTGGTGTCGACGGTGTCGGCCGTGGCGACGGCATCGCTGTCGTCGCCCGAGCGGAGCACGACCACGGTGGCGGCCACGACGAGGATGACGACGAGGACGCCGACGCCGGCGAGCGCTCCGACGACCGCGCCGCGGCGACCGCTGGCGTGCTGCGAGCTGCCGGGCGCTGCAGACGGACGGCTGAACGGTGGTGGCGTGGTCGGCGCGGCGTGGGCCGGCGGGGGTGCGGACGCAGCCGGTGGTGCCAGCGGCGGTGTCGGCGGGATCTGCGGCGCAGTGGGCCAGCCCTGCGGCGGTTCCTGAGGTCCGTTCGGCGCGGCCATGGTGCTCCTGTTCTGAGGGCTTCCGCTGTTCTGATCGCTTCCGCTGTTCCGATGGCTTCCGCGATGTGCGCGCCAAGAGCGATGGGAGGCGCGCTGGGCGTGACCAGAGTGCGGTCGGGTCGTCGTCGCGAACAGGGGGACATCCGACCTACCCCGACGAATCGCACGGACCGTGGGGGGAACGGCGTCGGTACTGTCGACAGCCGTGCCCGTCTCGACGCCGACCCCGACCGACACGACGCCGAACCCGGCCGGGATCGGGGTCGCGTCGTTCGCGGTCGTGCTCCTCGGGCTCGGCGCGGTGATCGCCAAGGGCGCCGACCTGCCCGGCCCGATCCTCGCCGTCCACCGGCTCTGGGTCGCCGCGCTCATCTACCTGGCGATCCTCTACGCGCGCCGGGGTCGGTTCTCGCTCGCCGCGCTGCGGGGGTCGATGTGGGGTGGGCTCACGTTCGGGCTGAACATCTGGATGTTCTTCGCCGCCGTGCAGCTCACGACCGTGGCCAACGCCACGATGATCATCGCCCTCCAGCCGATCCTCGTGATGCTGATCGGCGCCCGCTTCTTCGGCGAGCCGCTTCGGTGGGCCGACGGGTTGCTGATGGTGGTCGCGGTCGCCGGTGTCGGCCTCGTCGTGCTCGGCTCGAGCGAGACCGCGGCGTGGAATCCACGGGGTGACCTGCTCGCCGGGGGTGCCCTGCTCATGTGGGCGCTGTACTTCGCGGCATCCAAGCAGGCGCGGGTGACGCTGCCCGCGCTCGACTACCAGGCCCACCTCGTCATCGCCGCGGTCGTCGTCGTGCTCCCCGGCGCGCTCATCGCCGACGAGGCGCTCGTCCCGAGCCTCGACCGCTGGTGGTGGATCCTGGCCATGGTCCTGGTGCCGGGCACCGGGCACCTGCTGGTGAACTGGGCCCACGCCCACGTCCCGCTCGGGCTCGTGTCGCTGCTGACCCTCGTGTCGCCCGTCGTCGGGGCCGGGGTCGCCGCCATCGTGTTCGAGGAGGAGAAGATCCTCCCGCTCCAGGTCGCCGGCATGGTGGTGGTCCTCGGCGCACTGGCCGTCATCGTCCGCCGTGGCCACGAGGACGAACGCCGCCGGCGCCCGCCGGCCGACGAGGTCGCCGACGCCGCGTGAGCGGGCACGGGCCCGGAGGGCGGGCCCGTGTCCGGCTCAGGGGCGACCGCGGCCGTTGCCCCCCGGCCTCGACGAGGCGCCGCGACCCTCGTTCGTCGACGCGTCCCGTTCGCCGTTGGACCCGCCCGACGTCGCCGCCGTCCTGGTCGTCGTGGTCGTGGTCGTGGTCGTGGTCGGTGACCCATCGTCCACGACGCCGGTCGGGCTCT
>JAXHUH010000103.1:0-4763 GCA_034211175.1 Actinomycetota bacterium
GGCGCCCGCCCCCCGGGGCGTCGGCCCACGCCCGTCGGTCGGCGTGGCGGCGTCCGCGTCGGCGTCCCCGGGTGCGCTCCCGCCCTGATCGTCGGCCGCGTCGGCCGCCGCATCGTCGGGCCGCTCGGAGGGCTCTGACGCGAACGGACCCCGACCCTCTTCCGGGCTTCCCGGGAGAGGGCGGGGCCGGTTCCGTCGCCTCCGGGGCGGCTCCCCAGCCGGTTGGGGGCGCTCGGCTGCGGAATGATCCGCCACGTTGAAACCTCAGCCTTCGCCGGTGCCACCCCACCGGGGCACCGGCGGGGCGTCACAGTCGCTCGATGTGTGAGACGTCCTTGGCCCGCGTCGCGTTGACGGCGTCGAACACCGGCGTCTGGGTGCGACGCAGCAGCTCGAGGTCGAGCTGCCGATGGGCCACCAAGACGATGACGATATCGGCGGCGTCAACCTCTTCAGGCGTGAGCTCGACCGATTTCATCGTCGACTCACCGAACGTCAGGGTCGGCACGTACGGGTCGTGGTACCGGAGGTCGGCACCCTCCTCGATGAGCAGCTCCATCACCCGCACCGAGCGGGAGTTGCGCATGTCGGACACGTTCGGCTTGAACGCCGCGCCGAGCACCAGGACGCGCGCGCCACGCAGCGCCTTGCCCTGGTCGTTGAGCATGTCCTGGACCCGGGACGTGGCGTAGCGGGCCATGCCCAGGTTCGTGTCCGCGGCCAGCTCGATGAACTTCGTCTGGAAGTCGAACACGCGGGCGCGCCACGACAGGTAGTACGGGTCGACGGGGATGCAGTGCCCGCCCGGCCCGATGCCCGGGTAGAACGCCTGGAAGCCGAACGGCTTCGTGCCGGCGCCGTCGATGACCTCCCAGATGTCCACGTCCATCTCGTGGGACAGGACCGCCAGCTCGTTCACCAGGGCGATGTTCACGGCCCGGTAGGTGTTCTCGAGCAGCTTGGCCATCTCCGCCGCGGCCGGCGACGAGAGGACCGTGACCAGGCCCGGCTCGTCCATCGCCGACTCCAGCAGCGCGGCGGCGCGCTCGGCGCTCGCCCGGTCGACGCCGCCCACGACCTTCGGCGTGTTCCGCAGGGTCCACTGCGTGTTGCCGGGGTCGACGCGCTCGGGCGAGAAGGCGAGACCGAAGTCCTCGCCCGCGGTCATGCCGCTGCGCTCGAGCACCGGCTGGACGACCTCGGTCGTCGTCCCGGGGAACGTGGTCGACTGGAGGATGACCAGCATGTCCGGCCGCAGGATCCCGGCCACCGTGTCGGTGGCGGCGCGCACGAACCGCAGGTCCGGCGTCTTGGCCTCGTCGAAGGGCGTGGGAACGGCGATGAAGATGGCGTCCGCCGTGCCGAGCACCGCCGGGTCGTCCGTCGCGGTGAAGCGGTCACCCTCGCGCACGGCCGCGACCCGCTCGTCGGTCACGTCCTCGATGTGGCTCACGCCGCTGTTGAGCACCGCGACGCGCTCGGCGTCGACGTCGAAGCCGATCGTCCGGTACCCGACCTCGGCGAAGCCCACCACCAGCGGCAGGCCCACGTAGCCGAGCCCGACCACTCCGACGACGAGCTCTCGTCGCTCGACCGCCCCTTCGAAATCCGTTGCCACTACCCGCTCCTTCTCGTCTCGTTCGCCCCGGGCGGCGATGGCGCCTGCCCGCGTTGTCGTTGCCTCCGCACCGGCGGGCGTCGCCCACCCGTCGGCTCCCGGGGTCCCTCCACCCCGGGCACGTGGGCGCCGTCCCGCTCCGCCGTGGACGCGCCCGACCGCGAGTCAGCCGTTGGCCTGCTTCCACCACTCGAACGTGCGCTGCAGCCCGTCCTCGAGCGTCACGGTCGGCTCCCAGGAGAGGACCGAACGGGCCCGGCTGATGTCGGGAACCCGGCGCTTGGTGTCCTCGAAGCCCTTGCCGTAGTACTGCTCGTACGGGATCGTCACGATCTCGGAGCTGGAGCCGAGCATCGAGCGGATCATCTCCGCGAGCTCGAGGATCGTCGTCTCCGCCGGGTTGCCCAGGTTCACGACCGTGCCGACCGCCTCCGGCCGCAGCCCGGCGAGGAACGTGCCCCGCACGGTGTCGTCGACGTAGGTGAAGCAGCGGGTCTGGGTGCCGTCGCCGTGCACCGTCATCGGCCGGCCCTCGAGCGCCTGGCTGATGAAGCTGGCAACGACCGAGCCGTAGCCCTTCGGGTCGATGCGGGGCCCGTAGGAGTTGAAGTACCGCACCACCGACACCGGCAGGCCCCGGTCGCAGTACGCGAACGCCAGGTGCTCGTCGAGCGCCTTCGCCGTCGAGTAGCCCCACCGGTGGATGCGGGTCGACCCGAGCACCCGGTCGTCGTCCTCCGACATCGGGACCTTGGCCGTGC
Organism: Actinomycetota bacterium; assembly: GCA_034211175.1. Taxonomy (GTDB): domain Bacteria; phylum Actinomycetota; class Acidimicrobiia; order Acidimicrobiales; family CAIXPF01; genus JAXHUH01. Next base: position 2,380 of record JAXHUH010000103.1, read on the forward strand.
GGCCGTAGACCTCCGACGTCGAGGCGATCAGCACCCGGCGCCAGTACTTGAAGCAGTTGTCGAGCACGATCTCGGTGCCCCGGGCGTTCGTGAGCAGCGACTCGAGCGGCCGCTCCACGATGTGACGGACGCCGACCGCGGCCGCGAGGTGGAACACGACCTGGGCCCGCTCCACCTCCTGCTCGACGAGGGGGGCGTCGAGGATCGACCCGTTGATGAACCGGATCTGGTCGAGGCAGTGCTCGACGTTCTCGATCTTGCCCGTCGACAGGTTGTCGAGGACCGTGACCTCGTGGTCGTCGGCGAGGAGCATGTCCACGAGATGCGAGCCGATGTAGCCGGCACCTCCGGTCACGAGTACACGCATGGTGTCGGTCCGTCCTTTCCTCGCGCGGCAGATCGCTGAGCGCTGCGGCGCCCGTGTCTCTTGTCGGTCGGGGGAGACCGGGTGTTGAGCCTCCCGATACATCGGGCGACGCCCGGCCACCCGACGAGGAACCCGCGGTGCACGCCGTGGGAGAACCCCTCGAGGTCCGTGGCCCGTGGGCGTCGCCCGTCGCCCGAGACCGTTCTATCGGCGCGATGAACTGCTGCCACCCGCCGTCACCGCTCACTCACCGATCGTTCGTCGCACATGGGCGACCGGACGGCCGACCACGGTCACCGTTCTTCGGTGCCACGTGCACGACTCGGGCCGGCGGTCCGGCCGTGCGACCGGCGCACGCAGCCGGGTCGCGCGAATCGCTGCCCGCGGTCCGTCGCGACGGTCCCGGGACGGCGAGTACCGTCGGGAACGTGGAGCAACGATTCGACACGTTGACCTTCCTCTCCGACTACGGGCTCGGCGACGAGTTCGTCGGGGTGGTCAAGTCGGTGGTCCGGTCGATCGCGCCCGGGGTGACGGTCGTCGACCTCACCCACGACGTCCCCGCCTTCGACGTGCGCGCCGGTGGGCTCACCCTCGCCCGCAGCGCCCAGTACCTCTGCCCCGGCGTCGTGCTCGCCGTCGTCGACCCCGGCGTCGGCACCGACCGCCGGGCCGTCGCCGTCGAGGTCGGCGACGGGGCCTCCGTGCTCGTCGGCCCCGACAACGGCCTGCTCGCCCCCGCCGTCGCCATGGTCGGCGGCGCCACCCGGGTCGTCGAGCTCACCGACCCCCGCTACCGGCTCGACTCGCCCGGCGCGACCTTCGACGGGCGCGACGTCTTCGGGCCCGCCGCCGCCCACCTGTGCGCCGGGGTGCCCATCACCGAGCTCGGCCCTGAGATCGACGCCACGTCGCTGCGCCCCGGGCTCCTGCCGCTGAGCCGGGTCGAGGACGGCGTCCAGCTCGCCGACGTGCTCTGGGTCGACCGCTTCGGCAACTGCCAGCTCAACCTCGACCCCGACGAGCTCGACCCGGCCACGGCCAAGTGGCGCATCACCCACCGCGGTCGGGCCCGCAACGCCCGACGGGTCCGGGCGTTCGCCGAGCTGGCGACCGGCGAGCTCGGCCTCGTGCTCGACAGCTACGGGCTGCTGGCCCTCGCCTTCGACCGCTCGCCCGCCGCCGAGGAGCTCGACCTCGCCGCCGGCGACCAGATCAGCCTCGAACCGGCCGACGACGAACCCGACGCACCCGACGGGCCCGTCACCTCGCCCGTCACCCTCCGGGGGATGCCGCGATGAGGCCCGGCACGACCATCGCCATCGCCGTGCTCCTCATGGCCCTCCTCGGCGCCGCCGTCCTCCAGTTCTTCGTACTCGCGAGGTAGGCAAGAGCTCTGGCGAGCTCTTGTTGGAAGTGCTCGGCCGCCTGCGGCGGCTGTCCTCTGGTTCCGTCCGATCAGGCCTCGCTGCGCTCGACGATCGGACGGCGTGCGACCGGCGCCCGGATGTTGCGAGGGCCGGGGTACCGGGCGTCCGGCGTGATCCCGCAAGATCCGGTCGGCGGTCGCCCGACCCGGCGAGCACCTGCTCGGCGACGGGCGTCCTCAGGTCCCGAACTGGACCGCGTGGAGTGCCACGGGTGGCACTTTTTGGGGGCCAGAACGGGCTGGCCGGCTCAGTGTGGCGCGGGTGGCGCTGTGGACCGCAACGAACTGGACCGCGTGGAGTGCCACGGGTGGCATCTGGTGGGGGCCAGAACGGGCTGGCCGGCTCGGTGTGGCGCGGGCGGCGCCGGTGGACCGCAACGAACTGGACCGCGTGGAGTGCCACGGGTGGCATCTGGTGGGGGCCAGAACGGGCGTGGTTGGAACTGGTCCGCGTGGAGTGCCACGGGTGGCACGTTTTGGGGGCCAGAACGGACTGGCCGGCGCGCGGCGTGGGCGGGGGGCGGGGCCGGGTCAGCGGCCGGCGTCGCGGAGGGCCTGGAGGAGGGTGGCGGTGCGGGCGGCCTCGAG
>JAXHUH010000104.1:0-18531 GCA_034211175.1 Actinomycetota bacterium
TCACACATCCCGCCACTCGTGCTGAGCCCGTCGAGTAGCTCCCCGAGTTCCGCCAACTCCATTTCCCAATACTATCGTTTGGATAGAACGGGATCGAGGCGAGAGCAGAGAAATTCCCACTTTCACTCATTGCGCACACACCACCACGGCGCAAAGAAGCCCGATGTGAAACAATCACACATCGACGTCATCATGTGGAACGTTCGACATCGATGCGCGCGGGCGACACCGAGCCGGCACGTTGCCGAACCGGACGTACAGCGCACCACGTGACGAGGCCGCCCCGACCGGAGGGAGGGGAGGCAGATCCCCCGCAGCAGGCGGCGGGGCCCTGTTGTCAAGGTGGAGCGCCCGCAGCGCAGCGAGGACGAACGACCTTGACAATGGGGTGCCGGCTGCTACTTCGCTGGCGCTCGATGCGCAGCAACCCATTGGGGACGGCCAGCATCATGTGCTGATCGTAGATTGCGCGTCGGGCAAGCCACGTGGTCGTACGTCCGCTCGCTCAACAGCGGTACGCGCGCTGGCGCTCCGAGGCACTCCTTGCCAGCGTCTCGGCCGTTACCTGAAGATGACGTCTGCAACGAAATGTGATAGCCCGCGGTGATCGGCTGCGCCGTGAGCAACCGGGCCGGCAGGGGCGCGGAGGGTCAGCACGGGATGACCTCGAACGCCACGGCGGGGCGACCGCCGAAGCGCTCGCCCGCCCCGGCCATGGTGCCGGTGAGGAACGAGCGGACGTAGTCCTCGGGCTCCTCGTCGGTGAGGGCCTCGATGTAGGCGCGGTGGCACAGCAGGCTCTGCACCGCCGCCTCGACCTTGTCGGACACGTCGACCGCATGCGTCGGCTGGGGCGAGCCGGCGACCGCGACCCAGCGCACGCCGGACCACGGCTCGTGGCCACCGTCGCCGATCAGCTCGGGGAAGATCCAGCGGTTCCCGGCGTCGGCCACCGCGTCGAGCGTCGCCCGGCCCACGGCCCGGTGGTCGGCGGTGTTGCGGGCCCCGAAGCCCCAGTGGTCGTGGTGGTTGAGGGTGACGATCAGCTCCGGGCGGTGGCGGCGGATCGCGCCGGCGATGTCGCGCCGCAGCTCGACCCCCTCGACGATCACGCCGTCGCGGTGGTCGAGGAACTCGACGACGTCGACCCCGACCGCGGCCGCGCTGGCGATCTGCTCGGCCTCACGGATCGGTGCGCACTCGGCCGGCGGGAGGCTGTCGATGCCGGCCTCACCGCGGGTCGCGAGGACGTAGGCGACGTGCTTGCCGGCGGCGGTCCAGCGGGCGATCGCGGCCGACCCGCCGTACTCGATGTCATCGGGATGGGCGATGACGACGAGGCCCCGCTCCCAGTCCTCGTCCATGGGTTCGAGCGGGCTCGCGTCATCGGCCATGTGTCCTCCGGGACCGGTGCGGCGTTCGGCCGGGCGAGCGTAGCGGTGGGGGGCGCCCGGTCGTGGTGTGTCCCGGTTCGGAGGTCGCGTCCGGCGATCAGTGCCCCGGCAGGTCGTCGAGCCAGTTGTGGTCGGGCAGATCGAGGTCGTCGATCAGACCGTCCACGTCGGGCGCCTCGAAGCGGTCGGCGACGCCCTCGTCGAACGCCCCGGTGAGGTCGGGGTCGTCCGCGTCGTCGGTGGCATCCGTGTCTTGGGTGTCGTCCGTGTCGGCGGCGGCCCAGGAGAACGGCGCGTCTTCCGGCAGTTCCGGTGTCGGTTCGCTGCCGTCCAGGGGAGCGCCTGTCGGGACCTCGCGGACCGGCGGCAGGGCTGCGGCGTGCGGCGCGCCCGGGTCGGGTCGGTCTCCGATCGCGTCGTCGTCGACGTCGACGCGGGCGCCCGCCGCGTCGTCCGACCCGGTCCCGACCGGGTTCGGTGCTCGCCCCGGGTTGGTGGCCGGACCGGTGCCGGTCGCGGTGTCGGTGTCGGCATGGTCGTCGGCGACCGGTGTGGGCGCACGGCCGACCGGCGGGTCGGCGAAGTCGTCGGCGTCGATCGGAGCCCCGGCGGTGCGGCCCGCCATGGTCCCGCCCGGGTCGACCGGGGTCGGCGCGCGTCCGGGCGACGCGGTGTCGTGGTCGGGATCGACCGGGGCCGGGGCGCGGCCGATGAGCGGGTCGGGTTCGTCCCCGACGGGGACGTCCCTTGGTCCGACGACGATCTCCTCGTCCTCGTCCTCGACGACGTCGATGTCGTCGGCGGCGTGGGTGTCGACGGGGGCACCCGGCGTGCGAGCGGCCATCACCTCGGGCTCGGCGACCGGGGTCGGCGCACGGCCCACGGCGGGGGTGTCGTCGGTGTCGACCGGGGTCGGGGCGCGGCCCACGACGGCGGGGGTCTCGTCGGTGCCGACGGGTGCGCCTGCGGTGCGGCCGACCGTCGCGGTCGGCTCCTCGGCCGGCGTCGGTGACCGGGTGATCGTCGGCTCGGCGGTCTCGACCCGTCGACGGCCGCGGGCCGGGCTCACCGGACCCGCCCTCGTGGTCGGCGCGGGTGGAGGTGTCGGATGATCGCATCCATGGCGTGTCCCCCTGGGCGGTTGGCGGACGATGCGCCGGCCCGCCCGCGCCGTCGCCGTGGCGACGAGTCGCCTGAATGTGCTTCACCGTAGTGCCGGGGTGCGGGGGCCGACCCGGGGACTTCCCCCACCGGGCCCCCGTTCCGGGCGAGGTGTGGCTCGGCCCGTGGGGACGACGGGCTCAGCTCGGGTCGGGCGGGGCGAGGACGATCGAGCGGGTGGCGAAGACGTGGTCGGACCAGGAGCGCTTGTAGTCCATGTCCATGCCGAGGTCGTAGGTCGTCACCCCGTTGGTGGTGAGGGCGCCCATCTGGTGCCACTGGAGGAGGTTGCCGACGGACGCGGGTGCCCAGTCGGCGTCGTAGCTGAGCTGGAAGCCCCGGTAGCGCTCGCCCCGCACGCCGCCGAGGATGTAGCCGATGTCGGTGCCGTCGGCCGTCGCCAGCGTCGCCCGGAGGTGGCCGTCGACCGCCAGCCGGGCGGTCATCTCCCGGTAGAAGCAGCGCATCTCGTCGGTGAGGATGCCGGAGCCGGTGTGGCCCTTCCAGCTGCGCCGCTCGATCGCCTCGATGCGGGCGAAGCCGGCGTCGGTCGCGGCCTCGTCGTCCGGGTGCTCGAAGCGGATGCCGAGCTCGGCGCGGCGCCGCTCGGCCCGTCGGAGGTTGCGGCGGAACTTGGCGGAGCGGCGCTCGAGGAAGGCGTCGCGGCCCTCGGACAGGTCGGCGATGTGGCGGATCATCGGAGGGCCCGCACGTACGCGCAGGCGCTCGCCGGCGGCCAGCACCAGCTCCCGCTCGAGATCGGAGCGCGGCGGCACCCCGGTCACGACGCACAGGTCCCACGGCGGCCCGTCGTCGAGGAGCGTCGCGATGAGCAGCCCGGCGGCCTCGGCGGGGGAGGGCCCGACGATCGGGCAGGCGAAGCCCCACATCAGCTCGAACGCACAGCGGGCGATCCGCCCGTCGCCGAGCGGGGTCGTCATGATGGCGACCGCGGCGTCGCCCCGGGTGCGGACCAGCGGTCGTCCCTCGGGGGAGAAGGCCCGGCGGGCCGAGGTGATCCACGCGCTGGTGGAGCAGAAGCCGTCGATGTCGGGCGTGCGGTCGACGAGAGCGTCGAACGTGGCGGCGTCCGCGGGGTCGTCCAGGTCGAGGGGACGCACGTCGTCCACCAGCCGAGGCTATCGCCCGGCCCGGTCGCCGGCGCGGGGCGTCGTGACGGCCTCCTCCGGGCCCGGCTACGCTCTCGCCCGAAGGCGCCGACGGCCGGCTGCCACGTCGGGCGTTCCGCGCGCCGTGGTGGTCCGCTATGCTTGGCCGACGCTCGCGCTGCCCGCGGGCTTCGACGCGCCCGATGCGCACCCATGCGGGCCGCAGCCGCACCACGGAGAACGCCATGTCGAAGATCTGTCAGGTCACCGGACGTAAGCCGTCGTTCGGCAACACGATCTCGCACTCGCACCGCAAGACCCGCCGCCGCTGGGATCCCAACATCCAGCAGCAGCGCTTCTGGGTGCCGAGCGAGAACCGGTGGGTCAAGCTCACGGTCAGTGCCAAGGGCATCAAGACCATCAACAAGAAGGGGATCGAGACGGTCCTCGCCGAGATGCGCTCCCGAGGAGTGAAGGTCTGATGGCCAAGAACGACAAGCGCCCCATCATCAAGCTGCGCTCCACCGCGGGCACCGGGTACACCTACGTGACCCGCAAGAACCGCACGAACACCCGCGAGCGGATCGAGCTGAAGAAGTACGACCCGGTCGCCCGTCAGCACGTCATCTTCAAGGAAGAGCGCTGAGCCCGACTCGGCTCGCCGTGCGAGTGCCGCTGGGCCGCCCAGCGAAGCTCGCCCGGCTCAGCGGCTGACGCGTTGATCCTTGCCGGCTCCCAGGGGCCGGCACCACGACCGCCCGGGGCCACGGCCCCGGGTGGTGCGCGTCGGTCCGGTCGTGTCGGTCGGCCGGCCCCACCCGGACCGCCGAGTTGGTCAGTCCCGGTGCTTCTCGTCCCGGAGGTCGAACGCGACCTTCACCGCGCCGCGGGGCCCCGCGTTCGCCGCATGGCGGATGGCGTCCTCGTAGCGTCGCAGCGGGTAGGTGGCGCTCACCATGGCGCCGAGGTCCACCTTGGTGGCCAGGTCGAGTGCCAGCGCGAAGCTGGTGGTCCGCCGGTCGTCGGGCAGGTGCTCGGTGCAGTACGTGTAGCAGCCGACCAGCTCGGTCTCGCGGTGCCACAGCGCCGTGAGCTCCATCCGAACCGTGGCGGGCATGCCGACGAGCACGACCCGCCCCCGGGGCCGGGTGATCCCGATCGCCTCGCGGATCGACGCCGCCGATCCGAGGGTGTCGATCGTGATGTCCGCCCCGCCCGACAGGTCGTCGCCGACCATCCGGCAGCCGACCGACCGACGCACGGCCCGCTTCAGCTCCGAGAGTGAGGCCACCACGTCCGCCCCCAGCTTGCGGGCGAGCTCCCGCTGCTCGGGGTACTTCGCGGAGATGATGACCTGACCCGGATCGCACAGCTCCCGCAGCGCCGCCAGGGTGCACAGCCCCATCGTGCCGGCGCCGATGACCGCGACCGTCGCGCCGGCGCCGATGCGCGCCCGCAGCGCGGCGTGGACACCGACGGCGGTCGGCTCGATCATCACCGCGGTCTCGTCGCTCATGGCGTCGGGGATCGGGTGGATCTGGCTGGCGTGGGCGACGAAGCGGGTGGACCAGCCGCCGCCGGTGGAGGCGCAGTAGCCGACCTGGATGCCGGGCTCGAGCGGCGGCGCGACGAGGTGGCCGTAGTCGTCGCCGTCGCCGGGTGCGGCGTCGGGGAACGGGGCGGCCTCGCCGCGGGCCTCGGGACCGAGCACCGGTTCGAGCACGACCCGGGTGCCGTCGTCGAGGGTGCCGACGACCTCGTGGCCGGGCACGAACGGGAACGAGATGAGCGGCTCGAAGTAGCGGGACGACCGGCCGTCGATGGTGGCCAGGTCCGAGCCGCAGATGCCCGACAGCCGCGGCGTCACGTGGTGCCAGTCGGGGCCGGGCAGCTCGGGCACGTCGACGTCGGCCAGCTCCAGCGGCCCGACCTTGGCGCCCGAGCCCGGGTTGACCCGGGACCACAGGTTGGCGGCGACGAACCGGGCCTCGCGGCGCTCGAACAGCAGCGCCCTCATCGCTCGCTCACCCCGGAGCGGTCGGACCCGCGACGGTGGGCCGGCGCGAGAGATTGGCGTCGATGGGGCTGCGGAAGCACGGTGGAGGAGCCTAGTCCTGGCAGGATGGCACCTCGCCGACGCCGACCGCCGGGCGATCCCGACCATGACCCGGCCCGACGCCGGGACCTGCGCCGACGCCGCGACCTGCACCGACGTCCCGATGTGCGATGGTCGGGCATCGGCCCCCACGCCGGGTGAACGGCCCGGCAACCCTCTTCGAACCCCACGACCACTCATCTAGGATCGAGTCCCCGTGTCCTACCTCACCACGCAGACCGCCAACAGCACGAAGATCGATCGGACCTCCGCCGTGCCGGATGTCGATGCTCGCCGTGTGGCGCTCGACCGGGCGCTCCTCGAGCCACGATGCGGCCCCGCGCTGTGGGAGCTCGTGGACTCCGGTGAGGCGGACGAGATCGTGCCCGAGCTGCCGGCGCTGCGCCTCGAGCAGGACCCGATCCACCGGCACAAGGACGTGCTCGCCCACACCATCGCGGTCACGGCCAAGACCAGCCCGCGCCTCAAGGTGCGGCTCGCGGCGCTGTTCCACGACATCGGCAAGCCGGCGACCCGCAAGATCGACGACGACGGCGTCACGTTCCGCCACCACGAGGCCGTCGGCGCGAAGATCACCCGCCGGCGCCTCAAGGCGCTGGGCTACGAGCCCGAGATGGTGGCCGACGTGTCCGAGCTGGTGCGCCTGTCGGGCCGGTTCAAGGGGTACGCCGACGGCTGGAGCGACTCCGCGGTCCGCCGCTACGCCCGCGACGCCGGTCATCTGCTCGGCGAGCTGAACGAGCTCGTGCGCTGCGACTGCACGACCCGCAACCGCCGCAAGGCGGTCGCGCTCCAGGAGGCGATGGACGAGCTCGAGGAGCGCATCGCCGATCTCGCCGAGGCCGATCGACGCGCCCGGGAACGTCCGGCCATCGACGGCCAGCGGGTGATGGAGCTGCTCGACCTGCCGCCCGGGCCGCTCGTCGGCGAGGCGCTGCGCCACCTGCTCGAGCTGCGCCGCGCCGGTGACGCCGTGACCCCCGAGGCTGCGGAGGACGCCCTGCGGGCCTGGTGGAAGGCCCACGACCAGGGCTGACGCCCGACCGGGGGCCCGGTCGCGCGACCGGGCCCCGGTGGTCGGCCGTGGGTGCCGGAACGAGACGGCGCGGTGGGGCCCGGGTGGTGGCGGGCGTGCCATGATCGCCAGCCGAGCCCCGCAGTGAACGCCCCCGGAGGAGCAGCATGGCCGCCGACGCCACCGTCGTCGACGGGTTGGACGCCACCGTCGAGATCCGCCGCGACGGCCACGGGGTCGCCCACGTGCGGGCGACGACGTCGGCGGACGCCTTCTTCGGCCAGGGGTGGGTCGCCGCGCGCGACCGCGCCTGGCAGATCGAGACGGACCGCCGCAAGGCGGTGGGCCGGTGGGCCGAGGTGATCGGTGCGGCCGGCGTCGGCAGCGACCGCTTCTTCCGCCGGCTCGACCTGGCGTCGGCCGCCCGCCGCGACCTGGCGACGCTCGACCGCGACGCCCGCGTCGCGGTCGAGGCCTACGCCGCCGGGGTCGACGCCGCGTTCGCGACGATGGCCGACCCGCCCGTCGAGGCCCGTCTCCTCGACCACTCCTTCGAGACGTTCCAGCCGTGGGAGTGCCTGGCCATCTACAAGCTGCGCCACGTGTTCATGGGCACCCACGCCCGGAAGCTGTGGCGGGCCGCACTCGTCGCCCGTCACGGCGCCGGCGTCCTCGAGCGGCTCTACGGCCGGCAGCGGACCGAACCGCTCATCCTGCCGCCCGGCGGCGAGCTCGACGTCGCCATCGACCTCGCCGCGCAGCTGCGCCCCGGTCTCGACGCACTCGACGCGCTCGTCGACGAGGACGGCGGCTCCAACAACTGGGCCGTCGCACCGAGCCGTACCGCCTCGGGGGCGCCGCTGCTCGCCGGTGATCCCCACCGGGCGCTCGACGTGCCCAACGTGTACCACCAGAACCACGTGCGCGCCCCCGGGCTCGACGTGATCGGCCTGTCGTTCCCCGGCGTGCCCGCCTTCCCCCACTTCGGTCACAACGAGCGGCTGGCATGGTGCATCACCCACGGCATGGCCGACGACCAGGACCTGTTCGTCGAGCAGCTCGACGGCCCCGCCCACGACCCGCGGGTGCGCACCCCCGACGGCTGGCTCACGTGCAGCCACCGGAACGAGACGATCGCCGTGCGCGACGGCGACGACATCGACCTCGAGATCGTCCACACCGACCACGGCCCGCTGCTGTGGGGCGGCGTCGACGGCGGCGTCGGGATCTCGATGCGCTGGACGGCGACCGCCGAGCCGGACACGACCCTCGACGCCGCGGTCGCCATGCTGACCACCAAGGACGTCGGCGAGCTCGACGCGGCGATGGCGCCGTGGGTCGTGCCGGTCAACAACCTGGTCGCCGCCGACGTCGACGGCTCCATCGCCTACCTGCTGCGGGGTCGCCTCGCCGAGCGGCCGGTCGCCAACCGGTGGGTGCCGGTGCCGGGCTGGACCGGTGAGCACGAGTGGACGGGCTGGGTGCCCTTCGCCGAGCGGCCCCGGCTGCGCGACCCCGAGCGCGGGTGGATCGCCACGACCAACAACCGCGTCGCCGACGAGCCGCCGTACGTCTCGACCGACTACGCCGGGCCGTCCCGCCAACGGCGGATCCGTCGCCTCCTCGACGAGACGGCCGACGCGACCGTCGACGCCATGGTGGCGATCCTGGCCGACGACGTGTCGTCGACGGCCGCAGGCTTCGCGGCCCGCATCGCCGCGCTCGCCCCGAGCGAGCCCCGCGCGACGGAGGCCGTCGAGCGGGTCCGCGCATGGGACCACCGGATGGCGCCCGACTCGGTCGCGGCCTCGATCTACGCGGTGACCCGGGCCGAGCTGACCGCGGCGATCGTGGCCGCCGAGCGCCTCGACGTGACCGACCTGGCGTCGTTCGGTCGCGTCGTCGACGGCTACGGCCTCGCCCGTCACCTGTGGTCGGCCGGGGTGACCCTGCTCGACGACCACGTCGACGGCCTCGCCGACGCCCTCGACCGGGCACTGGACCGTCTCACCGAGGCCATGGGCCCCGACATGGACGCGTGGCACTGGGGCGACCTCCACCCGGCCGAGCCGTTCCACCCGCTGTCGGTCGAGCGGCCCGACCTCGCCGAGCACCTGGCCATGCCGTCGGTGCCGACCGGCGGCGACGGCGACACCCTCCGCTCGGCCTGGGTCCTGCCCGCCCACACCTCGGGCTTCGCCGCGCCGGCCGGCTCGGTCGCCCGCTACGTGTTCGACCTCGCCGACTGGGACGCCAGCCGCTGGAGCGTGGTCCACGGCGTGTCGGGCGACCGGTCGAGCCCCCACTTCCTCGACCAGCTCGCCTCGTGGTCGGAGGTCGCCCTCGTCCCGATGCCGTTCACCACCGCCGCGGTCGACGCGGCGACCCGCTCGATCGAGGTGCTCCGCCCCGAACGGTGAACGGTTCGGTCCGGCCGGCACACGGACCGACGTGCGACCGCCCGGACCGATGGTCAGCCCGATAGCTTGCGTCCCGATGACCGAGTTCGGGGTGCTGAGCCTGGCCGACCACCTGCCCGACCCGGCCCACGGCACGCTCGTGTCGCCGACCGAGCGGTTCCGACTCATCGTCGACCAGGCCGTGTGGGCCGAGGAGGTCGGCTTCTCCCGCATCCTCGTCGGCGAGCACCACTTCAGCGCCTACATCGCCCCCGACCCCGACCTGCTGCTCGCGGCCATGGCCGTGCGGACCTCGTCGATCCGCCTGGCGACCGCGGTGACCCTGCTCGCCAACCTCGACCCGCTGCGGGTGAGCGAGTCGCTGTGCACGCTCGACGTGCTCTCCGGTGGCCGGGCCGAGCTGACCGTCGCCCGCGGTGTCTCGGGCGCGACCGCCGAGGCCTTCGGCGTCCATCCGCCCGACCTGCGGGACCGCTTCGCCGAGAACCTCGAGCTGATGCTGCGGCTGCTGTCGGAGGAGAAGGTCACCTGGGAGGGCCGCTACCGCACGCCGCTCGACAACGTGACCGTGCAGCCCCGCCCCGTCCAGCAGCCCCACCCGGTGGTGTGGGTCGGCGGCGGTCTGTCGAACCGCTCCTGCGACCTGGCGGCCCGCCTCGGCCTGCCGTTCGCGCTGCCGTCACTGTTCCGCTGGCCCGAGGACTACACCGACATCGTCGCCCGCTACCGGTCACGGTTCACCGACCGCGGCCGCGGGCCGTGCGTGGCGTTCCCGAGCTACGTGCACGTGGCCCGGACCTCCCAGGAGGCCCGGGCCCGCTGGGAGCCGTACCTGATGAACTACGTGCGCTTCGCCACCGAGCACCGCGGCGGTGGCGGCCGGCCGATGGACTACGAGGGCCTGCTGGCCGGCCCCGCGGTGTGCGGGAGCCCGGCCGAGGTGGCCGAGCAGCTCGCCCGCGTCGAGGAGCTGCTCGACCTCGACCTCCACATGCTGATGGTCGACGCCGGCGGCATGGGCGCCGACCTCGTCGCCGAGACCATCGAGCTCCTCGGCACCGAGGTGCTCCCGCTCCTCAACGGCTGAGCAGCCGCGCTCAGCCCTCGAGGAGGGCGGGGGCGAGGGCCCGCCAGTCGGCCTCGGGGGACTCGTTGTCGTTGCGCAGCACCTGGATGCACACGTGGTCGGCGCCCGCGTCGTGGTGCTGCTTCACCCGGTCCGCGATCGCCTTCTCGTCACCCCAGGCGACGATGGCGTCGACGATGCGGTCGCTGCCGCCGTCGGCGAAGTCGTCGTCACCGAAGCCGAGCCGGCGCAGGTTGTTGAGGTAGTTCGGCGCCCGCAGGTAGACGGCCATGCCCTTGCGGGCCGCCTCCCGGGCGGTCTCCGGGTTCGTGTCGAGCACGACCATCTGCTCGGGGGCGAGGAGGGCGTCGGGGCCCATCGTCTCGCGGGCCGTCGCGGTGTGGTCGGGCGTCGTGAAGTACGGGTGGGCGCCGTTGGCGGCCTCGGCCGAGAGCTTCAGCATCTTCGGCCCGAGGGCGGCGAGCACGACCGGCGGCTCCTCGGCGGGGCCGACCGCCATGAACAGCGACTCCTCCATCCGCTGGAGGTACTCCTTCATGTACGAGTACGGCTTCGAGTAGTCGTGCTTGCGCAGGTTGGACACCAGGTGGGCGTGGCTGACGCCCATGCCGAGCACGAACCGGCCCGGGTACGCCTCGGCCAGGGTCTTCTTCGCCGCGACCATGGTCATGGGGTCGCGGGCGTAGATGTTGGCGATGCCGGTCGCCAGGGGCAGCGTCGTCGTCGCGGCCAGGAGGTTGGCCGACTGGACGAACGGGTCGCGGCCGACGGCCTCGGCCACCCACAGGGCGCCGTAGCCCAGGTCCTCGGCGGTGCGGGCGGCCTCCTGGGCCTTCGCCGTGGGGAAGGCGTCCGCCATGCCCCACCAGATGCCGACGCGGCCGATCTCGGTGCTCATGGCCGCGACCGTAGTCACGGTGTGGCATCCGGCACGAGCCCGACCGAACGCTCGAACAGCCGAGCCATCGATGTCGGTCTCATGATAGAACGGTCCCCAGTCGGCCGGCTCCCCGGCGGCCGCGATCCGGAGGTGCACCATGACCACGAGCGACACGGCCATGAGTCATGCGGCCACGACCGATGCCGCAACCGAGACCGCGAGCAAGACCGGCGCGCCCGAGGGCCCGGCCGGACTCCAGCTGTTCCGCTCGATGCTGGCCGGCGGCGGGGTTCGGGCCGGGATCGGTGAGCTGCTCGGCATGTCGCTGCTCGAGGTCGACGAGGGCCGGATCGTGTTCGGTCTCGAGCCGGACGCTCGGATGACCAACCCGCTCGGCACCGTGCACGGCGGGATCGCGGCGACGTTGCTGGACTCGGCGATGAGCTGTGCCGTTCACACCACGCTCGCGGCGGACGAGAGCTACACGACGCTCGACCTCCACGTCCGCTACGTGCGCGCCGCCCGTCCCGACGGCGGCCCGCTGCAGGTGGAGGGCAGCGTCGTGCACCGTGGCCGGCGCACGGCCACGGCCGAGGGCCGGGTCACCGACGCCGAGGGCCGCCTCGTCGCCCACGGCTCGGTCAGCTGCATCGTCCTCGCCACCCCCTGACCCACCTTCACCCGTTCTGGCTTCCCTGGCGGGCGCGTGGTGGTCGTGGTGGTAGCCAGTTCGGGATGGTGGGGCGGGGTGCGGTCAGGTGCCGGACTTCCGGTAGACGGCGGTGAGGGTGGGCTTGCCGCCGTCGGGGACGACCTTGCCGGTCTCGGTGAGGTGGATCATGTGCGCCTGGACCGACGCCGCGGCCGGGTACCAGAGGCGCTTGTCGTAGCCCGCGTACATCTCGGGGATGATGTCGGCGATCCGCTTCGGGCCCGCGGCCAGGTAGGTGAGGATCTGGTCCTCGCGGTCGTGGCGGTGCTCGATGAACGAACGCACGTACGGGATGGCGTCGGCCACCCCCGGCCCGTGGGCCGGCCAGAACTGCGACTCCGAGCGTCCGAGCAGCTTGGTGAGGCTGGCCATGTAGTCGCCCATGTCGCCGTCCGGCGGGCCGACCACGCTCGTCGCCCACCCCATCACGTGGTCGGCCGAGAACAGGCTCGACTCCTCGGCCAGCGCGAAGCACAGGTGGTTCGAGCAGTGGCCGGGGGTGTGGATCGCCTCGAGCGTGAACCCGTCGCCCCGGATCACGTCGCCGTCCTCGACCCGCTCGTCGGGCACGAAGTCGAGGTCCGGCCCCTCCCGCTTCAGCGCCGGGTCGAGGTCCTCGTACTCCTTCTCGTACTTCTCGACCTCCTCGGCCGTGAAGTAGTCGCTGAAGTCGATCTTCTCGTCCGGGTCGAGGTCGGCGACCGCGCCGTGGCGTCCGAACCCGAAGGTCGGGGCACCGGTGCGGGCCTGGAGGAGGGGTGTGCCGGTCGAGTGGTCGCTGTGGGTGTGGGAGATCAGGATCTGGCCCACCTCCTCGTCGGGCCCCAGCGCGGCGAGGACGGCATCGATGTGGCGCTCCACCGCCGGGCCCGGGTCGAGGACCGCGACCCGGCCCCGCCCGATGATGTAGGTACCGGTGCCGACGTAGGTGAACGGGCCCGGGTTCTCGCAGATCACCCGGCGGACCAGTGGGGTCAGCTGGTCCGGTTCGTCGTAGGTGAAGTCGATCTCCCGGTTGTGCTCGATCTTGACGGCCACGCGCTTGCCCTCGCCCCCGACGGTCGGTGCTGCCTGCGATCTTGACCGCCGGGCGACGGCGCGCACCATCCGACGGCCCCCGTCAGGGCCGGATCGCGCCGCGGGCGGCGACGATGGCGTCGACGCTGCGGTCGACGTCGTCGGTGGTCGTGGCCCACGAGCTCACGCTGATCCGCAGCGCACGGCGGCCGTGCCACGTCGTCGGCCCGACCCAGCACGTGCCGTCGCGCTGCACCGCAGCGACGAGCTCGTCGAGCGCGGCCGCATCACGTTCGGCGGTGGCGCCGACCGCCGCCGGCAACGCGACGACGACCTGGTTGAGCGCGACCTCGTTGAGGATCTCGAAGCCGGCGTCGCCCAGCCGGTCGGCGAACCGTCGGGCGTGGGCGCAGGTCCGCTCCACCAGCTCGGCGACGCCCGAACGGCCGAGGGTCGAGAGGGTGGCCCACGCCTCGAACCCGCGGGCGCGTGACGACGACTGCGGCGTGTAGTGCATCGGTTCGCGACCCGCGCCGGCGACCAGGTAGGGCGCCGCCGTCTCGACCGCGGCGGCGAGGTGGGCGGGGTCGCGCACGACACAGATCCCGGAGTCGTAGGTGAGGTTGAGCCACTTGTGGCCGTCGGTGGCCCAGGAGTCGGCGCCCTCCATTCCTGCGACCCGGCCGGCGGTTGCCGGGCTCGCCGCCGCCCACAGGCCGAACGCACCGTCGACGTGGACCCAGGCGCCCGCCTCGTGGGCCCACTCGACGAGCGGCTTGAACGGGTCGCTGGCCCCACTGTTCACGTTGCCGGCCTGGAGGCACACGATCGCCGGGCCGGTCGGCTCCGGCAGTGACGACGCGACGATCCGGCCCTGGTCGTCGACCGGCAGGACGGTGAACCGACGGCGGCCGAGCCCGACGAGGCCGGCCGCCTTGGCGATCGTGGCGTGGGCCTCGGCCCCGACGACGACCTCGACCGGCGGCGCCCCGACCAACCCGTCGGCCGCCGCGTCCCACCCGGCGGCGGTCAGCACCGCGTCGCGGGCCGCGGCGAGCGCGGTGGCGTTGGCCATCGTCGCCCCGGTCACGAACGCCCCACCGGCGCCGGCGGGCAAGCCGAGCAGGTCGGCGATCCATCGAAGGGCGACAGCGTCGAAGCGGGCCGCGCCCGGCGCCATCGCCGACAGCGCCGCGTTCTGGTCCCACGCCGCGGTCAGCCAGGCGGCGGCGACACCGACCGGCAACGCGCCACCGTTCACGAACCCGAAGAACCGGCCGCCGGCGCTGGCCATGGCGGCCGCCGCGCCGACGTCGTCGAGCTCGGCCAGCACCTCCGCCGGGACGCGGCCTGCCTCGGGCAGGTCCCGGTCGATGGTGTCGAGGGCGGCCAGCGCCTCCGCCGACGGCGCGACGCGGCGGTCGGCCAGGGCCGACAGGTAGCGCCGGGCCCGGGCCTGCGCGTCGTCGAGCAGCGCGTCCCTGCCCGCGAGGTCGGCCCGCACCCGGTCGTCGCTCGTGTCCTGGTCCACGGTTCCGTCCTCGGGTCGGCGGCGTCGTCGGTCGGATGGTCGCGTGCGCGCGGTGTTCCGGCGGAGGCCAATCGGTGCGTCGGTGGCCGGTCAGCCGCCGTCCTGTTCCGGTCGTCGCCGCACCGGCGGGTAGCCGATGCTGGCACCGCTGGCGGGTCCGATCAGCCGCCGGCGCGGACCAGGAGGAGGCTGAGGCCGTAGCCGGCGGCGACGTAGAGGCGGTAGGCGTCGACGGGCCGGTGAGCTGCGGTGTCGCCGACGCCCTCGATCACCAGCACGGCGTCACCGGCCTCGATCCCGATGCACGAGCCCGACGCGAGGTGGTCAGTCGGTGCTCGGGGACGGCGGAGCGGACGACGGGGTGCCCTCGCCCTTGCCGTTGCGGCGCTTCGCCGCCTCCAGGTCCTTGGTCGCGTTGGCCAGGTCGCGCTGGTGCTGGGGCGTGCGCTGGTTCTTCACCAGGTCGGCGAACTGCCGCTGGGCCAACGTCAGGCTGGCCACCGACTCGGCGACCATGCCGTGCTCGCGCTGGGCGACGCCGAGCTCGTGGAGCGCCCGGCCCAGCTCGCGGACGTCGTTCGGCGCCCGCGACGTCAGCGCCACGGCCCGGATCCGGGCGGCGCCGTCCTCGAGCGACGCGATGGCGTCGGGGAGGTCGCCGCTGCGCCGCTGGGTCGAGCCCAGGCCCCGGAGCGCGAGCGCCAGCTCCCGCTGGTGGATCGCCGTGGGCTGACGCTCGGTGAGCGTGCGCAGCGAGTCGACCGCCTCCCGCAGGTTGGCGAGCGCGTCGTCGAGCTCGCTGCGGTCCCGCTGGACGACGCCGAGGTGGCGCCGGGCCATGGCCAGGTCGCGGGTGCCGGCGGCACCGGCTGCGGTCTGCTCGTCGGTGCCTCCGACCTCCTCGAGCAGCTCGACCGCCTCGCCGAGATCGCGTGCGGCGCCGTCGAGATCGCGCTGGAGGGCCTCGGTGACGCCGAGATCGAACAGCGCGGCGGCGAGGCCACGCCGGTGGCGGTCGTCGGGCTCGTCGGCGAGCCGGTCCCGCTGCTCGGTCGCGGTGACACGCAGGAGCTCGGCCGCCTCGTCGCGGTCACCCTGCTCGCGGCGGGCCACACCGAGCAGGCGCTGGGCCGTCGCCCGGACCATGGCCGCGAGCACGTCCTCGTCGAGGTCGAGCGCCGCCCGCGTCACCAGCTCCGCGTCGGGGGCCGCGCCGACGTTGAGCAGGGCGCGGGCCGCCGCGACGAGCTGCTCGCCGACCCCGGCGACCGGCGGGACGGCCGCGGCGGCGTCGACGAGGAGCCGGCCACGCACCCGCACGAGGCGCACGTCGGCCTCGGCGTCGGCTGCGGTCATGAGCCGCCCGGCGTCGACCGGGTGCTCGGCGGTGCGGGCCAGGGAGGCGAGCACCGGCAGGTACGGCGGGTTGGTGCCGTGGGCGCGCACGGCGGCGGAGAGCAGGGCCCTCGCCAGCCGGGGGCGGTCCGCGGGCGGGACCTCCGAGCGCAGCAGGCGCTGGTGGTCGGGTGAGCCGAACAGGTACCGCCAGTGGGTCTCCGTCTCGCCGCCGGAGCGGCCGACCTTCACGTGGTCGACGGAGCGCACGAGCCACCGGTCGGTCGACGACCCGTCCGGGGTGACGAGATCGACGAGGTCCTCGACGTCGTCGCGCCCGACCCCGTCGCCGGCCTCGGCCGCGGCGACCGTGAACACGGCCGTACCGCTGAACACCGGGCCGCACAGCGCGGCGATGCGCAGCGCCGATCGTGTCGTGGCCCGGTCGGTCTCGGGGATGGACTGGGCCTCGATCACGGCGTCGATGTCGGCCCCGACGGGCTCGGCGACCGCGTCGTCGCGAACCCAGCGGTCACCGTCGCGCGTCACGTGACCGGCATCGGTCCACAGCTTCCAGAACCGCAGGGCGGAGACGTCGTCGCCGTCGGCCACGGCGACGAGCTGCTCGGCCAGCCCCGGGTCGATCGACCCGAGCCACTCCTCGACCCGGTCGGCGTCGAGCGGTGGCGACCACAGGCGGTCGACCATGCCCGCCGCGAGGGCGGCGCGGACCTGGCGCTCGACCCGGGCCTCGACGGCCAGGGGGTCGTCGCCGTCGCCGCGCTCGAGCGTCTCGGGGCCGTCGGTGCCGACGATGACGAGCAGGTCGTCGACCCGTCCGGGGGCGAGCGTGTAGGTGGTCAGGTCCCACAGGAGGCGCCGCGGTGGCTGGTCGACGGCGTCGAACACCACGACCGTCGGCGTGTCGGCGGCGCTGGTGGCGAGCACGTCCCGCACCAGCGCGGGGAGCACGGTCTCGTCGTTCTCGCGGTTGCCCAGCGCCTTCTCCACGACTGGGCCGACCTCGACGTCGGCGGCGGTGACCGAGGCGACGATCGGGACGATCACGTCGGCCGCGGGGCCGCACAGCGCCACGAGCTGCTCGGTCGGCTCGGCGCCGAGCGAGGCGGTGAGCGTGCGGCGGGCGGCGACCGTGTTGGCCGCGGGGCGCAGCACCCGCACGCCGTCACCGGCGAGGTCCGCGACCTGCCCGAGGATGCCCCGGTGGTTGCCGGCCAGCACCAGCGGGATGGTCGGCTCGCCGTCCCGGAGGCTCCTCGCCCTGGCGACGATCTCCTCCCGGACGCGGGTCGGCACCGGCGGCGGGCCCAGCTCAGTCATGTCGAGCAGTATGCCCACGGTCGGCCGGTCGGCACGCCGCGGCGGTCGTCACGATGCGAGGCGCAGTCGTCACGATGGGCGTGGCCGTCACGACGCGAGTCGCAGCGCGGCTCCGAGCAACACGTCGGCCCCGGCGGCGCAGTGCTCGGGGTCGGCCCACTCGGCCTCGTTGTGGCTGAGCCCGTCCTTGCACGGGATGAACACCATGGCGGTGGGAGCCACGCTCGCCAGGTAGCACGCATCGTGGCCGGCCCCGGAGGTGATGTCGCGGTGGCCGAGACCGAGCGAGCCGGCCGCGGTGCGGACCGCGTCGACGCAGCCCGCGTCGAACACGACCGGCGGCGACGCCCAGATCCGGTCGACCGAGGCGATGGTGCCGGTGTCGCTGCCGATGGTCGAGGCCAGCTCACCCAGCGTTGCGTCGAGCGTGTCGAGCACGTCGGCGTCCGGGTGGCGCAGGTCGACGGTGAGCTCGACGCGGCCGGCGACCGTGTTGCGTGACGACGGTCGGACGTGGAGCTCGCCGACCGTCGTGCGGGCGTCGGGGGCGTGCTCGTCGGCCAGGCGGTCCAGCTCGATGACCAGCCTCGACGCCGCGACGACCGCGTCGGCCCGGCGATCCATCGGCGTGGTGCCGGCGTGGGCCTCGCGGCCGACGAACGACGCGTCGAACCAGCGGATGCCCTGCACGCCGGTGACGACCCCGATCGGCAAGCCCTCGGCCTCGAGGATCGGGCCCTGCTCGATGTGGGCCTCCAGGTAGGCGCCGACCGGCCGCCCGCCGCACGGGTGGGGCCCGGCGAAGCCGATGCGCTCGAGCTCGTCGCCGAGGCGGACGCCGTCGCGGTCGGCGCGGTCGAGCCCGTACGCCAGCTCGAACGTGCCGGCGAAGACCCCCGAGCCCAACATGGCGGGCGCGAACCGGGCGCCCTCCTCGTTGGTCCACGAGACGACCTCGACCGGCGCCGCCGTCGCGGTGCCGCTGTCGTTGAGCGTGCGGAGCACCTCGAGGCCGGCGAGCACGCCGTAGACGCCGTCGAAGCGGCCACCGGTGGGCTGGCTGTCGAGGTGGGAGCCGAGGACGACCGGCGCCCGGTCGGGGTCGGTACCTGCCCGACGGGCGAAGATGTTGCCGAACGCGTCGACCTCGACGTCGCAGCCGATGGCCTCGCACCACTCGATGAACAGTCGGCGCCCGGCGCCGTCCTCGTCGGAGCCGGTCAGCCGGCACACGCCGCCCGCGGGTGTTGCCCCGTGGGTGGCCATCTCCATCAACGACGCCCACAGCCGGTCGCCGTCGACCCGCAGCTCGGTCATCGCTCGCTCCTCACCAGGTCGCGCGCTCCGTTCGGTCGCAACCTACCCCTCCGGCCGGGGCCGCTCCGACGGCGACGGTCCCGCCGGCGGTGCCGG
>JAXHUH010000105.1:0-5554 GCA_034211175.1 Actinomycetota bacterium
GAGCGGTCCGGGCGGGCAACGCCGGGGTGGGGCGGGTCGAGGGGGGGGGCGACGTGCCCCCGCCCTCCGGACCAACCCGCACATGCGATGACGACGGGAGTGCCGAGCGGGAGCCGGGCCAGGATCGCGGTGGCCTCGGCCGGGACCCGCACGCAGCCGTGGGAGGCGGCCCGGCCGATGCTGTCGGGGGCGTCGGTGCCGTGGATGCCGACCTGGCCGTCGCGGCCGGCGAACTCGGACAGCGTGTCGGAGTACGCCGACAGGCCGAGGGCGAAGTCGCCGTAGGCGCCGTTCGGGTCGGGCGGGCGCACCCGATCGGTGACCGAGAACCGGCCGGCCGGGGTCGGGTTCTCGGCGGTGCCGACGGCGACGGGTGTCGACAGGACGACCTCGTCGCCCAGCCGGACGGTGAGGGTCCGGGCGGCGAGGTCGACGTCGACCCGGGCGTCCACCTCGTCGACGACGACATCGGCGTCCGCGACCCAGCCGGTCGTGCCGTTGGGGCGGACCGGGAGGGCGACGCGGACCCAGCCGGGGTGCTGCTCCTCGACGGCGAGGACCCGGGCGGAGCCGAGGTCGGTGGTGGGCGCCAGCTCGGCGACGACGGCGGTGCCGGCGTCGGGCTCGGCGAAGGCGACCAACACCTCGTCGGGACGGGTGAGGGTGGCCCGCAGCGCCGGTGCGTTGGCGTCGGCATCGACCGCGGGCTCGGCCGGGATGGTCGCCACCGGGGCGGCGTCGATCGTCGTGGTGGCGTCGGTCGCCGTGGCCTGGCCGCCGCCGCAGGCGGTGGTGGCCAGGGTCACGACGAGGAGGATGGTGAGGGCGAGGGTGGTGCGCATCGTGGTGCTCCCGGGCTCGATCCGGCGGCTCACCCGGTGAACCCGGGGTTCACGACGACCGTGCCGCACACGGCCAGGGCGACGCCGTCCGCCATGTCCGCGTCGTCGGACATGGCGCCGTCCGCATCGCACGGCTCCCCTGGCGGGTCGGTGCACTCCTCCGCGGAGGCACCTTCGAGCTCGCAGTCGGGCGGCTCCGGGCAGTCGCCGGCGAGCTGGCACGGCTCGAGGCCGCAGTCCATCACCAACGGGTCGTCGCACGGGTCACCGCCGTCGTCGCCGTCACACGGGTCGTCGGTCGGGTTGGCGAGGTCGTCGATCCCATCGGCCGGCGGCACCGTGGTCGGCGCGATCAGGTCGTCGATCTCGCCGCCGGGCGCTTCGGGGGCGACGAGGTCGCCGCCGACAACGAGGCACGGGTCGACGGCCCCACCGCCTTCTCCTCCGCCTCCTCCACCTGGCCCGCCGTCGTCGCACGGGTCGTCGGTCGGGTTGGTGAGGTCGTCGATCCCGCCGGTCGGCGGCACGGTGGTCGGGGCCGTGGTCGGCGCGACGAGATCGTCGATCCCGCCGGTCGGCGGCACGGTGGTCAGGGCCGTGGTCGGCGCGACGAGGTCGTCGACCACCACCGGCGGGACGGTGGTCGGCACGGTCGGCGCGACCAGATCGTCGATCACGACAACGGGCGGTGCGGTGGTCGGTGTCGTGGGCGTCGTCAGGTCGTCGATGTCCTCCGGTGGTGGGCACGGGTCGACCGGGACCTGCGTGAGGTCGTCGATCTCGTGGCGCGGCGACTCGGCACCGACCGGGGCGGCGGGCACGACGGCCAGGAGGCCGCCGGAGGCCAGCAGCATGGTGGCGCGGAAGGCGACGCCGGTGATGGCGGATCGGGTGGTCGTCATCGGTGTGTGCTCCTCGGTGGAGCCCGGCGGTTCCGGGCGCTCACCGGTGCAGATCACCGACGCGACGATTCCTAACGATTCCTGCGGAGATTTCCCCGACGGGTCGATCAGCCCCCGGAGATTGCGGGGATGATCGTCAGCTCCTGGCCGGCGGCGACCGGCGTGGCGAGCCCGTCGAGGTCCTTCACGTTGTCGGGCCCGACGAACAGGTTGACGTGGATCCGGGGGTTGCCCCGCTCGTCGCGGACCCGGCGTTCGAGGGCGGGGTGGTCGGCGGCGACGGCGTCGAGCACCGCCGCCACCGTGACCGTCGGGCCCCCGTTCGACGTGCCGTCAGGGACGTCGACGGCGATCGACCGGGCGCCGGCCACCAGCTCACGAAGGGCGGTCGGCACCCGGACCTGGACCTTCACGGCGCCGTCGGCCCTCACGCGAGCGCTGCGGCGCGGACCGACAGCACCGGCGGGAGGTGGTCGGCGAGGAGCTGCCAGGAGTCGCCGTCGTCGACCGATCCGTAGACCTCACCGGTGCGGGT
The DNA here is from genome assembly GCA_034211175.1 of Actinomycetota bacterium. Lineage (GTDB taxonomy): Bacteria > Actinomycetota > Acidimicrobiia > Acidimicrobiales > CAIXPF01 > JAXHUH01. The sequence continues at coordinate 2,280 of JAXHUH010000105.1, forward strand.
CCCGAAGTAGAGCCCGGCCGGGGTCGAGCCGTCGGTGGTGAAGCCGTCGCGCAGGATCGTCAGGTAGGCGCTGTCCTGGGGCAGGCCGTTGGTGAGTGGCTCCCAGCTCTTGCCGGCGTCGGTCGTGCGCCACACGATGCAGTGGCCGTCGGGCGTGCACCGGAACCCGTCGCTCTCGAGCGGCAGGAGGTAGGCGGTGTCGGGACGGCTCGGGTGGGCGACGACGGGGAAGCCGAAGTCCATCCCGGCGATCGACGTCATCGCCGACCAGGTGCCGCCGCCGTCGTCGCTGCGGTAGATGCCGCCGTGGTGCTGGAGGTAGAGGCGCTCGGGGTCCGCGGCGTCGCGCGACACCTTGTGCACGCACTGGCCGAACTCGGGCGCCGGCGCGTCGGGCAGGAACGGCACGGCGATGCCGGTGTTCGACGCCCGCCACGTCTCGCCCCGGTCGTCGGACAGGTACACCCCGGCGGCGGAGATGGCGATCAGCAGCCGGTCGGGGTCGTCGGGGTGGGTGAGGATCGTGTGGAGGCACAACCCGCCGCCACCCGGCTCCCACCGGGTGCGGTGAGGGTGGTCCCACAGACCCCGCACCAGCGAGAAGCTGCGGCCGCCGTCGTCGCTGCGGAACAGTGCGGCGGGCTCGACGCCGGCGTAGACGACGTCGGGCTCGGAGGCCGGGCCGGGCGTGATCTGCCACACCCGGTCGAGGGCGGTGTCGGCGTCGGACGGGAAGCTGACCGAGGCCTGCTCGTCCTCGGTCCACGACGCGCCGAGGTCATCGGAGCGGCGGAGCACCGGGCCCCAGTGCATCGTGGCGGAGCCGCAGAACAGGCGGGGTGAGGGGCCGCGCACATCAACGCACGTGGCGTAGACCTCCTCTCCCGGGAAGGTCGGGCCGCTCAGCTCGAAGCTGCCGCGCCCATCGGTGGAGCGCAGCGTGAACAGACCCTTGCTGGTACCGACGAGGACCATGGTGTCAGTCACGTCTGAACCATAGTCAGCCCTCGTCGCGGGTGCCGTGGACGATGAAGCCGTCATGGAGGTGTCGACGGTTCGGCCGTAAGGAACTCATCGCCCGGGCCCACCTCTCGACGAGGATCTGACCGAAATCGGTCGGTCGACGGCGCCGGACAGGTGGGACGATGCCCCGATGTCCCGCACGAGGAAGGGCACGGCCCTGATCACCCGGCGCTCGGCGCGGGGCATCGAGCTGTGCGTGTTCGACCACCCGCGGTCGGGCACCCAGCTGCCGTCGGGCACGCTCGAACCGGGGGAGGACCCGTCCGACGGCGCTCTCCGGGAAGCGTTCGAGGAGACCGGCCTCGCCGATCTCCGCCTCGGCGCCGGCGGTGACCGCGCCGGGGTACTGGCCGAGGTCGACGGCGACGTCGACCGGCATCTGGTCCACCTCGCGACCGACGCGCCGACCCCCGACGAGTGGTGGGTCCGCACCCCCGACGGCGGCGGCATGTGCTGGCGCTGCCGCTGGGCGGAGCTGGACGAGGTGCGTCTCGAGCGTCGCCAGCAGCCGTGGCTCGACGTCGTCCGCGGACAACTCGTGGCCGCCGACCATCCGACGGCGCGACGTGCCGGGCCGCGGCCCGGGCCGGACGGTGCGTCGGTTGCGATCGAGCTCTTCGAGGCGCCGCCGTGGTCCACTCGACGGCTGCACGTGGCGTGGGTCGACGTCGAGCACGCGCAGCCCGAGGGCGATGCGGTGGGCGGGGTCGAGGTCGTCGCGGTGACCGAGGACGACCACGTCGTGTCCATCGGCGACGCCCACGGCTACCCGACGCGGCCCCGCGTCGCCCGCCGGGCGGACGAGACGGTGGCCGAGGCCGCGAGGAGAGCGCTCGGTGAGCTCGGGCTCGCCGACCGGTCGAGCAACGGCACCGAGCTCGTCGGCCACCTCCACCGCCTCGACCTCACGGGCGACGACGTCGACGACGGCGCCCAGGCCCACCGAGGGGCGGCAACGATCGACGCAGTCGTCCGGCTCCCGGTCGTGGCTGTGGGCCCGGGCGGACTCGTGCCCCTCGATCACCCGCCGTTCCTGTGGGGCGACCCGGTCTCTGGCGCCGTCCTCGCCCGCGTCCGCGCCGATCACGGGCGCTGAGCACGGCCGCCGGTCGCGCCGCCAGCGAGGAACACGACGTCGGCACCCGACGTCGATGGACGACCCTCGACCCGTCGCGGTGAAGGCCCCAAACGACACCGGTCGTCGTGGATCGGACCATCTCGTTGGAGAAACCTCCAACGAAGAGGCCGCAGAACCCAGCGAAGCCGCCGTTGCACGCCGTTTCGTTGTGCGGTGACACTGGTCACATCAGGAGGGGACCAGAGGGGGAGACCTCGCCGTCCCGCCGAGCGCGAGGGAGATCGCATGGAGTTCAACCGGCTGGTCGGCACGCGCCGCAGCATCCGCTACTTCCAGACCTGGAAGCCCGTCGAGAAGGACAAGATCCAGCGCATCCTCGAAGCGACCCGCTGGACCAGCTGCCCGGGCAACCTCCAGCCGTGGCGAGCCGTCGTCGTCTACCGCGACGAGCTGTCGGAGGACGACCGCGAGGCCCTGCTGAAGGCCGACAACTGGCAGGGCGCCCACGTCCAGGCCCCGGTGTGGATCTACTGGTTCGGCGACCTGGCCGCCGCCCGGCCCGACTCGTTCGTGCGCAACACGATCCAGCTCCTCGACGTCGGTGCCATCCCCGCCGCCTACGGGTGGGCCAAGGACACGATCGTCGCCGCCATCGACGGCGGTGAGGAGACGCCGGAGGGCATGGCGTCGATCCAGGAGATCCTCCACGACATGCCGCCGGAGGTGTCGCAGGCGATGGCCCACGGCGAGACCGTCGGGGCGTGCGCCATCGCCACGCTCGCCGCAGTGAACGCCGGGCTGGGCACGTGCCTCCACACGGTCGGGCGGCCGTCGCAGGTCGAGAAGGTCAAGCAGGTCCTCGGGGTGCCCGAGAGCTGGATCCCGGTGTGGAACCAGCTCGTCGGCTACCCGGCCGAGAGCCCCGAGGCCGGTGGCCAGCGCCCCCGCATGCCGTTCGAGGAGACGTTCTTCTCGATGCGCTACGGCACCCCGTTCGAGCGCGACGAGCAGGTCGTCGACGAGCTGACCGAGGAGGGCCTCCTCCAGGCCCAGGCGCCGCTGCCGGGACGCGACGAGGAGCTGCGGTTCCTGGCCCGCATGTACGGCTACCCCGAGGAGTGACGAACCCACCCCGTGGCCCCCGGCCGGCCCGGCACCGCTGCGGTGCCGGGCG
>JAXHUH010000106.1:0-4432 GCA_034211175.1 Actinomycetota bacterium
GGCACGTCGATCGACGCCTACCTCACGATGCTCGACGCCGACGGCTGGGCGGCGATCGACTCCACCGCCACGACCCGCACCCTCCATCGGGTGCTGAGCACCTCGGTGCGGCGGGCCGCCGACGCCGGTCCGCTCACCCGGGCCGTCCTCGGCGTGGTCGCGGTGCTCGACGACGACGACATCCCCCGCTCGCTGTTCACCGACGGGTGCGCCGCGATCGACGAGCTGGCGAGCGCGACCCCGACGGACATCGACGAGGCCATCGCGGGCCTCGAACGGCTGTCGCTGATCGAGGTCGACGGGACCGACGTCCACGCCCACCACCTCACCCAGGAGGTCGCCGCCGCGGCGTTCGGCCGCCCGGATCTCGCAGTCGCGCTCCTCAACGCCGCGGTCTCGACCGTCGACGACGCGTCGCTGCGGGACGTGTGGCAGCCGCTCGTACCCCACGCCATCGCCCTGCTGGAGCGCATCGACGAGTCCGGCGAACCGACCACGACCGCGGCGAGGCTCGCCCGTGCGCTGTCGACCCACCTGAGCGGCCGGGGCTTCTACTTCTCCGCGTTCGATCACATGGAGCTGGCGACGAGCTGGCTCGAGCAGCTCGTCGACACCGCCGACGGGGAGCTGGTGTCGGCCCGGGCCGAGCTGTCGACGTGCTGCAGCCAGATCGGCGCCCACGGCGAGGCCCTGGAGCTGGCCCGGCAGGTGCTGGAGCTGCGGGAGCGGATCGGTGGGCCTGACCACCTCGACACGTTGCGGGCGGTCAACAACCTCGCCGTCCGCAACCTCGAGCTCGGCCGCTACGCCGAGGCGCTGCCGCTGGCCCACCGGGCGATCGACGGGCTGGAGGCCACGGTCGGCGCCGACGATCCCAACACGCTGACCGCCCGGGGCAACCTCTCGATCATCGCCACCCAGATGGGCGACCACGACACCGCCATCGAGGTGGCGACCTCCGTCGTCGACACCCGCGTCCAGCTCCTCGGCCCGGCCCACCTCGACACGGTGCGGGCCCGGAACAACCTGTCGGTCTGCCTCAGCGCGGCCGGCCGGCTCACCGCGGCGCTCGAGGTGATCGAGGAGGCCATGGGGGCGATGGAGGTGGCGCTGGGCGGGGACCATCCCGAGACGGTCACGGTCCGCTACAACCTGTCGATCTGCCACCGCCAGCTCGGCGACGTCGACAACGCCATCCGCCTCGCCGAGCGGGTCGTCCACGACCGCGAGCGCCTGCTGGGCTCCGAGCACCCCGACACGATCAGGGCGCGGGACAACCTGTCGAACTGCCACGGCCGGGTCGGCAACTACGTCTCGGCGTTCTTCCTGTCGAAGCGGGCGCTGTTCGACGGCGTCCAGGTCCTCGGCCTCCACCACCCCGACACGGTCGCCATGCGCGAGTGGAACCAGCACATCGCCAAGCAGCTCAAGCGCCGCCGCCGCCCCCAACGCCTCCTCTCGGCCCTCAGCCGCAGCGCCCACACCTGACGCACGAGGCGTGCACAGGTGCCGCCCGGGCGACCACCTCCGGGCGAACACCCCGTTACGGCCAACGTGGCGTACCGCCGGCGGCACGACGTCGGGGCCAGTTCGGTGCTGTGGGTCCGCAGCGGCTCGTCGGGCGAAATCGGGGTGATGGCGGATCGGGGTGGATCTAGCGTCGGGGCATGGCAGCGATCCGGATCGAGGGGATGCCCGAGCGGGTGTTCGACACGCTCCGGGCGCGGGCCTCGGCCCGGGGGCAGTCGGTGGCCGACTACGCGCTCGGACTGCTCGTCGAAGCGGCCCTGATGCCGACCGCAGCCGAGCGCTCGGTCGACCCGCGCCCGGCGCTGCGCGTCGTGCGCGGACCCGCAGTCGACGACCGACCGACGCCCGGCGACGTGGCCGACCGGTCCGCGTCGGACCGGGGCGAGACGTTCTCGCTGGATGAAGCAGTCACCGCGGTCCGAGACGAGCGCGACGGACGGTGATCACCGCCGGCACCAGCGCCGTGGCCCGGTGTCGGTCAGCGGCCGGTGGTGGAGAAGTGCTGGTAGTCCTTCGAGGACGACCAGTGGCCGCCCCAGCCCCAGCCGGCCGCCTCGAACGCACGGACGACGACGTCGCCGTCGCGGATCAGGCCCGGCGCCGGCGCGCGGCCCACGTACGGCTCGCCGGCGGGCGGGTCGACGACGTCGCCGGCGACCCACGGGTTCTGGATCGGGTTGATGTCGATCGCCCGGCCGTAGGCGTGCTCCGACCACCGGTTCGTGCCCGCCACCGTGCGGCAGTTGAACGCCGAGGTGTTGTTGGCCGCCATGGACCGGGCATCGGACGCACCGAACACGTCGACCGGCTCCATCCGGGCGATCGGGAAGCCGGCGTCGTAGAGCTGCTCGAAGACGGCCACGACGTCCTGGGCCCGGTTGCGGTGCACGACCAGCGAGCCCCAGACGACCTCACCGGCCATGTCGTGATGGGTCACCCACACCGTGCGCAGGTTCTCGGGCCCGACCGGGCAGCCGGGCCGCCACGACGAACCGAGCTCGGCCGCGGTCACCTCGGACACCACCGAGAGGTACAGCGGCGGGCTCACGGTCGGCGGCGGCGAGGGCTCGCACGCGGCGCCCGCCACGATCGCCACCAGCGCGGTGAGCAGACCGGTGGCCGTCGAGCGGAGACGTCCGGCAACCATCGCTCGCACGCTATCGGCATTCGGGGCCGGTCCCGGCGCCCCGACACCGCGGCGCGACACCCCTCGCCCTCCCGGCGCCCACCGGCAAGGTGTCAACAACCCATGGCCTGCCGGCCGAGGAGTGACTACCGTCGCACCAACGGCACCTGAGGGGGGACCGACGATGACGTTGAAGCAGCTGAGCGGTGTGGACGCCAGCTTCCTCTACATGGAGACGGCCTCGTCGTTCGGCCACGTGTCCAGCGTGTCGTTCTACGAGCGGCCGTTCCCGGAGTTCGACGCCTACCAGGCGATGCGGGACCAGCTCGAGCGTCGCCTGCCGCTACTGGAGCCGTACCGCCGGCGGGTGGTCACCGTGCCGTTCGACCTCGACCACCCGTACTGGATCAAACGACCCGGAGTTCGACCTCGACTTCCACCTCCGCCACATCGGGCTGCCGCCGCCCGGCGGGCCGGAGGAGCTCGGTGAGCAGGTCGCCCGGATCATCGGCCGCCCCCTGGACCGCAGCAAGCCGCTGTGGGAGATCTACGTCTTCGAGGGCCTCGAGGACGGCGGCTTCGCCGTGCTCAACAAGGTGCACCACGCCACCATCGACGGGGCGTCGGGCGTCGAGATGCTCTCGATGCTGCTCGACGTCGAACCGCGGGGCGGCGAGCACCCCGCGATCGAGGACGACTGGGCGCCCGACCGGGTGCCGGGCCAGCTCGAGCTGGTCGGCCGGGCGACGGCCAGCCTCCTCGGCCGCCCCCGGACCGCGATGCGCCTCCAGGTCCGTGCCGTGAACGAGCTCGCCCAGCGCACCCGCAGCAAGGGCCTCGGCCGGGTCGCCGACCAGATGCGCCGCGGCCTGCCCGGCCCGGCCGGCGACGCGGTACGGGCGATCACCGGCACCGCACGAGAACCCCACGACGAGCGACCCATCCCGCCGCGTGCGCTCGCGCCACACACGCCGTTCAACCACAGCATCACGCCCCACCGTCGCTTCGCGTACCGCTCCGCCGACCTCCAGCAGGTCAAGGACATCAAGGCCGCGCTCGGGCTGACGGTCAACGACGTCGTCATGGCGGTGTGCGCCGGCGCGCTGCGCCGCTACCTGGAGACCCACGACGCGCTCCCCGAGGACCCGCTCGTCTCGATGGTCCCGGTGTCGATCCGCACCGGCGAGGAGGCCGACCGGTGGACGAACCGGGTGTCGGCCATCTTCGCCGGGCTGCCGACCGATGTCGCCGACCCGATCCAGCGGGTGCGGGCGGCCCGCGCCGCCATGTTGGACGCCAAGGAGCGCTTCGACATGGTGCCGGCCGACGTGCTCGTCGACGCCGCGTCCCTCGCCCCGCCGGCCCTGGCCAACCGGGCCGCGCGGCTGGCGGCCCGACTCCACCTCGGCGACCGCGTCGCGCCGGTGGTCAACGTGGTGATCTCCAACGTCCCCGGGCCCCGGATCCCGCACTACCTGGGCGAGGCGCGGATGACCCACTTCTATCCGGCGTCGGCCATCACCGAGGGCGTGGGGCTCAACATCACCGTCCAGAGCTACTGCGACGCACTCGACTTCGGGGTCGTCGCCTGCCGGGAGCTGACACCCGACGCGTGGCGCCTCACCGACCTCCTCATCGAGGAGATCGAGGCGCTGGCCGTCGCGACCGGCACCTCCCGCTCGCCGGCTGCGACGACGGAGACCGGCGCGGGCACGACCGGCGACGAGAAGGCCGACGACAAGAAGGCCGGTGACAAGAAGGCCGGCAAGAAGAAGG
>JAXHUH010000107.1:0-2375 GCA_034211175.1 Actinomycetota bacterium
ACCACCGCCTCGGCGACCACGGCGACGTCACGGAGCTGATCCGCGCCGCCGGCGACCGGGGCATCCGGGTGATCGCCGACCTCGTCGTCAACCACACCTCGAACGAGCACCCGTGGTTCGAGGCGTCACGGCGTGACCCGGACGGGCCCCACGGCAACTACTACGTCTGGCAGGACGAGCCGCCCGAGGGCTGGGACACGTCGCTGATCTTCCCGGGCGACCAGGAGACCAACTGGACCTGGGACGACGAGCGGGGTGCCTACTACCTGCACCACTTCTACGAGCACCAGCCCGACGTGAACCCCGACGACCCGGGCATCCGCGCCGAGTTCGCCCAGATCATCTCGTTCTGGCTCCAGCAGGGCCTCGCCGGGTTCCGGGTCGATGCCGTGCCCTACCTCATCAACCTCGAGGGCATCGCCGGGCCCGAGGAGATCACGCCCCACGGGCTGCTGCGCGAGCTGCGGGCCAAGCTGACCCGGCGCCGCGGTGACGCCGTCATGCTCGGCGAGGTCAACGTGGCCCCCGACGAGCAGCGCCGGTTCTTCGGCGAGAACCGGGGCGACGAGCTCCACATGGTGTTCAACTTCCACGTCAACCAGCACCTGCTCCTCGCCCTCGCCCGCCGCGACCCGGCCACCGTGCGCGACGCGCTGCGGTCGCTGCCCGAGATCCCGCCCGACTGCCAGTGGGCCAACTTCCTGAAGAACCACGACGAGGCGACGCTCGACCAGCTCGACGAGTCGGAGCGGGCCGAGGTGTTCGCGGCGCTCGGCCCCGAGGAGCACATGCAGCTCTACGACCGGGGCCTGCGCCGGCGGATCCCGCCGATGCTCGGCGGCGACATGCGCCGCATCCGCATGGCCTACAGCCTGCTCTTCGCGCTCCCCGGGACGCCGGTGCTGTTCTACGGCGAGGAGATCGGCATGGGCGAGAACCTCGACGTCCCCGACCGCCTCGCCGTCCGCACCCCGATGCAGTGGTCGTCCGGGCCGACCGGCGGGTTCTCGACCGCGGACGCGGACGCCATCCGGCGCCCGCCGCCCGCCGGCGACTACGGGCCCGACCGGGTCAACGTGGCCGACCAGCTCGGCGAGCCCGACTCGATGCTGAACTGGACGAACCGTCTCGTCCGCCGCCGACGCCAGACGCCGGAGCTCGGCTACGGACGGATGCGGCTGCTCGACGTCGGGGCGCCCGGCGTGCTCGCCATGCGGGTCGACTGGCAGGACCGCACCGTGGTGACGCTGCACAACTTCGGTGCGGACGACGTCGACGTGTCCTTCGCCGACGCGGTCGACGCCGACGTCAGCGAGATCATCGGGCTGTGGGCCGACTCCGCCTACGACGACGACGGCAAGGCCGACGTCACGCTGCGGGGCGACGGCTACCGCTGGTTCCGGCTCCGCAAGGTCGGCCAGGACCAGCTGCTGTAGCCGGAGCGCTGCGGTGCCGGCCGATTGGCCTCCCCGCCGGTCATCCCCGGGGTCAGCCCCGTGGGGTCAGCCCCGCGGGGTCAGCTCGAGGAGGAGCTCCGGCTCTCGGCCGAGCAGTCGCCGCTCGACGAGCACCAGCGCCACCGCCCAGACGAGCACGGCCCATGCGGTGCCGATCACGACGACGAGGCCGAGCCAGCGCAGCGGGGCGTCGGTGGCAACCACCACGGCCACCCCGATGCCGATGGGGGTGAGCAGCAGGACGTCGACGAACAGGCCGACCATCGCCGCGACACCCGCGGCGCAGCCGCGGCCGGTCATCGCGTCCCGGTTGCCGAACGGGCTGCCCGACTCGGGCACCCGCATCGGGCTGAGCATCGAGGTCACCGAGCCGACGCCGGCGAAGACGATCGACGCCGCCACCGCGATCCCGAGGGTGTACGGCACGTACCGCCAGCCGCCGGACACGGCGCCGATCAGCAGGGTCGCCACCGCGGGTGCGGCGAGCACGGCCGGGAGCCAGCCGAGCTGACGGGCGACGATCTGGTGGCGACGGGGCCCGCCGGTGACGACCTCGATCCACAGCGACGCGCTGTCGTAGCCGAACTGGTTCTGGAGCGGGCCGACGGCGATGAACATCGCGAACGGCGCCAGCAGCACGACCTCCTCGCCGAGCTCGCGGTCACGCAGGAACGTGACGAACACGAACCCGGTGCCGATGACGACGCCGGTGAGCGCCGCGGCGCGGCGGGCGGGCGCCCGGACCAGGTAGCGCAGCTCCTTGGCGACCGACACCCACAGCTCACGACCCCGGCTCCAGCGGTCGACGGTCGCTTCCCAACCGGTCGACGAGCGCGCCCCACCCGAGCGGCCCGGGTCGACGAGCAGACGGACCGCGCCGCGCAGCCACACCCACCCGAGCAGAGCCGCGCAGGCGGC
>JAXHUH010000108.1:0-12835 GCA_034211175.1 Actinomycetota bacterium
GCGTCCCACCACACCCGACACTGCCGCAACTCGCGCTCACCAACAGCCACACGAACCCATCAACCACTCACCGCGCGCCTACGAATAGCGAAGACGACCGCCACGATTATTCAGGGTTAGCGTTGCCCTCGGCGGGCGGCTCGGAGATCAAGCTGCGGACGATCGCGTCGGGACCGGAGACGGGTCCGCGCGACTCGGCCGGGCTCCGGACCGGACGGCGAGGATCCGGAGATCTCGGTGATCGGGTCCGGACGCGCTCCGATCCCGGGTTCGGGCCTCGGATGGCGTTCGGGTGGCGGTCGAGCGGGCTCCCCGGTGTGTGGCGGATCACTTGGAGGAGACGAAGACCGTGGAGAACGTGCCGTTTGGGCGGAACGGCAATGGCGCGACGCGCCTGGCCGAACCTCCGGTTCCGCACGAGATGACCGACGCGGACGTCGAGGAGGCCGAGACCGGTCGGTCGTTCTCCGGCGCCTCCCGCGAGGCGTTGTGGCTCGACCAGCCGGCACCGAGCGTCACCTGCGTGATCCCGGCGCTGAACGAGGCCGAGAACATCGGTCACGTGCTCCAGCGCATCCCGGCCTGGGTCGAAGAGGTGATCGTGGTCGATGGCGGCTCCGTCGACGGCACCCCACAGGTCGCCCGGCGGGCACGCCCCGGCGTGCGTGTCATCCAGCAGGGTGGTCGCGGCAAGGGCAACGCGCTGTCCGACGGGTGCTGGGCCGCGACCTGCGACGTCATCGTCATGCTCGACGCCGACGGCTCGACCGATCCCGGCGAGATCCCCCGCTACCTCGCCGCGCTGCGCACGGGGGCCGACTTCGCCAAGGGGTCGCGCTTCGCCGTCGGCGGTGGTAGCGCGGACATCACGAGGATCCGCAAGCTCGGCAACCGCGGCCTCGCGATGATGGTCAACCGGATCTGGCGCACCAACTACTCGGACCTCTGCTACGGCTACAACGCGTTCTGGCGTCGCACGCTGCCCGACCTCCACCTGGACTCTCCCGGGTTCGAGGTCGAGACCTGCCTGAACATCCGCGCCGCCGTCGCCGGCCTGCGGATCGTCGAGGTCCCGAGCTTCGAGGCCAGCCAGATGAGCGGTGTGAGCAACCTCAACGCCCGACGCGACGGGACACGCGTGCTGCGAGCGATCCTCGCGGAATGGCTTCGTCCTCGATGACGGGCCGACGCGACGCGACCGCGGCGCGTCTGCACCCGGAGGAGGATCCCGAGACCACGTCGTCACCCCAGGTCACGCACCCGGGCCCCGAGCGGCCGGTTCACGCCGCTCGGGGAGGCGGCGCGCGCGACATGACCTACGTGGACGTCGAGCAACTCGCCGGCGCCCCGGAGGTGGTCCTGCCGCGCGCCGCGATGTACGGGATCGTGCCGCTCGCCCGGGACATCACCTACGTCGACGTGGGGTGGCCCACCGACGTGGACGGCCGCGGCGCCATGGAGGCGCCCGCATCGACGCGGCGCGCCGACCACGGTGTCGGCGCCCGACCGGACGAGCCGGTTCCGGCCGGGGGTCGGCTCGACGACGAGGCGCTCGACGGTGAGGCCTCCGTCGACGAGGGAGGGACGTCCGGGCGGCCGTCGCCGGACTCGACGATCACCAGCCTGACCCGAGGGTCGGACGCACTCGCGCTCAACACCGCCGTCAGCGGCGGGCTCGGGCTCGTGTTCTGGGTCGTCGCCGCACGGGTGATGGACCCGGAGCTCGTCGGGCGTGACGGCGCCCTGCTCAACCTGGCCACGATCCTGGCCATCACCGGGTCGACGGCGTTCGCCATCTCGACCTCGGTGCTCATGCCCCGCTCGGCCAACCCGCGCCGGCTGCTGGTGCAGGCCTACGGCGCCTGCGTCGCGTACGGGGTGGTGGTCGCGGCCGTGTTCTGCGTCCTGCCGCTCGGGTCCGACTTCGACACCTTGCGGGAGCCGACGACGGCCCTCGTCTTCATGTGCTTCACGGCCGCGTGGGGTGTCTTCACCCTGCAGGACAGCGTGCTCGTCGTGTGCCGCAAGGCGATGCTCGTCCCGCTGGAGAACGCGGTCTTCGGCATCGCCAAGCTCATCGCCCTGATCGCCCTGGCCGGCGCGGCCACGAACCATGCGATCCTGACCGCGACCCTCCTGCCCGTGCTCCCGATCATCGTGATCATCAACGTCGTGGTGCTGCGGGCCCTGCCGGCAGCCGGGTCACCCGGTGCCGCCGCCGACGGTGGCCTCGGCACGATCGAACAGGTCCGTTGGTGGGACCACCGACGCCTGCTCCTCGGCGAGATGGCGTCGTCGGCCGCCTCCCAGATGCAGGTCGCGCTGCTCCCGGTCGTGGTCGTGGCGGCCGCCGGTGCGCGCGACGGCGGCTTCTTCTACGTGGCGTTCATGCTCGGCTCGCAGCTCGCGCTGTTCGCCGTGGGAGCCGCCGGACCGTTCATCGTCGAGGCGTCCCGCCAACCCGAGCGGGAGCGTGAGCTGGCCCTCGTCACGCTCTGGCGAGCGACGGTGCTGACGGTGGTGCTGGTCGGCTCGCTGCTGCTCGTCGCGCCGTTCGTGATGGCGGTGTACGGCGCCGAGTACGCCGAGGAGAGCGTCGCCGCGCTCCGGCTGGTCGCGCTGTCGACGCTCTCCAGCCCCATCACGCTCGTCTACACCGGCATCGGACGCGCGAGGCGCCGACCCGCACGGGGGCTCGTCGTCTCCGCGGTGTCCGGAAGCGGGGCGCTCGGGCTCGCCGCGCTCCTCGCGCCGGAGCACGGCGCCGCGGGCGCGGGCCTCGGGGTGCTCCTCGGTCTGTGGATCCCCGCGCTCGTGGTTGCCCCGTTGCTCGCCCGCGACCTCGGCTGGTCGCCGCGGTGGACGCCGATGTGGCCCGGGGTCGCTCCCACCCCGCTCCCCTTCATGGTCCGCAGGGGAGAGCCGATCGGTGCGCTCGCCGCGGCCACGCTGCTCAGCGGCCTCGCACTCCCGCTGGTCGTCGCGTTCGAGCTCCCCGTCGTGTTGGCCGCGCTCGTGATCGCCCCGGCGGCTCTGCTGCTGCCGGGCCTCCTCCTGGCGGGCGTGATCGGCCCGCCGATCCAGGACTGGGACGACAGCCGTTGGGCGCTGGTCGTCGGAGCGAGCCTCGCCGTCTGGGTCCTGGTCGCCCAGCTGCTGCTCGAGCTCGACCTGTGGTCGCCCGCGGCGATGGCGTGGGTTCCCGCCGTCGCCACGCTCACGAAGCTCGCAGTGTGGGTGTCCGCACCCGCCCCGCCCGTCACAACCGGGCTCGCGCACCACCACGACCGAGGGATGAGATGACCATGTCGTTCACACCGGTGGCGGTCGCCCAGCTCGATCTGGCCGACGACGCGCACGATGGGCTGCGTCTCGCAGGCATGGCCGGGGACGCGACCCCCCACGACGACGTGTCGGGCACCGTCCGGACCCGGGCCCGGACGGCCGGGCGCACACGGGTGCTCGTGCGACTGGCGGACCGCCCGGTCGGCTTCGTCGAGCTCGATCTCGATCCGGCGCGGCCCGCCGGGGTCCAGGTCCGCGAGCGGGCCGACGCGGACCTGGCCGACGAGCTGGCGCCCCACCTGGCGGCCGTCGGTTGCACGGGCGTCCCGCTCGACGAGCTGCCGCGCAGCCTCGCCGACCGGCCCCGACCGTTCCGCGACGCGCGCGACCTGCCGCCGATCACCGTGGCGGTCTGCACCCGCGACCGCCCCGAGTCGCTCCGGCGGTGCCTCCGCTCCCTTCTCGCGGTCGACCACCCGGACCACGAGATCCTCGTGGTCGACAACGCTCCGGCGACCAGCGCGACCCGGGACCTCGTCGAGCGCGAGCTCGGTGCGACGCCCATCCGCTACGTGTGTGAGCCCGCGCCCGGCCTGTCCAACGCCCGGAACCGGGCACTCGCCGAGGCGACCCACTCGCTGGTCGCCTTCACCGACGACGACGTGGAGGTCGACGGACTGTGGCTGCGCGCCCTGTCCGCGACCTTCGCCTCGGATGCCTCGGTCGCCTGCGTCACCGGCCTGGTCCCCACGGCGAGCCTCGAGAACGAGACCGAGCTCCACTTCGACCGGAAGGTCTCCTGGAGCTCCCACTGCACCTCGGAGCGCTTCGCGCTCGACATGGCGGAGCCGCCGTTCGCGCTGTTCCCCTATGCGGCCGGCCACTTCGGCACGGGCGCCAACTTCGCGATCCGACGCGAGGCGATCCAGGACCTGGGCGGCTTCGACGCCGCACTCGGGGCAGGGAGCCCGACCCGGGGCGGTGAGGACCTCGACGCGTTCCTGCGCGTGCTCCTGGCCGGCCACGCGCTGGCCTACGAGCCGGCGGCCGTGGTGTGGCACCACCATCGCGCGACGCCCGAGGACCTGCGCCGCCAGATGTGGGGCTACGGCGTCGGTTGCGCCGCCTACCTGGCCAAGCACCTCACGTCGCGACGCACCGGCCCGCCCATGATCCGTCGCATGGTGCCGGCGATGCTCGGCATGGGTCGCCATTGGCAGGGGAGCGTGGCCCAACGACTTCCCCCGTTCGCTCGTGTTCGTGGAGATGGCCGGCATGGTCGCCGGGCCCCAGCTCTACCTGCGGGCCCGCCTCGCGAACCGGACGTCGCGGGGTGGGCCGCGATGACCGCGCTCCTCCAGCGACGTTCCACCGGCGGTCCCTCGCCGACGCCGCCGCCGGGCGGTGGCCGACCGGACGACGGTCATGCGTCCGAGCGCCTGTTCCCGTGGGTGGCCCTCGCGTTCGGGGCCACCTGCTACCTGGTGACCATCACCGAGGTCGAGGTGGCCGACCTCGGTGACTTCGGTCTCATCGGGTCGCTCTCGGTCGCCTACGCCATCGGGCTCGCCGCGGTCACGACCGGCTTCCTGGTCGAGCTGCTGTCCAGCGCTCCCCGGCGCTCACCGCTCGCCGCGCTGACCGGCGGGTTGATCGTGCTCCTCTACGGCGTCGCCCCGGCCGTGTACTCGCTGCCCCGCTACGCCTGGCTGTACAAGCACCTGGCGGTCGTGGAGGCGATCGACGAGCGCGGGGGCATCGACCGGTTGTCGAGCATCTACGACAACTGGGCCGGCTTCTTCGGAATCGCCGCGACGCTGTCCGGCCTGCTCCACATCGACCCCATCCGCTTCGCCGCGTGGGCCGAGCTGTTCTTCGCGCTCGTCGAGGCGCTGGCCGTCGGCTACCTCGTGCGGGGCCTGACCGGTCGCCGCCAGGTGGCGTTCGGCGCGGTCTGGCTGTTCACCGCGTCCAACTGGGTGGGGCAGAACTACTTCGCCCCCCAGCCGCTCGCGTTCGTGTTCGTCGTGCTCGCGCTCGGGGTCGCGGTCCGCGAGCTCGTGCCCGCTCGGGCGGCGCCGTTGCGGACCATCCCCGGCTCGTTCCTCGCCGATGCGCGCCGGGTGCTGCGACCCCGCGGCGTCCGCAGCGGACTGGCCGGCGCGGCGGGGCATGCGCAGGCCGTCCTGGCGAGCCCGGCCGGGCTCGCCAGCGTTCCGCGGCCGTCGACCGCGGTCGTCGTGGTGCTGGTCCTCCACACGGCGACCGTCGTCACCCACCAGCTGAGCCCGTTCATGTCCCTGGCCATCTTCGGTGGCCTGACGGTCCTGTGCGACCTGCGGCCCCGGTGGCTGTTGGTGGCGATGACGGCCATCACGCTCGGGTGGATCGGTCTGGCCAGCGACTACCTGCTCAACCACACCGAGCTGTTCGGGGCGCTCGGCGACGTGCGATCCAACGCCGGCGGCGCCGCCGCGCAGCGCGTCGTCACCGAGGCCGAGTCGGGCCGGGTCATCGCCACGGTCGCCCGGTCGTTGAGCCTCGGGGTGTGGGGTCTCGGCGCCATCGGGGCCCTCGTTGCGATCGTCAGGCGTCGCGTCGACCGACGCGTCCTCGTCATGGCGGGCGCGCCGATGGCGATGCTCGCGGTCAACGGCTACGGCGGCGAGGTCATCTACCGGGTCTTCCTGTTCTCCCTGCCCGCGATGGCCTACCTCGGTGCCGACCTGCTCTTCGGCGGCGCCGACCTGCTCCTCGGCCGCAACGGCCGGCTCGGGATCGGCCAACGTCGGCGACACCGGGCGGTCGCTGCGCCGGCGGCGTTCCTGCTGTGCCTGGCGTTCACCGCGGCGTTCGTCGTGGTCTCCTACGGCCGCGACCGGGTCAACCGGATGGAGCCGGAGGAGCTGGCGCTCGTGGCGTGGCTCGACGACCACGGCGCGCCGGAGAGCACCGTCGCCGTCATGTTCCCCAACCTGCCGACCACGAACACGACCGAGTTCGTCTACTCGCAGTTCGGGCTCATGTGGCTGCCGCCGCGCTCCGCCGAGCGCCCGAGCTACACGCCACAGGAGCTGTGCGACGCGGCCTACGCCTGGGCGGGGGTGTCGAGATCCGGTGAGGCCTACCTCATCGCGTCCGAGTCCCAGTTCGCCTACGCCGAGGCCTACGGCTACGCCCCCGATCTCGAGCTGGCCGACATCGACGCCGCGCTCGAGGAGTGCGGCCTCTACGAGCGCCGGTTCAGCAACGAGGCGGGCGGTGTCTGGGAGATCGATCGCCAGGTCGTGAGGCAGGCGGTGACGAGCGCGATGCGCGGAGGTGCCGATGGTGGCTGACGGGGCTCAGAGGAACGAACGGCCCGGCGCCACGGTGCCGGTCACGGGCGCGGGGTCGGCGCGTGCGGTCGACGCGCTGCGGTCGCGGGCGACGAGGTTCCGCTTCGCTGCCCGACGGGAGGGCGCGGCCCGGGCCGCCGTCCACTACGCCCGGGTCTACGCACCCGGCCGGGCCCCGCGGCGCCTGCACTCGCCGCGGCTCGACCACGACGTGCTCCACCGTCCCGGCTCGAGCGACGCCGAGGTCTTCTTCCAGATCTGCATCGAGGACGAGTACGCACCCGTCCACCCGTTGCCGGGGAGCGCACCGGTGATCATCGACTGCGGTGCCAACGTCGGCTACTCGTCGGCCTACTTCCTCTCCCGCTACCCGGGGGCCAGGGTCATCGCCGTCGAGCCCGACGACGCCAACGTCGACCTGCTCCGCCGGAACCTGCGCCCCTACGGCGACCGGGCCGAGGTGATCATGGGCGCGGTGTGGTCCCACCGGACGCGGCTGGTGTGCGAGCGGGATCCCGGGCCACGCGCCGACTGGGCGATCACGGTTCGCGAGGCTGATGCCGACGAGCGCGACGGTCCGCAGGCGTTCGACGCCGTCGACGTCGCCGAGCTCGTGGAGCGCACGGGCGCCGAGCGCATCGACCTGCTGAAGATGGACATCGAGGGCGCCGAGGCGGTCGTGTTCGGCGCCGGCGACGTGCACCGCTGGCTCGACCGTGTCGACGCCGTCGCGGTCGAGCTCCACGACGACACGCACTTCGGCGACGCCCGGGGCGCGTTCCTGGCGGCGTGCGGCGACGACTTCGACCTCGTCCCGTCGGGCGAGCTGCTGATCGGCACACGGAAGGGGATCGATCGTGGGTGAGCTCGTCGATCAGCGCGAGCCGGTCGCCGCCGAGGCGTCCGACGGCACGCTGCCGAGCATCAGCGTGGTCATCTGCGCGTACACGATGCGCCGATGGGACCGGCTGTGCGCCGCCGTCGAGTCGTGTCGTCGCCAGACCTACCCGGCCCACGAGGTGCTCGTCGTCGTCGACCACGACGACGAGCTCGCGGAGCGGGCGTCGGCCGAGCTGGCGGACGGCGCGGTGACGGTTCTCGCCAGCGACCGCGCCCCTGGTCTGGCCGGAGCGCGCAACTGCGGCGTGCACCACGCGACCGGCGACGTCGTCGCGTTCCTCGACGACGACGCCGCAGCCGAGCCCGGGTGGCTGCGGCTGCTCGCCGAGGCCTACGCCGATCCGGGCGTCGTCGGGGTCGGTGGGGGGATCGAGCCCGACTGGGAGTCCGGTCGGCCGTCGTGGTTCCCCGACGAGCTGGCGTGGACGGTGGGGTGCACCTATCCCGGCTACGGCGGCGGGCAGGTCCGCAACCTCATCGGGGCGAACATGTCCTATCGCCGAGCGGTGCTCGAGCGTCTCGGCTTCGCCGAGGGTGTCGGCCAGGTCGGCACCTCGATGATGCGCTGCGACGACACCGACTTCGGCGTGCGGCTCGCAGCCGAGCACGGCGGCGGCCTGCGCATCGTGCCGGCGGCCATCGTGCACCACCACGTCCCCGCCGAGCGGGCCAACGTGCGCTACGTCGTCACACGGTGCTTCACCGAGGGCCGGGCGAAGCGACGTCTGGTCGACGACCACGGCGCGTCGGCCGTCCTCGGTCCCGAGCGGCGCCATGCCATGACCACCGTGCCCCTCGGCGTCGTCCGCGCCGCCGGTGAGTCCGTCCGACGGCGCACGGGCGAGCCCCTGAGCCGTGCCGCGGCGTCGGTCGGCGGGCTCGCCACGGCCGCCGCCGGCTACGCGTGGGAGAGCACGCACCTGACGGTGCGCCGCCGGTGGCCGACCGGGCAATGGAGCCGCACGTGACCGGCGTCGCGGACCGGCTCCGCGCCCGCCCGCTCAAGATCGCGGCCATGCTCCTGCTCGGCGCGTCCGCGCTGGTCACCGTCGGCGCCGCCGCGGGCCTCGACCGTGACGACGAGGGACCCGCCGCCCTCCCCGACGGACGGCTGGCGTTCGTCGACGAGTTCGACGGCGACACCCTCGACCGCTCGGTGTGGGCGACGTGCTACCGGTGGGCGCTGCTGTCGGATCTGGCCGGCTGTACCAACGCACCGAACGGCGAGGAGCAGTGGTACCTCGACGAGCAGGTCCACGTCACCGACGGGGCGGTGCA
Source organism: Actinomycetota bacterium (assembly GCA_034211175.1). GTDB lineage: Bacteria > Actinomycetota > Acidimicrobiia > Acidimicrobiales > CAIXPF01 > JAXHUH01. Next base: position 8,802 of record JAXHUH010000108.1, read on the forward strand.
CCTGGTCGCCGAGGACGAGCCGGTCGAAGGGGTCGCGCCCGACGGCACGGCGACGACGTTCGACTATCGCTCGGCCCTCATCACCACCGACCGGGGGTTCCACTTCCGGTACGGCTACGTCGAGATCGAGGCTCGCGTGCCCTTCGATGCCGGTCTCTGGCCGGCGTTGTGGCTGTTGCCGAGCGACGGGTCGTGGCCACCGGAGATCGACATCCTCGAGGTGTTCGGCCGTCGCGACGGCCTCCTCGGCTTCACGTTCCACGGCGAGAGCGGCGACAAGCCCGAGCACCGCACGACGATCTCCGGGCTCGACGACGTCCACACCTACGGCCTGCTGTGGCTGCCCGATCGGATCCAGTGGTTCGTGGACGGCGAGCAGGTGTTCGAGGTGCTCGACGACATCCCCGACCACTCGATGTTCCTCGTCGCCAACCTCGCCGTCGGGGGCGACCACACGACCGAGGTCGACGAGCGCACCGAGTTCCCGGCATCGGTCGAGATCGACTCGGTCCGGGTGTGGACGCGTTGAGCTCATCCATGACCGGCATCCAGGACGGCGCGCTCGTCGCGCGCCGCACACACCGCCAGGAGCGACCATGACGACGATCGTGCGGACCGACGACGCGGCCCGGACGGCCACCCGAGTGGAGGGAGACGACGCGCAGCACCTGCGCATGTCGACCATCGACCGGCAGTTCCTCGGCCAGTCGACGCTCGGCGTGATGGACAACGTCGACGCTCCGTCGATGGGCGACCTCCGGGGAACGCTGGCCCGGCTGCATCGCATCCAGCCGGAGCACCCGTTCTTCCGCCGCATCGACCGGACGGGGGACGTGCCGCGATGGTCACTCGTCTCCGGCCGCGACCTCGAAGCGCACCTCCACGAGGTCGTGGTCGAGTCGTCGATCCCCAGCGACGAGAGCATCGAGCGGGTGTGCGACACCGTGGTCCATGAGCGGATGGGCGACCTGCCGCTCAAGGTCCGGTGGTCCGGTGAGCGCTTGACCTCGACGTTCGACCACGGCCTCGGCGACGCCCGGATCCTGTGCTGGCTGTACGCCTCGCTGGTCCTCGCGGCCCGCCACCGTGACCCGACGATGCTCATCCAGTCCCGCGGCGTGCGGGCGCCGCTGGCCCGGGCGTTCGCCCATCACTTCGGCCGACGGCCCGCCCGCGTCGTCGACGTCGTGCGTCAACCGCGTCCGGCGCCGGGGTGGTTGGACCCCGATGGCGCGCCCTACGACGTGAACGACGTCTTCTCGGTGTTCGCGGTCATGTCGGCCGAGACCGGGGCGGAGCTGCGGCGCTGGCGCGACCAGGCCGCACCCGGCGCAGGGATCGGTGCGGTGCTGGGCTCGGCCTTCGCCCGCGCGGTCACCGGCCAGGGCATCGAGCTCGTGTCGCCTGGCGTGAACGTGCTGCTCGACGCGCGGCGCTACCTGCCGACCGGCACCGTGGTCAACGAGGGCTTCGTGACCTCCACCTACGTCGAGCCCGACGACCTGTTCGACCCGCGCCAGCTCAGCCGGGCGACGGCGCAGGCACTCGAGTCGGGTCGCCCGCTGGCCGGCATGGGCGCGTCGTACGCACGGTCGATGCTCCCCGGGGGCCGCGGCGAGTCCGTTCCCGAGGGTCGCGCGTCCCGCCCGATCGCCCGCCTGTCGGTCTCGCACGTGCAGAAGCCCCCGCTGTACGACCTCCTGCCGTGGATCGGCGGTCCGTCGAAGGCCCGCTACGGCCCGGTCTCCCCGTCGTACGGGACGATCGGGCTCGGGCTGGTGACGCTCGAGATCGGCGGACGTACCCACCTCGGCGTGATGGGGCGATCGCCCGCGCACCCGCGTGCCGCCTGCCGGACCATCGTCGACTCGTTGGCCGCCGATCCGGTCGGCGTCCTCCGGGGGTAGCCCGACCCGCCGGCCCCTCCACGGGGGAGGGGCGGCGTCGGTCCTACGATGGCTGCGTCATGGTTCAGCGACCTCCTGCGGGGACGATCCCCGACGCCCCCGGCTCGTACCAGTTCAAGGACCGCGACGGCCGGGTCATCTACGTCGGCAAGGCGAAGAGCCTGCGCCAGCGGCTCTCCAACTACTTCCAGAACCCGGCCGGGCTGCACCCGCGCACCGCCCAGATGGTGGCGACCGCCGAGACCGTCGAGTGGATCCAGGTCCGCAACGACGTCGAGGCGATCATGCTCGAGTACAGCCTGATCAAGCAGTACAAGCCCCGCTACAACGTCCGCCTCGTCGACGACAAGAGCTACCCGTTCCTGGCCGTCACCAAGAGCGACGAGTGGCCCCGGGCCATGGTCATGCGGGGTTCGCGCCGCAAGGGCGTGCGCTACTTCGGCCCCTACGCCCACGCCTACGCCATCCGAGAGACCCTCGACCTGCTGCTGCGCACGTTCCCGATCCGCACGTGCAGCGACAACAAGCTGGCCCGCCACCAGCGCCTGGGCCGGCCGTGCCTGCTGTTCCACATCGAGAAGTGCAGCGGCCCGTGCGTCGGCGAGATCGACGGGCCCGCCTACGAGGAGCTGGTCGACGAGCTGATCTCGTTCCTCGACGGTGAGACCGACGAGATCGTCGAACGCATCGAGGCCCGCATGCGGGCCGCGGCCTCCGAGCTGGAGTTCGAGCAGGCGGCCCGTCTGCGCGACCGGCTGGCGAGCGTGCGCAAGGCGATCGAGAAGCAGCAGATCGTCGGCAGCCGCAACGAGAACATGGACGTCATCGGCATCGCCCAGGACGAGCTCGAGGCCGCCGTCCAGGTGTTCTACGTGCGCAAGGGCCGGGTCATGGGCCGCAAGGGCTTCGTGCTCGACAAGATCGAGCCGCTCGAGACCGACGAGGTCGTCTCCGAGGTCCTCGAGGGGATGTACGCGGAGGAGCCGATCCAGGGTTGGCCCCAGCTGGTGATCGTCCCGTCCCAGCCCGACGATCCCGAGCTCTACACCGAGTGGCTGTGCGAGATGCGTGAGTCGCACGTCGAGATCCGGGTGCCGCAGCGGGGCGAGAAGCGCACGCTGCTCGACACGGTGACCCGCAACGCCAACGAGGAGCTGACCCGTCACCGGCTGCGCCGGGCCAGCGATCACAACAGCCGGTCGAAGGCGCTCAACGAGCTCCAGGAGTGGTTGGACCTGCCCGAGGCGCCGCTGCGCATCGAGTGCTACGACATGAGCCACATCCAGGGCTCGGACTACGTCGGCTCGATGGTGGTGCTCGAGGACGGCCTGCCGGCCAAGCGCGAGTACCGCCGGTTCAAGATCCGCGGCGTCGACGGCAACGACGACTTCGCGGCCATGGAGGAGGTGCTGACCCGCCGCCTCACCAACTACCTCACCGAGCGGGAGAAGCCGGTCGCCGAACGGGGCAAGTTCTCCTACCCGCCCCAGCTGCTCGTGGTCGACGGTGGCAAGGGCCAGCTCAGCGTGGCGGTGCGGGTGCTCGACGAGCTCGGGCTCACCGAGGAGATCCCGGTGGCTGCGCTGGCCAAGCAGTTCGAGGAGGTGTTCCTCCCCGGCAGGTCGGAGTCGATCCGCATCCCCCGGCGCTCGGAGGCGCTCTACCTGCTCCAGCGCATCCGCGACGAGTCCCACCGCTTCGCCATCACCTATCACCGCCAGCTGCGCAACAAGCGCATGACCCGCTCGGTGCTCGACGACGTCCCCGGCCTCGGCCCGGCGCGGCGCAAGCGCCTGGTCAAGGAGCTGGGGGGCATGACCGCGGTCCGTCAAGCGTCGCTCGAGGAGCTGCAGGCGCTGTCGTGGCTGCCCGACGCGGTCGCCGAGGCCGTGCACGACAAGATCCACCGCCCCCAGCCGACCCGCCACTGAGCGGTCCGGAGCTCGCGGACGTTCGGCGACCGGGAGCCACGGCGGGACCGCAACGACCGTTCTGGTCTACAGGTCGGCGCGCGTCGACGCAGGTCACGAACGGGGCGACGTAGACCAGTTCGGAGGCGGGAGTTCCGCCCCCCCCGTGGCGGGGCGGGGGGGGGGGGGGGGGCCCCCCCGGGGGGGGCCCCCACCC
>JAXHUH010000109.1:0-35053 GCA_034211175.1 Actinomycetota bacterium
CACCGGGTGGGGCGCCCCGTTCGTCGCGCTGTCGGCGGCGGCCCACCCGGTGGTCAGCCCGTCGAAGAGCCGGCGGGCATCGGCCCGCAGGGGCAGGACGCCGCCGAGCGCGACCGCGCCGGCGACGATGCCCGACGCGAGGGCACGGGACCGGAACCAGGTGACCAGGTCCGGCTCGCCCCGCTGGTCGGCCTCCCAGGCCAGGAACACGGCGGCGAGGAACGCGCACACCGTCACGGCCAGGACCCCGCCGACCAGCGACGTCGGGTTGAGCCAGCTCGTCCAGTGGTCACCGGCCGCGTCGCCCGGCGGGACCCGCCCGGACGCGACCCCGCCGGCGACGGCCCCGAGGAAGAACGGGGTCACGACCGACGACGAGGAGAAGATGGCGCCGTAGAGGCGCCGGTCGCCGAAGTCGTAGGTCGACTTGCGAAACACGAAGCCCGACCCCCGGGCGATGATGCCGAGCAGCACCAGCCCGAGTGGCACGTACAGGGTCGTCATCAACGACGTGAGCGCCAGCGGGAAGCCGGTCCACAGGTAGACGATGACGAAGATCAGCCAGACGTGGTTGGCCTCCCACACCGGCGCGATCGCCTCCTCGATGAGGTGGCGCCGCCGGCCGGCCTCCCGGCTGGAGCCGGCGACGAGGTCCCAGAACCCGCCGCCGAAGTCGGCACCGCCGAACACGGCGTACGCGACGACGCCGAACCACACGACGGCGATCACCGCCTGCTCGAGCGTCATCGGCCGACCTCCGCGGGCTCGTCGGTGGACACGTCGCCGGCCCGGTCGAGGGCCGACGCCGTGCTCGGGTCGTACGGGACGGGGATGTCGTGGCCGGAGGCGCCCTCCCGCCAACGTCTCGCCATCGTGCGCAGCACGCCGGCCGTGCCGACGGTGAGCACGCCGTAGACGACGGTGAGCACGATCAGCGACGCCCAGACGCCGTCGGCCGTGGTCACCGCGTCCTCGCTGCGGAGGATGCCCTGGACGATCCACGGCTGGCGCCCGACCTCGGTGACGATCCAGCCGGCCTCGAGGGCGACGGCGGCGGCGGGCCCGGCGAGGACGGTGGCCCGGACCAGCCACGGCTGATCGAGCACGGGGCGCCCCCGCAGGCGCCGCACGAGGGCCCAGGCGCCGAGGGCGATGAAGCCCGTGCCGATGCCGACCATGATGTCGAACGACCAGTGGACGAGGTTGGCCGGTGGCTGCTCGTCCTCGGGGACGGCGTCGAGCCCGGTGACGGTGGCGTCCGGGTCCCCGTGGAGCAGGATCGACAAGCCGTTGGGGATCTCCACCGAGTACCGGCGCTCGCCGTCGATCAGCACCCCGCCGAGACTGAGCGGCGCCCCGTCCTCGGTCTCGGTGAGCAGCTCCATGGCGGCGAGCTTCGCCGGCTGGTCCTCACCGACGAACACGGCCGAGGTGTGGCCCGACATCGCCTGAAGCGGGGCCACGATGGCCGCGACCGTGAACGGGATGAGGAAGCCGAGCCGGTGGTGGCGATCGTGGCGGCCCCGCAACCAGCCGACCGCATAGACCGACGCCGTCCCGAAGCCCACGACGAGGAACGCGGCGAGGAACATGTGGACCGACTGGGTGATGGCGGCCTCGCTGACGAACGGGGCCCACGGGTCGACGTTCGTGACCTCGCCGTCCGGACCGAGCTCGAAGCCGGTGGGCGACTGCATCCACGCGTTCACCGTGATGATGCACCACGTGCCGACGATGCCGGCGAGGCCGATCGGCAACAGCATGAGCGCGTGGAGCCGGGCGGGGAGGCGGTCCCACCCGTACAGGTAGATGCCGAGGAAGATCGCCTCGGCGAAGAAGGCGACGCCCTCGAGCGTGAACGGCAGGCCGATGACGTCGCCGTAGGGCTCCATCATCCCCGGCCACAGCATCGCCATCTCGAAGCTGAGCACGGTGCCGGACACGGCGCCGACGGCGAAGAGCACCGCGGCGACCTTGGCCCACCGTCTGGCCAGGCCGAGGGCGACGGGGTCCCGCCGGCGTATGCCCCGCCAGTGGGCGATGAAGATCACCACGGGGAAGGCGATGCCGAAGCAGGCGATGACGATGTGCCACCCCAGCGACAGGGCCATCTGGGTCCGTGCCGGGGTGAAGTTGTCGGCTTGCGCGAGAAGCGTGTCGAACACCGATGCCCTCCGGGGAGGTTGGCCGGCCAGACCGCTGACCGTGACGTCCGCTTGGCCGGGACGTCCGCTTTGGCCGGGACGTCTGCCATCACGTTTGCGCATGGCAGGCCGCTATCCCAACTCGAACAGAGATATATTGTACGGACTTATCGGCGGTACCGAGCCGACGGTCGCGGCGGTCGGCAGAAGACGGTCGGACCAGAGGGACGCGACCCCGGGTGGGCCCACCTGTCGCTGGCTAGGGTTCGGTCCGGGGTTGCCCGCCGCGGGGTGCCGGCTCGGGCACGCGAGCGGTCCGAGCCCCCGCCACCCCGAAAGGACCGCACCGGTGCGCGACCCGACGCCCCTCCGCCCGAACCCGCGACGCCGACACCTCGTCGGCCGATCGGCCGTCGTGCTCGGCCTCGCCGCGACCCTCGTCCTCGCCGGCTGGATCGACGCGACCGCGGGCGCGAGCGACTTCGCGGCCTCCGACGACGGCTCCTCGGAGGACGGCGACCTCCCGGGTGACCGCGACCTCCCGGACGAGGGGGACCTCCGAGGAGACGAGGACGTCCGAGAGGACGGCGACTTCTCGGAGGAGGACCAGGAGGCGCTGTTGGACGGCATCGGCACCGTCCTCCTCGCCCTCGCGGGTGTGGCCGTGTTCATCGTCGTCGGCGGCGTCGTCGTCCTGATCGTGCGGAGTCGACCCGTCGACGAACCACCGGTCGACGACCTCTACGACGACGCCGACAACGAGCCCTACGACACCGTGGCGCCGCAACGGCTGCCCCGGCGAACGCCCGAGGAGGTTGCGGCCGAGCTGGACGACGTCGCGGACCGGGCCCGCCGGGTCGCCGGGCTCGTCTCGAACGTGATGGACGCTCCCGACGCGTCCACGCTCTCCGACGCGTGGCGCGACCTGCGGGACCACATGGGAGACGTGGAACGTCGCATCGACGCCGCGCGCGACGCGGAGCCCCACGCCGTGCACGCCGACGAGCTCGACCGCCTCCACCACCACGTCGCCACGCTCGCCGACAGCCTCGAGACGTACGTGTCCCTCGTGATGCACCCCGAGGGCACCACCGACCCCGACCGCTACGTGCGGATGGTCGAGGGGTCGATGGAGGCCGTGGGCCACCGCCGCCGGGTCCTCGAGCGCGCCGCCGTCGACCTGGGGGCGACCGGGCGCTGACCCGCGGGCCCGGCCGCCGACCGGGCCCGGGTGCGGGTCAGTGGCGGAAGTGGCGCTCGCCGGTGAAGACCATGGTCATGCCCTGCTCGTTGGCCGCCTCGATGACCTCGTCGTCGCGGATCGAGCCGCCGGGCTGGATCACCGCGGTCGCCCCCGCCTGCGCGGCGGCGTCGAGGCCGTCGCGGAACGGGAAGAACGCGTCCGACGAGCACGCGCCGCCGACCGCCCGGCCGGCGGCCTTCTCGGCGGCCACGCGGCCGGCGTCGACCCGATTCTGCTGCCCGCAGCCGATGCCGACGGCCTGACCGTCCTTGACCAGCACGATGGCGTTGGAGGTGACCCCGGCGATGAGGCGCCACGCGAACGTCAGGTCGGCCCACTCGGCGTCGGTCGGCTGGCGCTCGGTCACCACCCGCCAGCCGTCGCGCCCGGCGATGAGCCGGTCCGCGGTCTGCACGAGCAGGCCGCCGGAGATCGTGCGGATCGTGAGCGGATCGATCGACGGCGCCGGCGCCTCGAGCACCCGCAGGTTCTTCTTCGAGGTGAGGACCTCGAGGGCGCCCGGCTCGTAGGCGGGTGCGATGACGACCTCGGTGAAGATGGGCTTGAGCTCGTTGGCGAGGTCGACGGGCATCGGCCGGTTGAGCGCCACGATGCCGCCGAACGCCGAGACCTCGTCGCCGGCGTGGGCGCGACGCCACGCCTCGGTGATGTCGCCGGCGGTGGCCGCGCCACAGGGGTTGGCGTGCTTGATCACCACCGCGGTGGGCTCGTCGCCCAGCTCGTGCGCCAGGCGCCAGGCGGCGTCGGCGTCGTACACGTTGAGGTACGACATGGCCTTGCCGCCGTGCTGGGTGGCATGGTCCCACCAGCTGTCGGCGCCGGCGGTGCGGTAGCGGGCCCCGACCTGGTGGGGGTTCTCGCCGTAGCGGAGGACGTCGGCCCGCTCGGCGGCGACGTGGAGGGTCGGGGGGAGCGCGGCCTCGGCGGCGAGGGTGGGATCGGCGGTGATGTCGGGATCGGTCGCGTCGAGCCAGTTCACGATGGCCGCGTCGTAGGCGGCCGTGTGGGCGAACGCGGCCCGGGCCAGGCGACGCCTCGTCCGTGCGGAGACCACCCCGTCGGCCTGCAGCTCCTCGACGACGACCGCGTAGTCGGCCGGATCGACGACGACGCCGACGTGGGCGTGGTTCTTCGCCGCGGCCCGCACCAGGGTCGGCCCGCCGATGTCGATGAGCTCGATGCCGGGGTCGGTGCTGAACGGGTAGAGGTTGCCGACGACGAGGTCGATCGGCGCGATGTCGTGGGCCTCGAGGTCGGCGACGTGGGTTGGGTCGTCGCGGTCGGCGAGGATCCCGCCGTGGACCTTCGGGTGGAGGGTGACCACCCGGTGGCCCAGCATGGCCCCGAACCCGGTGAGGTCGGCGACGTCGGTGACCGGGACCCCGGCGTCGGCCAGGGCCCGGGCCGTGCCCCCGCTCGAGATCAGGTCCCAGCCGAGATCGGCCAGCTGACGGCCGAGGTCGACGATCCCGGACTTGTCGTACACGGACAGCAACGCGCGAGGCACGTACGAGACCGTACCCTCCGCCGCCCCACCGCACGCGACCCCGATCCGGCGCCGGACGACGGTTGGCTGCCGGAACGGAGGCAGTGCCGACGTAGCAGCCGAACACCACACAACCGATGACCTCCGCCCCTGGACGGCGGCCGGCGATCGGCGCTCACTCGCGCCAGACCGGGCCGACTCGCCCAGAAGGAGGGACCCACCGTGCACCCGACCTGCACCGCCGAACGCAACAAGCTGCTGTCAGACCTGTACGTGGTCCGCGTGCCGTTCGAGATCGAAGCGAACAGCGACAGCCAGACGGTGATCGCGTCACAGAGCGGCATCGACATCATCCTCCGCACGCGGCTCAACTACCCGATCGAACGCGTGCACATCACGCAGGGGGACGACGACCTCGGCGACCACGACGTCATCGTTGCGAGGCAACACGAGTTCGCGGTGATCTCCCACGATCAGGAGTGGATCAGCCGCACGGACTCGCTCATGGTCGACGATCCGCTCGACAACGACGCCGGCGCACCGGTCGTCCTCGACGTCCCTCAGCCGTACCAGCCCGGTGAGGAGGTTCCGCTCGCGAGCTGGGTTCTCTGCCGAACCGACGTCGGCAACGTCGTGCGACCGGCTGCCGCCCGGCCGTGGGCTGCGCCGCACATCCTCGCTGCGGATGGCACAGCGATGTACTTCGATCGACCGCTCAGCTCATCGGTGTCCATGCGGACGACGCCACTCGAACCGCGCACGAGGCCCTGGGACTCGATCTTCTACGCGCGAGGCCTGGTGATGGTTCTCCGGCCGAAGCCGCATTGGCCGGTGATCAGCGATCTCCTCGACCGGATGAAGGCCGGCTGAGTCACTCGACGCCTACTCGAGCGGGGGGTCGGTGCAGCCGGAGGCGCCGCCGCCCGGACCGGCGGGGGTGGTGCGGGGGTAGGGCTCGGTGAAGCCGGTGCCGGGGTCGTCGGTGGTGAAGAAGCGGACGACCGTGTCGGTGATGGCCTGCGCCTCGGCCTCGATCGCCTCCGGGCGGCGCAGGAGCGCCTCCTCCTCGGGCTGGGAGACGAACAGCGCCTCCGACAGGACCGCAGGGACGCCGGCGGTGCGGCGCAGGACGCCGTAGTAGTCGCCGCCCGAGCTGGCGAGGCGGTACTTGGCGCCGGCGTCGGTGTCGGCCGACCACGCCACGTCGAACGGCTCCAGGGCCGCCACCAGCTCCTCCCACAGCAGCCCGGCCAGACGCTTCGAGTCCTCCGAGGCGATCTGGTAGTACGTCTCGCTCCCCGGACCGGGCCACGCCTCGTCGGGCTCGGCGTTGTGGTGGACCGAGATGAAGACCCCGGCGTCGAGCCGGTTTGCGATCTCCGCCCGGGTCGCCAGCGTCATCCGCAGGTCGGTCGTGCGGGTGAGGACCACCGAGAAGCCCAGGTCCCGCAACTGGCGGGCGGCGGCCTCGGAGACCTCGAGGTTGACCTGCTTCTCCTCGAGACCGGTCGGGCCGACGGCACCGAGCTCGTCACCGCCGTGGCCCGGGTCGAGCACCACGTGCGCGGCCCGGACGGGCTCGCCGCCGGTGACGGTGGCCGCGACCCCGCACGGGGTCTCCACCTGCCAGGCGCCGGCCTCACCACCGGTGACCGGCACGACGACCCCGGTCGGGGTGACGAGCGCACCCACCGGCCGGTCCTCGTCGAGCGGCGGCACCGCGATGGTGGACGTCGTCGTCGGAGGCACAGTCGTCGCCCCTGCGGTCGTCGCCGTCTGCTCCGACGACTCGGCCACGGCAGTGGTCGTGGTCTCGGCGCCGGACGGAGCGGGCGCCTGGTTCGTCACGGTGACCTCGGCGGCGTCGTCGCCGACGGACGAGCAGCCGGCCGCGCCAGTGAGTGCGACGACGAGAACGGCGGCGGCGCGGACGCGAAGCAGGCGGCGACCCATGGGAGTGAACACCCTAGGGTCGCCGCCTGCCGTTGCGTGCTCCGCGGCGCGCTGCCGCCGATCAGGTCAGAGCCCGGCGACGATCTCCGCCATCAGCTCGCCGGCCTCGGTCGGGTTGGTCCCGACCTTGGCGCCGGCGTCGCGCAGGGCGCTCATCTTGGCGTCGGCCGTGCCCTTGCCGCCCGAGACGATGGCGCCGGCGTGGCCCATCTTCTTGCCGGGAGGCGCGGTCACGCCGGCCACGTAGGCGGCGACCGGCTTCGACATGTTGTTGGCGATGAACTCGGCGGCCTCCTCCTCGGCCGACCCGCCGATCTCGCCGATCATCATCACGGCCTTGGTCTCGGGGTCGGCTTCGAAGCGCTCCAGGCAGTCGATGAACGTCGTGCCCGGCACCGGGTCGCCGCCGATGCCCACGCAGGTGGTGACGCCGATGTCCTTCTGCTTGAGCTCGTAGAGCGCCTGGTAGGTGAGCGTGCCGGAGCGGCTCACGATCCCGACCGGCCCGCCCTCCTTGGCGATGTGGCCGGCGGTGATGCCGATGTTGCACTTGCCGGGGGAGATGATCCCGGGGCAGTTCGGCCCGAGCAGCTGCACGTTCGGGAAGTCGCGCTGCAGCTTGTTGTAGAACCAGGCCTCGTCCTGGGCGGGCACGCCCTCGGTGATGACCACGATGAACTCGATGCCGCCCTCGGCGGCCTCCATCACGGCGCCCTTCACACCCGGCGCAGGGATGAAGATGCACGACGCGGTGGCGCCGGTGGCCTCGACGGCCTCGCCCACCGAGGCGTAGATCGGCACGCCGTCCACGTCGGTGCCGGCCTTCTTCGGGTGGGTGCCGGCCACGACCTGGGTGCCGTACTCACGGTTGCGCATGCCGTAGAAGCGGCCCTGCGACCCGGTCAGGCCCTGGTAGACGACCTTGGTGTTCTCGTCGACGAAGATGCTCACGTCGGTTCGTTCCTCGATCTTCTCTGCGGAGGCGGGTCAGCGGGGCGTGTCGCCGGCGAGCTCGACCACCGCGCGGGCGGCCTCGAGCATCGTGGGGCGGCTCTGGAGCTTGTCGGACAGATGGGGCTCGAGGATCGCCCGGCCCTCGTCCGCATTGGTGCCGTCGAGGCGGATGACGATCGGCGCGTCGATGTCGACGCGGCGCATCGCCTCGACGATCCCGTTGGCGACCTCCTCACCACGGGTGATGCCCCCGAAGATGTTGATGAAGATCGACTTCACCTCGGGGTCGTTGTTGATGACCTCGAGCGCGCCGGCCATCACGTCGGCGTTGGCACCGCCGCCGATGTCGAGGAAGTTCGCCGGCTTGCCGCCGACCTGGTTGACGACGTCGACCGTGCTCATGGCGAGGCCGGCGCCGTTGGCGATCACGCCGACCGAGCCCTCGAGCCCGACGTACTGGAGGCCCTTCTCGTGGGCCGCGGTCTCGCGCTCGTCGCGCACCTGGGAGGCGTCGTAGGCCGCGTAGTCCTCGTGGCGGAACGTCGAGTTGCCGTCGAGGGTGACCTTGGCGTCGAGGGCGTGGACCCGCCCGTCCGGCGTGAAGATCAGCGGGTTGATCTCGACGAGGTCGGCATCGCCCTCGACGTAGGCCGTGTACAGCTTCATGAGGATCTCGACCGCGCCGTCGACCGCGGCCGGGTTCAGCTTCGCGGCCTCGACCCAGCTACGGGCGGCGGCCTCGGTCAGCCCGTCGACGGGGTCGACGTGGATGCGGGCGATCGCCTCGGGGTTGGTCTCCGCGACCTGCTCGATCTCGACGCCGCCCTCGGCGGAGAGCATGCCGAGGTGCTTCTTGGCCGCCCGGTCGAGCGTGAAGCTGGCGTAGTACTCCTCGGCGATGTCGGACGCCTTCTCGATCCACACCAGCTCGACGAGGTGGCCCTTGATGTCCATGCCGAGGATGTTCGACGCGTGGGTGCGGACCTCGTCGGTGGAGGAGGCGAGCTTGATGCCGCCCGCCTTGCCCCGGCCGCCGACCTGGACCTGGGCCTTCACGACGACCGGGTAGCCGACCCGCTCGGCGACCGCGACGGCCTCGTCGACCGTGACGGCGGTGTCGCCGGCGGAGACGGGGATCCCGTACCGCGCGAAGAACTGCTTGCCTTGGTACTCGAACAGATCCACGGGGAGTGGGCCTCCAGGTTGATGTTCAGCGGGACCGCGGTCGGTGGGGCGGCGCAAGGGCGAGGAGCGTTGCGCCGACCCTCATCGCGCAGCGGTCTCCCGGTCGTCGAGCGCCTGCTCCAGCCACGAGGTGATGGACGCCATCGACGCGCCCGGGGTGAACACCCGGGCGACGCCCGCCTCCGCGAGGCGACCGATGTCGACGTCGGGGATGATCCCGCCGCCGAAGACCACCACGTCGTCGAGGCCCCGGCCCCGGAGCTCCTCGACGCAACGGGGGAACAGCGTCATGTGGGCACCGGAGAGCACCGAGAGGCCGACGGCGTCGGCGTCCTCCTGCAGCACGGCCTCGGCCACCTGCTCGGGCGTCTGGAACAGCCCGGTGTAGATGACCTCGAAGCCGGCGTCGCGCAGGGCTCGGGCGATGACCTTGACGCCCCGGTCGTGACCATCGAGGCCGGGCTTGGCCACGACGACTCGGTACCGGCGTTGCATGGCAGCGATACTAGGCACGTGATCGCGACACAGCTCCAACTCACACGAGCGTCGCGGCCCCTCGCCCACCGCGGTCGGCCCCGCCGATCGGCCCCGTGAGCCCGGTCGGTCGTCCGGCCACCGGGCGCAGCGCGGTGGCGCTGGTGTCCGCCCTGGCCGGGGTCGGTGTCGCCGTCCTCTTCGGCGTCCTGGCCCTCACGAGCTTCTCGCAGTCGCCCGAGGTCGACATCCGCCTCGGCGACGACCGCTTCGACGCCGGCGACGCGGAGCGGGGCGCGGCCTCGATCGACGAGGGCGGGCCGCTCGTCTACCCCGACCTCGCCGGCGGCTCACGGGACCTGGTGCTGAACCACCTCGGCGACGACCCCGAGACCGGGTGGTACGCGTTCGAGGCCCGCTCGTCCGGCCAGCCCCGCGACTGCGTCGTCGAGTGGCAGCCCGAGGAGGAGGTGTTCCTGGAGCCGTGCACCGGGGACACGTACCCGCCGGACGGCGAGGGCCTCAACCAGTTCCCGGTCGAGATCGAGAGCGGCAACGTCGTCGTCGACGTCAACGCCGCCGCCCGGGAGGCCGAGGAGGAGGACGGGACCACGCAGACGACGTCGTCGGTCATCATCTCGGGCGACGAGGATTCCTGACGCCGCGACTCCTGCCGCCTGGGACGTCGGCGCTGCGCCGCCCGGATGCTGCGCCGATCGCGCCCGGCGCGCCCACCCCCGTCGGGGGCAACCGATGAGGAATCCGCCAGGTGAGCAGGTAGAAAACGTCCTGATCATGGCGATCACGGTCTCCGGCGGGCGGGGGCGGTCGTGACTCCCGGGGGAGGGGTCGGTCCGATCGTCGACTCGCGTCTGGCCATCTCGACGATGGCCGATCTCTCGCGCCTCGCCCACGACGACGCGCCGGTCGCCGTCTGCCGCGCGGCCGCCGACCTCCTCGGGGTCGATGCCGCGGTCGTCGCCCTCGACATCGGTACCGGGCCCGACCCGGCCGACCTCGTGGTGGTGCACGGCGAGGGCGGGCTCGCGGCGTGCATCGGCCGCCGCTTCGGCGTCGACGGCCTCGAAGCGCTCGTACGACCGGGCTCGGCGACGACGATCGTCGAGGTCGGCGACGGCCCGCTGACCGACGACGGCCCGGTGACGCTCGTCGCGGCACGCGACGGATCGGGGACCACCGGGGTCCTGGCGTTGCGCTGCCCCCGACCGAGCGGCGAGGCGGCGGACGTCGCGTCGATGCTCGCCGCCCGACTCGGCGGCGCGCTGTCGAGCGCGCGGGGCATGGCCGCGGTCGCCCGTTCGGAGGCCCGGGAGCAGGCGGTCCTCGACGCCATCGCCGACGGCGTCGCGGTCATCGACCAGCGGGGCCGGGTCGTCGCCTGGAACCGGGCCGCCGAGAACCTGACCGGCCTCGGCGCGGCCTCCGCGATCGGGCGGCCGATGCCGTTCGAGTCCGGCACCGTCGACGAGCCCGTCGAGCACGACCTGGGCGACGACTGCTGGGTCGAGGTCGTCGCCCAGCCGCTCGGCGAGGACGGTCGGGTCGTCGTCCTGCGCAACATCAGCCGCCAGAAGGCGCTCGACGCTGCCCGCACGATGTTCTTCGCGGCGACGAGCCACGAGCTGAAGACGCCGCTCACGGTGATCCGTTCGTTCGCCGAGTGGCTGGCCGACCAGGAGGGCCCGGTCGACGCCGAGCGCTACGGGATGGCGGTGCGCGCCATCGCCGACGGCGCCGGCGAGCTCAACCAGCTCGTCGAGAAGATCCTGCTCTCCGCGCGCAGTGAGGCCGGGCGCCTCGACCTCCACCTCCAGCCGATCGACCTGCGAGGCCTGGCGCGAGAGGTCGCGCACCGCTTCGACGTGCCCGGCCGCCACGACGTCGCACTCGAACTGCCGGACGAGGTCGCCCGCGCCCAGGGTGACGTCCAGGCCGTGCGCACGGTGCTCGGCCAGCTCATGGAGAACGCGGTCAAGTACTCGCCCGACGGCGGCACGATCACCCTCGGCATCTCCGCCGGCGACGACGGTGTCACCGTGCGGGTGACCGACGAGGGCATCGGGCTCCAGCCCGGTGAGGGCGAGTACCTGTTCGTGCCCTTCTACCAGGGCGAGACCCGCTCGACCCGCCACATCAAGGGCGGCGTCGGCCTCGGCCTGTCGATCGTGCGCCGCCTGATCGAGGCGATGGGCGGCACCGTCGGCGCCGACGGTGTCCCCAACGAGGGCTCGACCTTCTGGTTCACCCTCCCGTTCGAGCAGGACGACAGCGACCTCGCCTGACGGGCCCGTGTGGGGTCAGGGCGTGGGGGTCGGTGAGGTCGGGCGGTCGGCGGCGAGGGCGGACGCCACCTCCTCCGCGGCGCGCTCGCCCGAGCTGACCGCCCCGTCGAGGTAGCCGTTCCACACCTCGGCCGTCTCGGTGCCGGCCCAGTGGACGGCGCCGTGCGGCGTCCGCAGGACGTGGCCGAGGTTGGTCCACACCCCCGGCGTCATCCGCCCGCCGTAGCACCCGCCGCTCCACTCCTCGGTGGCCCAGTCCTTCTCGACGTAGCCGGTCGACCGGCGGGCCTCGGGGCCGAAGCAGCGCACGAGCACGTCCTCGACCCGCCGACGGCGCTCGTCGACGGAGAGCCCCCGGAGCCGATGGGCGTGGCGGCCCTCGACGAAACCGAGGAGCACGCCGGGCCCGTGCGCGGACGGCGAGTTGTCGAAGATGACACCGACCGGGCCCTCGATCACGATCCCCTGGCCGCTGAGGCCCTGGTCGCGCCACCACGGGCGCTCGTAGGTGGTCATCGTCTTGATGACCGAGCCCATCGGCACGTTCTGGACGAGCTGGGCCCGGGTGCCGTCGAGCGGAGGGTCGAACGCGATCCTCGTCGTCAGTGCGGGCGGGACGGTCACGATCACCCGGCGGGCGGTCAGCGCCAGCTCGTCGGCCCGGACGGCGACACCGTCGCCGGTCTGGTCGATGGCGCGGACCGGCGTGGACAGCCGCACGTCGAGCCCCTCGGCCGCCCGCCGGGCGATGAGCTGGGAGCCGCCGACGATCCGGTCCTGCTGTGCGCCGCCGGTGGTGTCGAGCAGTCGGTCGAGCATGCCCCCGGAGCGGCAGTAGAAGAGGAAGTGGAGCAGCGACAGCTCGTTGGCCTCGCACGCGAACACCGCGGCGATCACCGTCCGCCAGAAGTCGCGGCCGAGGCCCGTCCGCACGTGGCGGCGGATCCAGGTCTCGGCCGTCTGGCCGTCCCATCGTGCGGCCCGGGTCGCGTTCCACGGCGCATCGAGCGGCACACTGGCGGCCATCCGCTCGAGCCGGTGCTGCGCGACGCCGACGTCGAGGAGCACGTGCCGGGGCAGACCGAAGGTGGATCCCCCGACCCGTTCGGCATCACCTCCGGCCTCGAGGATGGCCATGGTCGCACCGTCGTCGTAGGTGGGATGGGTCTGGAGGCCGAGCTCGCCGACGAGCCCGAGCACCCGGTCCTGGGTCGGTCCCACCCACTGGCCGCCGAGCTCGACGACGCTGCCGTCGGGGAGCGTGTGGTCGAGCGTGCGGCCGCCGACCCGGTCGCGGGCCTCGAGCACGACCACCTCGTGCCCCCGTGCCCGGAGGGATCGTGCCGCGCTCAGCCCGGCGAGCCCGGCTCCCACGATGATGACGTCGGTGCGTTCCACGGTGTCCCCGATCCGTGTGGTCCTTCCCGGCCGAAGGGCGCCGCACCATCGTGCGGAGACCCGTCAGGCGGGACTTTATTGTTTGTATGACCCGACAATCAATGGTGCCGGTACGATCACGCCGGTGGGACGTCCGAGCCTCGCCGACGAACGTCGGCCCCAGATCCTCGACGCCGTCATCACGTGCATGGTCCGCCACGGCGTGGCCGGCACGACCGTCGCGGCCGTCGCCGAGGAGGCCGGTGTCCGCCCCGGCCTGATCCGCCACTACGTCGGCAACCGTGACGACTTCATCGCGGCCGCGGTCGAGCGGGCCCTCGCGAACGTCGACGAGGCCGTCGTGCAACCCGTCACCGACCTCGACGGGCGCGACCTGGTCGAGACCCAGCTCGGCCTGCTGTTCGGCGGCCCGCTCGGCGCCGCGGAGATCAACCAGCTCGTGGACCAGCTCGTCGCCGACAGCTACCTCCACGCCCACACCCGTGCGGCGCTCGCCGGGCTGTACGCACGGTTCCAGCGCCACCTGCTCGACGTGCTCGGCGCGGCGTACCCCGCGGCCCCGACGGAGCGGCGACGACGGGCGGCCACCGCGGTGCTGTCGCTGGCCCACGCCGGCGCCACCTTCGACCACCTGGGCTTCGACGAGGACAGCGCCGCCGACAACCGCGCGGCCGCTCGCGCACTGATCGAGGCGTTGCTGGGCCCGCTGCCGGACTGACCGGCACCGGCCGGGGTTCCACGGACATCAGGGCTGGCCCCGATGGTTCCTGTCGCTCCATCCGGCCTGGTCGGTGCGCTGTCGTCCCACGTGCACAGGTTCTGCATCGGCGCAGGTCATCGATGGTTTTTTCGGTGCCCATGAGACATCAGGACTAGGGTCGGTGGGACCGGGCCGAGCGCAGGAGGGCGTCGTGGTCGACGAGGCCGACGATCCGAGCGAGGACCCGTGGGCCGACTCGGGCACACGATCGCTCGACGAGCTACGGCGGGATGCCAACGTCGCGCTCGCGCTCGCCGTCGCCGGGTTGCTCTTCTGCGGGATCGTGAGCGTCGTCGCCCTGATCCTCACCCGCCGGGCCCGGGCAGAGGCCCAGGCCAGCGGTCAGACCTGGTCCGACGGAACGATCACCGCGGCGAACTTCGTCTCGATGCTCGGGATCGTGACCTGGGTCGTCTACGCCCTGTGGTGGATGTTCGGCTGACCGGGCCGCGCCGCGCGACCCGGTGTGGCCGGGTTCACCACTTCATCAGCTCGAACCAGATGAGGCGGGTGTTCGAGCGGGCCGCGACGACGTCGTAGAACGACACGCCGAGCGCGTCCTCGGCCCGGGCCGCCTGTACCATCTGGCGGACCTCGTAGGGGTCGACCTGGTGGGAGATGCCGCCGATGTTGTGGATCGGGGCGTCGTCGCCGACGTGGTCGCGCAGGCGCTCGATGTTCTCCCGGGTGTACCGCTCGGCGTCGTGGTACGGGTTCGACTCCGGCCGGTTGGACCAGTACGACATCGGCAGCCACACGTCGTAGTGGTCGCGGATCTCGTCCCACGGGAAGTCGGGCCAGAAGTCGGTGTTGATCACGTCGGTGACCACCGGCGGGACGACGATCCCGCCGATCACACCGTCGATCTCGGCGTCGAGGCGCTCCGTGAGCTCGACCAGCTCGACGTTGTTGGCCTCGCCGATCAGGAGCGGCTCGATGTCGACCGCCAGCCCGTCGAGGTCGAGCAGGTTGGCGGCCGCGGTGAAGCGGATCAGGTCCGAGCCGACGTCCTCGAGCTCCGGCAGGTACCAGCCGACCACCGCCATGCCGTGGCCGTGCGCCCGGTCGATGATCCCCTCGAGCCGCTCGACCTCCATCACCGCATGGGGGGAGATGTAGCGCGACGTCTGGATGTAGAGGGTCTCGACGCCGAGGTCGGCGAGCGTGTCGACGTCCGCGGCGACGAACTCGGGGTTGCCCCGGTTGTACTCGGCGGTCCAGTCGAACACGTCGACCCAGGCGCCGACGCCCTCGTAGGGCGCCATCGTGTACAGCTCACCCGACGACGCGGCGGAGACCGAGCCGCTGCCCGCACCCGCCGTGCCGCACGCGGTCACCGTGACCAGCGCGCACACCGCTGCGACCATCCCTGCCCTACGCCGCATCAACGCTCCTCGGTGCGACCCGCCGGGCCGCCACGTCATCACTCGATGGATCCTCACAAGTGTGGAGGGCGCTCGCCCGTTCGCCACACCAGATCAGGGGGAACTGATCAGTCGCCTCCGAACAGCTCCAGCGCGGACCACACGTCGGGCCCGGACGTCTTGACGTCGTACATGCTGATCCCGATCGCCCCGGTCTCGTTCGCCGCCTGCACCATGCCGGCGACGTCGGCGTAGCTCGAGGCGTCGGCGATCCCGCCGACCGGGTGGACCAGCGCGTCCGGTCGCCCGGTGAGGGCCCGCACCCGGTCGATCCCGTGGCGGATGTAGGTGTGGCCGTCGCGCACGCCCGACTCGACCGGGCGCTGGGTCCAGTAGGACATGGGGAGGAACACGTCGAGGCGCTGGCCGAGCGCGGCCCACGGGTAGGTCGGCCAGTACGTCGACGACGGCAGCTCGGTCACGTACGGCGGCACGACGATCGCCCCGATCGTGGCGCCGGGCAGCGCGGCCTCGACCTCGTCCACGAGCTGGATCAGGCGGGCGTTGCGGGTCGGGATGTCGCGCACCCGGTTCGACTCGATGTCGAGCGCGACCCCGTCGATGTCGAGCTCGGCCATGGCCAGGACCCGGCGCAGGTCGGCGGCCGGGTCCTCGTGGGTCGGCAGGTACCAGCCGACGACGGCGAGGCCCGCGGCGTCGGCACGCGCCAACCAACGCGCCAGCAGGTCGGGCTCGGGGATGCCGGACGGGTCGGCGGGCCAGTCGTAGCGGGCGATCTGCAGATAGAGCGTGCGCACGCCGCGCGCCGCGAGCTCGTCGAGCACCGCGGGGTCGAGCCGCTCCTGCTGCTCACGGTCGCTGTAGTGGACGGTCCAGTCGAACACGTCGATCCATGCCCCGAGCCCCCGGTAGGGGTCGACCGTGAACCGCTGGGCCGGGGTGAGGGTCGTGGTCGTGGCGACCGTGGTCGTCGGGGCCAGCGTCGTGACGGTCGCCGCGCTCGACGCCGGCGCGCCGAGCGAGAGCTCGTCCACCGTCTCGTCGGCGGGCCCGTCGAGCGGCACGACCTCGTCGACCTCGCCGGCCCGCAGCGCCTCACGCTCGCCGGCCGGCGGGACCAGCGCCGACTTCTCGCCGACGGTCCCGCAGGCGGTCACGATCGCGGCGAGGCAGGTGGCGACCGCCGCGATCAGCGGGCGCGGCGTGCCCGGCCGGCGGCACGGGGCCGGTCGGCGCGGTGCCGTCGGTCGCATCCGTTGGAGTTGTCCGCACCACTGATGGACGACCACGTCCCACACCCACCCTTCGACCGCCACCGATCGTCGCGCCGCCCGCGTCGACCGTTCCGCGCCCCTCGCCCTGTCGGGCACGGCCGCGCATCCTCGCACACGCCGAGGGCCTAGTGGAGACGGACCGCGGTCGTTTCGGCCGGACGTGTGACGGCAGCGATCGTGGCCTCCGACCCGGCGCAGCGGGCGGACCGGGCGAACGGGCCGGTCAGACCTTCTCGAGCGGGGCCCAGGACAGCAACAGCCGCCGCTCGCCGGCGTCGGGGAAGCGGATCACGGCCTCGGCCTTGTCGCCCTCACCCTCGATGTCGATGATCACGCCCTCGCCCCACTTGGCGTGGCGGACGTCGTCGCCGACCCGCAGCCCGAGGCCCTCGGCGCCCGTTGCGGTCGGCCCCGTCGGTCGCATCGCCCGCTCGACGACGCGGTCACGGCTCCGTTCGATGCGGCCACCGCCCGATGAGCCCCCGCCGTAGGACCCGCCACCGTAGGAGTCGCCGGACGAGCGTCGGCTGGCCCGCCGCCGGCCCTCGACGGACTCGACCAGCTCGTTCGGGATCTCCTCGAGGAAGCGGCTCGGCGGGTTGTACTGGGTCGAGCCGAACAGCATCCGGCTCCACGCGTTGGTCAGGTAGAGGCGCTGCTCGGCCCGGGTGATGCCCACGTAGGCGAGGCGCCGCTCCTCCTCGAGCTGGTGGGGTTCGCCGAGGCTGCGCATGTGGGGGAACACGCCGTCCTCGAGGCCGATCAGGAACACGACCGGGAACTCGAGGCCCTTCGCCGAGTGGAGCGTCATCAGCGTCACGGTCGTCTCGTCACCGTCGAGGTCGTCGGTGTCGGCGACGAGGCTGACCTGCTCGAGGAACTCCTCGACCGTCTCGTAGTCGCGGGCGACGCCGACCAGCTCGGCCAGGTTCTCGAGCCGGCCCTCGGCCTCGATGCTGCGCTCGGCCTCCAGCTCGGCGACGTAGCCGCTCCGCTCGAGTGCGGCCTCCAGGAGCGGGCCGGGACCGTCGGCGACGGTGTCGGCCAACGTGTCGAGCATCTCGACGAAGCCGCTGACCGCGTTGGCGGTGCGGCGGGCGATGCCGGCGGCGTCGGGGTCGCGCAGGGCCTGGGCGAAGGTGATCGAGCGGGCGCGGGCCAGCTCGTCGAACTTGCCGACCGTGGTGTCGCCGATGCCGCGCTTGGGGGTGTTGACGATGCGCTTGACGCTGACCTCGTCGGCCGGGTTGGCCGCGGCCTTCACGTAGGCCAGCGCGTCCTTGACCTCGCGGCGGTCGTAGAAGCGGGTGCCGCCGACGACCTTGTACGGGATGCCGGCCCGCATGAGCTGGTCCTCGAGGACACGGCTCTGGGCGTTGGTCCGGTAGAAGACGGCCATGTCGTGCCAGAGGTGCTCGGCGCCGTCGTGGAGCCGGGCCATCTCCCGGCAGATCCACTGGGCCTCGTCGCCCTCGTCCTCGGCGTGGTAGTGGATGATCCCCTGGCCGCCGCCGTTGTCGGTCCACAGATCCTTCGGCTTGCGGCCGAGGTTGTTGGCGATGACGGCGTTGGCGGCATCGAGGATCGTCTGGGTCGAGCGGTAGTTCTGCTCGAGCACGATGACGGTGGCGTCGGGGAACGCCTCCTCGAACTGGAGGATGTTGCGGATGTCGGCGCCGCGGAACTGGTAGATCGACTGGTCGCTGTCGCCGACCACGCAGACGTTGCGGTGGTCGGCCGCGAGCTGGAGGACCAGCTCGTTCTGGACCGCGTTGGTGTCCTGGTACTCGTCGACCAGCACGTGGCGGAACCGCTGCTGGTAGTGGCCCAGCACGTCGGGACAGGTCCGGAACAGCTCGACGGTCACGCCGAGCAGGTCGTCGAAGTCCATCGCCCCGGCCGCCCGGAGGCGGGCCTGGTAGTCGTGGTAGACGTCGGCGATCTTGCGCTCGAAGATGACCTGGGCCCGCTCCTTGTACTCCTCGGGGCCGAGGCTGTCGTTCTTGGCCGCGCTGATGGCGGCGTGGACCGACCGGGGCGCGAACCGCTTCGGGTCGAGGCCGAGGTCGCGGATGACGTAGCCGGTGAGGCGCACCGCGTCGGCCTGGTCGTAGATCGAGAACGCCGAGGGGTAGCCGAGGCGGGCGGCGTCGCGGCGGAGGATGCGCACGCACGCCGAGTGGAACGTCGAGATCCACATCTTCTGGGCCACCGGGCCGATCAGCGCGCCGACGCGCGCCTTCATCTCGTCCGCGGCCTTGTTCGTGAACGTGATGGCGAGGATCTCGAACGGCGAGACGCCGTGCTCCTCGATCAGGTGGGCGATCCGGTGGGTGAGCACCCGCGTCTTGCCCGACCCGGCCCCGGCGACGACCAGCAGCGGGCCGTTCGCGTGGAGGACGGCGTCGCACTGCGCGGGGTTCAGCCCGTTGAGCACCTCCGTGGCCATCGAGGGCGATGCTACCCGCCCACCCCTGACAGCCCGGGGAGCGGGACGGTCAGTCGGTGGTGAGGAGCTCGGCGGTGAGGGTGACCGTGACGGTGACGTCGGTGGTGCCGGGGTGGACGGCGGGAGCGGCGGCGAGCAGCTCGGCGCGGGCCATCGGCCGGGGGCCACCGCCGGCGCCGCCCTCGGTGAGCTCGAGGACGCGGCCGAGGCGGGCGCCGGCCGCGTCGGCCAGCTCGGCGGCACGCTCCCGGGCGTCGGCCACGGCCCGGCTGCGGGCCTCGCGGCGAAGCGGCCCCGGTTCGTCGACCACCAGCTCGACGTTGTCGAGACGGAGCCGGTCGCCGCACGCGCCGACCAGCGACGCGATCACGTCGCCGGCGCGGTCGACCTCGGCGAGCCGGACCCGCAGGGCGTGCTCGGCCACGAAGTCGCCGGGCTCGCCGGTGCGGTGGTCGTGGGCCCGGTGGACGTGCATGCCGGCGGTCGCGATCCGCTCGGCGCCGACCCCGACGCCGGACAGCGCGGCCAGCGCGGCGGCGTGGGCGCCGGTCATCAGCTCGAGCGCCCGGCCGATGGTGGCGTCGCGCCCGGTCACCGCGACGCTCAGCACGGCGGCATCGGGGACCGCGGCGACGACACCGACACCGGCGACCGAGACGACGGAGGGCTGGGTTGGGTCCGACATGGGCACCACGATCGCAGGACGCGCCGGCGAACCGGGCTCAGCGGACGCCGGGGAGGAGGGCCTTGCGCAGGTGGAGGAGCACGGTCTCGAGCGCGGCGCGGGTCGGGTGGCTCGGCTCGTCGACCAGCTCCTCGGTGAGGACGGCGTGGGCGGAGCGGTCGATGCCGTGGGCGTTGGTCGGCGACGAGTCGATCTCGACGGCGAGGAAGCCGTCGCCCAGCTCGCGCTGCAGGCGGGCGAAGCGGGCGCGGGGGACGAGGCGGTCGCCGGTGAACCGCAGGCCGATCACGCAGAGGTCGTCGACGTCGACCCGTTCGCGCACCCGGGCCAGGTCGGCCTCGGACAGCGCGAGCTCGCGGGCGTGGTACGGCGTGATCCGCAGCGGGAGCGTCGGCTGGGACATGACCGGCGCGACCACGGTCTCGTCGACGGCCATCGCCAGCGCGAAGCCGCCGGTCAGGCACATCCCGACGACACCGACGCCCGGTCCGCCGTTGGTGCGGTGCTCGGCGCGGGCCAACGCCCGCAACCAGTCGGTGATCGGCGACGAGCTGCGCCGTGCGAGCAGCGTGAACTCGCGGCTCACGCACACGGCCATGGCGGAGCGGGCCAGGTAGCGCTGGTTCGGCGCCTTGCCCGGCTTGCCGAACAGCGACGGGACCACCGCCGTGCAGCCCATGCGGGCGACGCGGCGGGCGAAGTCGGCGACGGCCGGGGTGATGCCGGGCAGCTCGGCGAGCACGAGCACGGCCGGGCCCGTGCCGATGCGGTAGATCGGCCGGGTGCGATCCCTCCAGGTGAAGGTGTCGGACGTGAAGCCCTCGAGCGAGCTGGACACGCATTCCTCCTCTCGTCGGCCCTCGACCGCGTTACGATCGGATGACGGGTCAGGTTGTGTTCGTGACGAACCGGTGACAGCCTGACATGTGGGACGGCCCTCCCCGGCGGTGGAGACGCACTTCCCGGCGGACTCGCTGGCGAGCGAGCGGTGCGTAGGCGGACGACAAGGCAGGATTCATGGCTTCCCCGTGGGTGGCGATCACCACCTCCCGGGCCTTCGAGCTCGTGATGACGTTCTTCATCCTCTTGGCCGCGCTCCTCGTCGGCTTCGAGAGCTACGAAGGCTTCCGCAGCACCCACGGCGAGCTGCTCGCCACCCTCGACGTCCTGATCGTAACGGTGTTCGTGGTGGAGATCGTGCTCAGGATGCTCGCGGAGGGCACACATCCCTGGCGGTTCTTCACCCACCCGTGGAACGTGTTCGACCTGCTGCTGGTCATCGCGTCCCTCGGGCCGATGGCGGCCGGCTTCGTCGGGCTGCTCCGACTCACCCGCCTCATGCGGATCCTCCGGCTCGTCCGCGTGATGCCGAAGCTGCGGCTCCTGATCGCCACGACGTTGAACTCGATCCCGTCGATCGTGTCGATCACGGTGCTGATGCTGTTGCTGTTCTACGTCTACGCGGTCGCAGCCGTCTTCCTGTTCTCCGAGAACGACCCGATCCACTTCCGCAACCTGCAGACGTCGACCGTCTCACTCTTCCGGGTCATCACCCTGGAGGACTGGACGGACGTGATGTACATCCAGATCTACGGATGCGACAGCTACGGGTACGGCGACTTCGAGGAGCTGTGCACGGAGCCGACCGACTTCGGGCCGTTCGGCGCCCTGTTCTTCATCAGCTTCGTGTTCATCGGCACGTGGATCGTGCTGAACCTGTTCATCGGTATCATCCTCACCGGCATGGACGAGGCCCGTCGCGAGATCGACACCTCGGAGCCGGACGGCCCACCGGGCCGGTTCGACCCCGGGGGCCGGCTCCTCGGCTGGGTGCGCGACGCCGCCATCGGCCCGACCAGCTACAACGGCGGGCTGACCGACGAACCGGCCCGGCCGATGAAGAAGCCGGTCGTGCCCAACCACCTCCCCCTCATGAGCGCCGAGGACGGCGACACGAAGGAGGTCTCGGTGGAACAGGGCGACCTCGACGATCTCGAGGAACGGCTCCGCGATCTCACCGCCGCCGTCCGCAAGCTGCGCTACGAGCAGGTCGACAACGGCGCGAACTGACCGTCTCGGCGATCAGTTCTGCAGGTCGGCCGGCCCTGTCGTTGGTCGACCGCTTCGAGCGTGTCGGTCAGTTCTCGACCGTGTACGACGCGTTCGCCGTCACGATCGAACCGTCGACCAGGAACGCGATGGCCTGCAGCATGTGCTGGCCATTGGCGAGCGTCGCCGTGTCGAACGGCGGGACCACCCCATTCGACGCCGGCAGCATCTCGTAGGGCGCCGCCCCGTCGTAGCCGACCTGTTCGGCGTCGATGTAGAAGAGCACGTGGTCGACTGCGGCCGGCAGCGGATCCACGGGCCGCAGTGACACGTACACCCCGCCGCTCAGCACGGTCCCGTTCATCGGCACCGGCTCCGACGCCGGATCGGCGCTCACCACGACCTCGAACGGCCGCGGGATCGCAGGCGTCGCCGCATCGACCGTGAAGGTCGCCTCGGCCTGGCTGACCGTGCCGTCGGTGAGGGTCGTCTCCGCCATCACCGTGTGCTCGCCGGGCCCGAAGCGGGCCAGGTCGATCGGGTAGGCACGGTCGGGCATGCCGCCGCCGAGGTCGTAGCCCGCCTGCTTCTCGACCTGCACGAGCATGCCGTCGACGAAGAAGCGGACCATGGCGATGTTGCCGGAGACCGCCTCGGGCCGGACGAAGACGTAGGTCTCGCCGGAGAGCGTCTGGCCGGACAGCGGCCGGGGCTCGGAGCGGTCGGGGTGGTCGGACACCGCGAGCACCGGGTCGGCCTCGGTGTCGCCGGCCTGGTCGCCCCGGGGCGGCGCCGTACCGAGGTTCAGGTAGCCGTGGCCGTACACCGGGTCGAGCCCGGGGGCGCCCGGATCACCCGCGGCCGCGGCACGGGCCTGGAGCTCGGCGAGCACGCCGTTCGGGCCGGCCTCCGGGATCGCCTCCGAGAGCAGCGCCAACGCACCGGCCACGTAGGGCGCCGAGGCCGAGGTGCCGCGGTAACCGACGCCGCAGCCCGAGGCCTGGCCGAGGGTGGTCGTGCTCACCGACTCCGACGCGACGATCGACACCCCGACCCGGCCGTCGATGGTCGGGCCCTGGGAGCTGTACGGCACGAGCTGGCCGTCGTGGACGCAGTACGCGCCGACACCGATGATCCCGGGCGCACCGAGCGGCTCGGCGAGGCTCGTCGCCGCCACCGGGTGCTCGAGGTCGACCGCACCGAGAGTGAACAGGTCGACGCGCGGCGCCGAGGCGATCGGCCCGCCGACGGCCTCCACCAGTGCGTGGAGCGTCACCGGACGGTCGTAGGGGTTGTCGAGGATGACCTGATCGACCGGGTCGGCGCCCGGCGCCTGCCGGCGCTCGATGCACATCGGCGGGATGGCCGGGTCCTCGGTCAGGCAGATGTCGAGATCGACGTCGGCGACCGGCCACTGGTCCCAGCGGAGGAACAGCACGACGCGGCCCGAGGCCGGGAGCGTGAACGCCATCGCCTCGTCGCCGGCCGCCCACTCGTGGCGGCCGTTGCCGTCGGCATCGGTGAACGCGCCGCCCCAGTGGGTGCGGGCGTCGTTGCCGGCGCTGTTGACCCACAGGACGCCGGACTGCATCACCCGCCGGACGCTGTGCTCGGGCGTACCCGGGCCGCCGGAGCCGTCGCCACGAGAGGTGTTGTAGAAGCCGAGCGACATGTTGACGATGTCGATGTCGCGGGCCACCAGGTCGTCGACCGCGGTCGCGAGGTCGAGGTGGTCGTCGATGCAGACGAGGACCAGGTCGGCGCCCGGTGCCGTGTCGTGGATGAGCTCGGAGGTCACCGTGCCGTGGCGCGTGCCCTCGAAGCCGGCATCGCAGTGGTTCACCCGACGGTCGGCGGGCACCGCGGGGACCTCGCCGGCGGCGACACCGGCGGCCCAACCGCCGAAGCCGGAGTCGACGACGGCGATGGTGGTGCCCGCACCGGTCCAGCCGACCGAGCGCCAGCCCGTCGCGTCGGCGGCGGCGACACCCTCGCTGATCAGCGACGCGTCGACCTGCGTCTCGAATGCCGGGGCCAGGCCGTTCACGGCCCGTACGGCAGGAGAGGCGGCGATGGCCTCGGCCGACTCACGGTCGACGAGGACATCGAACACGCCGGCCACGATGCGCACGATCGAGCCGCCGGCGTCGTTCACCGCACCGACGGCGGCGTCGAACTGACCCGGCATCGGCTCGACGACGAGCCGCTCGTCCGCACCTGTGCCCACGGCGTCGGCAACCACTCGCCCGACACGGGAGGCAGGTGCCAACCCGTCGTCGGACGCACCGACCACCAGCGGTGTCACAGCCGCTGCTATTCCGATCACCGCGGCCACGGCCGCGCCCAAGAACCACTTCATGGGTGCCCCGCTCCTGCAACCCCGGTCGCTCGCTCACGTCATGGCGGGACATCCGCAAACCGCCCCGGTGTCCACGCCTGAACGAGGTATCGGCAGTCCCCGGGGCGCACTTCACTCGGAGTAGTGGGTCGATTTACCCAGCGTGAGGAGAGTTTGAGGTCACAGAGCGGAAACACCGCTTCTGGCACTCACGGAGCGCGCGCTTTCCGCGCGCGCTTCGAGAGTGGATCGGGTGATCGGGGCCGACGCGGATCCGGCGCGGGGTCATCCCGTGCCGGCTCGGACTCGTCAGCTCAGCGGGTCATTCCCACTCGATGGTGCCCGGCGGCTTCGACGTGATGTCGTACGCCACCCGGTTGACCCCGGGGACCTCGTTGATGATCCGGCCCGACATCCGGGCGAGCACGTCGTCGGGGAGACGGGCCCAGTCCGCGGTCATGGCGTCCTCGCTCGTGACCGCGCGGATCACGACGGGGTGGGCGTAGGTGCGCTCGTCGCCCATGACGCCGACGGTGCGCACGTCGGGCAGCAGCACCGCGAACGCCTGCCACACGTCGCGCTCGTGACCCGACGCCTTGATCTCCTCGCGGACGATGGCGTCGGCCCGCTGCAGCGTGTCGACCCGCTCCGGGGTCACCTCGCCCATGATCCGCACGCCGAGACCGGGCCCGGGGAACGGGTGGCGCCAGACGATCTCCTCGGGGAGCCCGAGCTCCTCGCCGACCTTGCGCACCTCGTCCTTGAACAGCAGGCGCAGCGGCTCGACGAGGTCGAAGTCGATGTCCTCGGGGAGGCCACCGACGTTGTGGTGGCTCTTGATCTTGGCCGCGTCCTCGGTGCCCGACTCGATCACGTCCGGGTAGAGCGTGCCCTGGACGAGGTGGCGGGCGTCGGTCAGCCCGCCGCGGGCGTCCTCGAACACCCTGATGAACAGCTCGCCGATCGACTTTCGCTTCTCTTCGGGGTCGAGGACCCCGGCGAGCGCGTCGAAGAAGCGATCGCCCGCTCGCACGTGGATGAGCTCGATGCCCTGGTGTCGGCGGAACGTCTCGACGACCTGGTCGCCCTCGCCGAGGCGCATCAGGCCCGTGTCCACGAACACACACGTCAGCTGCGAACCGATCGCCCGGTGCACCAGCGCCGCCGCCACCGCAGAATCGACCCCGCCGCTCAGGGCACAGATGGCGCGCCCGTCGCCGACCTGCTCGCGCACCAGCGCCATCTGCGACTCGATCACCGACGACATCGTCCAGTCGGTACCGCACCCGCACACGTCGTGGAGGAAGCGCTCGAGCATCTGCTGGCCGTGCGGCGTGTGCACGACCTCGGGGTGGAACTGCACGCCGTAGAAGCGCCGGTCGCGCTCCTCGAGCGCGGCCACCGGGGCGTCGGGCGCCGATGCGGTGACGACGAAGCCCTCGGGGGCCTCGGCGATCGAGTCGAAGTGGCTCATCCACACCGGCTGCGTCGTCGGCAGGTCGTGGGCCAGGACCCCGCCGTCGCCGTGGACGGTGAGGTCGGTGCGCCCGTACTCGCCGCGCCCGGTGTGGGCGACGCGTCCGCCGAGCTGCTGGGCCAGCAGCTGGGCGCCGTAGCAGATGCCGAGGACCGGCACGCCGAGCTCGTAGATGGCCGGGTCGATGCTCGGCGCACCCTCGACGTGGACCGACTTCGGGCCGCCGCTCAACACGATGCCCTTCGGGCGGCGCCGGGCGACCTCGTCCGCCGAGATCGAGTGGGGGACGATCTCGCTGTAGACGTGGGCCTCGCGCACCCGCCGGGCGATCAGCTGCGCGTACTGCGCACCGAAGTCGACGACGAGGACGAGGTCGTGCTCGGCCGCGGCCCGCGCCGCGGCCTCCTCGGCGGCTGTGCTCAACGACCCATGCCGACGGCCTGGCTGCGCTGGAGCGCCTTGCCCTCCGTCTGCAGCGCGGGGGCGACCATGATCTCCGCCTTCTGGAACTCCTTCAGCGTCTCGTAGCCGCAGGTGGCCATCGAGGTGCGCAGCGCGCCACCGAGGTTGAGCCGGCCGTCGTTCTCCTTGGCCGGGCCGACGAGGATCTCCTCGAGCGTGCCCCGGGTCGTGGTCCGCACCCGCGTGCCGCGCGGCAACGTCGGGTGGAAGGTGGCCATGCCCCAGTGCCAACCGCGGCCGGGCGCCTCGCTCGCGGCCGCCAGCGGCGAGCCGACCATCACGGCGTCGGCGCCGCACACGACGGCCTTGGCGACGTCGCCGCCGGTGGCCATGCCACCGTCGGCGATGACGTGGACGTAGACGCCGGTCTCGTCGAGGTGGCGCATCCGGGCGGCACGGGCGTCGGCGATCGCCGTCGCCTGGGGGACGCCGATGCCGAGGACACCCCGCGTCGTGCAGGCGTGGCCCGGCCCGACACCCACGAGGATGCCGGCGGCACCGGTGCGCATCAGGTGGAGGGCGGCGAGGTAGCTGGCGCAGCCACCGACGATGACCGGGGTCTGCATGCGGCGCACGAACGTCTTCAGGTTGAGCGGCTCGGCCGCCTTCGAGACGTGCTCGGCGGAGACCACCGTGCCC
Organism: Actinomycetota bacterium; assembly: GCA_034211175.1. Classification (GTDB taxonomy): domain Bacteria; phylum Actinomycetota; class Acidimicrobiia; order Acidimicrobiales; family CAIXPF01; genus JAXHUH01. Next base: position 26,680 of record JAXHUH010000109.1, read on the forward strand.
TGGATGACGAGCAGGTCGAGCTCGGCCTTCTGGATCGCCGGCAGCATCCACTCGGCCCGCTGCGGGGTGACCGCGGCGCACGAGGTGACGCCGGCCTCGTTGATCTGGCGGATCCGCTCGGTCACGAGCTCGAGCTGGATCGGCTCGGTGTAGATCTCCTGCATCCGCCGGGTCGCCTTCTCGGCGTCGAGCTCGGCGATCTCCTCGAGGTAGGGCTCCGGGTCCTCGTAGCGGGTCCACAGGCCCTCGAGGTTGAGCGTCCCGAGCCCGCCGAGCTCACCCATGCGGATCGCGGTGGCCGGGCTCACGACGCCGTCCATCGCCGACGCCATGATCGGCAGGTCGAAGCGGTAGGCGTCGATCTCCCAGCTGATGTCGACGTCCTCGGGGTCCCGGGTGCGGCGGCTCGGGACGATCGCGATGTCGTCGAACCCGTACGCCCGACGACCGGACTTGCCCATGCCGATCTCGATCTCAGCCATCATCGGCCCCTTCCCAACGACCCCGACCGCCGCTCAGAGTAGCGGACGCAGGGGCGCCGGCCGGCGCACGGGAGCGGCGCCGCGGCCGGCCTCCGGAGGACCGCTCAGGCGCCGGAGAGCCGCTTGAGGACCTCGCGTGCGACGTTGATGTTCATCTCGTAGACCGCGGACCGGCCGGCCTCGGCGGCGCGGCGGACGACGGCCTCGCCGGTCAGCTCGGCGACGCTGTCGAGGCCCTCGACCAGGGCGGTCCGGGTGGCATCGGTGGCCCGGTAGCCCATGTCGGTCAGGGCCTTGAACAGCTCGTGCTGGGCCACCGGCTCGGGCGCGGACTGGGCGACGAGGCGCAGGGCGTCCTTGGTCAGGGTCGCCCCCTGCTCGATCGCCTCGGCGGGGCTGAGGCGAGGTTCGGGCGCCTCGGCGGCGGGCACCGGCTCCCCCACCGACTCCAACCACCGGCGCACCTGTGCGACCAGGTCGGCGTGGGAGTCGCCCTCGAAGGACAACGTCGGCATGGCGTGAGGCTAGCCCCGATGGGCCCGGCGGCACCCGGACATCGTGTCGCGGGGCGACCCGCGGGCTCAGGCCAGCTCGTCGATGGCGTCGGCGAGGGACACGACGTGGTGGTGGCGCGTCGCCGTGGCCCCGATCGACACCCGGACCACGAAACGACCGTGCACGGTCGTGTGGGTCAGGAACACGCGGCCCGTCGCGTTGAGCGCCGCCATCAGCGCCCGGGTGGCGTCGTCGCCGTCGACGTGGCGGAAGCACACCAGGTTCAGCGGGTGGGGCGCGGCGAGGACCAGCTTCGGATGGGCGGCGAGCCGCTCGGCGAGCTCGGCGGCCCACCCGACGTGCTCGCGGACGTGGTGGGCGAGCCCGGTGGCGCCGTAGTGGCGGATGACGAACCACAGCTTGAGCGCCCGGAACCGGCGACCGAGCGGGATCTGCCAGTCGCGGTAGTCGACGACCTCGCCCGACTCGGTCGCGGCGTTGCGCAGGTACTCCGGCAGGATGCTCAACGCCTCGAGCAGCGGGCCGCGGTCGGCCACCCAGAAGCAGTTGCAGTCGAAGTTCGTGAACAGCCACTTGTGGGGGTTGAAGCAGTAGCTGTCGGCGCCGTCGAGACCGTCGTTGACGAACCGCAGCTCGGGGGCCACCGCCGCGGCCCCCGCCAGTGCGCCGTCGACGTGGAGCCAGGCCCCGTGGCGCCGGGCGACCCGGGCCACGGCGGCGACCGGGTCGATCGCCGTTGTCGAGGTCGTGCCGACGGTGGCGGTCACGTGGAACGGGACCAGCCCGGCGTCGCGGTCGGCGGCCATGGCGGCGTCGAGGGCGGCCGGGTCGAGGGCGAGCGTGTCGTCGGTGCCCACCTTGCGCAGGTGGCCGATCCCGGCGATCCGGGCCCCCTTGTCGATCGAGGAGTGGCCCTCGGTCGAGGTGTAGGCCACCAGACGGTCGAACGGGGCGCCGGCCCGGTGGCGGGCCGCGAGCATCGACACGAGCGTCGCGCTCGACGCGGAGTCCTGGATGACCCCGCCACCGGCGCCGTCGGAGCGGAAGCGGGGCGGGAGGTCGCACAGCTCGAGCATCCAGTCGAGGACGTGCTGCTCGAGCTCGGTGCACGCCGGGCTCGTCGACCACAGCATCCCCTGCACGCCGAAGCCGGCCGAGAGCAGCTCACCGAGGATCGACGGACCGGACGCGTTGGCCGGGAAGTAGCCGAAGAAGCCGGGCGACTGCCAGTGGGTCAGCCCGTCGAGGACCACGCGGTCGACGTCGGCCAGCACGTCGGCGAACGGCTCGGGGTCGGTGGGCGGGTGGGCGGGCAGGCGTCGGCGGATCTCACCGGGAGCGACCCGCGACGCGACGGGGAGGTCACCGACCTCCTCCATGTAGCGGGCGATGCGCTCGACGACCGCCGCGCCGCGGGCCCGGAACTCGTCGGGCGTCATGTGGTACCCGGCGCCGGTCGGCATGGTCTCGCCGGTGGGCCCGGTGTCGCCGCCGGATGCGGGCTCGCCGGCGGACGCGTCCGTCATTCCTCGACCCCGGTGGCGATGGCCAGCAGCTGGCGCAGCATGCGGGCGGTGGCGCCCCAGACCGTGTCGCCGACGAGCTCGAAGAACGCCATGTCCCGCTCGACGCCCCCGAAGCACCAGCGCTCCTCGCGCCACACCTCGTCCAGCAGGAGCTCGGCCATCGGCACCCGGAGGATGGCGTCGACCTCGGTGCGGTCGGCCTCGAGCCGGGGCGGGCGGGTGAGACGGGCGACGACCGGCACGATCTCGGCGCCGGAGGACACGGTGGCGAGGTGGTCGAGCTCGCCGACGACCTCGACGAGCGAGGGTTCGAGCGAGATCTCCTCGTCGGCCTCCCGCAGCGCGGTGTCGACCGGGCCGCCGTCGATCTCCTCGGCCCGCCCGCCGGGGAAGCAGACCTCACCGGCGTGGGTGCGGATGTGCCAGGGACGGCGGGTGAGCACGATGGTCGGCGCACCGTCGGCGGCCTCGTCCTCGTACATGGCGACGAGGACGGCGGAGGGGCGGGCCCCGGCGACCGGGCGCACGACGAGGTTGCCCGAGCCGCGCGCCGCGACCCGGTCGCACACCTCGTCGAGGTCGACGGCGCGGCCGGACTCCGGCACGGCGCCCCACGGCGGTGGGCCCCCGGGGGTCGCGTCGGCCGGCCGGGGGATGCGCTGCGCGCCGCCGCGCACCCTCACCTGCGGCTCCGGCCGTCGGGACGGGCGCTCACGGCTCGGAGACGGGGACCCCGGCCATCTGCTCGAGGACCTGGCGGAGACCGCCGGTCTTCAGGTTGGCCAGCGTCCGCCCGGGCGGCGTCTCGCCGCGCTCCCACTCCATCCAGTGGGCGAGCAGCTTGGCGGGGTCCGGGGGCGGTCGGTCCATGGGCCGAGATGGTATCGGCACCGCGCCCGCCGGGGCCTCACACCCCGGTTCCACGGGCGGGCGATCTTCATCCGTGTCGATATTGTTACGTAGATTACGGATACGTTAAGGTAGGGTCCCATCGATCGTCGTCCCCGCGCCGGGCCCGCTTCCCGCCCGGGTCGCCGGGACGGCACCGGAGGCCACGTGGCTCGCCGACCACCCCTGCTCATCACGCTGCCCGCGGCCGTGCTCGCCGTGCTCGTCACCGCGAGCGGCGCGCTGGCCCGCACGGGCGCGTCGGATGGTTGGCTCGGCACCGTGAACGCCTATCGCGCCTCGGCCGGCCTGGCCCCGGTGGAGGAGAACGCGACCTGGAGCGCCGACGCGCTCGCCCACAGCCGCTACCTCGTGGACAACGACGTCGTGAGCCACGAGGAGGACCCGGACCTGCCGGGAGCGACGCTCGGCGGCGCGATCGCCGGCGCCAACGGCAACGTCGCCGGCACCGGCGCGGCGTCGCGCACCGACGAGGCGTTCGTCGAGCTGTGGATGGCCGGCCCGTTCCATGCCATCGGGATCCTGCGCCCCGACCTCGAGTCGGTCGGCTACGGCGCCCACCGCGACGACGACGCCGGCGACATCCGGGCGGCGGCCACGCTCGACGTGGTGCGGGGCATCGATCCCGACCGCGCCGGGACCGACGAGCCGGTCGTGTGGCCGGGCGACGGCTCGGTCGTGCCGCTGCGCGAGTACCCGGGCAACGAGCTACCGGACCCGGTGACCGCGTGCCCCGGGTACTCGCCACCGACGGGGCTGCCGATCCTCGTGCTGCTGCCCGACGACGCGGTCGACGTGACCTCCTCCGGCATCGACGTCGACGGTCGGCGGGTCGCCCACTGCCGGATCACGGCCGAGAGCTACACCCACCCGGTGCAGCGCTGGGAGGACCGGGGCCGCGCACTGCTCGCCGCCGACAACGCCACCATCCTCGTGGCGAGGGACCCGTTCGAGGACGGCGACCGCGTGTCCGTCGAGCTCGGCGCCGCGCCCTACGACCTGCGGTGGTCGTTCGACATCGGGTCGCCATCGGGCGAGATCCTCCCGGCGGACGACGTCCTCCGCTGACCGCGCCGCCCCCCGGCGCTGCGGCAACGGTCACGGCCGCGACCGGCGATCTGCCAGGCCGCTCTCAGCGAACTCTCAGCTCTCATGACTAGACCGAGGGTTCGACCTGCAGGAGCGGCCCATGGTCCGAGGCACCCCCGACCGACGCGCATCCGACCGTGACCCGTCGCGCGGTCGGCGTCGCGTCCCGCCGACGACAGCGGGCACCTCGTCGTGAGGGACCGGCGAACGAGGCGGTTCGGACCGCGACGCGGGCACGCCGGCGCCCCGGGCCGCACCGACGAGCTCCCGGTCCGGTTGCTCGGCGGGACCTCGCCCGCCGACCCGGAGCCGTCCGACGAGGCGTCGCCGCACCCGGGGGGATCACCCCGCGCCGATGCGCCGGTGGCCGGACCGACCGGGCCTTCCCCCAGCCTCCTGCACCCGCCGAGCGCACCGGCCACCCCGACGACGGGTGTGACGGGACCCCACGCGCCGGGCCACGTCGGCACCGACGGCCACGGCGACGCCCGGGCCGGGAGACGGGGCGCGATCGGCGGACGTGACGGAGCGACCGCCCTCGCGGCCATCGTCGGCGACGCAGCACCGGGACCGAACCCCACGCCCTCCGACGCCGGTGACGGACCGCCGACCGACGAGCGCCCGGGCGGGCGGTTCGACCCGAGGACGTGGTCGACGCGGGCCCGGGTGGTCGCCGTCACGGGGTTGTGTGCGCTCGCCGCCCTCGCCGGATCGGCGCTCACGCTGGCCACGGCCGACGACGACGTGTCGGCCGGTGACGACGCCGACACCCGGGTCGACGAAGCCGTCGCGGCAGCACTCGACGACCGGCTGGGCACGGTTCCCGACCCCACCGACGTGTACGGCGCCGTGCTCGCCTCCGTCGTCTTCATCAGGGTCGGCGGCGACGCCACGACCGGCGACATCGCCACCGACCCCGAGGGAGCGGTGCCGGACGAGCAGACACCGGACGAACAGACCCCGGACGGGACAGGGTCCGGGCCGGCCCGCTCGATCGGCACCGGGGTGGTGATCACCGAGGACGGCCAGATCCTCACCGCCAACCACGTCGTCGACGGGGCGACGTCGATCACCGTCACGTTCCCCGACGGCGTCGACGCCGCCGCCGAGGTGATCTCGTCCGATCCGACGAGCGACATCGCGGTCCTGCGGACCGCGTCCGCCGGCCAGCTCATCGTTCCCGCGGTGCTCGGCGGCGGCTTGGCGGTCGGCGACGACGTGTTCACCGTCGGCCATCCGCTCGGCCTGAGCGGCTCGTTCACCGCCGGGGTCGTGTCCGGCCTGGGCCGCTCGATCCCGACACCGGACGGCGGGGCGAGGCTCGACGACCTCATCCAGTTCGACGCCGCCGTGAACCCCGGCAGCTCGGGCGGACCACTGATCGACGCGAACGGCGCCGTCGTCGGCATCGTCACCGCACTCGCCGACCCGTCCGACGTCGGCTACTTCGTCGGCATCGGCTTCGCCGTCCCCATCGGCACCGCCTCGGGCGCGGCCGATGGCGGTGCCCCGGCCCGATGAGCACCCGCGATCCGCACCCGCACGAGCCCCACGCCCCCCACCGACCACCGGAGCTGCCCGACATGACCGACCTCCCCGGCCCCGGCCATGGCCCAACCGGCTACACGCCGGTGGGCGGCGCCGCCCCCGCCGACGCGCACCCGCTGACGGAGCAGGTGCTCTACGAGGTGAAGAAGACGATCGTCGGCCAGGACGGCCTCCTCGAGCGGATGATCGTCGCGCTGCTCGCCCGCGGCCACATCCTGGTCGAGGGGGTGCCCGGCCTGGCCAAGACGATGGCGATCAAGGCACTGGCCGCGACCCTCGGCTGCGACGTGAAGCGGGTCCAGTTCACCCCCGACCTCGTGCCCGCCGACCTGGTCGGCACCCGCATCTACAACCAGCGCACGGGTGAGTTCCAGACGTCGATGGGCCCGGTGTTCACCAACCTGCTCCTCGCCGACGAGATCAACCGGGCGCCGGCCAAGGTGCAGAGCGCACTGCTGGAGGTGATGGCCGAGCGCCAGGTGACCATCGGCCGCGAGACGTTCGCGGTCGACGACCCGTTCCTGGTCATGGCCACCCAGAACCCGATCGAGTCCGAGGGCACCTACCCGCTCCCGGAGGCGCAGGTCGACCGGTTCATGATGAAGGTCGTCGTCGGGTACCCGTCACCCGACGAGGAGTTCGTCATCGTCGAGCGGATGATCGGCTCGCTCGAGGCCGCCCGCCGGGTGCTCGACGCCGAGCGGCTCGTCGAGCTACAGCACGCTGCCGCCCGGGTCTACGTCGACCCCGCCATCATCCGCTACGCCGTCGCCATGGTGACCGCCACCCGCGAGCCGGCGACGGTCGGCCTCGGCGAGCTCGAGCGCTTCCTCCGGTTCGGCGCCAGCCCACGGGCGTCGATCAACCTCGTGCTCGCCGCCCGCGCTCTCGCCTTCGTGCGCGGCCGCGACTACGTCCTCGCCCAGGACGTGCGCGACCTCGCCGTCGACGTCCTGCGCCACCGCCTCGTGCTGTCGTTCGAGGCGTTGGCCGAGGGGTTCACCGCCGACCACGTGCTCCAGCTCGTGCTCTCCCGGCTCCCGCTGCCCGAGGTGACCCTCCATGCCCGCTGACGGCCGCGCATGACGACCCGGCCGACCGCACCCGTGGCGGCGTCGGCGAACGGCGACGCGCCGCCCCCGACCGTGGCCGACGCCGCCCGCCGCGTCGCTGCACCGGCGCGGGCCGAGCGCCTGCTCGGTCGCCTCGAGTGGCAGGTCGTGCGGCGCCTCGACGGGATCCTCCAGGGCAACCACCGCAGCGCGTCCCGCGGCATCGGCGTCGACGTCGCCGACCTGCGGGAGTACACGGCCACCGACGACGTGCGCCACATCGACTGGAACGTCACCGCCCGCATGGACACGCCGTACGTGCGCGAGTTCCTGGAAGACCGGGAGGTGACCGCCTGGCTGGTCGCCGACCGGACCGCGTCGATGACGATCGGCCCACCGCAACGCACGAAGGGCGACGTCCTCGTCGACGTGACCACGGTCCTGGCCCGCATGCTCACCCGTAGCGGCAACCGGGTGGGCGCAGTGGTGTGGGACGCCGCCGCGCCCCGGGTCGTGCCCGCCAGCGGTGGCCGCGACCACGTGCTGCGCATCACCCACGAGCTGCTCCGACCATCGCCCGAGCCGACCGGCGCCACCGACCTCGGCGCCGTGCTCCGCCTCGCGCGCGACACGATCCGGCGGCGTTCGGTCGTCGTGGTCCTCAGCGACTTCATCACCGAGCCCGGCTGGGAGCAGGTCCTGGGCCAGCTGGCCGAGCGCCACGACGTCGTCGCCGTCCGCTTCTCCGACCCCGCCGAGTCGGTCATCCCCGACGTCGGCCTGCTCGCCGTCGAGGACGCCGAGACCGGCGACCAGGTGCTCGTGGACACGAGCGAGGCGGGCTTCCGGCGGCGCTACCACGCCGAGGTCGTCGCCCGCGAGCAGGCGATCCTCACCGGGACCCGATCGGCCGGCGTCCACCTCCACGACGTCTCCACCGCCGACGACCTGGTGGATGCGCTCGTTGCGCTTGTCGCCACGACCGCGTACCGGAGGCGTTGATGTCGCTCGACTGGTCCGTCGCGCTGCAGTCGCTGGCCGTCGTGGCCGCGCTCACCGCCGGGTACGTGGTCCTCGTCCGTCGCCGGGCGGATGCCGCCGCCGCGCTCGCCGCGGGCCGGAGCGAGCCCGGCCGCGGCACCGGGTGGCGCCGCCACGTCCCGATCGGGCTCTCGCTCGCGGCGCTCGCGGTGCTCGGCATCGCCCTCGCCCGCCCCGAGGCGGCGCTGGGCCTGCCCCGCCGGGAGGGGAC